>NZ_JBLWIU010000002.1:0-29107 GCF_048381395.1 Rhodococcus shunpengi
GCTCGACATCGAGATTTCATGTGTGACACTGTTCTTCATCGTCACCTTACATGCCACACCGGAGAGCATCGACAGGGTTGGACGCGCTGCGCGCGCCGCGCACACCACCGCCGCTGCTGACTCCCCGTCCCGACATCATGCTCCCATCATACCCCACACCCCAAGACAGCACCAGATGATCAAAAACACGCACAATCACCAATCCCGTTATACACCAAGTGCATAACCCAATATTACCGAACCGCCATGCGCATTACGCCGGTGAAACCGTACACACCAACATAATTAACAACAACTATTGCGCCACAACGCATTTAAAAAAACACGCCGAAAACAGCACCCGACCGCGCCCCCACCACCCCACACACCCCGACACCGACCCAACCCACACCCGCCGGCACCACCACCGCCGACACGGCAGGGTCTGGAACGTTCACCACGACGCTGCGGGTCGCCACCTCGGTCCACTCCGATCACCACCGCGCGCATTGAGCCGCTGCCAAGGGCATGGGGAGTCGCTGATACTTCCACAGCCGCGATCTTCGCTCAATCACTCATCGTTGCTGTCGGTAGTGGCCCCTAATGTGGATCTCGTCGATGCTGTGAACAACACACGACGATGATCTACGGTGGATCAGCAGCGAAGGAAGAGCCGTGGCCAGGAGGGCGAACCAGAACGAACGCACCGGCAATGCCGGTGTGGCTGCAGTGGACTATCAGCTCACCAAGATGGGATGGCAGCCATACAGGACCTCCCAGGGAGAGCTCGGTATCGACCTTCTCATCGAGGCTCGCGACGACGGCCTCTTCGATTACGGCCTCATGATCGCAGCGCAAGTCAAGACAGGCCCTTCGCAGTTCAAACCCAAGAAGGACCACACCGGACAAATCGTGGGATGGTGGTTCGAAGACACCAAGGGCGAGCACCTGCCATATTGGCGTGACCACGTGCTGCCCACCATCCTGATCCTCCACGACGAAGACACCGAGACCTCTTACTGGGTGCACGTCACCGCCGACTCGATCCAGTCCACCGGACTAGGAATGAAGATCCTTGTACCGAAGGACTCGACCATCGACCTGGACCACGTCGATGCTTTGATGGACGTCGCTGCCAGTGGACGACCGGCGTCAATCTGGGAAGGCAGCGCCTGGAACAGCCACGCACCTATCGGGCGTGTCAATCGGCTCCGCTATGCCTTACTCACGCCGCGGTTGGTCGCGCCTCACCCCAATCTCGGGGTGAACAAGGCTACCCCGTTCGAAGCTATCGCTCTGCTCGTCAAGATGCGACTTCGCCCCCTTCAACCTCCTCTCCCGGGCCGGGAAGCCGCCGTTCCCGACCTCGATACCTGCCGGACCTCATCCGAGTGGCTGTGGCGTCTGTATGCGGCTTTGTACGACGTGCTCGTCGACGGCAAGGACATCGATGCGGTCCGAAACCTCATCGAGGCAACGTCCAAGCCACACGAGCGGGCCGCGGCCAGCGCAATCGTCTGCGCACTACACGTCGAAAATCAAGATCCTCGAGCAGGCTTGGTCATCATCGAGCAGGCACTCGACACCGCCGACGACTACTACACCCCCGCTGACCGCTACTGGCTGCTCGTGCACAAGGCACGCTGCCTCACCGAACTCGGAGAACTTGACCCAGCCAGCAAGCTTGCGATCGAAGTGCAGCGCCTGCGCACCCTCGAACCCAATGACCCCACTGCCACCGCAATCGCCGGTGCCGGCACCGACATCATTTTCAACGTCAGCGGGTGGCGCAGCGACCTATCAGGAGTGATCGCCGGCCGCGACACACTCGCCGCGTGGTGGCGCAGCCAAGAGATCTCCTCCGGGCTTCAGCAACACTTCGACGACCACTTCCGCAACTGGGCGACACACACCGCCGCCATACGCGGCGACGGTGAGACATGGTTCCGGCTACGCGCGGCCAGCTTGATCGCAGGCATGACGGCCGAGCATTCCGCCTGGCGTCATGCCTCTGCGCTTCTGGCCAAGCACATCCTCACCTTTGAAACGGCTTCGTCAGATGCAGACAAGACCACCACAGCGCTGACAGCGCTGCGCCGCGCGGGCGATAGCAAAGCGCTCGAACTCGCCGTCAAGAGACTTCTCGATGCCGGTCCCGCGTCTGCCGCACAGGACGCCGCCGCCGAGGTCGATCTCAACACGTCGACCCGTACGTCACTTCCCGCTGATCTCAAGCTTCTCGCCGCGGCGGCCGATGTACTCGACCACAACACCGCGGATCGAACGTGCCGATGGATCCTGTCGAACCTCGCCGATCTCGACGGATTCGTCGAGCGCTTTCAACCCATCTTCTCCGCAGACCATGCACTGCTCGAGACGCTGACACGCCTTGTTCCAGCGCTGTCCGACACCACTCTGCGAGAGCTGATCGACCACATTTTGTCTCTACCCTCGAATGGAGACGTGGGATGGGGACATGATTGGGCCCGGATCGTACAAGCTATCCCCTCCACAGCGTGGACCCCGGACGATCGCGTAGCACTTGCTGCCCGAGACAACGACGATTCCGAGCTCCGCCATGCCATCTCCACGGTCGTGGCCGAAGGCAGCTCTTCCCACCGCGACCGGCTTCGCGCCGAAATTCGTGAAGGGAATCTCGATGCTCTCGAGTCGTTCGGAGACGTGCGCGATCTCGACCCTGAGACCGTCGAAGGGCTTTGTGACCATCTCGGACGTCGTATCGACAGCATGATCACGGACATGGGACGGGGAACATTCCGCATCTCTGCCCACGATATCGGCGCCACCCTGGTCCTGATCAACGTATGGCACCGCGACCACGCCCGATGGGAACCCGTCCGCAAGCTTCTGACCTTCAGCGCCTCGACTTGGATGACTTATCTCAGCGGAATGCTGACCCATCTACGACGCCTCGCCGACCACATCCCCGACGACATACGCGTAACTCTGGTCGGCCCACTTCGAACCCTGATGCTCACCGGCGTCTCAGATCATCTGGTCAAGGAGGACGTGCGTGGCCTTGCCGCCGGTGCCCTCGCCGCGATCGATCCCGACTCCATCACCGACACTGAACTGTGGGAGTTGATGTGCGGCCCCACCCGCGAACACAAGGAAGCTGCCATCAGAGTCATCGCCGCCCGAGGACTCGATAGAGCCGTCGACACATTGTGGTCCCTCTCCCGCGACAAAGACCCCTGGATACGCGCGATCGTGGTCAATCAGCTCACCTTCGCCTCCTCTCAGCACGACGACCCACGCCTTTCGGCACTACTGGAACGACTCCTGGACGATCACGGAACCCTCACCGCTCGCATGGCCGCTATAGCCCTACGTGATGCTCCACGATCCGAGCCTGGCGATCGCCTGGCAGAACAGTTGCGCAACCACATCTCGGCTCAAGTCCGACGCTATGTCGCCAAGTACGAGGCGGAGGAAATGCAAACCGCCCACTGATTGCAGTGGCACCAGTTGAACCCAGAAGCACAGCGGTGGCGCCGAAGTGGTCGAGTCCGCTGACGCGGGGACCATCAACGGCGCAGAATGCTCCGGGCGCATCGTCCGATGGCCCCCGGGACGTGCGAGCCGACCGGTTCTGTGCTGCAACATATTCTGCTCACACGAAGTGCTCTCGCACCGGTAGCGGGATACCCGTGCCGCCGTCTCCCGCAGGCCAGCCCATCACCTCAGCAGGCCATACCCGTTCGACCACTTCGGGCGAGGATTGTCCGGCGGGGTCAGGTTGTGACGCGTGGTCGAGTCGACAACACCGGCCGTCCGCTCGGCCGCCTTTCGTGCTCTCCTCGACAGGCGCAGGTACTTGCCATACCATTCCGGCGGAAAGCTCAACTTGTCGAGCATCTCGATCTCGATCCGGCCCGGCGACACCTCGGTAAGCATGACACTGGCCGGGTTGTACTTCCGACTGATCAGCGGAGCTTTATGGGTTTCGCAGTGCCTGACAATCTTGCAAGTACGGCTGACGTTGGTGACTCGCCAGCCCTTGCGAGCGAACTCACGGACGGCAGCATCGAGGGCGGCGGACATAATAGTTGCCCCTTGGAGACGGCAAATTAGTTTCCAGGTAATACGACCGATAACCGCAGATTATCCGCGGCAGACTGTAGTTCGATCCTTTGTTCGAGCCCATACATGGCCTCGCCTACATCGCTCAGACCAACAGACAGTTGACCCAAATTGTAGAGGCGCACGACGATGCCGACCACTAGGCCGTGTTTCAAATGTGGTTCTGCCGAGGGGTTCACTGCCCCGCCTGGCGTGTCATGACAACTGAATGAGCGAGGTCTCCGGTAGAGGGTTAATCGACCAAGACAAACCTGAATACCGGAGACCTCGTGCCCAGCGTAGCGGTACCGGGGCGGGCGGATATGACCGACGCGCAGTGGGCGCGGTTGGAGCCGTTGCTGCCGCGGGGAAAGAAGGCGGGCCGGCCGCCGAAACGAAACGCCAGCTCATCGACGGGATCCGGTGGCGCATCCGCACAGGATGCCCGTGGTGGGACATCCCGGACCGGTACGGACCGTGGCAGACGGTGTACGGACTGTTCCGGCGCTGGCAACGCGGCGGGGTGTGGGCGCAGATCCGCACCCGAGTGCAGGCCCTCGCCGACGCTGCCGGCGGACTGACACAGCATCGGACTCTGCGAACCACGGCACTGACCACGATGATCGAGGCGATCGGCCTGGCCGTGGCCGGTCACGCCGGCGCCCGCCTCGCAGCCCGACTCGGGGTACACGTCAGCAGGGACACGTTGTTGGGTGGCGTGCGCGCCATCTCGGATCGGTCAATCCAGCAAACTTCGATCCTGGGAATCGACGACTTCGCGCTGCGCCGCGGCCACGTCTACGGAACGGTGATCGTGGATCTAACCTCGGGACGACCGGTCGATCTACTGCCCGACCGAGCCAGCGACACCGTCTCCACCTGGCTCCAAGCACATCCCGGTGCCGAGATCGTGTGCCGTGACTGAGCCGGCGCATATGCAGAAGCCGTCCGGATCGGCGCACCGGACGCGGTACAGGTCGCCGACCGATGGCATCTTTGGCGCAACCTGAGGTGGATCGCCAAAGAGTTGCTGCGCGACCTGCTGGCCTGCACCACCCGTGGTGGGCTGCGGTACGAAATCCGGGCCGAGTTGTATCGGTCCTACAAGCCCGGTGCCGCGAGTGCCGTCACCGTCACTACGCGATCTGCGCGTGCAACAGCCGGCCATTGCACACGAAGGGGACATGCCCTCTTTACTGGTCACAGCTGTTTCAGGCAGTGCGGGCAATCTCTACGGCGAGGCGACCGTCCGCAGTCGGGGCGACACGAGAGTCGATGCGCAGACCGGACTTGCGGACCGCGGCGATCTTCCCGGTGCGCAGATCACGGGGCGGCGACGTAGTCCATCCGGCGCTTGTCGCGGTCGTAGACCTTGTAAGTGAGTCACTCTCCCGGCTCGGCGGAAGCCAGCGCGTTGACCTCCACCGCAGCGAACTCCTGCCGAGTTGGTGTCCGATCAGGCACCGAACACCTCGTCGACGGACGCCTACCGCCCTGAGATTAATTGGGCAGGAGGGTAGCTAGCTGAGTAGGCAGCATCTTTTCCCGAACCATTGCCTCATACGTATCCGAAGAACTTGCTACTGATTCGTATAGTGCGTTTACACGATGAAGCTTGCCTACCATATCAAACCATTCTCTTTCATTAGAAATCGAATCCGGATCACCGGAAACGGATTCGATTATAATTTTCATTTCATCAATCTGCTCTCGCACTATGTCCATTAGACCGATCGTGGGGATCGCCTCCGATCCCCATACGTCCAACGCGATATTATCGGAGTAGTAGAACGAAAATAGCTCTTTCAATTCAAATACCTCTCGGAGCGCTTTGCCATCCCGATCGAACGCGTGAATGATGGCCTCGGTAGCGTATTTAATCTCCTTACATTGGGACCTGAATGCACTGAAGGCTGAATAGAACTTTGCGCGCTTGGCCAGTACGGAGAGGTAAATCCATGACGACTCATTTGAAAGTACGGAACTAGTTGGTATATGGACGGTTACCGCCTTACCGTTTCTCCACCTTGGCCGGAAGATCGGCAGCACCTTAGATATCCAGTCGTTAAGGCAAATGAAGTAAGGAACTCGTGTAGCCATGTCAACGACTACAAGTACCACCGGGACAGCCGCTCCCATCCTCCTCACGGTCTCAATTTCTTCAACTTCCAGACTATACGAAACTACTTCCAATTTTTCAAATTTTTCGGATTCATCATCGCCTGATTGCAGAATCGAATGCGGCTTTGATCCCACACTACGAAATGGATCTATCCAGGAGGTTTTTACCTTTTTCTCGGTCTTCACTTGAGCAAATATGTGTTCACCCAGCGCATCCCAAGACCCTGACGCCTCTGGTGCATCCCCAAACATTTCGATATGCAAATCCAACCCGTAATCAGGACTTATTTCCCTGCATACCCAGTGCTGCGGCAACGAAGATTTCGTGATAGTGACGCCGAATTCACCCTGCACATGAACAGCTACCCTCCGCTTTGGACGAGCCATTGATCCTCCTTATTGATGGATTCTCAAGTCATTAATTGACATTCGAGGTAGTAGGAACAGGCTGTAATTCTAATAACCAGCAGCGGAAGTCCTCCAACACTCCCTCAGGATGCGGCGCTATCAAGTGCTCCTGGATCTCCCGATACCGTGAGCGCTCGGTTCCGAGGCTGAGCAAAGGGTCTCCCGCATCTGCACTGCCGCAACCAGATCCAGGCTCGTTGCGCTGGGCGACAAGGACGTTCATCTCTGTGTGATGCCAGTAGGCACTCTTTGTACTTGATCTCCTCCGTCCGGCCCAGTGCTCGACGCTGATGTCCGTCGTCCACGACCCGCGAGGTCAGGGCTATCGCGCTACACCCTGGCAACGTTTCAACCTCGGTGTTGCTGCCAATGCAACTTAAGCCAGTGACGATGAACCTTGGTCAAGGAGATCTGAACTGGTGTGCCGTGCAACGGAGTGTAGTTGGGATATCCACGAAGCTCCTCAGTCAGATCGATTACCCTTGCGTCGTCAACCGCCAGCAGCCCTATGTCGAATAGTCGGTGAAGATCCCGGCGCAGCAGCAGTCCTCCCTGGTTTCGGTGTTGCCCAACCTTCGCATAGCTATACAAATGCCCAGCCTCAAGCGCTTCGGGGGGACATGGCCCCGTCAGTGCGCATTGATTGCCGTATTTGTCAAGCAGCTGGGCGCGGAAGGCGCCTTGCCCCCGACGGATGCGCGTCATTGCGGTCGTGTGACCCCCAGCAATCTGCTTGCCGGCAGCTACGAGGGCACCGAAGGGATCGCCCGTCGTCACCCTACGGATTGCTTGCTGGAATGCATCCCATCGGAGTCGCCGGAAGCTGTCCTGAGCCTTCGGGCTAACACAAAGGGCTCGAAGTTGCCGTCCGTCGAGAAGCCCCTCTAGTGGCGTCCATGCTTGAGCGTGGTTACTTCGGTAGGTCTTGACGTCGACCGTTTCGATCTTCGGAGACTCGCCGAACTCTGCACCACATTTGTCGCACTTATACCGGGGAAGTTTTTTCTTACGCTCGACCACTGCTGCACGGTCGCAATGGTGCACCGCGCTCGCTTGGCCTTACCCTCTCCAAGTTCAATCTGTTCCACAATGGACATACCGAGGAGGATCTTCTTGTCCCACAACACTAAGACATCGCCAGGTTGCACCGTGGCATGATGGGTGACCAGGCTGTTCCAGCTGTAATGCGATTCAGGATTATCGTCGTACTTATCGCTGCCTACCAAACGTCGGTAGTCCGACGTCGTTGAAAGCGTCAACCAAGCCGTCCGGCCATTACTGAGTTGCACCTACCCTTCCTAGCAGTCAGTCACCGGACTCCGTCAAGGTTGCATCCATCAAGCCGGTAGCAGCGGTGGCCTGGCCGGGAGTGTCAGCTTTCCGGTGGATCCGGTTCTGGCGCATCGGTTTAGTTCTCACTCGGGTGATCCGGCCCTCGAACGTGATAGCGAAAGCGTTCAGTGGCGGCTTCCACCTCGCTGCCCATCGTGCTCTTCCCTTCCCGGTCGGGTCCAGAGCCCGGGTCGCCAAGTACAGACACTTCAACGCGGCTTGTTCGTGGGGGAAATGTCCGCGGGCCCGGGTCGCCCGGCGGTATCGCGCGTTGATGCTCTCGATCGCGTTGGTACTGCAGATCACGCGTCTGATCTCCGGGTCGTAATCGAGGAACGGCACGAATTCGCTCCACGCGCTGTGCCACAACCGGATGATCGCCGGATAGCGCGGACCCCATTTCGCGGCGAACTCGTCGAACCGCTCGCCGGCCGCGACCTCGGTAGCTGCCGTGTAGACCGGCCGCAGATCCCGGCTCATCTCGTCCCAGTACCTGCGTGACGCATAACGGAAGGTGTTGCGCAGCAGATGGATCACACACGTCTGGACGATCGCCTGCTCCCACACCGTGGTGATGGCCTCGGGTAGACCCTTGAGTCCGTCACACACCACGATGCACACGTCACCGGTGCCGCGGTTCTTGATCTCGGTCAGGACGGCGGGCCAGAACTTCGCACCCTCGCCGCCGTCACCGGCCCACAGTCCCAGGATGTCGCGGTGCCCGTCGACGGTCACGCCGATCGCGACATAGACCGGCCGGTTGGTGACCTGCCCGTCGCGAATCTTGACGTGGATGGCGTCGATGAACTTCCGCCGGATACACCGGGTCGAGCGGCCGGACGGACCACTCCGTCATCTCGGCGAGCACCTTGTCGGTGATCTTGCTGATCGTCTCCTTCGACACCGTCGCGCCGTAGACGTCGTCGAAGTGGGCGGCGATCTCACCGGTGGTCAGCCCTTTCGCCGACAGCGACAAGATGATCTCGTCGACCCCGGTCAGGCGCCGCTGGCGTTTCTTGACGATCTGCAGATCGAACGAGGCGTCGGTGTCTCGCGGAACCCGGAGCTGCACTGGGCTGATCTCGGTCAGCACGGTTTTGCTGCGCCGGCCGTTGCGGGAGTTTCCGTTGTTTCTCCCTTCTATCTGGTGTTTCTCGTAGCCGAGGTGCTCGTCCATTTCCGCTTCGAGGGCGGTTTCGAGCACCGAGGCGGTGAGTTGGTTGAGTAGTCCGTTCGGGCCGACCAGCTCGACGCCGTCGGTCTTGGCCTGGGCGAGCAACTGCTGCGCCAGCTGCTGGGGATCGATCTTCGGCTGATCCATAGGATCGAGTGTTTCGGTCATGATCGTGCCTTCTCGCCAAGCAAGTTCGGCGTGTCGGCCAAAACCAGATCAACCTTTATTCCGACAGTCCCGCCTGGCCGCCGAAGTGCGAAAGTAAGCTGCCTCTATGTCGTCCATGCGGTCAAAACAAGGAGGCGGACGGTGCTGCGTGAGCGTCGAGGGATGCCCGCGCATGGGGTCCCCGAAGGGGTCAGCTGGGAAAGATCGATCACCTGGTGCCAGGACAACGTCCGCCTTCCTTCAACCCCTCGCGCTGGTGTCTACAACGTCATGACCCGCAACAACTAACACGCTCACGGCGACGAGCGCCAGTAGGATTTTGCGCACGGTGTGCGATTTCTTGAGCGGCTGCGGTATTGGCGGAGGTGGTCCGCTGTTCTGTACACGTTCGGTCCACTGAACTCCGTTCCACCATCGCATGACACCGGACGGGTCAGGGTAGTAGCCGGGTCCGGTGAACCGGTGCCGCCGGGATTCGATGCGTCGGGCATCGGTGGAATCCTTCCGCCGGTGGAGGTTCGGTGTCAATCGAACATGACCGCGGCAAGGGTGTCCGGTTGCCGTCTTAGTCACGATGTAGTTCCGAGTCGATGACGTGAAGTCTTCAAGAGGCGCAGACGCTTCCCGGGTGTCGAGCTCGACGATGCCCAGGAGTTGTTCGGCTGTAGCCCTTGCGTATCGGCTCGTTCGACTCATCGTCGACAAGTGCCCTATGTCCTTGCCGCCGCAACTAGAGGGGTTTTCATCGCAAAATGCGAGGGCCCCAAACCTTGCAACGATCAGGCAGACTGCAGACATGGCCAATGATCATTTCGATGTCGACTCAGAGTTTGCCCTTGAAGCTTCGCGTCCGGCCCCTGACATGAAGATCGCGCGCGAGATTGGCGAGGTGTTCACTCACATGCTTGGAGATGGTCGGTCCGTGATCGACCCGGCGACCACGATCTGGACAGCTGAGGCGGCAGAAGAACTTCGGGCCAGAATTGGGGACAACCCCATCGTCGGAAAGGACCAGGGCCAATGGGAGAAGCTCGATCAGCAACTCCAAGAAGCATCTCGTGAGGTCGTGCTCCTTGCGGCCGAACTCGTCTTCCTGCGAGAGCACGCGATTCGGTCGGCCCGCCCCGAGACACGCAGGGCCCATGTCGACCGGGTGCTGACGCATCTCGACTCCCCCTGGGCCATCCCGGCGCCAATGTCGACCTGGCTTGCCCGCCCAGCCGGGACCGCAGGGTTCGAACCGGGTTCCTGGTACAACGGGGCACTGTGGCGACACGTCATTTGGGCTTCGACCTTCGTGCGCCACTGGAACGACTTGTCGGAGGCCGAGCGCGACTCAGCACGGACCGATCCGTGGGAGCTGCAGCGTGTCATGCTCACCTCCGGTGACGACCGCTCCGACATCCGCAACGCGCTGCAGTTCCTTGCTCGACCCCATGTGTTCGAGCCGATCTCTTCGGCCTCGATGAAGCGGACAATCCGTGATGGTCTGGCCGATCGGATCGGCGGGGCGTCGGGCGACACTCCTGGCTCGATCGACCGCGATCTACTCGCGATCCGCGCCGCCCTCGCCCGCGAGATCGAGGGACCGTTCCACTTCTGGACACCTGGGATAGCAGAACTCTGGGACGACTCCCGCGCCCAATCGGACCTAACAGGCGTTGAGATCGGTGAGCTGGTTGAGCCTCGTCCACGCCACTACTGGCTCTACTCCCCCGGCCCGCAGGCCGCGGAGTGGGGCGAATTCTCGTCCACCGGCATCATGGCGATCGGTTGGGACGAGCTCGACGACCTCGCTACGTACCCGAGTCGAGAGTCGATTCGACAAGCGCTCGACGTCGAGGGAACCGGCAGGTCGTTGCGAAACGACGTTCTTGCGGTCTGGGAGTTCCAGAACGAGATCGCCGTAGGCGACATCATCTATGCCAAGCGTGGGCGGCGCGAGATCATCGGGCGCGGTGAGGTCACCTCCAGCGCTCGGTTCGAGCCGGGTCGCACCTCGTATCGCCACGTGCGCTCAGTGAAGTGGACCCATACAGGGTCCTGGGAGCACCCTGGGGATGCCGCAATCAAGACACTGACCGACATTACGAGCTATCACGACTACGTCGAGAACCTTGAAGAGCTCATCGCCGGTGAGGAAGAGCCGGAATTGCTCGAGACTCCGACGCCCCTTCCGACCTACGACAAGGCAGCATTCCTCAAGGAGGTCTATCTGTCGGAGGAGCGATACGAGCGATTGCGCTCTCTGCTGGCGCGGAAGAAGAACGTCATCCTCGCTGGCCCGCCCGGCGTCGGGAAGACCTTCGCCGCAAAGCGCCTGGCATACTCGATCATGGGGGTGAAGGATCCGAGTCGGGTCCAGATGGTCCAGTTCCATCAGAGTTACTCGTACGAGGACTTCATGATGGGATACCGGCCCACCGAGACCGGTGGTTTCACGCTCGCTGAAGGGCCGTTCTATCGATTCTGCGAGAAGGCCCGCGCAGACGACACCGACCGGCCGAACTTCTTCATCATCGACGAGATCAACCGCGGCAATATCTCCAAGATTTTGGGCGAGCTGCTCATGCTTATCGAAGCCGACAAACGCGGACAAGAAATCCGACTGTTGTACAAGAACGAGAGATTTTCGGTCCCCGCCAACGTCCATATCATCGGCATGATGAACACCGCCGACCGCAGCCTTGCCGTCCTGGATTACGCACTGCGTCGTCGCTTCGGATTTTTCGAGATGACCCCAGGCTTCCACTCGGCCGGATTCACCCGCTGGCAGCAAGACGCTGGAAGCCCCACACTCGACCGCCTCGTCGAAGTTGTCATTGACCTCAACAAGACCATCGCCGACGACCCCGCACTCGGCCAAGGCTTCGCCATCGGACACAGCTTCCTCTCCAGCCCTCCAGACGACGCCTCCGACGATGAATGGCTGTACTCGGTGGTCGAGGACGAACTCATCCCCCTCCTCGACGAGTACTGGTTCGACGAACCGACCACGGCCGAGGAGTGGGCCGGCCGGCTCAGGGCCGCCGTCGCATGACCGAGAGATCCATCGTTATCCGCAACGTGTACGTGATGATGGCTTATGCCTTTCGAGCGATCCGCAGCGAAGGCAGCGACCGAATCGCGGCCGAGGCCTTCGACCATCTTCACGACCTGTTCGCGGAGATCGTCGTGCGTGGCGTCGGCACACAGGTCAAGCGCGGCCTTCACCACGACTACCTGCACCGCAGCGAAACACTCGCCACCATTCGCGGCCGCATCGATATCACTCGCACCGCAGCCACTCGCTCTACGCTCCGAGGCAGGCTGGTGTGCGAGTTCGACGAGTACGAACTCGACACGCCCCACAACCGGGCGCTGAAGTCGGTCATCGTCCTACTCCTTCGCCACGGTGAGGTCGCCGCACCGCGCCGGGCTGCGCTGCGTCGGCTCCTGCCGTATCTGGACGCGGTGACGCTGATCGCGCCGACATCGATCCGCTGGGGCGAACTCACCTACCACCGCGCCAACGCCGCATACCGGCTGTTGCTCGGTGTCTGTGAACTGATCGTCCGCGGGCTCCTCCCCATGCAGGACGCCGGAAACGCCAAGCTCACCTCCTGGGTCTCGGACGACGCGATGAGCCGCTTGTACGAACGATTCCTGCGGGAGTACTACATCGTCCACCACCCCGAACTCTCCCCCACCGCATCCACCGTCAAGTGGGACTACGACGACACAACCGCACTCGGAATCGAACAGCTCCCGGCAATGCGCACCGATGTCACGCTGCGGCGTGGACACCGGGCACTCATCATTGATGCGAAGTATTACGGCCAATCGATGCAGACCGGGATGTGGGGCAAGCCGACTGTCCACTCGGCCAATCTGTACCAAGTGCTGACATACGTAAAGAACGCCGACGTGAACCGCGACGGCTCGGTTAGCGGACTATTGCTCTACGCGCGAACCGAAGCACCTGCGCAGCCCGGACTAGACGTCGTCGTCCAAGGCAACCGCATCGGCGCTCGAACACTCGACCTCAACCGCCCGTGGAACGAACTCAGCGCTCAGCTCGAAGACGTTGTCACATGGCTTCAGAACTAACACGTTGTTCCTACGTGGACGTCATGCATCGAAGCTGACTTCCACCCCGTATTCCGCCACAGAGAACCCTCTGTCGGCGGCGGATGAGGACTGGTGATGGCGCTCTGATCCTGCTCAGTCCTGCTCACCGAAAGTGCTCACCCGTGTGGCCCCGCTTTCTCATGTTGACATGGGACGAGAGACGTGGAGATTCACGCACTGCACGAACGAGGCTGGACGACCTCGGTGATCGCCCGGCACACCGGCCGAAACCGGCGCACGATCCGCAACTACTTGAACGGAACCGCCACCCCCGGACATCCGTAACTCAGCTGGTAAAGACCCATTTGAGCAGCTCGTCGCCGATGTCAGAGCCCGTCTGACCGAGGATCCGCATTTGTGGGCGCGGACCTTGTGCGACGAATTCGAGGACCTTGGTTACACCGCCTGGTATCAGACGCTGACCCGCCAGATCCGGCAGCGACAGCTCCGGCCCGTCTGCCAGGCCTGCGCGTGCGCGATCGACCGCCCCAATGCCGTCATCGAACATCCGCCGAGGGTAGAAACCTCGTGGGACTGGGTCGAATTGCCGACTCCGCCTGGTGTCGCGTACCGGGTCTGTTGGAGGGTCTCATCACACGGAAGGATGAGATCCATGGGAGCACCGCGAAAGTACCCGGAGGAGCTGAAGGAACGAGCGACGCGGCTGGCAGTCGAGGCACGCCGCGATCCAGGATCGAAGACAGGAGCGATCAAGCGGATCGCCGAGCAGTTGGGCATCCATCCCGAAGCCCTGCGCACCTGGGTTCGTCAGGCCGAGATCGACGGTGGTGTCCGCCCCGGCACCACCACCGACGAGGCGAAACGCATTGCCGAACTCGAACGCGAGAACCGAGAACTGCGCCGTGCCAACGAGATCCTGAAAACAGCCTCGGCGTTTTTCGCAGCAGCGGAGCTCGACCGCAAACTCAAGTGATCGTCGACTACATCGACGCCCACAAGACCGATTACGGGGTCGAGCCGATCTGCAGAGTCCTCACTCGGACCGGTGTGCAGATCGCCCCGTCGACGTACTACGCAGCCAAAACTCGCCCGCCGTCGCCGAGGACGGTTCGCGACGCGGAACTGGTCGAAGAAATCCACCGGGTCCACGGCGAGAACTACGCCGTCTACGGAGCCCGTAAGGTCTGCGCGGAGCTCAAGCGGCAAGGGATCCGGGTCGCCCGGTGCACCGTTGAGCGACTGATGCGCGCCGAAGGGTTACGCGGCATCGCCCGGTCGAAGAACCCCCGGACCACGATCGCCGCAGCGGACACCGACAGGCCCGCTGACCTGGTCAACCGCGGATTCACCGCCTCAGCACCGGACCAGCTGTGGGTCGCCGACATCACTTACGTCCGCACGTTCGCCGGATGGACCTACGCGGCGTTCGTCATCGACGTCTTCTCACGCCGCATCATGGGGTGGCAATTGTCGACGAACCTGCGCACCGATCTCGCACTCGATGCATTGGAGATGGGCATCTGGACCCGCGAGCATGCAGGTCAGGGCCTGTCGCAGTTGATACATCACTCCGACCGCGGAGCTCAATATCGAGCTATCCGCTACACCCAGCGCCTTGCCGAGGCCGGCGCGGTCGCTTCGGTGGGCAGCCGCGGCGATTCGTATGACAACGCCCTCGCCGAGGCGTTCAACTCGCTGTTCAAGGCCGAGCTGGTCCGTAACAAGGGACCGTGGCGCTCTATCGATGACCTCGAAATTGCGGTGGCCGAGTACATCGATTGGTTCAACCACCGCCGCCTGCACGGCGAGATCGGGATGATCCCACCCGTCGAAGCCGAACAGTCCTACTACGATTCACATAGTCCCGCCGGAACAACCGAGCGGGTCATCGAGCGCCTCCACTGAAGCCGGGGCGCAACATTAGTGTCCGTTGGCGGTCCCGGGAAGCCCTCCGGAGACCACACGGCCCACACCGTTCGCAGCCTTGACCGCCCGCGGGTTGCGGTGAACAGCACCCGAGGCCGGCGCCGCGGCAGGCAACTGCTCGCGTGCATTCTTCCGCAAACGTTCCACTTCCCCGGCTCGAAGCCCGAACGTATCGTGTTGCATGTCGTCGGTGCGCGTCCCTTTACGGCGCCCTGCAGCATCCACGCCCCGACCAGCATGGTTCGTGCTACGCGAGCCGCGGTGAACGTTCTTCGATTTCCTTTGCGGGTTTCGCTTGTACTGCTTGCCGCGTTGCGGTTCACCCGAAGAAGCTCGTGATGCGTTAACAGAGGCCGACGTGTTCGGCGCGCTGACCGATGCGGGGCGTATCCCGTCTTCTCGCAGCTCATGGGTGATAGCCAGCGCGTAGCGCACCGCCCGAATCGCCCGCCGGCGCTGGCGTGGGTCCGAGTTGCCTAGCGTGCCTCGTTGCGCCTGCAGCAATGCAGCATTCCGTTCATCGAGGCGTACACGCGCCTGAACAAACAGCTGGTCCGGTGGCACCTCAATGCGCAGTGTGCGGCTGATCAGCCCGATCACTTCACTGGCAGCGTAACTCGAAGGCGCTGTGATCCCGAGGTGGTCCTCGAGTTCCTCGGCGAGGTTGAGCGCGACCACAGCATGGCGGAATGCGCGTGGGCGCAGAATCTCCCGGTTACGCGAGCACTGCATCTCGTTCGCCGTCGCGATGGCTGTCTCGATCTGCTGTAGCCGCTTGTCTTTGATCCCGAGTGTCCGACATCGGTCTGCGATTGCCCGGGCCTTCTTCATCACGATGTTGACTTCTCGGTGCCGCACGGCAGTGGTGTAGTAATCCCCGTTGCTCATGGCGACTCCTTTTCCTACCAGTGGGCCGGAGTGGACAAAGCGTGCCATATCCAACCGACGAGAATCGCACATCTGCTGTCACCGCTCGAGGGGTGGAGCGGGGCGGTCAGTTTCGAAGTGGAGGGACAGCCCGGGGGCACACCTGCTTTTTCATGGCGTTGATGGTCTCGGCGATCTCCTCTGCCCTGGTGGTCCACCAGTCGTCGCAGTAGAGCTCTGCCAGCTGCGCGCACAGCACGGTGGTGGCGCGTGTGAGCAGGTCGAAGGCCAGGCACGCTTGGGCAACGATGACGGGCTCATCGTCGGGGTAGTCGATCCGGTCCGGAACGGCGTGCACATCGACCGCTGAGACAGGCAGTCGGCCGGCCTCGATGTCGGCTGCTGCGTACACGGACCGGATCAGCTCGTCCACGATGAAACATCCGCTGCCAGGCCGGGAGTCCACCATCGGGTGCTCGACCGGTGGGATAGATGGAGCTGTGTCCACGCCGAGGATCTGCGCGATGTGAGCGCTGAGCATGTTCTCGGCGCGTAGCGAGTCGAGGGCCAGCATGCTGCCGGCGTCGACGAGCGGGGAGGTCGCCAGCCGGGTCAAGGTGCGCAGGTCCGCCGCGGCGGCGGTCAGGACCGCCCATGTCGATCGGTGGTGGCAGTGGGTCAGCAAGGCGGCGGCGTCGCACACGGTGGTGCAGATCCGGCCGAACAGGGCGGTGCTGCAGGTGACCTCCAGGTCGGGTTCGGGCAGCAGCGGCGCGGTGTGGCCGGCCAGTCGGGTACGTGCTTCGCTGTGCAGTGCCTCGAGCGGGACGTCGAAGGATGCCTGCACGGTGGCGACGGTGGCGGCGACGATACGGGCGGTGCGGTCGATGCGGCGGTCGGCGGTGCGCGCGCGGGGGAGCTGCGCGACGAACGCGTCGAGCAGCTCCCCCACCGGCCGGTGCGAGATGCTCACGCGGCGTCTCCGGTTTCTCCCGTCGCGGTGCAGCGCTGGTAGGCGGCTCGGCCGAGCCGATGGGTCCAGGTGCGTTCCTCCGGTAGGAAGATCCCGCCGCGCTGCCCCCAACATGCGGACTCGAAGCGGACATCGGCGGCGAGTACTCGTCGTGCCGCGGGCAGCAGGTCCCGATCACCGGTGAACGCCACGATCACCTCGGTGTGTCCGGAGCGGGCCGCATCGTCCATGGCGAACGCCAGACTGGTGTCGACTTCCTTCTGACGGAAGCCACCGTCGGGCAGGTATTGCAGCGGTCGCAGGTGAACGATCACCTCGGCGGAAGCTTCGACCTGGTGTTTCCAGGCGAGCATTCGGTGGTGGTCGAGCGGTCGGCGGTCCGGGTCGTGGAGGCCGTCGAAGACGTGCACGGTACCGAGTTCGCTGGACCGGTGTCGCAACGCCAGGATCTCGCGGGTGGTGGCGAGAGGATCGGGGGTGCGAGATCCCACGCGCCAACCGAAGGCTGTACGTGCCGAGCGGATCACGTACCCCATGTCGAGGAACACATCGACACGGTCCGCGACACCGGGGTGGATCCGATCGGCCGATCTTGCGGGTCCGGGGTGAGCACCAGGTGCAGCTGGGGGCAGATGGTGCGGACATGACGGGGCAACGGGGAAATGCTCATGGTGATCCTCGATCCGAATGGTGTGGGAACTTGGTGGTTTCGGTGCCGGCAGACACGACATTAGCGCACCAGAGGGGCAGGCCGCACACGCGAAATCGACTGCGCCGCAATGCTTCAATGAAACGTTTGTTTGCGGTCCATTTTCTTGATAGAAGGCCTAGAAGTAAGTAGGGACTGTGATTCTTTATTGGCTTTGCGGCCAAAAAGCCGGAAATATAAAGAAAATTCGACGACCAGTGATAATGCTCTCCGATGGACCTCGCCTCGGCAGCATCCGCCCGACCGCGAAGAGGGCGGGGACGCTCGTCGCGACAGTGAAATATAACGATATTGTATCGACTGGAGTGACAGTCGTGACTGAGGCGCATATGGCGGCCATATCTGATCTACCCGCAGGCTCTCGGATCAGAAGCGGGGGCCTCCCTGCGTTGCTCTAGACCGCAGGTGTCGCGGATGGCGCCGACCGCCAAAACCGGGTTCTGAGGCCGTGTCATATCGTCGGGCCCGATCATTTTCCGGCTATCCGGCTAGCAGAGGGTGACGCTGCCGCCGGTGAGGTGAGGGGCCGCGATGACACGAATACGGCTCGCACCCAGGCCAGCACACCACATCCGACAGATCGACCTCCGCGCTCCACGATGACTCCTGGATAACCCGCTCGAGCAGGCTCAGAAAGTCCGACAGCATCTCCAGATTCGGACCGCCGTAATCGGCGATCTTGCTTGGCCGGTGTTGCCGCACACCAGTTCGAGATTCCGCCATCACCATTAAACCCGGATCGTGATGGCGGATCGTTGGCACTGGGACGCCGGTCCTCGATACCGTGGAGCAAAGCCCGACTCCGGAGGACAGAATGCCGAAGCGAGCCGCCAGCGGGCGCACTATCGCACTCGAGGAAGCTATCGCCGCCGCGGGCGACGAAGGAGCCGCCACCCTCGGTCTTCCCGACAAGGTCGAGCTAGGGCAGGTCGCGTTCACCTTCATGTTCGACACCGGAGACGGATTCTCTGCACAAGACATCACGTTCGACTGGGAGGGTGTCGCGTGGCTCACCTGGTCCCAGGACATCTCCGAACACGAAGGCGGACTGTCCGCCGGCTCGAGTTCCCCGGTGCATGGTTGGGCCTCGTGGAGCAATGGATCCGATCTGCTCCTGGCCTACACCTGGCCCGAAATCTCCATCGGCGGATGGGCGCACGTCCCCGGCGCTGCGCCAGGGGAAGAAGGCGAACATCCAGAAGATGCACTATATGAACCGCAAGCTTGGGTCGAGCTCGCCAGGACGATCGTCGGTGTCCTACACGAAGGCGAAACGTCGGAGTGGACCGGTCGAACCTACCGTTAGTACGCCCGCGGCAAGTGCCCACATCGCACCGACTTACGTCCGCAGGTGGGTGAGGTCCCCAACCCCTCATATCGTCTAACCGAATGAGCCAGCTCAGGTGTCGATCCTTTCTAGGAAGAAGCGCTTCCAGCTCTGGAGTTCCATAGGTGAGTAGTGCAATGCCTTCCGTGCTGTGGTCACTCACGTCGCCGAAGGTCACAGCGCGCGTGTCTACAGGGCGCTCTGAGGTGCGGTAGGCGCCGGCAGAGGTTGTCCCGGCTTGGCTCGAAAACGAATGGCTGGGTATCGGTGTGGGCGTGGTGAGCCGGTACAGGCCGAGCTTCTCCTCGACCGGCTCCAACAATGGTGCGGTCAACGGATTCGTGGTCAGGGTCTGTTCCAGATCAGACAGTCCGAGATCCCCCTGCAGCATGGGGGAGGTTCTACCTCGTCGGCCGAGTCCGGGGCGGTGCCGAGATCGGTCACCTGCACCGCGCGAGTATGGAGCTGTTCCACTTCGCCCTTGAGTGCGTCGACCTGGTCGACGACGGCTTCGTCGCTGCCGTCGCCCAACGCGAGTTGTTCGATGGCCTTTTCGATGTTGCCCAGGACCGGGGCGGCGTCACCAACAATGTCGGTGACGTCGCCGTAGTCTTCGGCGATGCCTTCGTAGACGCGTTGCTCGACGTGTCGGCGTAGAAATAGTTGGTGACCTGGATGTGCTCGTAGCTGGCTCCGATCCGGTCGACGCAGCCGATGCGCTGTTCGACGCGCATGAGGTTCCATGGCATGTCCTAGTAGGACTTTGTTAGGTCGGGAAGGTGTGATGGCAGGTCGGGCAAGTACCGATCCAATACGCCAGTGCGCGGTGGAGTTCATGCACAATGCGGTAGAGAGTCAGTCCCGCCCGACCGCTTTTGGGTCGATCAGTCGCAGGGACATCAGGAACAGGTGCTCGGCGGTGACGAGGGTGACGTGATGGTGCCAGCCGAGCCAGAAGCGACCCTCGAAATGATCGAGTCCGAGACCGGTTTTCAGTTCCCGGTAGTCGTGCTCGATACGCCAGCGGATCTTGGCCAGGCGCACCAACTCCGACAGCGGGGTGTCCTCGGGCAGGGTGGCCAACCAGAAGTCGGTGGGCTGCGCCGCGCCCGCCGGCCATTCGGCCAGCAGCCACGCCTGCGGTAGCACACCGTCCTCATCGCGGGGAATGGTGCGGTTGGCCGGGCGGATCCGCAGTGCCACAAACCTCGAGCGCATCGCCGCGGCCGGATTGCCCGGACCGGTCTTGATGCCGCGGCGCCAAGTGATCTCGGTCAGCGCTTCGACACCGGCAGCGAGCACGAGGTCTGTGCAGGTCACCGCCGCCGGGTCGCGTCGGGTCGGCGGCCGCCCGCGCCCGGAGTACGCGGCGGCGGCCGGGACCGCGTCACCACGATGGGCGAGGGTGGCGCCCTTGACCACGACGACGTAGGCCACGTTGCGGTCGGTCAGAGATTGCCGGAAGGTGGCCGAGTCGCCGTAGCCGGCGTCGGCGACGATCACCGGTGGGTCCAGCCCCACGAGATCAGCTCGTCGAGTATCTCGAGGGCCATGACCGCCTTGGAGCAATACCGCTCATCATCGGGAATCGCGTTGCGGCGTCGGCGGGCCGTGGTCGCCGCGGCCGCCTCCGGATCGTCGCAACGCTGATCTTCCCAGTTCTCGGGTAGATACAGCCGCCAGTCCAGGGGTGCGGACGCGGTATCGGTGGCGGCGTGCACACCGACGGCGACCTGACAGTTTCCGACCTTGCCCAAGGTGCCCGAATACTGCCTGGCCACGCACAGTGAGGCATCGCCGTCCTTGGCGAAGCCGGTGTCGTCGATCACCCACGCATCCGGCGATCAGATCACACGCCCTGTGGGAGAGCGTCTTCCGGACCGGCACCGGATCCCACGGGGAAGTGGTGACGAACTGCTGCAGGCGTTGGTTATCGATCCCGAGCCGGCCGGCCCTCGGCTGCATCGACTTGCGGCGACCATCGAGCATCAACCCGCGCATACACCCCGGCCGTCGCTCGCTGATCCTTGCGATCGAGCGAAGAGAACACCTCGTCGACGCACACATCGAGACGCTCACAGACTTCGGTCAGGGCTGCGGAATCCACCCGGTCATCTCGCCGAATCCCGAGGCCCCACACCAGGAAGTGGTGAACCTAACAAAGTCCTACTAGTGGCTCGTCACGGATTGTTGACCGGGTAATCCGCGGCTGACCGACACGTCCACGGCAGACTGTCTCCGAGTCGAGACAAGGAGGTGGTCGTGGCACGTCAACCGAGCGTGTTCGTCCGATCGTTGACCATGGGAGAAGGGCGACGGCTGCAGAAGATCAGCCGCACCGCCAAGGACCCGATCAAACTCCGTCGCGCGATCGTGGTGCTGATGTCCGCGCAAGGCCAGACCGTCAAGGACATCACCTCGTTGATGCAGGTCAGCGACGATTACGTCCGCGATGTCATCCACGCGTTCAACGAACACGGATTCGAGGCGTTGCACCCAAAATGGAGAGGGGGACGGCCGAAGACGATCGATGAGCAGACTCGCGAGAAGATCTGCTTGATCGCCCGGACGTCCCCCGCCGATTGGAAGATCACGGCATTCTCCACCTGGAGTCTGGCCAAACTGGCCGAGCACCTGATCGCGCAGAAGATCGTGCCGACCATCAGTCGTGAGACGCTGCGCCGCATCCTGCGCGAGGGCAAGGTCACCTGGCAGTCGACCACGACGTGGAAGGCCTCGACCGACCCGGATTTCTTGTCGAAGATGCACGCGATCCTCGAGCTGTATGACACCCCGCCGACCGACGGACGGGTCGTTTGTGTCGACGAATTCGGGCCGCTGAACCTGCAACCCCGTAAGGGCCGGTGTTGGCGGCCGGCGACGTCTCCGCTTCGGTTGCGGGCGACGTATCACCGCTATGACGGGGTGATGCACATGCTCGCCGCCCTCGATTTATCCACCGGCAGAATGTACTACCGCATCAAGCCGCGTAAGCGGGCCGGCGAGTTCCTCGAGCTGCTCAAGGTGTTGCGGGCCAGGTGGCCCGGGGAGAAGTTGTATGTCGTGCTCGACAACTTCTCCCCGCACCGGCACCTGACTGTCCGCCGGTGGGCCGCGGACAACGACGTCGAGTTGGTGTATTTGCCGACCTACGGGTCGTGGTTGAACTGGATCGAATCCGAGTTCGCGGCGTTGCGGTATTTCGCGTTGAGCGGCACCGATCATCGCAATCATGCCGAGCAGAACGCTGCGATCGCGGCGTACGTGCGGTGGCGCAATGCTCGTGCGGAACCGAAGACCCGGTTCGCCCCGGACTCACCGATCCGGTCGTGGACCGAGTACCCGCATTACCCGGCCAAGGTTGCGTGACGAGGCACTAGTACCTGCCTGGTGAACGACGATGATACGTGTAGACCCTTCGACGCGCCTCTCTGCCGGACAGCCCATAATCCGCATCACCTGATTGGCACCAGAGCTACAAAACTCAGGGTCGAGTTCCTCAGTAAGCGGTTTCTAGCGCTTGCCGCGCGCGAGGCGTCGGTCGCGCAGACGCTCCCAGACCGCTCGAAGAGCAGCAACGTCACTCTCTTTCATACCAGCGCCGTCAATGAGTACAGTCCGGTCAACGAGGTCAAGGGCCTCCTCGTAACACCGCTCACGCACCAGTTCGTCGACCTTTGTACCGAGACCCTCCGGCACAATTATTGGGTCGGGTATAGGCAGTTCGCCGCACTCGGACGGTTCCATTTCGAGGATCCCACCTCCGTAACTACGGCCGATCACCTCCGACATAGCAAGGGTGACAGAGTTGAACGCAGCGACCGACAGTCGGTGGATGTCGACTCCGGGCTTGGTGAAGACTCTATGGACCGTGTCGGTGCTAGTCGCGCCGGCATCATTGGCGGCAATACGCAGATGCGTCGAAATCTGCCTCAGCATAAATCCATCCGGCACGGATACAGAGGGCACGACCCACCACTCATTGCGAATTCTGCACTTGTATCCGGTGTGAACCCCATCTTCTTCACCCATCGCGATGTATTGAGCGAGGGCAGGCTCGTTGGTGAGGTCGATATTTGGTTTGACGGCTAGAAGATGGGTTCGAGCACCGGAACTGGCCTGCAATTCGAGGTCTTCGTTCGTGAAGGAAAGTCCCTGCACCTGAGCACTACGTGCCAGCAGCGGGATCGTCCAATCGGTTAGTCCGCGCTCGCTGGCTTCTGCTTCCGTAAGACAAAAAAACGAGTTGCGACCGGTCACAACGCCGACGTTCGCTGCTGCGTACTGACTCAGGGGCGCCATACGCTGGTCTGCACGTACCCGACGAACCAACTCAATGGCATCTGGCCCGAGATAGTACTTCGTCCACTTCTCGGACTCGTGTAGGTGGGCGCGCGTGGCTGCACTATCGAGTGAAACAGACCCGAGTACCTCAGCGTCGCGTACCTCAATGGTGTTGATCTCGGCGGGACCCGCGCCCTTGGTTGCGAGCAGCAAGACAACTTCCTGCAGGATTCCGGGGAAGACAAGCTTTTCGAACGACACCAAGGTGATCTTCGAGCACTCGTCGACGAGGTAAGAGCGCAACTGAGAGGCGTATCCAACCTGAAGCAATTCGGCGGGCAGAACTAACCCGACCCTGCCGCCTTCACGAACAGCCATCATTGATGCAACCACGAACGGCACCCAGGCATTGGTGAGTTTAGAGGGCTTCATGCCCTCGCCTCGCATTAGTCCAAGCGCACGGTCGCGGGCTTCATGCTCCCAAGATCCGAAACGGATGTACGGAGGGTTACCAGCAACGCCGTCGAAGGTGCCGTAGCGGTCCGGAGTAAACCACGCAAAGAAGTCGCTGTTCGCAACTTCAGTGCCAGCGACTGCTCGGGCCTTCGCTGCTTCTTCAGGAAACAGCTCCACGCCCTGAGCTCGGACTCCATCGCGAGCAAGGTGTGTGAGGATCGCGCCGTCTCCGCAGGACGGCTCGAGTACCGTCGAACCTGCACCGAGTACCCAGTCAGCAATGAAGCGAGCAATCAGGTCAGGGGTGTAGTACCCGCCGCGGAGCTTGTCACCCTGCGGTTCGGCCTTCGCCGCGAATCTCTGCATGCGCCGATTGTCTCCCACGCTACCGACACGGTTGGCACTCCCCCCATGGGCTGTACAACTTCATTGGCACGGGCGTAGGTAGGTAGGGTCCCTACGTGCCCTTCCATCGCCGTACCAAGGTTGAAGCGCTTGACAAAATCCGCGAGCTTGTCGAGCGCTACCGTCCGCAGCACCAGATCCTGTCTGCTGCCAACTCGCCGTTCACGGAGACGGAGGCTCGAGTCAGCTTCATCGATGACTTCTTGATCGCATTGGGGTGGGATGTCCGGAATGAGGGCGGCAAGCCGCAAATGCTCATGGACGTCGTCATGGAACGGCAGGGCTCCGACAACGACAGCGTATGGGGACGCCCGGATTACCGGCTACGTGTGGCTGGGTACGATCGGATGCCAGTAGAAGCTAAGAAGCCCTCAGTCCGCCTACGTACGGCGCATGACGGAGCAATCCAGTCACGCACGTACGGGTGGTCGCTGTCCCTTCCGGCTTCCATACTGACAAATTTTGCCGAGACGGTCATTTACGACTCGACGGTCGATCCGAAGCAAGGGGATACGGCCGAGGTTGCGATTATTCCCGGATGCCGCTTCACGTTCGAGGACTACGTCGACCGGTTCGACGAACTGTGGGAACGACTCTCCTATGAGACGGTCTCTACTAAGCGATTCAACGAGGTGTATAGCTACACCGAACCGCTTCGCGGAGAGTCGCCTTTCGACATGACGTTCCTGGCCGAGTTCCGGCGTTGGCGCCTTGTACTTGCTCAGGACATCACAGCTCTCAATACGGGCTTGCTTGCGCCAGAAGTTGGGCGCCGTGTACAGAAGGTGCTTAACGCACTGTTATTTCTTCGCGTGTGCGAAGACCGCAACATTTCGCGGTACAAGGAACTCTGGGAGTCAGCGAACTCGCACGAGGTCATCAGACACTTCCGGCGATCTGACGCAGTCTTTAACGCGGGCATATTTCGTGCGCTCGACGGCATCAAAGTCAGCAATGACGTGCTGCTAAGCGTCATCGAAGAGATGTACTGGCCACGCACCCAGTTCGCATTTGCGGTACTGAAACCCGAGATCCTTGCGGGCCTGTACGAGCAGTACCTTGCTGAGCAGGTCGTCATCGATAACTATCGACGGGTTTCCCTTGAGGAGAAACCTGAGATCGTCCACGCTGGTGGAATTGTCCATACGCCGGGTTACATTGTCGACGAACTAAATCAAAGTGCTCTCGCCCCGTTCCTTGAGAACGGGGTCAGCTCACGTCTTCGGGTGTTGGACCTCGCGGTGGGTTCAGGTGCTTTTCTCCTAGACACCTTGAGCAAACTGGTCACGGCCGCAGAGCTTTCAGGCCAAGAGGTTGGTCTCCGCGAACG
The DNA here is from genome assembly GCF_048381395.1 of Rhodococcus shunpengi. NCBI lineage: Bacteria > Bacillati > Actinomycetota > Actinomycetes > Mycobacteriales > Nocardiaceae > Rhodococcus > Rhodococcus shunpengi. The sequence continues at coordinate 25,614 of NZ_JBLWIU010000002.1, forward strand.
TGCTGACCTGGTCGAGAATCGCCTCTTCGGGATCGACATCGATGGTGCAGCCGTAGAGGTCACTAGGCTGAGCCTGCTCCTCGCAATCATCGGAGACGACTTCGTCGACGTCGAACAGGCCACGGCTCTACTACCGAATCTCGACCAAAATATAGTTGCTGGTAACAGCGTAGTTAGGGACGACTTCGATCGTCTTGTGCCCGAAGCCGCGTCCATTCCGTACCGACGGGCTGCGGCACTGCCGACGAGCCTTGCTAAGGCGTTCGGTAACAAGTACCCGAACGGCGGATTCGAAGTGATAGTCGGGAATCCTCCGTACGTTCGGATCCAGACGCTATCCGAGTTCATGCCGGACCAGCTGACATATTTACAGCACGCCTCCTCAGGGTATAGTGCGCCGGCTGCACACAGTTTCGACCTGTCACTCGTTTTCATAGAGCGTGCACTCGACCTGCTGGCTCCCCAGGGTCGTCTTGCGATGATCGTCCCGCACCGCTTCACCAACCATCTGTCGGGCGCAGGAGTTCGAGGCAAGCTCGGCGAACGCATCGAGCGATTCGTACACTTCGGGGAAGAACAGGTCTTCCCTGGGCGATCCACCTATAGTGGACTCGTAATTGCGGGGCCGAAGACCAAGGATCCAGCTCGTTTCGAACTCGTCTCTGACCTCACCGCTTGGCGTGAGTCTCGAAAAGCAACGATAGTCCCGATCGCACGTAACGACCTCACGTCAGCGATCTGGCCCATCGCTACCGAGGACCAGACTGAACTCTTCGAGCAACTCAAGAAGCACGCAGTCGCCAACCTCGGCGATGAGGGGTGGGTTCACGTGTTTGTAGGGGTTCAAACCTCTCGCGACGAACTCTACTTCATCAAGCCAGAATCAATTTCCGACAATGAATCGACGGCAACCTTCGTGGACATTGGCGGTGTCACTAGGACCATAGAACGGGCGATCCTGCGCCCGGCGATAAAGGACCAGCTGATCGACACCTACGACGGCCAGCCAGAGCCTGATAGGTGGGTCATCTTCCCCTACGGGTTCGAATACGCCAGGAACGGCAAGCGTCGTGCGAAGCTTTTCGACCGAGCCACGATGGAAAGCCTCTACCCGCTAGCACTCGCCTACTTTGAAGCACACCGTGCAGCCCTGACCCGGCGCAGCATTTTACCCGACCCCGGAGACGCATATTGGGCGTACGGCCGTTCTCAGAGCCTGACGCAGATGGACGACCCAAAGCTGGTTGTCCGAGTACTCTCCCTCAGCCCGCGCTACGGCATGGACACCAACGGACTGGTGGTGCCCGGCGGTGGCGATGGTGGGCCGTACTACCTGCTACGACCGAAACCTGAATGCCCATATCCGATGCGAGTAATTCAGGCCATCCTTTCCCATCCCGTCGTAGACCTCTTCATTACGGTGAACGGGAAAAAATACCGAGGCTCGTATGCGGTGCATCGCAAAGCGTTCCTTGTCACAGTTCCGATCCCGAAGCTCAGCAAGACCGATATCGCGGATATTGACAGCTGGGCTGAAGAGGCACAAAAGATCTCTGTTTCGCTCCGGCATGAGACGGACACCGTGATCACAGCTTCTCTGCAAAGCAGGAAATCGTATTTAACAGATCAGATCGAACAGACCCTAACCACGGCTTACCACCTGGATGCTGAGCTTGTGGAGCGGGTGGTTCGCTAGATACTACAGATCATGCACAGGGTCATCGCATCCAAGAATCCGGCCGTCACAGCGAACCTCTGGTGGCGCGACTGCCCCCGCGCCCGGAGAATAAAGAGGTTGTTCTCTCTACTCCCGTGTTAGGAGGCGTCCGTGGCCGACGGACCGCTCATCGTCCAGTCCGACAAGACCGTGCTCCTCGAGGTCGATCACGAACGGGCGAACGAGGCGCGGCAGGCGATCGCGCCGTTCGCCGAGCTCGAACGCGCCCCCGAGCACATCCACACCTACCGGGTGACGCCGCTGGCACTGTGGAACGCGCGTGCGGCCGGTCACGACGCCGAGCAGGTCGTCGACGCGCTGGTCTCGCATTCCCGGTTCGCCGTCCCGCAGGCGCTGCTCGTCGACATCGTCGACACCATGAGCCGCTACGGGCGCCTCCAGCTGGTCAAGAGCCCCGCGCACGGCCTGACCCTGGTCAGCCTCGACCGGGCGGTGCTCGCCGAGGTCCTGCGGAACAAGAAGATCGCCCCGATGCTCGGTGCGCGCATCGACGACGACACCGTGATCGTCCATCCGAGCGAGCGCGGACGCGTCAAGCAGATGCTGCTGAAGATCGGCTGGCCGGCCGAGGACCTCGCGGGGTACGTCGACGGCGAGGCCCATTCGATCTCGCTGGACTTCGAGACGAATCCGTGGCACCTGCGCGACTACCAGGAACTGGCCGCCGATTCGTTCTGGTCGGGCGGCTCGGGTGTGGTGGTGCTGCCGTGCGGTGCCGGTAAGACGATGGTCGGCGCGGCCGCGATGGCGAAGGCCGGCGCGACGACGCTCATCCTCGTGACGAACACGGTCGCCGGGCGGCAGTGGAAGCGCGAGCTGATCGCCCGCACCTCCCTCACCGAGGACGAGATAGGCGAGTACTCGGGTGAGAAGAAGGAGATCCGTCCGGTCACCATCGCCACCTACCAGGTGATCACCCGCAAGTCGAAGGGTGAATACCGCAATCTCGAGTTGTTCGACTCCCGCGACTGGGGGCTGATGATCTACGACGAGGTGCACCTGCTGCCGGCGCCGGTCTTCCGTATGACCGCCGATCTGCAGTCCCGCCGCCGCCTCGGTCTCACCGCGACCCTCGTGCGCGAGGACGGACGCGAAGGCGACGTCTTCTCGCTCATCGGCCCGAAGCGGTTCGACGCGCCGTGGAAGGACATCGAGGCCCAAGGCTGGATCGCCCCCGCCGACTGCGTGGAGGTCCGCGTGACCCTCACCGACGCCGAGCGCATGGCGTACGCGGTCGCCGAGCCCGAGGAACGGTACAAGCTGTGCTCGACCGCCCGCACCAAGATCCCGGTCGTGAAGTCGATCCTCGAGCAGCACCAGGACGCCCCGACACTGATCATCGGTGCCTACATCGATCAGCTCGACGAGCTCGGTGAAGCGCTCGACGCCCCGGTCATCAAGGGTTCGACGAAGACGAAGGAACGCGAGGCGCTGTTCGACCGGTTCCGGTCGGGCGAGTTGAAGGTGCTCGTGGTGTCGAAGGTCGCGAACTTCTCCATCGACCTGCCGGAGGCCTCGGTCGCGATCCAGGTGTCGGGCACCTTCGGTTCGCGTCAGGAGGAGGCCCAGCGTCTCGGGCGGCTGCTGCGTCCGAAGCACGACGGCGGCCAGGCCCACTTCTACTCCGTGGTCTCGCGCGACACCCTCGACGCCGAGTACGCCGCGCACCGCCAGCGGTTCCTCGCCGAGCAGGGTTACGCGTACCGGATCACCGACGCCGACGACTTGCTCGGACCGCAGATCGGCTGACACGGAG
>NZ_JBLWIU010000003.1:0-4694 GCF_048381395.1 Rhodococcus shunpengi
GTGGATCTGTTCGGCGAGCAGGTCTTGCGGGTGCCGGATGCGACGGCGTTGGTGTTCGAGGGTGAGTCGCTGACCTATGCCGAGTTCGATGCGCGTGTCAATCGTCTTGCGCGCAGGTTGATTTCGGAGGGTGTGGGTCCGGAGTCGACGGTGGCGTTGGCGATGCGTCGCTCGGTCGAGTTGCTGGTCGGTATGTATGCGGTGGTCACGGCCGGTGGCGTGTACGTTCCGGTGGATCCGGATCAGCCGGACGAGCGCAATGCGTACATCCTCGACACGGCTGCTCCGGTGGTGATCCTGTCCACCGAACGCGACGGGTTCACGGCACCGGGGGAGAAGTCTGTCCCCACCCTGCTGCTCGACAGCCTGGATCTTTCGGACGTCTCGGCCGCCTCTATCGCCGACGGCGAGCGGATTGCGCCGTTGCGTGCGTCGAATACGGCGTATGTGATCTTCACGTCGGGTTCGACGGGCCGGCCGAAGGGTGTGGCGGTGCCGCACGCGGCGATCGTCAACCAGTTGCTGTGGAAGCGTGAGCATTTCGGTCTCGGCGTCGATGATGCGGTGTTGTTGAAGACGGTGGCGACGTTCGACCTGTCGGTGTGGGAGTTCTGGTCGGCTCTCGTGTCCGGTGGGCGTGTGGTCGTCGCGTCGGCGGACGGTCATCGTGATCCGGCCTATCTGAACCGGTTGCTGACCGAGCAGGCGGTGACGACGCTGCACGTGGTGCCGTCGATGCTCGAGGCTCTGATGGTCGACGCCGACGGAGTGCTGGCCTCCTCGCTGCGCCACATCCTCGCCATCGGCGAAGCGCTGCCGCCGGCGACCGCCCAGCGGTTCCTGACCCACAACCGGGCGCGGCTCGTGAACCTGTACGGCCCGACCGAGGCCGCGGTGTCCGTCACCGCCGGTGATGTCACCGACATCTCGGGTGCGTCGGTGCCGATCGGTGTGCCCGAGTGGAACACCCGTGTCTACGTGCTCGACGAGCGCCTGCATCCGGTTCCGGCCGGTGTCGCCGGTGAGCTCTACCTCGCCGGTGCGCAGCTCGCGCGTGGTTATTTCGGGCGCCCGGATCTGAGCGCGGAGCGGTTCGTCGCCTCGCCGTTCGGTGACGGGGAGCGTCTGTATCGCACGGGTGATCTGGTGCGGTGGACCCGTGACGGTCAGTTGGATTACCTGTCGCGCACCGACTTCCAGGTGAAGGTGCGTGGTTTCCGTATCGAGCTCGGTGAGATCGAATCCGCTCTGCGCGCGATGGATGCGCTGCGTGATGTCGCGGTGATCGCCCGTGAGGACGAGCGGGTCGGCACCCAGCTGGTCGCCTACGTCGTGCCCGCGGACGGTGCGCAGGCGGACATCGAGTCGATCAGGTCCGCGCTCGGCGCCCGGGTGCCGTCGTACATGGTCCCGTCGGCGTTCGTGACGCTCGATGCGCTGCCGCTGAACGTCAACGGCAAGCTCGACCGCAGGGCGCTGCCCGAGCCGGTCTTCGAGACCCGCGAATTCCGGACCCCCGTCACACCGGCCGAGCAGGCCGTCGCCGCGGTCTTCGCCGAGGTGCTCGGCGTCGAACGGGTCGGCCTCGACGACGACTTCTTCGAACTCGGCGGCAACTCGCTGCTCGCCACCCAGGTGGCCTCCCGCCTCGGAGCCGCGCTCGGTGCGAAGGTTCCGGTGCGCGCCCTCTTCGAGAACACCACCGTCGCATCGCTCGCCGGTGCGGTCGAGTCGCAGCGCGGCGACGACCGCCGGCCTCTCGAAGCCGTCGAGCGGCCCGCACGGATCCCGTTGTCGCTCGCGCAGCAGCGCATGTGGTTCCTCAACCGCTTCGACACCGAATCGTCGGCCTACAACGTGCCGATCGCGATCCGGCTCACCGGCGATCTCGACGTCGACGCGCTGCAGGCCGCCGTCGGCGACGTCGTGGCTCGTCACGAATCGCTGCGCACCTTCTACCCGGAGACCGAGGACGGTCCCGTCCAGGTCATCGTTCCCGCACCGCAGGCGGTTCCCGACCTCACCCCCGTGGACGTGCCGGAGACGGACATCGTCGCCGCCGTCCAGGAACTCGCGGCGACGATCTTCGACGTCACCACCGCCGTGCCGCTGAACGCGCGACTGTTCCGGGTCCGCGAATCCGACTACGTCCTCGCCTTCGTGGTCCACCACATCTCCGCCGACGGTTCGTCGATGGGTCCGCTCACACGCGACCTCATGACGGCCTACGTCGCGCGGTCGCAGGGCGACGCCCCGGCGTGGGAGCCGTTGTCGGTGCAGTACGCCGATTTCGCCATCTGGCAGCGCGAGGTGCTCGGCGACGAGGACGATCCCGAATCGCTGGCCGCCAAGCAGGTCGAATACTGGAAGCAGGCCCTCGCCGGCCTGCCCGACCAGCTCGATCTCCCGAGCGACCGGCCGCGTCCCGCGGTCCAGTCGTTCCGGGGCGGCCGCGTCGACTTCACGGTCGAAGCCGAACTCCACCGGCGCCTCGCCGACCTCGGCCGGCGCACGAACACCACGATGTTCATGGTGCTGCACACCGCACTCGCGGTGTTCCTCGCACGCATGTCCTCGAGCGACGACATCGCGATCGGCACGCCGATGGCCGGTCGTGGCGAGCGCGAGCTCGACGACCTGATCGGCATGTTCGTCAACACGCTGGTGTTCCGGACCCACGTCGATTCGGACGCGTCGTTCACCGAACTGCTGGGACGGACCCGTGAGGCCGACCTCGGCGCGTTCGCGAACGCCGACGTGCCGTTCGAGCGGCTCGTCGAGGTGCTCAACCCCGCACGGTCCACGGCACGGCACCCGCTGTTCCAGGTGGGTCTGTCGTTCCAGAACCTCGCGCAGGCCGCACTCGAACTCCCCGGTCTCACCATCTCCGGTCTCGACACCGACATGGAGATCTCGCAGTTCGACCTGCACCTGATCGTCACCGACCGCTACAGCGACGACGGCACGCCCACGGGCATCACCGGCTACTTCACCTACGCGACCGATCTGTTCGACGAATCGACGGTCGCGGAGTTCGCCGCCCGGTTCATCCGCGTGCTCGACGCCGTGGTCGACGACCCGGCCCTGCCGGTCGGCGATCTGCCCCTCCTCGACACCGTGGAAACCATGCGAGTGCTCGAGGCGTGGAACGACACCGTGCACCCCACCGCCTCGGCGACCCTGGTGGATCTGTTCGGCGAGCAGGTCTTGCGGGTGCCGGATGCGACGGCGTTGGTGTTCGAGGGTGAGTCGCTGACCTATGCCGAGTTCGATGCGCGTGTCAATCGTCTTGCGCGCAGGTTGATTTCGGAGGGTGTGGGTCCGGAGTCGACGGTGGCGTTGGCGATGCGTCGCTCGGTCGAGTTGCTGGTCGGTATGTATGCGGTGGTCACGGCCGGTGGCGTGTACGTTCCGGTGGATCCGGATCAGCCGGACGAGCGCAATGCGTACATCCTCGACACGGCTGCTCCGGTGGTGATCCTGTCCACCGAACGCGACGGGTTCACGGCACCGGGGGAGAAGTCTGTCCCCACCCTGCTGCTCGACAGCCTGGATCTTTCGGACGTCTCGGCCGCCTCTATCGCCGACGGCGAGCGGATTGCGCCGTTGCGTGCGTCGAATACGGCGTATGTGATCTTCACGTCGGGTTCGACGGGCCGGCCGAAGGGTGTGGCGGTGCCGCACGCGGCGATCGTCAACCAGTTGCTGTGGAAGCGTGAGCATTTCGGTCTCGGCGTCGATGATGCGGTGTTGTTGAAGACGGTGGCGACGTTCGACCTGTCGGTGTGGGAGTTCTGGTCGGCTCTCGTGTCCGGTGGGCGTGTGGTCGTCGCGTCGGCGGACGGTCATCGTGATCCGGCCTATCTGAACCGGTTGCTGACCGAGCAGGCGGTGACGACGCTGCACGTGGTGCCGTCGATGCTCGAGGCTCTGATGGTCGACGCCGACGGAGTGCTGGCCTCCTCGCTGCGCCACATCCTCGCCATCGGCGAAGCGCTGCCGCCGGCGACCGCCCAGCGGTTCCTGACCCACAACCGGGCGCGGCTCGTGAACCTGTACGGCCCGACCGAGGCCGCGGTGTCCGTCACCGCCGGTGATGTCACCGACATCTCGGGTGCGTCGGTGCCGATCGGTGTGCCCGAGTGGAACACCCGTGTCTACGTGCTCGACGAGCGCCTGCATCCGGTTCCGGCCGGTGTCGCCGGTGAGCTCTACCTCGCCGGTGCGCAGCTCGCGCGTGGTTATTTCGGGCGCCCGGATCTGAGCGCGGAGCGGTTCGTCGCCTCGCCGTTCGGTGACGGGGAGCGTCTGTATCGCACGGGTGATCTGGTGCGGTGGACCCGTGACGGTCAGTTGGATTACCTGTCGCGCACCGACTTCCAGGTGAAGGTGCGTGGTTTCCGTATCGAGCTCGGTGAGATCGAATCCGCTCTGCGCGCGATGGATGCGCTGCGTGATGTCGCGGTGATCGCCCGTGAGGACGAGCGGGTCGGCACCCAGCTGGTCGCCTACGTCGTGCCCGCGGACGGTGCGCAGGCGGACATCGAGTCGATCAGGTCCGCGCTCGGCGCCCGGGTGCCGTCGTACATGGTCCCGTCGGCGTTCGTGACGCTCGATGCGCTGCCGCTGAACGTCAACGGCAAGCTCGACCGCAGGGCGCTGCCCGAGCCGGTCTTCGAGACCCGCGAATTCCG
>NZ_JBLWIU010000004.1:0-2693 GCF_048381395.1 Rhodococcus shunpengi
GGCCGGGACGCGCTACGCGCGCCGCGCACACCACCGCCGCGCTGCTGACTCCCCGTCCCGACATCATACTCCCATCATACCCCATACCCGAAGACAGCACCAGACACGCAGAACCACTATCAATCACCAATTCAGTTACACACCAATTATATAACGCGGTATCACCGCACTGCCATACGCATTACAACTGTGAAACTATGCACGCCAACATGATTCACAATAACCATTGCGCCACAACATATTTCAAAAGCACACCGAAAACAGCACCCCACCGCCCCCACAGACCCCATCCACACCCGCCGGCCCCACACCGGGACATGCCATCACCCCAGCTCACAGCACACAACAACCCCCACACCCACCACCGGGCACACACGCCGAGGGACACACCGAGACCACGACACGGCAGAAGGCCGGACCTCCACACGACCCGGCCCCCAACCCCATCAACAACCGAACAATCCCTCAGCCGCAGAGACAGGTAATGCCATAAGTGCTCTCCAAGCAGCGGGCCGGTTTGTAGGGTGACGCAGCCCCGATTCGACAGCTCTCAGGAGGAACCCCATGACCGCTTGGCTCATCCCCTTGATCACCGCCTTTATCGCAGCGATCACCGTCGTGGCGGGTGCGATCGTGACCCGAAGCGCCACGCACTACTCAGCTCGCCTCCACGCCGATCAGCGCAGGCGCGATGTCGAGCTCGCGGTCCTCGACGAGTGCCGGAACGCGCTCCTCGACGCGGCCGACGCAGTGCAGAGCTACACCTTCGAGGTCGACGACGAGACCCGCCTCACACCCAACATCACGCCAGAACGGTTCAGCGAGATCCGTCCGATCATCGAACCCGCAGTCGTCAAGGCTCAACGACTGCAATTCCTGATCCCGGCCCTGCCGTGGGACCACATCGCAGCGGCCCTCACCGAAGCCTCCGACCTCCTGCAAGCGACTCTGGTCATTCAGGAGTCCGAAGGCGACATCTGGAAAGAAGCAATGGACAACCAGCCCAACCCGATCGTGGTCGCGCTCACCGCCGTTGCCACACATCGCCGACATCTACTCGAGACCTATCCCGTAAACGTCCGCCGCAGCCGACGGGCATGATACCGCGATGATCGCAACTCTTGCCCAGGCAACGAACGACACCACACCCGCAGCCGACAGCATCGAATGGCGACCGGGTGCCTTCGTTCCGATCGGCGTCGTCGTGGCACTGGCCGTCTGACGAACGCACAACTGGAGGCAAACCGTGAGCATGGCGGACGAAGTTCGGCGGCAACAGCAAGCAGCACGCGCGCAATACGAAGCTGAACGAGACGCTCAACAGCAGCGCGAACGTACGACAAGAGGCACCTTCGAACGCCCTGATGAATAAACTCGCGCCGGAGCTCGCCTCCTCGGCAAAAGAACTAAAGATGAAACTCAAGGCCGCATCACCAGCCGCTGGTGGCCTGTAGCTGTGCGTGGACATTCCATTGTCGTAGCTATACGACCCGACGGATCTTGGTTCCACCACGGTCGAACTCCTGCCTCCGACTCTTCCCCGGGACAGAGAAGGCGAACGAGCGCGGTATGCTAGGTGTTGCGGGTCATGACGTTGTAGACACCAGCTCAGGGGATTGAAGAAGGCGGACGGGCCTTCCAACGGCAGGATGGGAAGTACCACCAACTCACCCAGCGCAACCGAAAGAACCCGTCCATGCTCCACCGTAACGCCCCGCTGTCCGTCGAAGGTCGCCGCCGTCTCGTCGAGCGGTGCCAGACCCGTCCGCTGTCCCATGTCGCCGCCGAGATGGGGATCTCCCGGTCCTGCGCCAGCAAATGGATGGCCCGCTACCGCGAACACGGCGAACTCGGTCTGCTCGACCGCCCCAGCGTGCCGCACCATCAGCCCACCGCGACCCCGGCTGAGACCGTGGCGCGGATCGAGACCCTGCGGCGGACCCGCAAGTGGTCCGCAGCCCGCATCGCCCACGAACTGGGCGCCGACGGCATCAGCATCTCGGTGCGCACCGTCAGCCGGCACCTCGTTCACCTCGGGTTGAACCGGCGCAGGTTCCTCGATCCGAACGGCGAGAACAATCGCCAGCCACGCCGGATCATCGCCCGCTGGCCCGGCCATATGGTGCACGTCGACATCAAGAAAGTCGGCCGGATCCCCGACGGCGGTGGCTGGCGTGTCCACGGTCGGGGCAGCGAGCAGGCCAAGAAGGTCGAGCGCGCCAAGGTCGCCGGTGCCCGCGCCGGTTACGTCTACCTGCATTCGGCGGTCGACGGGTTCTCCCGCCTTGCCTATACCGAGGCGCTATCCGACGAGAAGGCCGCCACGGCAATCGGGTTCATGCACCGCGCACGGGTGTTCTTCGCCGCCCACGGCATCGTGCACATCCACCGGGTCGTCACCGACAACGGGTCCTGCTACCGCGCGAAGGACTTCGCGAAAGTGCTCCACGGTGGCCGGCATCAGCGGATCACCCCGTATACGCCTCGCCACAACGGGAAAGTGGAGCGCTACAACCGCATCCTGGCCGAGGAGTTCCTCTACGCCCGCGTCTGGGCCAGCGAACGGCAACGCGCCCAGGCCCTACAGGTGTGGAATGTGCACTACAACTATCATCGGCCGCATACTGCCGTCGGAAACCGGCCGCCCGCGAGCAAGCTCCGGACCGGTGTCACCAACGTCATGGCCTCATACA
>NZ_JBLWIU010000005.1:0-323 GCF_048381395.1 Rhodococcus shunpengi
GGGACGGCGAACCGGGAATGCGAGACCAGCGCGTCGACGACCTGCTCGGCGTCGTGACCGGCCGCACGCGCGTTCCACAGTGCCAGCGGCGTCACGCGGTAGGTGTGGATGTGCTCGGGGGCGCGTTCGAGCTCGGCGAACGGTGCGATCGCCTGCCGCGCCTCGTTCGCCCGTTCGTGATCGACCTCGAGGAGCACGGTCTTGTCGGACTGGACGATGAGCGGTCCGTCGGCCACGAGTGCCTCCTGTGGATGGAAAGTAGAACTTTCCCATTCTCCAGGTTCGGACCGTACCGCGCCACCACGACGGTGTACGGCCGTGCG
>NZ_JBLWIU010000005.1:337-137054 GCF_048381395.1 Rhodococcus shunpengi
GAACGCACGGCCGACCGGTTTCACGGCGTACTCACCGTGCGAGCGACTGCCGCACCTCCATCACGCACACCAGTGCCTCGGAGATACCGGACCGGTAGCCGGCGTCCTTCTCGGAGGCGGGAGGCCTCGAATCCAGTTCCGATTCGAGTCGTTCCTGGATCTTGTCCAGGGCATGCAGCGTCCGCTTCATTCCAGTACCGATTTCTCTTTTCTCAGGCCGGCTGTTTCATTGCGCCGGCACGCTCGTCGAGAACGAACACCCGTGCACGCGCCAAGGCGGCACGATATCCGTGCCGCTGTGCGTCGGTGCCCGTTTCCCGACCGGACAATCCACTTATCTTGTCGTACAGCGCTTCGAGCGCTGCGATTTCGAGATCCATGGCCTGCAACCGGATTCAGCTCCGCTTCCGCTTACGAATGAACTCGCCGGCTTCGGCGGCCTTCTGCCGCTTCTCCTGGCGACGTTCCTTCAGGGACTTCGCTGGCTTCTTCGGATTCTTGCCCTTGTCGGCCATTGTCACTCCATCTTCGATGAACAACCACTCGACAGGACCACACCATACGTCATTTCCCGGAAAAAGCCAGTCACTCGAATTATTCTGTGCACCATCCGAACACGGCGCCGAGATATTCTGTATTCCGGTGTCCGGAGTTGATTTCACCGTGCGTCGATCCCTGTCGCGGAGTTCCACGCGGCCGATACCGTCACCGGCGATGCTGTGCAGACGGAAGGATGTCCACAGCCCGGGCAGACGGGGGAGAGCGATGGGCCGGACCGTGATCGCAGGCCGCAGTGCCTCGCGTCGCGAACACCGTGCGTGTCGCGTCGTCCACCGATCGCGGTTCCGCGGTTGTCCGCACTGTCGCTGTTCTCCGTACCGCGACCGCTGATTTCGGGACTGCTGTTCCCGGGACTGCTGTTCTCGAGGCCGGGCCCGCACTCGGGTTCCCGTTCGTCTTCCGGTAGCGCGCGTCGGCGCATTCGCGCGACGTCGCGCCCATCACCTTCGCAAGGAGTTCTCATGACCGTGTCCTCACTCGTGCGCTCTCGAAGATCGCGCGCTCCGATCGTCGTTGCGGCCGCACTGAGCGTCGTGCTCACCGGGTGCGCCGGTGGTTCGACCGGGGGATTGTCCGCCGACGCCGAACTCCCCGAGGAGATTCCACCGGGGACGTCGTTGAGCATCGCGGTCAAGCCCACTCGTATCCAGCTCGAGGCGACCGGCCGTATCGACGAGTTGCCGTTCACGGTGTCGGACTGGCCCGATGTCTCGGCCGGTCCCGACGTCATCCAAGCGTTCCGCGGCGATGCCGTCGACCTCGCGGTCAATGCGGCGATTCCTCCCATCCAGGCCCACGCCACCGGGCTCGACGCCAGGATCGTCGCCGTACGCGAGAAGGATTCGCCGCAGTACTCGCTCGCGACGGCACCCGGTACCGACATCGATTCGCTGGCCGACCTGCGCGGCAGGAAAATCGCGTTGTCGCCGGGGCAGGCTCAGGGTGTCGTCGTGCTCCGGACGCTGAAGTCGGCCGGAATCGGCCTCGACGAGGTGGAATTCGTCGAACTGCCGAGCACACAGTTCCTCACGGCGCTCCAGGCGAAACAGGTCGACGTCGCACCGCTGGCGGAACCGACCCTCACGAAGTACCTGAACCAGTACGAAACCGAGGGTGCGCGAGGGGTGTTCACGCCCGAGGTCGACGCGCTGAGTGTTCTGTGGGCTCCGGTGTCCGTGCTCGAGGACCCCGCGAAGGTCGCAGCGATCAAGGAGTTCATCCCGCTGTGGGCGCAGGGCGACGTCTGGGCATGGGAGAACCGGGACGAGTGGATCCGGAAGTACTACGTCGAGAGCGAGGGGGTCTCGTACGAGGACGGCAGGCGGATCGTCGACACCGTCGGCCAGAAACCGGCATATCCCACCGACTGGGACTCCGCGATCGAATGGACGCAGGAGACCTCGGAACTGCTCGACGAGGCCGGATGGTTCGACGAGTTCGACGTCGAGCAGATCTTCGATCGCAGATTCGAAACGATTGCTGCGGAGTCGGTTCCGCAGAAGTACCGGAAGGGGTCGGATTCGTGACCAGCACACTGACACAACCGGTGGAGGTCGGCGCCTGCCCGCCGGACCCCGTCGATCCGCCACCGACGGAGGGGATCAGGCCGCTCCGGCGGCTCGGCCTCCGCAAGGCCGTCCCGTTCTCGCGCATGACCGGCGTGGTTCTGCTGCTCGCCGTGTGGGCGCTCGGGTCGGGTGCCGGATGGATCGACGACCGCAAGCTCTCCGCTCCCTGGACCGTGGTGACCAGCGCGGTCGAGCTCGTCGCGGAAGGAACTCTGCAATAACACATCCTGGCATCGCTGAGCCGTGCCGTGCTGGGCTTCGTGATCGGATGCGTCATCGGCACCGCGCTCGCACTCGCATCCGGTCTGACCCGCACCGGCGAAGCCCTGATCGACGGCCCTGTGCAGTTCAAGCGTGCGATCCCGACGCTGGGTCTCATCCCGCTGCTGATCCTGTGGCTCGGCATCGGCGAGACCTTCAAGATCACGGTGATCGCACTCGGGACGGTCGTGACCATCTACATCCAGACGCACAACGCCCTCACGGCGCTCGAACAGCGCTACGTCGAACTCGCCGAGGTCCTCGGTCTCACGCGCGCACAGTTCGTGTGGAAGGTGGTGCTGCGAGGAGCGCTGCCCGGATTCTTCCTCGGTCTGCGCCTGGCGGTGACCGGTGCGTGGCTCACCCTGATCGTGGTCGAGAGCATCAACGCTGTGAGCGGCCTGGGCAAGATGATGTTCAACGCCCAGAACTACGGTCAGCCGGACGTCATCCTCGTCGGATTGCTCGTCTACGGCGTCTTCGGTCTGGCATCCGACGCCGGTCTCCGGTTGCTCGAGCGTCGGGCGCTCACCTGGCGGAAGACGCTGGGCGGATGAGCGCCGTACGCATCCGCGGCCTGATCCGCGGCTTCGGCGACCGGAACGTGCTCGACGGACTCGACCTCGAGATCCCCGACGGGCAGTTCGTCGCCCTGCTCGGCAGGAGCGGATCCGGGAAGTCCACTCTGCTGCGCGCACTTGCCGGCCTCGACTACGACGTGGAGATCCGCGGCGGCGCACTCGCGGTACCGGAGAAGGTCTCCGTCGCCTTCCAGGACTCCCGTCTGCTGCCCTGGCTGCGCGTGCTCGACAACGTCACGCTCGGTCTCGACAGGCAGGGCAGGAGCCGGGGATCCGAGATGCTGGCCGAGGTCGGCCTGGCCGGGCGCGAGGACGCCTGGCCGCTCGAACTCTCGGGCGGGGAGCAACAGCGTGTCGCGCTGGCCCGAGCCCTGGTACGGGAGCCGCAGTTGCTGCTCGCCGACGAGCCGTTCGGTGCGCTCGACGCCCTGACCCGCATCAGGATGCACGGACTGCTCGACGACCTCGTCCGCGCGCACCGTCCCACCGTGCTGCTCGTGACCCACGACGTCGACGAGGCGATCGTGCTCGCCGACCGGATCGTCGTGCTGGACGAAGGACGCATCGCCGTCGACCGCCACGTGGATCTCGACAAACCCCGTTCCATCACGGATCCCGGCTTCCGGGACATCCGTGAAGACCTCCTCACCGCCCTCGGTGTCATCACACAACCGTGACGAAAGACCTTTCACGACAGGAGAAGACATGACCGATCGTCGATTGCACCTCAACGCCTTCCTCATGCCCATCGGCCACCACGAAGCGGCGTGGCGTCTGCCGGAGAGCGACCCGAACGCGAATCTCGACATTCAGCACTACATCTCGCTCGCCCGCACCGCCGAGCGTGGCAGGTTCGACTCGGTGTTCCTCGCCGACAGCCCCGTACTGTTCGCGAATCCCGAGCGGCGTCCGAGCGGCAAGCTCGAACCCACGATCATCCTCACCGCGATCGCGACGGCCACCGAGCGGATCGGTCTCATCGGGACCGCGTCGACGACCTACAACGAGCCCTACAACCTCGCGCGGCGATTCGCATCGCTGGACTTCGTCAGCGGGGGACGTGCCGGCTGGAACATCGTCACCACCGCCGGGGACGACGCCGCCCGCAATTTCGGTCTCGACGGCGTGCCGGCGCACAAGAGCCGCTATGCGCGGGCCGCCGAGTTCGTCGAGGTGTCGACCAAGCTGTGGGACAGCTGGGAGGACGACGCGATCGTCGCCGACAAGGAGGCGGCGATCCACGCCGACTCCGCGAAGGTCCACACCTTCGAACACGAGGGAGAGTTCTTCTCGGTGGCCGGGCCGCTCAACGTGCCGCGGTCGCCGCAGGGCTACCCGCTGCTCGTGCAGGCGGGCTCGTCGGAGAACGGCAAGGACTTCGCCGCGCTGTACGCCGAGGCGATCTTCACCGCCCAGCCCACCTTCGAGGAGGGCAAGGCGTTCTACGACGACGTCAAGGACCGCGTGGGCAAGGTCGGCCGCGACCCGCGGCAGGTGCTGATCCTCCCTGGCATCGTGCCCGTCATCGGCGATACGGAGAAGGAAGCGCGTGAACTCGACGCCGAACTGGCCCGGCTGATCTCGCCCGAGTACGCCCGCCGCCAGCTCGCCGAACGGTTCGGGCTGCGGCCGGAGCAGCTTCCGCTCGACGAGCCGCTGCCGGAGAACCTGCCGTCCGAGGACGAGATCGAGGGAGCCAAGAGCCGGTACACGCTCATCGTGCAGCTCGCGCGACGGGAGAACCTCACGGTGCGGCAGCTCATCGAACGCCTCGGCGGCGGTCGCGGCCACCGCACTTTCGCGGGCACGGCCGAGCAGGTGACCGACACGATCGAGCACTGGTTCCACGGCGGCGCGGCCGACGGTTTCAACATCATGCCCGCGGTGCTGCCGTCGGGGCTCGAGAAGTTCGTCGACGGTGTGGTGCCGATCCTGCAGGAGCGCGGTCTGTTCCGCACCGAGTACACCGAATCCACCCTGCGTGGGCACTATGGGCTCCCGCGGCCGGAGAACCAGTTCACCGTCGGCAGGGCGTTCGCGCGGTTCGCGACGCAGCGCTGAGCCTCTCCGCCCACGGGCCGGTGGTGGGCGGTTCCGCGCGATGCCTGATCGACCGCACCCGGGGTCCGTCGTCAGTCGACCAGCGCCACCGACGTGACACGGTGCAGGACGAAGCTGCGCACCGAGCCGGTCGCCGGGTCGAAGGCCTGCACCTGCCCGCCGCCCACCGACACCGGGTCGACGATGCGACGCGTCGCCACCCCCTGCGCGTCGACGTAGCCGAGGGTGACGCTGCGCTTGCCGTGCACAGCCAGTTGCAGCAGCGCGAGTGTCGCCGCACCGCCGGATCGGCTGCCGTCACCACATGCCGAGGCCGTCGGTGTCGCGGCCTCCGCACGGTCGCCGGCGCGCAGCGTGCGCACGAGGGTGTCGAGTTGTTCGTCGCTCGGCGCGGTGGGCCCGGCGTAGCGGGCCCGGGCGCGCGGCATCGCGACGCGGGCACCCCGGGGCCGTAGATCCACGATCGCTCCCGAGGCGTCCTCCCCGGCGGGAGCGAAACCAGCGGTGCGCAGCTCGGTGAGCACCTCGGCGAGAGGCGCCTGCGAGATCGCGACGGTGGGGGCGACCGCGCGCAGGGCGAGCGTCGCGGCGACCGGGGCGGACAGCACCTCGGTGAGCAGAGCCGGATCGTCGGCGCGGACGAAGGACGTCGCGACACCGGCCCGCAGGCGTCCGTGGCGACGCGCGACGTCGTCGATCAGGTAGGTGAGCGACTGCGGCACCGGGGTGCGCGAATGCGTCGCGAACAGGCCGTGCAGGTCGCTCGCGCCGAGCCCGGCGTCGAGCGCGCGCCGGATACTGCTGTCGCCGATCCGGTAGACGGTCGCGGCACCGGCCGATTCGACGTCGGCGACGAGCGCGATCCGCTCGCCGAGTTCGGGGACGAGCGGCCCGGGGGCGACGACCGTGAGGTCGGCCTGGACGAGCACGTAGTCGACGGGCTCGGGGAGCACCGCCGCCATCTCGGCCTCGGCGTCGCCGCCGTGCAGCAACGCCTTGCCCGGCGACGCGAGCATGCCGTGCGCGACGAGACCGAGTGTCGTCGCCTCGCGCACGGTCTCCACGACGCTCGTCGTGTCGAAGCGACCCGCCCAGCGTGGACGACGCCACGCCGCAGCGGCACGCAGGTCGGCGACGTCCGTGCCCGCTGCCGGCACGTCGGAGAGGACGTCGAGCAGCAGCCGTCGGTCGCGGGCGGCGGTGGGGGACTTCACCTCGTCGGACAGTGCGGCGACCGGCTTGTCGTTCTGGTCGCGCCGGCCGATCAGCCAGGGCCGGCGCGGCAGGTCGAGCCAGGCACCGGCGAGCACGGCCCAGCGGTAGGCGGGGGAGGACGCGAGCCACGCGTCGGTGGCGGTGGTCGGGGCCCAGTGATCGTCGTCCCCGGGTGTCGGCGGGTCGGGGAGGCCCCGCGCGATCAGACCGGCACCCGCGAGGACCTCGACGACGAGCGCCGTCTCGTCGTCGTCGAGTCCGACCGCCTTCCCGATGCGATGCAGTTCGCGGACACCGAGCCCACCAGCCTTGAGGACGGGGGCGGGTTGCGCACCGAGGATGTCGAGAACGTCTTCGCAGTGCCGCAGCAGTTCGAGGGCGGCGCCGGCGGCGGTCGCATTGACGTCGGCGGTCGAGCGGGTGGGTTTCGGTGCGCGCGGGGGAGCGAGCGCCGCCGGGTCGAAGGGGGCGTCGTCGCGCAGTGCCTGGCCCACCCGGTGAGGGAGTTCGACGGTCTCGTCGTCGATGCGGAAGAGCAGTCCGGCGGCGAGCAGTTTCTGCACGGGCCGGTCGGCGGGGGTGTCCGCTGCGGCGTCGCGGGTCCGACCGATCGGGGACGTACGCGACAGGGTGTCGAGGATGCTGCGCTGCTCGGGCGGAAGAGCCGCGAGGAGGTCGTCGAGTTCCTGCCGGGACGGTCCGGTGACGTCGCCGGTGCGTCCGACGCGCCACGGAACGGCGTCCACGGCGGCGGCGACGAGACGCAGTTCGTCTGTGGACCCCCACACGAGCAGCAGCGAGCGCAGGGTGGACAGGATCCGGTCGACGTTCCTCGCGCTGATACGGCCGGAGACCTCGTCGAGCACGGCGGCGCGGGAGACGGGGGTGTCCACCCCTCCGAGACGGGCCAGCACCTCGATGATCCCGAAGGCGGCGGTGTCGAGTTCGTCGGCCGCACGGAACACCGAGGCGCGTTGCTGCGCTCGGCTCGCGAGCACGTTCATGCTCGCCGGTGGCGGCACCACGAGATCGGGACGGGCGCGCAGCGTGGCGGCCAGATCCGTGTCGCGTCGACCTGCCAGCCAGCGGGCGAGGGAGTCCGAGGCGGTGTCGGGAGCGGGCGTGGTCGGGGACATCCCCTCCAGATTAGAGTCCTGCGGTAGCAGGCCCCGAACTCACCTGCCAAAATGAGCGCATGGCTACCTCTTCGAAAAAGCATTACGTCGACCACGGATGGCCCGAGCTGGCCGACGGTGAGCACGCTGTCACCGAACTGTCGTCCACGCGTTCCGGTCCGCTCTCCCCGTACGGTGAGGACACCGTGTTCCCGTTGCCGGTCGAGGACCTGCCCTACACGCATCCGAAGACGGTGATCAACCGCTGATCCGATCGCGGATCACCGAACAGGCTCTTCCGTACGACGCCCGGTCCCTTCGTGGGGCCGGGCGTCGTCGTGTGTGAGGGATGAACGAAGGTCGTCCGCATATGCGGAAGGGCCCCGCACCGTGAACGGTGCGGGGCCCTTCCGGGATGTTCGGGGTGTTACTGCGGGAGCACCGCGCGAACGGCGTCCAGGATGTTCGGGTCGAGCTCGACACCGGCCTCCTGGAGTGCGGTGACGCCCTGCTCGAAGCCGGCCAGGATGCCCTGGACCTCGGCGGGGACAGCGGGGGTCTCCGGAAGCTGCGGGACAACGTTCTGGATGGCCGGCGCGGGGGTCTCGGCGGGCGCGCTGGGCGCTGCGTCGACGGAGCGCTGCGTGGGCGCGCTCGACAGTCCGAGGCTCGACGAGCAGGAGGGCCATGCGCCCCAGCCCTGGCCGGCGAGAACACGCTCGGCGACGGCGATCTGCTGCTCGCGGCTGGCCTGGCTGGCCGAGGCGGCGTATTCCTGGCCGCCGTAGGCGTTCCAGGTGCTCGGCGAGAACTGCAGGCCACCGTGGTAGCCGTTGCCGGTGTTGATTCCCCAGTTGCCGCCGGACTCGCACTGTGCGAGGCGGTCCCAGTCGGAGTCGGGGGCGGCAGCGGCCGTGCCGCTGAACGCGACACCCGTGACGCCGAGGACTGCGCCCGTCAGCGCGAACTTCGCGACGGTACGACCGGTATTGGTGGGCTTGCGATGGCGTCCGCTCATGTCGGTTCCGTGTTCCTCTCCGTACGCACCTACGAGGTCAGCTGTCGGGTTCGGGCTGAAGAGGTCGCCCGGCCGTGTCGCTCCGTTGGGAGCGCCTTCGGCTTCACCCCGAGGACCGTCGCGGTTGCGTCGGCCCGGGCCTCCTGGACACCGTCCGGCTGTGGGCCGATCGGTTCCTGGGAGACCGGTGGGTCCCCCGTTTCCTGTCCCCTGTGGATCGTTCGTCGGGACTTCCGGAACCACGGGACAGGAATTTGGCGCGGCGGTTCCGGACCGGTCGAGCCAGGCGGTTCGACCGGACATGACGGTAACGGTTCCGAGGGCGAAGTGTCACCAATTGATAACGCGCCGATTCGCGTGGCGACAGACGTGCGCGGCGCGGACCAGGGGATGAAGTCCCAGGTAGTGGGGTCCGGGTACCCGGAATTCCGTTTCGAGTCCCGCTCGTTATCCGCTCGTTATGTGAGAAAGATCACATGTAACTCGGGCGGGCATCCACAGGAACGATCTCCTTCCCCAGGGGCATCAGGGAGATCGGGATCATCTTCAGGTTCGCGACGGCGAGCGGGATGCCGATGATCGTGACGGCCATGGCGAGCGCGGTGGCGATGTGGCCGAGGGCCAGCCAGATACCGGCCACCAGGATCCAGATGACGTTGCCGATCAGCGACATGGTGCCGGCCGTCGGCTTGTCGACCGTCGTCTTGCCGAACGGCCACAGCGCGTAGATACCGATCCGGAACGACGCGATGCCGAACGGGATGGTGATGATGAGGATGCAGCAGATCAGACCCGCCGCGAAGTAGCCGAGCGCGAGCCACAGCCCGCCGAAGATCAACCAGATGATGTTGAGCAGGATCCTCATGTCCGGTCTCCGTTCCGAGCGCGCCGGCCCGAGCGCAGCGCGAAGGCGATGGCGAGGGCGAAGCCCAACGGCCATGCGAGGGTCAACAGATACAGCACGAGCCCGGGCTTGCCGTCGGTGAGCGCCGGAATGAGGAAGATGGCGACGACCGCCACCACACCGACGACGAAGCAGGCGATCGCGGCCTTCAGGAGGCCGTTACGCGGGGCGGCAGACGAATCCGAAGATGAAGTACCCACGTGACCACGGTAGTCGCCGCAAGGACGGACGGTGACGTCCGGGAGCGGGAAGACGATTCGGGGGCGGACCCACCTCTGCGGGTACACTGACAGGTGTCCACGCGTCCCGCTCGACCGAGTCGGGGCGCGTTGTTTTGCATGTTGAACGGTTGCCCCACTGTGGGGCACAGCTGTCGAGGAGCAGGTGAGCGCGGTGCCGACCGGCAAGGTGAAGTGGTACGACGTCGAGAAGGGCTTCGGCTTCCTGTCCCAGGACGAGGGCGAGGACGTCTACGTCCGCGCCTCGGCGCTCCCGGAGGGAGTGGAAGCGCTCAAGCCCGGCCAGCGTGTCGAGTTCGGTATGGCGGTGGGCCGCCGGGGTCCGCAGGCGCTGAAGGTCGAGCTCCTCGAGCAGCCCACGCTGCGGCAGGGTCGCCGCGAGGCTCCCGCCCAGCAGAAGCGTCGCGCGCCGGACGAGCTGCACGGCATGGTCGAGGACATGATCAAGCTGCTCGAAGCAGCGGTCCAGCCCGATCTGCGGCGCGGGCGTTACCCCGACCGCAAGACCGGGCAGCGCATCTCCGAGGTCATGCGGGCGATCGCGCGCGAGCTCGACCACTAGATGTAATCCTGGGACGAACCACGACGGGCCGTCCTCGCCATGTGCGAGGAGGGCCCGTCGTCGTATGCGGGGCCGAAGCTCAGAACGTCTTGACGGCCCACACGGCGTGCGCGATCGGTTCACCGGCCTCGTCGACCACGGCCGACGGCAGCTGGATCTCCACTCCGAGCAGCTGCAGCTCCGGAGAGCTCTCCACGGTGAGGGTGCGGCGCGCACCGGCCTCGAACATCGCGCCGTCGATGTAGGTCTGCCCGGTCTGCGTGTCGCCGTAGACGGTGAGGATGCGCCACGGCGCGTCGGCGATCTCCGACGGAAGCGACAGCTGCAGCGGGTAACCGGCCGGCACGTCGAGCTGACCGATCGGGTTCTCCACACAGTCCTCGAGATAGAGATTGCAGTGCTGCGCGGGGTCGACCGTCACGGTCTCTCCCCGTGCGTACGCGGTGATCGTGGGGAGCGTGGGCTCGGCCGAATCGACCAGTTTCCACACCGTGGCGGCGACTCCCGCTACCACGACCACCAGGGCCACCAGCAGCAGCGCGAGAGTCTTCTTCGTCCGGGCCTGCAACTCAACTGTTCCAATCTTCGGTGGGGGATCCACCGGCGGGCCTTCGCCCGGCAGCCGTCTCGGTGGAGACGCGTTCGGGTCGACGGCCGCCGAATCCCGGCAACAATGTCCCCCCACGGTATGTCAGCACCGTCTGCGCGAATCCGAGAACCAGCGCTACGGAGACCACAGCGAACCCGAGCCACAGTTCGGTCGGCAACAGCACACCCATCGCTCCGCCGAACACCCAGCTGAGCTGGAGGACCGTCTCGGACCTGCCGAATCCGGACGCGATCGACTCCTCGGGAAGGTCCTGCTGGAGCGATGCATCGAGCGAGACCTTGGCCAGCGCGCTGGCGCACGCCGCCACGAGCGCCGCCAGCGCGGCGGCCAGGACGTTGCCGGTCGCGGCGACGACGGCGGCCACGACGACGACGGCGGCGGTGCACCGCACGACGATGAGAGCGGGCCGTCCGAGCGCGAGTCGCGCTCCGGTCGCATTGCCCGCGAAGTTGCCGACCGCGGCGGCGGCACCGACACCACCGAGCATCGCGGCCTGCATCAGCGGATCCTGTCCGGTGGTGTTCTTCGCGACGAATGCCATGAACAAGGTCAGGAAGCCGGTGAGGATGCGGATCGTGCCGTTGCCCCACAGCCCGGTCACCACCGCCCGTCCCAGCGGCTGCTTCCGTTTCCCGGACTTGGTGACGATCACCTCGGTCACCGTGTCGGCGTTCAGCACCTCGGTGCGCGCGTCGGAGCGGTGGTACGACAGCGTCGCCGGCACCTCGCCCTCGGTGACCTCGACCCAGGCGGGGATGCGCATGCTCAGATAGGCGCCGAATGCGGTGATCCCGGCGCACAGCCACAGCGCGCCCGACGAACCGAACGCCCATGCCGCGGCCGCCGCGATCGCGCCGGCACCGATCGTGCCGCCGACCAGGCCGAAGACCGTCAACCGGGAGTTCACCCGCACCAGATCGATCTCCGGTGGCAGGACTCTGGGTGTCACCGCGGATTTGAGTACCGCGAACGATTTGCTCAGCACCATCATGCCGAGCGCCGCCGGATACAACAGCCAGCTGTCGAAGTTGAACACCAGCACCACCGCGAGCACCGTGCGCAGCGCGAAGGACGTCGCCAGCGCGACGCGACGACCGTGCTGCAACCTGTCGAGCAACGGCCCGATGAGCGGGGCGATGATCGCGAACGGCGCGATCGTGATGAGCAGATACAGCGCGACCTTCGTCCTGTCCTCACCGGTGGCCGCCGAGAAGAACAGGGTGTTCGCGAGCGCGACGGCGATGGCCGCGTCGGAGGCGAAGTTCGCCATCGTCGCGTAGGTGAGCGCGGTCAGCCCCGACTTGTCGGCGCCGTCGGCCGTGGCCGCTCGACGGAAGGTCGCGATGCCCTTCGAGGTGAGTTCGCGGCTGCGCAGGGCCGCGACCCGCGTCACCGTCAGCTTCCGCGGCATGCGCGGAGCGCGCGGTGAGTCGGTCTCGGACGAGGACTCCGCCCGACCGCCGGCCGACGCGCCCGGCGGTCGGCGCGGATGGTCGACGGGATGCAGGGGCGGCAGGGGAGTGCGACGGCCCGAGACGCGGCGCGGAGGCGGATAGTTGCTGTACCCCGGATGCTGCGAACCCGGGACACGGCCGTCCGCTCCCTCGGGGGCGGGTCGCTCGTCCGGTTCGGTCACGTCTTCGATTCTTCCCCACGCGATAGAGGCTGTAACACAAGGGCGGCACGTGGCCCGAGTGACGCGTGTCGCGATCGGTATGCCACCCGGATCACTCCACGAAACGCACTTCGAACAGCGTCGGCCAGTACTTGCCCGTCACCAGGAACCGATCGGTCCCGGGGATGTGTGCGATGCCGTTGAGGACGTCCACATCGGCCCCCTCGGGCAGCCGATCGCGCAGCGGAGCCGCGTCGACCCGGGCCTCCACCCGGCCCGAGGCCGGGTCGATCAGCACGATCTCGTCCGTCTGCCACACGTTCGCCCAGACCCTGCCGTCCTCGGTGCACTCGAGTTCGTTGAGCTTCGACACGGCACGTCCGTCCCGGTGGACGGTGACGCGTCCGACTTCGTCGAAGGTGGCGGGGTCGCGGAAGATCAGCTCGGCCGAGCCGTCGCTCATCACCAGACGGTCGGGTTGCGCGCACAGCCCCCAGCCCTCGCCGTCGTAGTCGACCCGGCGCTTCTCGAGCAGGGTGTCGCGATCGCGGACGACGGCCGTGCCGTCCTTCCAGGTCAGTTGCCACAGCTCGTCGCCGACCACGGTGATGCCCTCACCGAAAAGATCGTCGAGGACGGGTTCGCGGGTGCGCTCGGTCTCGGCGAGGGTGACGGTCCCGCTGTCGAGGTCGACCTCCCGGGCCGACACCCACGAGCGCCCGGCCCGGCCGGTGCCTTCGAGCAGTTCGCCTTCGTCGATCTCGAGGCCCTGGGTGAACGCTTCCGGATCGTGGGGGTGCGTGGCGACGACCTCCACACCGAGTTCGGTGGCGGGTGGACCGGGTTCGGCGACGAGATCGTCGCCGCATCCGGCGGTGGTGACGCAGACGACCGTCGCGACCGCGGCCGAGAGGAGAAGACGGGGCACGCGCCCATCCTGCACCTCGCGCGTGAGCGGTGCCTGTACGACCTTCCGCGACCCGCAGGCGCCGGAGCAGACAGGTCAGGCAGAATGGAGGCCGTGAGTGTTGCCTCTGCTTCCACTTCCCGAGGAACGAACCCCGTGGTCGATCCGGCGGTGCGTTCCGTGCTCGCCGACGCCGTCGACCTCGCTCGGGCCGCACTCGACGAACTCGGGGACGGTGGAGTCGGCGCCTATCTGGGCGTGACGCGCGAGGACGAGTGCTCGGCCACCCATCGTTTCGCCTCGGAGCTGCCGGGCTACCGCGGTTGGCAGTGGGCCGTCGTCGTGGCCGCCGCCCCGGATTCGGATCGCGTGACGGTGAGCGAACTCGTGCTCCTGCCCGGTCCCGACGCGCTCGTCGCACCCGAGTGGGTGCCGTGGAGCGAGCGGATCCGTCCCGGCGATCTGGGTCCCGGCGACCTGCTGGCTCCCGCTCCCGACGATGTGCGGCTGGTTCCCGGCTACATGCAGTCCGGCGATCCCGAGGTCGACGAGACCGCCCTGGAGATCGGGCTGGGCCGCAAGCAGGTCATGAGCCTGGAGGGTCGCCTCGAGGCAGCGCAGCGCTGGTTCGACAGCGACTACGGCCCCGACTCGGAGATGGCGAAGGCCGCTCCGTCCTCGTGCCGCCTGTGCGGTTTCTATCTTCCGCTCGCCGGATCGCTGCGTGCGGCCTTCGGCGTCTGCGGCAACGAGTTCGCCGCCGACGGTCACGTCGTGCACGCCGAGTACGGATGCGGCGCGCATTCCGACACGAGCCTGCCCACCGGTGCCGGTTCGCCGATCTACGAGGCGTTCGACGATTCGGCAGTGGAGGTCGTCGAGCTCGGACCGGCCACCCCTGCGCCTGCGGAGTCGGCGCCCGCGGAGTCCGTGACCACCGAGCCCACGCCTGCAGAGTCCACGGACGAGCCTGCTGTCGAGTCGTCCCCGTCCGAGCCGGAACAGACCGACTGACGTGACCCGGCCGGACCCCGCGGATCCGTTCGGGACCGCGGCGTTACGCGAAGGGATCATCGCGGCCTGGTCGTCGTCGCCCACCCGTCTCCGGGAGGACGCGGCCACCGAGGCCGACCACGTCCGCGCGGGGTACCGCGACCGCGTGCTGACCGAGCTCGCCCAGAACGCCGCCGACGCCGCCGCGCGTGCCGGTGTACCGGGTGAGCTGCTGGTCTGGTTCGCCGACGGCCGTCTCCACGTCGCGAACGTCGGTGAGCCGCTCGACGAGGGCGGTGCCCACGCGCTGACCGCACTGCGCTCGTCGAACAAGACCGGCGCCGGATCCACCGTGGGGCGGTTCGGTGTCGGCTTCACGGCGGTGCTGTCGGTCTCCGACGACATCGAGGTGCGTTCGCGCACCGGTTCGCTCCACTTCTCGGCCGAGCGCACCCGCGCGGTGCTCGCCGAGCGGAACCTGCCCGAGCCGGAGTCCGGTGTCCCGGCGCTGCGCCTCGTGTGGCCGACGGAGACACCGCCGGCGACCGGCAGCGACACCGAGGTCGTGCTGACCCTGCGCCCCGGTGTGGACCCGGTCGCACTGCTCGACGCCTTTCGTTCCGAGGCCCACGACATCCTGCTCGAACTCCCCGGCCTCCACACCCTCGTCGTCACCGACGACGAATTCACCCGTCACCGGCGCGAACTCGACAACGGTCTGTGGGAGGTGCGGATCGGCGATCGCACCTGGTGGGAGTTCACCGGAGCATCGGCGCGATGGCTGGTGCCCGTCGTCGACGGGCGGGTCGACCCGATCCGCAGCGATGTCCTGCGTGCCCCCACCCGCTCCGACGAGGAGCTGTCGCTCCCTGCGATCGTCGTCGCCGACGTCGCCATGCAACCCGATCGGCGGCGCGTGCTTCCCGGCGCCCACGTCGAGAACGTCGCCCGCGGATACGCGCGGTTCGTCGCGGCTCTGCCCGCCGAGCAGCGACTCGACCTCGTGCCCCTGCCGAGTTTCGCGCGCAGCGAGGTCGACGGACGCATCCGCGAAGCGATCCTCGACGAGTTGGCCGCCGGCGCGTGGCTTCCCGCCGCCGACCGCAGCGCCGATCTGGTGCCCGACCGGGCCGTCGCACTTCCCGGGCTCACCGACGAGCTCGCCGACGTCCTCGGCGAGGTCGTCCCGGGGCTCGTGATCCCCGAGCTGTGCGGGCCGCGACATGCGTCCGCGCTGTCCGCCGCCGGCGTGCATCGGCTCGGTCTCGCGCGACTGGCCGAACTGCTCTCCGGGCACGAACGCGAGCCGAAGTGGTGGAACCGCTTGTACGAGGCGCTCACTCCGCTCGTCGTCGACGCGGTCGCGGCCGAGGAACTCGCATCCCTGCCGGTTCCGCTGTCGGACGGACGGACCGTCACCGGCCCGCGCACGGCCGTTCTCGCAACGCAACTGCAGGATCTCGGTCCGCTGTCGATGCCGTGGGTGCGTCTCGTCCATCCCGACGCCGCGCATCCGCTGCTCGCCCGGCTCGGAGCCGGCACCGTGACGGTCGAGGACCTGCTCGCCGACCCGGCGCTCGTCGCGGCCGTCGAGGACACCGATCCCGACGACCTCGACCCGGACGGCGACCTCCCGGCCGGTGAGCTCGCCGACGTCGTGCTGCGATTGGTGCCGCTCGTGTCGCCCGCGGCCGTGCCCCGTGAACTCGGGGCGCTGCTGCTGCCCGACACCCACGGCGATCTCGTCCCAGCCGACGAGCTCCTGCTTCCCGGTGCATCGCTCGCGGAAGTGCTGGTCGAGGACGCGCCCTTCGGCACCGTCGACCCGTCCATCGTCGACCGGTACGGGGCCGAAGCCCTGCGGGCGATCGGTGTGGGCTGGGGTTTCACGGTCCTGCGTGCGGAACTGCCGACCGGACCCGACCACGACCTGCCCGACGAGCACCTGTGGTGGGAGCGGCTCGACGACGATCCCGAGGTGCTCGTCGCCGTGCGCGACCTCGATCTCGTCGACGATCGCCGCTGGTCGCGGGCGTTGACCCTGCTGGCTGCCGAACCCGCGACGGCCGAAGCGATCACCGACCCCGCCGGATACACGGCGTGGTACCTGCGCACCCGCGCGTCGCTCGACGGCCGGCCTTTGGGGCACTACCGGTTCGCCGACGACACCCTCTTCGAAGGGCTGCTCGATCCCTGCACCCATCCCGACGCGTCGGTCTTCCGCAGCGCCCTCGCCGGAACGCGGATCGACGACATCGAACTGGCACAGACACTGCTCGACCGGCTCGCGGACGACAGCAGGTCGCCGGGACCGGCCGCGATCGTCGCCGCGCACGACGCGCTCGCCGCGGCCTTCTCGTCGGGTGGTCTCGACCCCGAGTCGGTGACCCTGCCCGACGGGGTGCGCAGCCTGTCGGGTGTCGTCGTCGACGCAGCCGACGCTCTCGTACCCGACCGTCCGTGGTTCGCGGCCGCGATCCCGCACGACCGCCTCGTCACGGGTGGCCGGAGAACCGCCCACGCGCTCGCGGACGTGCTCGACATCGCCGTGGCGTCCGCGGTGGTCGACGCCGAACCCGTCGAGCAGGGGAGGAGTTCGACGTGGGAGCGCGAACCGGCCGCGGTCCTGGCCGGAATCGTCGCCGGGGTGCCGCTTCCGCGCGGGGTGCTCGCGCTGCACGACCGACTCGTCGTCCGCTGCTCAGGAGCCCTGACCGGTGAGGTCGAGGTCCCGTGGTGGGTCGACGCGGCCGGCACCGTCCACAGCACACCGATCGGCCTGGCCGCGGCACTCACCGCGCTCACGGCTCCGGACGTGAGAACCGAACCGTGACGCTCGATGCCGCGGTGCTCGACTGGATGGTGTCGCTCCGCGAGCCCGGGCTGACCACCGCGGTGACCGCACTCACCCACACGGGCGGGGGAGTCGCGACGAGCCTGATCGCCGCGGTGACGACGCTGCTGCTGGTGCGGGCCGATCGTCTGTCCGACGCCGTCCTCGTCGCCGGAGCGGTCCTCACGGGCTGGCCGGTGATGGTGTTGCTCAAGAATCTGTTCGGCCGCGTCCGGCCACCGGAACCCGAACGGCTCCTGGCCCTGCACACCGAATCGTTCCCGTCCGGACATGCGATGACCAGCGCCGTTCTGGCCACGGTGCTCGTCGCGGTCGTCGTGCGCACGTGGCCGCGGGGCGATCGCCGCCGGACCGCCGCGACGATCGCGCTCGCCGCCTACACCGTCGTGATCGGGCTCTCCCGCGTCTACCTCGCGGCGCACTGGTTCACCGATGTCGTCGCGGGCTGGATCTTCGGGATCACATGGGCCCTGCTGTGGGTGTGGTTGATCACTCGGGTGCGGATCCGTCGCTGACATCGCTGCGGGCGTGTCGCGGACGGCCGTGGACGAGGGTCAGTCCAGCCCCACCTGGGCACCCCGGTCGCCCCGTCGAGCGGCACGACGCTGCAGCAGGAAGAGCGCAGTTCCCAGCAGCCCCACCACGATTCCCGCCACGCAGACCGGGAGCACATCGTCCCGGAGTTCGCCGCCCACCACCGCCACGACGACGGTCGCCACCACCCACAGACCGGTCCCCACGGCGAGCGCGGGGCGAGGGTCGGCGAGGCGTCGGATGCGGGCTGCGACGAGCTGGGCGGGTTCCACGGTTTGCAGATTAGTTCCTTCGCGCTGCAATAATCGGTTCCCGTTGCGACGCCCCGTACTCGACGAGCGGATTTGTGGACATGGCCGTAGGCACCGACTCCAAGCGAACGTCCTTTCTGGACACCTATTTCAAGATCACCGAACGCGGTTCCACCGTGTCCCGGGAGGTGCGTGGCGGCATCGTCACGTTCTTCGCGATGTCGTACATCGTGGTCCTCAACCCGCTGATCCTCGGTAGCTTCTCCGCCGACGACGCGAGCGCGAAGATCGACGTGATGGGCAACATCCTGCCCATCAACCAGGTCGCCGCCGTCACCGCACTGGTCGCCGGCTTCATGAGCATCGTCTTCGGTGTGGTCGCCAACTATCCGTTCGCCATCGCCGCCGGCCTCGGCATCAACAGCCTGCTCGCTGTGACCATCGCGCCGCAGGTCACCTGGCCCGAAGCGATGGGTCTGGTGGTCATCGACGGCATCATCATCGTCGTGCTGGCCCTGACCGGCTTCCGCACCGCGGTCTTCAACGCGATCCCGGCAGAACTCAAGGCCGCCATCGCCGCCGGTATCGGCGCTTTCATCGCCATGATCGGCCTCGTCGACGCCGGCTTCGTCCGTCGCATCCCCGACGCCGCCGGCACCACCGTGCCCGTCGGACTGGGCATCGACGGCTCCATCGCGTCGTGGCCGACCTTCGTCTTCGTCGTCGGTGTGCTGCTCATGGGTGTGCTCGTCGCACGCAAGGTGCGCGGCGGCCTGTTGATCGGCATCGTCGCCACGACGATCCTGTCGATGATCATCGAGGCCATCGCCGACGTCGGCCCGTCGCTGGGCACCAACCCCAAGGGCTGGAACCTCAGCACCCCCGAGGCCCCCGACTCCTTCTTCGGCATCCCGAACCTGAGCCTCGTCGGCAACGTCGACCTGTTCGGCGCGTTCACCCGCATCGGCGTGATCGCCGCGACCCTGCTCGTGTTCACGCTCGTCCTCGCGAACTTCTTCGACGCCATGGGCACCATGACCGGCCTCGGCAAGGAAGCCGGCCTGGCCGACAAGAACGGCACCCTCCCCGGCATCGGCAAGGCCCTCGTCGTCGAGGGCACCGGCGCCATCGTCGGTGGTGGCGCTTCCGCCTCGTCCAACACGGTGTTCGTCGAATCGGCCTCGGGTATCGCGGAAGGAGCCCGCACCGGCCTGGCCAACGTGGTCACCGGCGTGATGTTCCTGCTCGCGATGTTCCTGACCCCGCTGTACGAGGTGGTCCCCATCGAGGCGGCCTCCCCGGCACTCGTGGTGGTCGGTGCCCTGATGATCGGTCAGGTTCGCGACATCGACTTCTCGGTGTTCGCCGTGGCGCTGCCGGCCTTCCTGACCATCATGGTCATGCCGTTCACCTACTCGATCGCCAACGGCATCGGCGTCGGCTTCATCACCTGGGTGATCCTGCACGCCGCGAGCGGCAAGATCCGGACCATCCATCCGCTGATGTGGATCGTCGCAGTGCTGTTCGCCCTGTACTTCTCGGTCGATCCGCTCACGGAACTGCTCACCTAGACGGCCGGCGCGTGTTTCGGGCGATGTGACGTATTCTGCACGCCATGATCTCGGATACACGCGCACTCGCCGGTGACCTCTCACTCGCCGTTGTGCGTCTGACGCGTCATTTGCGGGGGAGACGCAGCGATTCCCGAGTTTCCCTGACCCAGATCTCGGCGATGGCCACCCTCGCGCAGGAGGGTGCGATGACCCCGGGGGCACTGGCAGCGCGTGAACGCGTCCAACCACCCTCGATGACCAGGGTCATCGCCTCTCTGCACGAACTCGGTCTCGTCGAGCGGACACCGCACCCGACGGACGGACGACAGATCATCGTGACGCTGTCCGAAGCCGGGAGCGAGCTGCTCGCCGACGAGGCGCAGGCACGCGAAGTGTGGCTGACCGAACGGCTCGACAAGCTCGATCCGGACTCGCTCGCCACGCTGCGCGACGCCGTCGGAATCCTCACGGCGCTCGTCGCGGAAGACGACTGACCGCACCGCGGTCGATGACGACTGACCGCGCTGCACTGCGGTCGATGACGACTGACCGCGCTGCACCGCGGTCGCGACGACCGACCCGGTGCGGGAGGGTGCGGGGCCGCTGGGAGAATGACCCGGTGGTTCACGTCATCGACATCGACGATCCTTCCGACCCCCGGGTGGACGACTTCCGCGATCTCAACTCCGCGGACCGTCGGCCCGACCTTCCCGGTGGCAAGGGCCTGGTGATCGCGGAGGGTGTGTTGGTGGTCCAGCGCATGCTCGACTCCCGGTTCGCTGCGACGAGCCTGCTCGGGGTGGGTCGGCGGCTGGACGAACTCGCCGACGACCTGCGCGACGTCGATGTGCCGTTCTACCGCACCGATGCGGCGACCATGGCGGAGGTCGTCGGCTTCCACCTCAACCGCGGGGTGCTCGCCGTCGCGCACCGGCCCGAACCGCTGTCGCTCGACGACGTCCTCGACAAGGCGACCACGGTCGCGGTGCTCGAAGGGGTCAACGACCACGAGAACATCGGCTCGATGTTCCGCAACGCCGCCGGGCTCGGTGTCGACGGTGTGCTCTTCGGGAAGGGATGCGCCGACCCTCTGTACCGGCGTGCGGTGCGCGTGTCGATGGGGCACGTCCTCCGTGTCCCCTTCGCGCACGTCGACCGGTGGCCGTACGACCTGGATCTGTTGCGCAGCAGAGGATTCCAGCTGATCTCGCTGACCCCGGACCCGCGGGCGATCCCGCTCGCCGAAGCAATGACGGGGGAGAAGGTCGCACTGTTGCTCGGCGCCGAGGGACCGGGCCTGACCGAGCATGCGATGCGGGCGACCGACGTCCGTGCCCGGATTCCCATGGCTCCCGGCACGGATTCGCTGAACGTGGCCACCGCTGCGGCGATGGCGTTCTACGAGCGGGTGCGGCTCCCGCGATGAGCCAGGCTCGCGGCCCCGCGCCCACCCCCTGGGCGACGGGGCTCACGCTGACGGCATTCTCCTTCGTCGCCACCGTCATCACCGTCGTCGCCTGCGGGCAGGTGCTCGGCCGGATCCATCCGGCCCTCGCCGTCGTCGTCAATGTCGTGACGGTCGCGGGAGTCGCGCCGACCGTGTGGTCGTGGCTTCGGGTGCAGGTACTGCGCTGGCTCGCCGCCGGTTTCGTGGCCGGTGTGCCGTTCGGCTGGCTTGCGCTGATCGTGTCCTGACCGTCCCTCCGGAGAGCTCCTTCATGGGAGCCATTCCGCAGAACGCCTCCGAAGCGCACACTCGGAAATGTCGGGTGGGCCGGAAGGAGCATCATGTCCCACGGTGCGCATGTCGAGCGGGAGCACATGTCGATCGGTCAAGGTCTGGCGGCCGGAATGTCGGTGGGAGCTGCGATCATCCTGACCTTGATCGGCGCGCTGCAGATCCTCCAGGGGATCGCTGCTGTCGCCGACGACGAGTTGCTCGTCGCCGGGCCGGAATACATGTTCGCGTTCGACCTCACGACCTGGGGGTGGATCCACATGGTCGTGGGTGTCGCGATGGCGGTGGTGGGAATCGCGTTGATCGCCGGTGCGACCTGGGCGCGGGTGGTGGCAATCGTCATCGCCGCACTGTCGATCGTGGTGAATTTCCTGTGGCTTCCGAACTATCCGGGTTGGGCGATCCTGATCATCGCGCTCGACGTGATGGTGATCTGGGCGATCTCGGCCTGGAATCCCCGAGCGACCTACTCCTGAATCCCCGCTGTGCGCCGGGGCCGAGTGATCAGCAGAAACAGGTGCCCTTCACCCGTGATGGGCGTATGGTTTATGCGTCCCTCCGGAGGGGAGGGACGGAGGTCGTCATGGCTGGTGAACAGGCCCGCCGGCGCCGGAATCGGACAGATGCCACGATCCGATCCGGTGTCGACGAGCGGATGGAGCCGTGACTGGTGGTGGTGCCGGAAACGGCACGCCGCAAGGGGAAACAGGATACGAGATCTTCAATTTCCGGGCGGCTTCACGGGCATCGTCCCGGCCGCCGAATCGGCCGAGGAGGTTCGGCTATGGATTCCTTCTGGGACTACGTGTGGTACACAGTCGTCGTATTCGCATTCGTGGCATACCTGATCGTCCTGTTCCAAATCATCGTCGATCTCTTCCGTGACCACTCGGTCTCCGGCTGGGTGAAGGCCGTGTGGGTCATCGGACTGGTGATCCTCCCGTACCTCACGGCACTGGTCTACCTGATCGCTCGTGGCCGCGGCATGGCGCTGCGGGCACAACAGGCCCAGGCCGAGGCGAAGCAAGCCACCGACGATTACATCCGAACCGTGGCGGTCGGGAAATCCCCGGCTCAGCAGATCGCCGACGCCAAGGCCCTGCTCGACTCCGGGGCGATCACGTCCGCGGAGTTCGAACACCTCAAGGCACAGGCACTCGGCACCGTCGCGCCCGGACGTGACGGCGTGCCCATCGCGTGAACGATCTTGCGGGGAGGGCATCCGAGGCCGGTGCCCTCCCGGGGTCGGCTCCTGCGTTCGACGCATCGCATCGCGTCGAGTAGCCGGCGATTGAAAGTGCAAGGGTGGCGGCGTAACCCGGTGGCACCCTTGTTCCTCCGAATCGGGTCGCGGCCGTTCCTCGCGAGGACCGGCGCACGACCGATGTCTCCTTCGTACACGAGAGGATCGTCATGTCTCATGACGTACGTCCCGACAGGGACGGGATGAGTGTGAAACAGGGCATCGCCGCAGGCACCTCGATCGGGGCCGCGATCATCCTGGCAACGGTCGGCGTCGTCCAGCTCCTCCAGGGCATCGCGGCGGTGGCCGAGGACGAAGTCTTCGTGCGGGGCGTGGAATACACGTTCAAGTTCGACTTCACCACGTGGGGATGGATCCACATCGTCCTCGGTGTCGTGATGCTGGTCGCCGGTCTCGCGTTGATGAGCGGCGCCACCTGGGCCCGTGTCACGGCGATCGTCCTCGCTGCGTTGTCGATCATCGCGAACTTCCTGTGGTTGCCGTACTACCCGTGGTGGTCGATCCTGATCATCGCGCTGGATGCGGTCGTGATCTGGGCGATCTCGACCTGGCAGCCGCGCGCCGACTACTACTGACGCGACCGTGCAGGACGACGGCCGCAGCGTCCGGGGCGATCCGGTCGCGAACGTCGCGACCGATGACCCCCGGTCGCGGACACGACGGAAGGCGCTGCACCTCACACTTCCCGGGTGTTGGGGTGCAGTGCTTTTCGCGTGCCTGTCGTTCACTCCGTCGCTGCTCCCACGCGGCGGGCTCCTACAGGGGATGATCTGCGGGATCACTGCCGCGATCGGATACGGTCTCGGTGTGCTCGTCGCGTTCGTGTGGCGTGCGTTCGCCGACCGTCCTCCTCGACCTCCGAAGGCGACGTCGTGGTGGATCTTCGGTGTCAGTGCGGTGGTCCTTCTCGCGGTCTTCTTCGGACTCGGTCAGTACTGGCAGCACGAGATCCGCACTCTGATGGGGGTTTCCGAGTACAACCTGGCACTCACGGTTCTCTCTCCGGTCGTCGCGATCGTGATGTTCGCCGTGCTGCTGGCGATCGGACGTGGAATTCGTGCCCTGTATCGCTGGGCGGCAAGGACTCTCGACCGGTGGATCGGGCAGCGGGCCGCGAACGTCGTGGGGTGGGTCCTCGTCGCGGGATTCGTGTACGCGCTCGTCTCCGGAGTGCTCCTCGCCGGCTTCATCGACGCGGCCAACGCGGCGTTCTCGGCGAGGGACGCGAGAACCGAGGAAGGTGTGCAGCAGCCGACGACCCTTCTCCGCTCGGGTGGGCCGGATTCGGTCGTTCCGTGGGATTCCCTCGGGTGGCAGGGGCGAATCTTCGTCGGACAGGGGCCGACCACCGAACAACTCGGGGAATTCACCGAAGGTCCTGTCCTCGAACCGATCCGGATCTACGCCGGGCTGGCGTCGTCCGAGGACACCGAGGGTCGCGCGGCACTGGCGGTCGAGGACCTGACGCGGGCGGGTGGGTTCGAGCGCAGCAACCTGGTCGTCGTGACGACGACGGGGAGTGGCTGGGTGGACCCGGCCCTGGTGGACTCCGTCGAGTACCTCACCGGCGGCGACGTCGCGACGGTCGCGATCCAGTACTCCTATCTGCCCTCGTGGATCTCGTATCTCGTCGACCAATCGAAGGCCCGGGAGGCCGGACGCGATCTGTTCGACGCGGTCTACGACGTCTGGTCGAAACTCTCTCCCGGTGCCCGCCCCCGACTGCTCGTGGCGGGGGAGAGCCTCGGTTCGTTCGGTGGTGAGACGGCGTTCAGCGGCGAGTACGATCTGCGCAACCGCACGTCGGGCACGGTCTTCGCCGGACCTCCGAACTTCAACGTCCTCTTCCGGGAGTTCAGCGATCGCCGGGAGGCCGGCAGCCCCGAGATCGAACCCGTCTTCCGGAACGGTCGCACGGTGCGGTTCACGAACGACCCGCAGGCGGAGATCCCGCCGGCGGACGGGCCGTGGGAGGGGAGCCGGGTGCTGTATCTGATGCATCCGTCGGACCCGATCGTCTGGTGGAGTCCACGCCTGATCACGAGCGAACCGGACTGGATCGGCGAAGCCCCCGGCCGCGACGTGCTCGAGGACATGGTGTGGATCCCGTTCGTGACCTTCTGGCAGGTCACGGCCGACCTGCCCTTCTCCACGGGCGTTCCGGCCGGCCACGGCCACAAGTACAGCACCGAGTACGTCGACGCCTGGGCCGTCGTCCTGCAATCCCCGGAGATCACACCCGACGATATCGACGAGCTGAAAGCAATTGTCGGAGAGAAGGAATGACTGCTCCGGTCGGAATCGGTGTCCGGTGCCGGGTCAGTGCGCCGCGAGTCGCCGCCACCAGGAGGTCTTCGGTGCGGGGACGGAGATCTGCGGGACGGGGGTGCGCAGCGTGAAACTCCACGTCTCGATGTCTCGCGGGTCGAGTTCGTCGTCGCGGCGCCCGACGTAACGGAACCCGAGCCAGGCCCCGTGGGCCTCCTCGACGAGCTTGCGGGGGTGGAAGGGCAGGGACTCCGGGGGAGGGGGCACGTTCGGCGGCCAGCGGAGCGGATGCTCACCCGCCCAGAACGGGCGCTCCCACACGAACGGGAGTCCCTGGTCCTCGAAGAACTCGACGGTGTTCGCCCCGAAGCTGCGGCGCAGCGTGCCGCACTCCCACACGGCGAACGATCCCCACGCGCCGGCCGGATCGGAGGCCAGCAGGCACGTGCGTTCGGCGGCGGGCGTGCGCAACCACATCGCGGGTAGCTCCGAGGGGTGGCGCAGCGCGAACCGGCGATTCGACACCACCGTCACGCCGGGATAGCTACCGATCCAGAATCGTTCGACGCTGTCGTCCTCGCCGGTATCCCCGGCTTCGGTCAGCGGTACCCGTCCGCCTGGATCGACCTGGAGATCCGGGAACAGTCGTGACAGAAGTGCTTGTGCCGCATCGCGATCCGGGGAGAACTCGTGGAGGACCGCTGCGGGATCGGGTGCGTCGACGTACCAGAGCGTCGACACCGTCGCCGACATCGTCGACGACTTCCTCAGACGCGCCCGTTACTGCGCACACCGAGCAGCACGTCGTCCCACGAGGGCAGCGCGGGCTTACCGCGCTTGTCCTTCGCGGGAGCCTGTGCCGCACGTGATGCGTCGGTGTCGTCGGGCACCGTGACGGCGACGGCGGTCTCCTCGTCGGCGACCGGCTCGGGCGCCGGTTCGTCGGCGGCGGGAGCCTCCAGCGCGATCGGGGCGTGCCGCTCGGCGTTCTCCGCCTCGGTGGAATCGTCGACGTCGCGCGCCGAGTAGACCGGGGTCAGGTAGCGCAGGGGACGACCGCAGTCGGGATCGACGAGATCGGCGGCGATGTCGTCGAGCGCGGTGATCGTGCCGCCGTGAGCATCGGGCTGGTAGCGCCAGTGGGCGCGGTTCGTGGAGCGACCGGCGTGCCATCGCAGCTGTGCGACCCAGAAGCCCTCGTCGTCGCGCCAGGCGTCCCACTCGGCCTCGTCGAGGCTGTGTCCGCGAGCGCGGAAGGCCTGCGTGACGATCTCGTGGAGGGTCTCGACGGCGGGGCCGTCGGGGCGGACGGGATGCCCCTTCTTGGCCATGTCGGCCGCCCGGGACCGCTCGAGCAGGACGGGATAGGCGAACCGTTCGACCTTGGCGACCGGGATCCCGGCCTCGTCGGCCACCTGCTCGACCGAGGCGCCGCCGCGGATGCGGGCCTGGATCTCGCGAGGACGGAGCTGGCTGGTCGTCTCGATCTGGATCTGGCCGAGACGGGCCAGATCACCGCGAGCGGCCGCGCGCAGGGTGTCGTCGACGGGAATGCGGAACTTGTCCCCCGTCGTGGGATCGGCGAGCACCACATGCTTAGCATCGGGCTCGAGACCGACCACTCGAAGCTCTCGCACCTTGACCTCCTCGCGCCGATCGCGATTGACCCGCCCGACTGTAACCGACCTGGATATTTTTCGTGGCCGGACACGCCGCGCCACGCCGAGCGACATCGCAAGAAATCCGACGCGGCGCGTTATCGTCCAGGGTTCGCCGAAATGTCTCGATGCGAGGTCGAGACTATGACGACAACGGGGCCGGATCCGACATCGGACCCGGCCCCGCTGTGCGGCGTGCTCAGAGCTGGGAGACGACCCAGTCGATGCTCTTGGTCAGCTGCGTGACGTCCTCGGGGTCGATGGCCGGGAACATGCCGATGCGCAGCTGGTTGCGGCCGAGCTTGCGGTACGGCTCGGTGTCGACGATGCCGTTGGCCCGCAGGATCTTCGCGACCTGCGCCGCATCGACGGAGTCGGCGAAGTCGACGGTGCCGACGACCTGCGAACGCAGCGACGGATCGGCGACGAACGGCGTCGCGTACTCGGAGGCCTCGGCCCACTCGTACAGGCGCGAGGACGAATCCTTCGTGCGCGCGACGGCCCAGTCGAGGCCGCCGTTGCCGTTGAGCCACTCGATCTGGTTGGCGAACATCAGCAGGGTGGCCAGCGCCGGGGTGTTGTAGGTCTGGTCCTTGCTGCTGTTGTCGACGGCGATCGGCAACGACAGGAACTCGGGGGTGAAGCGACCCGACTCCTTGATCTCGGCGACACGCTCGAGCGCGGCCGGGCTCATCAGCGCGATCCACAGGCCGCCGTCGGCGGCGAAGCTCTTCTGCGGGGCGAAGTAGTACACGTCGACATCGGAAATGTTCACCGGCAGGCCACCGGCACCCGAGGTCGCGTCGATCGCGATCAGGGCGTTGTCGGAACCGGCAGGACGCTGCACGGGGACCGCGACACCCGTCGACGTCTCGTTGTGCGCCCAGCCGATGAGGTCGGCCGACGCATCGGCGACGATCTCCGGAGCCGAGCCCGGCTCCGAACCCACGACGATCGGGTCGCCGATGAACGGGTTCTTCTTCGCGACCGTCGCGAACTTCGACGAGAACTCGCCGTAGGTGAAGTGCTGCGAACGCTCCCGGATCAGACCGAAGGCCGCGGCGTCCCAGAAAGCGGTGGTGCCACCGTTGCCGAGGACGACCTCGTAGCCCTCGGGCAGGGAGAACAGGTCGCGCAGACCCGAGCGGACACGGGCGACGACGTCCTTGACCGGCTTCTGCCGGTGGCTGGTGCCGAACACCGAAGCGCCGACGTCGACCAGCGACTGCAGCTGCTCGGGACGAACCTTGGACGGGCCGCAGCCGAAGCGGCCGTCTGCGGGCTTGAGGTCGGCGGGAATGAT
Organism: Rhodococcus shunpengi; assembly: GCF_048381395.1. Taxonomy (NCBI): domain Bacteria; kingdom Bacillati; phylum Actinomycetota; class Actinomycetes; order Mycobacteriales; family Nocardiaceae; genus Rhodococcus; species Rhodococcus shunpengi. Next base: position 27,971 of record NZ_JBLWIU010000005.1, read on the forward strand.
CGGTGACGCGTCTGCCATCGGAATGCGTGTCCTAAGAGTCGAGGGACATGGTGCACAGGTAGTCTAGACCGCCCCCTCGGAGCCCCGGCCGGGCGCTGGTCGGCCCGGCCGAGGAAGAGGCATCAGCGATGCGTGATCGAATCCCAGCCCGTGACCTCGGAGGCAGGGCGCGGATCGGGGCCGGTGTAGATCGCCGCGGGACGCACGAGCTTGCCCAGACGCTTCTGCTCGAGGATGTGGGCGCACCAGCCGGCGGTCCGACCGCAGGTGAACATCGCGGGCATCATCGCTGCGGGGACCTCGGCGAAATCGAGGATCACCGCGGCCCAGAACTCGACGTTGGTCTCGATCGCCCGGTCGGGACGACGCTCGCGCAGCTCGGCCAGGGCAGCTTGCTCGAGCGCGGCCGCCGCCTCGAAACGGGGAGCGTCGAGCCGCTTCGCGGTGCTGCGCAGCACCCGGGCGCGGGGGTCCTCGGCACGGTAGACGCGGTGACCGAAGCCCATGAGCTTCTCCTTGCGGTCGAGGATGCCCTTGACCAGGCCGCGCGGATCGCCGGTGCGTTCGGTCTCCTCGATCATCGGCAGCACGCGCGCGGGAGCACCGCCGTGCAGCGGGCCGGACATCGCGCCGACCGCGCCGGAGAGCGAGGCGGCCGCGTCCGCGCCGGTCGAGGCGATGACCCGGGCGGTGAACGTCGAGGCGTTCATGCCGTGCTCGGCCGCCGAGACCCAGTAGGCGTCGATCGCCTCGACGTGCTTGGGATCCGGGTCGCCCTTCCACCGCACCATGAAGCGCTCGGTGACGGTGCTCGCCTCGTCGACGCGCTGCTGCGGCACGGCGGGCTGGTAGATGCCGCGGGCGGACTGGGCGACATAGGACAGGGCCATCACCGCGGCGCGGGCGAGATTGTCGCGGGCGGTCGCATCGTCGATGTCGAGCAGCGGACGGAAGCCCCAGATGGGTGCGAGCATCGCCAGACCGGCCTGGACGTCGACGCGCACGTCGCCGGTGTGGATCGGCAGGGGGAACGGCTCGGCCGGGTGCAGACCGCGACCGAACTCGCCGTCGACGAGCAGGGCCCACACGTCGCCGAAGGTGATTCCCTTCTCGACGAGCTCTTCGATGTCGACCCCGCGATAGCGCAGCGCGCCACCGTCCTTGTCGGGCTCGGCGATGTCGCTCGTGAAGGCGACCACGCCTTCGAGTCCTGCGACGAAATCCTCGGGAACTGACGCGCGCGCTGCCATGACGGTTGGGCTCTCCTCGTTCGAGCACGGCCCGGTCCGAGCCGCGCTGCCGGTGGAATGAGGTCACCGTCAGGTGTGATCGGCGCCCCACTCGGGTCGTCGTGAAAACTGTAGCGCCCGTGGTCCGAGCGTCGCCGCCCGGATGCCGGGAGTACCGTCGTCGTTCGTGCCGTCCGATTTCCCGTTGCCGCGCCCCGAGGGTGACGACCTCGCGCGTATGCGTGTCGACTACAGCCCGGCCGGGCCGACCGACGAGTCCCCGGCCGACCGCGATCTCACCCCCGGCGATGTCGCCGAGGGCTGGCTTCCGCTGGTGCGTACGTGGTTTGCGAACGCGGTCGCCACCGCGGTGCCCGAGCCGAACGCGATGGTGCTCGCGACCGTCGACGAGCACGGACACCCGGCGACCCGCACCGTGCTGTGCAAGAAGATCGACGCCGACGGCCTGACCTTCTTCACCAACTTCGAGTCCGACAAGGGCCGCCATCTGGCCGGGCACCCCTATGCCTCGGCGACCTTCCTCTGGTTGCCCGTCTACCGGCAGGTGACCGTCCGCGGACCGGTCGTCCGCGTGTCCGACGAGGAGACCCTCGCGTACTGGCAGACGCGGCCGCGCGGATCCCGCCTGGGCGCATGGGCGTCGAAGCAGTCGCGTCCCGTGGCCGAACGCGCCGATCTCGAGCACGCCCTCGTCGAGGCCGCCGAGCGCTACGAGGTCGACGACGACATCCCGGTGCCGCCGTTCTGGGGCGGATTCCGCATCGTCCCCGAGTCGGTCGAGTTCTGGCAGGGCCGGCCCAACCGGTTGCACAACCGGATCCGGACCCGGCTGGTGGACGGTCGCTGGATCACCGAGCGTCTGCAACCGTGAGGCGGCTGCTCGCCGACACCACACCGCTGCGCAACAAGGACTACGCCCGGCTGTGGTGGGCCGGGATCGTCACCGTCATCGGTGCGCAGATGGCGGTCGTCGCCGTTCCCCAGCAGATCTACGAGATCACCCGGAACTCCGCCTATGTGGGGCTGACCGGTGTGTTCGGGCTCGTGCCGCTCGTGGTCTTCGGACTGTGGGGAGGGGCGCTCGCCGACGCGATGGACCGCCGCAAGTTGCTGCTCATCACCTCCACCGGTCTCGGCGTCACGTCCGTGTTGTTGTGGGTGCAGGCGGCGAGCGGGCTGAACAACGTGTGGGTGCTGTTGTGCCTGTTCTCGCTGCAACAGGCGTTCTTCGCGGTGAACCAGCCGACCCGCGCGGCGATCATCCCTCGGCTGCTGCCGGTAGGGCAGATCGCAGCCGCCACCTCGCTGAACATGACCGTCGTGCAATTCGGCGCCATCGCGGGCCCGCTGTTCGCCGGGGCCCTCATACCCGTCGTGGGACTGTCCACCCTCTACCTGCTGGACGCGATCTTCCTGCTGGCAACGCTGTGGGCGGTGGTGCGACTCCCGGCGATTCCGCCGCTCGGCGAGGTCACCAAGGCCGGGCTGCGCGCGGTCTTCGACGGCTTCCGGTACCTGTCCGGCCAGAAGATCCTGCTGGCGTCGTTCGTCGTCGACATCGTCGCCATGGTGTTCGGGATGCCGCGTGCCCTGTTCCCGCAGATCGCCCACGAGTCGTTCGGCGATCCGGCGCAGGGCGGCTTCGCCCTCGGTCTGCTGTTCGCGGCGATGTCGGTCGGCGCGGTGGTCGGCGGCGTCTTCTCCGGATGGCTGCCGCGGGTGCAGCGCCAGGGTCTCGCCGTGATCGTGTGCATCGTCCTGTGGGGCGTGGCGATGGTCGGCTTCGGCGCCGCGGTGTGGTGGGCCGAGCCCGACGGCAGCGGTCTGCTGCTGTGGGTCGCCCTGTTCTTCCTGGCGTTCGGCGGGGCGGTCGACATGGTGTCCGCGGCCTTCCGCTCGACGATGCTGCAGACCGTCGCCACCGACGAGATGCGCGGCCGGTTGCAGGGCGTGTTCATCGTCGTCGTCGCGGGAGGACCGCGCATCGGCGACGTGCTCCACGGCGCCGCCGCGGCCGCGGCAGGAACCGCGGTCGCCGCGGCCGGCGGCGGCGTCCTCGTGATCGTCGGCACGCTCGTGTGCGTCGTCGCCTTCCCGGCCTTCGTCCGGTACCGGGTCTCACGCACTCTCGGATGACGGACCTGCGGAGTCGCCCGGCAGGGGAGCACGCAGCTCGGTGACGGCGATGCGCGCGGCCTCACCGATCGCAGCGTCGACGACCGGCAGTACGGGATCCGCGCGGGCGGCGCGGGTGAACACCGCGACGGCGATCGGATACTCGCCGGGGAACTCGACGACCGCCACCTCGTTGCGGATGATGCCGATCGTGCCGGTCTTGCCGGCGATCGCGACCCCGCGATGCGGGAAGCCCGACGCGATGCGGTGCGGCCAGACCTGGGCGCGCATCACCTGCTGCGCGAAGGCGGTGCTCTCGGGCGAGAGCACCGAGCCCGACCACACGGCCTCGAGCAGCCGGGTCATCTCCTCCGGGGTGGTCGCGCTCGTGTAGGCCGGGTCGTACGCCGAGACGGTCCAGGCGGCATCGATGTCGGTGAGCGCCCGGAACGCCTCGACGGTGGTGCGGGTGTCCGTCTCCTCGACGAGACGCTGATAGACGTCCGCCGTGCCACCGATGATCCGGGTCCGTGTGAGTCCGAGGCGCGCGAGCAGTTCCTCGACAGCGGTCGTGCCGATCTCGCCGAGCAGCACGTCGGCCGCCGCGTTGTCGGACACCGTCATCATCGATGCGGCCACGTCGCGTCGGCTCATCGTCACCGGATCCCGGAAGCTCGCGATCCCGGTCGGGCCGGGGGTGCAGTCCGACGGCACGATCCGCAGCTGCCCGGATGCGTCGAGCCGGCCTGCGTCCACCTCCGCGCAGAACGCGAGGAACAACGGAAGCTTGTACACCGACGCGAGCACCACGCGTTCGTCCCCGCGCACCGACAGCATCGCCGCACGCGGATCCGAACACCGGCGGGCGTGCAGCCATCCCGTGCACCCGGCATCCGCGAACACCGCCCGGATCCGGTCGACCGCACTGTCTCGCCGTTCCTCGCCGTTCACCGGACCCGTTCCTTGAACAGCACGCGGTCGAGGGTGTCGACGTGCGCACCGACGTCGGCGTCGGCACGGCGGACGATGCGCACCCGCAGGGCCAGTGCGGACGGAGCCCAGTCCAGCCAGGCCACGCCGGGCACCGAGCCGGGTGGTGAGGTCGACATCCCGAAGTGGGTACCGGCGGCCACGGCGGCGAGCACCGCGCGGTCGTCCGCCGCCGGGGTGGTCTCGACATCGAGTCCTCGTTCGCGCAGCAGATCCTGCACCGCGTCGAAGGCCGCGGGGTTCCCCGTCCGCGGCGGCGCGGCGAACGTCAGGTCGGAGAGCATCGGCAACCGGGGCCGGTCGGAGCGGGCGCTGCGGTGGTCGTCCGGCACGACCAGCCATCGCCGGAGTTTGACCACCGGTCCGGCGTCGAGTCCTTCGGTCAGGGCCGGATGTTCGACGACGGCGAGATCGCACATGCCCGAGCGGACGGCGTCGACGAGTTCGACGGTGCTCGCGGAACGCGTCGACACCGTCGCCTCACCGCGTCTGCTCAGAGCGGTGACGCACAGAGTGACCAGACGGTCGGGTAGTGCGCGGGTGGCACCCCAGTGCAGAAGACCCCGGGCGCGGGCGACGCGTCCGGCCTCGGCGAGGAAACGATCGGCGTCGTCGACGAGGAGACGAGCGCGGGGGAGCAACTCGGCTCCGGCGGGCGTGAGGACCGCTCCCTGCCTGGTGCGATGCACGAGTTCGGAACCGAGATGCTGCTCGAGTTTCCGAAGTCCTTGTGACAGAGGAGGTTGCGTCATGTCGAGCACCGCTGCGGCCCGGCCGAAGTGTCCTTCCTCCGCGACGGTGACGAAGAACCGGAGGTGGCGGATCAGGTCCATGGCAGGGGATTCAATCAGTACGGGCGGACGATTCGCCGACCCGGCGTGTCGCGCGGCCGGATCCCGTCCGTCGTTCCCGTCTCCAACAGCGGCGATAGTTTTTCCGACTCGTGCGGACGGCGGGTGGGTATTGGCGGGACGATTCCCGTCGGTGGTGTCCTGTCGGCATGACACCCACCGATTCACTCCTCCGGAACAGATTGTCGCGCAGGGGTTTTCTCCAATCCGCCCTTGCCCTGTCCTCCGTCGCCGCAGTGGCGGCCTGCGGGTCGCAGGACGGTCCGGTCGACACGATCCCGTCGACGACGGCCGATTCGGTGCCCGACACACAATTGCTCGCCGCCGGTGTCGACGAGCGTCTCCGGGAGATCGAGGACCGCTACGCCGTACGACTCGGTGTGGTCGCGCAGTCGCCGGTGACCGGGCGCGTCCACACCTACCGGGCCGACGAACGGTTCGCGATCTGTTCTCCGTTCAAGGTCTACGCCGCCGCCGCGATCCTGCGACTCGAGGCGGAAGGATCCCTCCGTCTCGACGAGACCCTCCCGATCGACCCGGAGGACATCGTCGTCAATTCGCCGGTGACCTCGGAACATCAGGGGCGCGTACTGCCGATCGACCGGCTGTGCGAGGCCGCACTCACCCGCAGCGACAACACCGCCGGAAACCTGATGCTCCAACGGATCGGCGGACCCGAGGCCGTCACCGCCTTCGCCCGTTCCGTCGGGGACGAGACCACCCGGCTCGATCGCTGGGAACCCGAACTCAACGAGGCGGCACGGGGCGACGAGCGCGACACCACCACCGCTGCCGGACTCGCCCGCGGCTTCCGGGAGGTGCTCCTCGGCCCGGGGCTGCCCGCTCCGCAACAGCGGACTCTGCTCGGCTGGATGCGCGCGACCACCACCTCGGACACCCGGATCCGCGGGGGATTGCCGCCGGGATGGACGTCGGCGGACAAGACGGGCGGGGGCAATCACGGGACGGTGAACGACGCCGGGGTGGTGTGGTCGCCGGACGGGCAACCGCTGCTGCTGGCGATCCTGTCGGACTCGACCACCGGTGACCCCGACGCGCCCCTCGAGGGCGCGCCCGTCGCGGAGACCACCGCCGTGCTGGTCGACGCACTCTTCGCCGTGCCGTGAGTACAGGGGCCGGCGTGGGGCACCGATACGCGCAGATCCCCGCGTAACGACCTTGGTGAGACCCGGGTAGTATTGCCGCAGGTTATCGGCGTGTGCCGGCCTTGCGGCGCAGTCGCGGAGGGTGCGGGCGAGCGTTCGGAACCCACATGGACGACATACCGATCGGGGACTTTCGGCGGACCCTGCCTCAGCGCATACCCCGCGCTACGGCTAGGTTCTACGTGAATGTCCGGAAGTTTCTCGTAGGTCTGAGCTTGAGAGGGATCCTTCGTGCCCGCTGAGAATGACACCAACCCCACCCTCAGCTACCCCGGTGGCGAACACACGATGTCGATCGCCAAGGCGACGGAAGGCAATGACGGTATCGAGCTGGGCAAGCTCCTCGCGGCGACCGGGTACACCACCCTCGACCCGGGTTTCGTCAACACCGCCTCCACGAAGTCGGCGATCACGTACATCGACGGCGAGAAGGGCATTCTGCGGTACCGCGGATACCCGATCGAGCAGCTCGCCGAGAAGTCGACGTTCATCGAGGTCAGCTACCTGCTGATCTACGGTGAGCTGCCGACTGCGGAGCAGCTCGAGGTCTTCACCGACAAGATCCGCCGCCACACCCTCCTGCACGAGGATCTCAAGCGGTTCTTCGACGGCTTCCCGCGCAACGCGCACCCGATGCCCGTCGTGTCGAGCGCGGTCAACGCCCTGTCGGCGTACTACCCCGACTCCCTCGATCCGGACGACTCCGAGCAGGTCGAGCTGTCGACGATCCGTCTGCTCGCCAAGCTGCCGACCATCGCGGCCTACGCCTACAAGAAGTCGGTCGGTCAGCCCTTCCTCTACCCCGACAACTCGCTGTCGCTGGTCGAGAACTTCCTGCGCATGACCTTCGGCTTCCCGGCCGAGCCCTACGAGATCGATCCCGAGATCGCTCAGGCGCTCGACATGCTGCTCATCCTGCACGCCGATCACGAGCAGAACTGCTCGACGTCGACGGTGCGCCTCGTCGGTTCCTCCGACGCCAACCTCTTCACGTCCATCTCGGGCGGCATCAACGCACTGTGGGGCCCGCTGCACGGCGGCGCCAACCAGGCCGTGCTCGAGATGCTCGACGGCATCCAGAAGTCCGACGGCGACGTCAAGGACTTCGTCCGCAAGGTCAAGAACAAGGAAGACGGCGTGAAGCTCATGGGCTTCGGGCATCGCGTCTACCGCAACTACGACCCGCGGGCCGCGATCGTCAAGAAGACCGCCGACCGCATCCTCAAGAAGCTCGGTGCGGGCGACGAACTGCTCGAGATCGCCATGAAGCTCGAAGAGGCCGCCCTCACGGACGACTACTTCATCGAGCGCAAGCTGTACCCGAACGTCGACTTCTACACGGGCCTGATCTACCGTGCGATGGGCTTCCCGGACCGCATGTTCACCGTGCTGTTCGCCCTGGGTCGCCTGCCCGGCTGGATCGCGCACTGGCGTGAGATGCACTCGGACCCGACCCTGAAGATCGGCCGTCCGCGTCAGATCTACACCGGTTACACCGAGCGCCCGTACACGTCCCTCGAGGAGCGCTGAACCCTCGTAGCGACCGGAAAGATCGACCGAATCCCGACGAGGAGACACGCATGACAAAGCCCGAAATCGAGTTCCAGGAGGGTCCCGCCCCCACCCAGTTGGTCATCAAGGACCTGGTGGTCGGCGAAGGTGCCGAAGCGGAGCCCGGATCGAAGGTCGAAGTCCACTACGTCGGGGTCGAGTTCGATACCGGTGAAGAGTTCGACTCGTCGTGGAGCCGTGGTGAGTCCATCACCTTCCCGCTGTCCGGTCTGATCGCCGGCTGGCAGGAGGGCATCCCGGGCATGAAGGTCGGCGGCCGTCGTCAGCTGACCATCCCGCCGGAGCTCGCCTACGGTCCCGCCGGATCGGGCCACCGCTTGTCGGGCAAGACGCTCGTGTTCATCATCGACCTGCTCGCCGTGCAGGTGCCGCCGGAGGTTCCGACGGTCGAACCGGCCACCGGCCCGGCGCCCGCCGATCTCGTCATCGAGGACATCACCATCGGTGACGGCGACGAAGCGCAGCCCGGCGGTGTGGTCGACGTGCACTACCACGGCGTGGAGTACGACACCAACGATGTGTTCGACTCGTCGTTCGCTCGTGGCGACTCCGTCCGCTTCCCGCTCGGACGTCTGATCCCGGGCTGGCAGGAAGGCATTCCGGGCATGCGCGTCGGTGGACGCCGCAAGCTCACGGTGCCCCCGCAGCTCGCGTACGGACCGGCCGGTTCCGGGCATCCGCTCGGAGGCAAGACGCTGGTCTTCGTGATCGATCTGCTCGGCGTCGGATAACCGGACCCGCAACGACATCCGAGGCCCGCAATACCGGTGAGACCACCGGTGTTGCGGGCCTCGTCGTCGTTCAGTTCCGGGGCGCCCCGAGCATCGACAACGCGAGGTCGACATAGTTGCGGGCCAGATCGTCGACGTCCACGCGGCCGGGCCGGTACCAGCGGGCGACGTCGATCCCCAGCGACAGGATCGCCAGCGCTGCGGTGGGCACGTCGCCGACCCGGAACGCGCCACTGTCGACACCCGAGGAGATGACCTCCCGGACCACGGCGTCGGTGCGCCTGCGGATCTCCGCGATCTCGCGGTAGTGCTCCTCCGAGAGCGCGTGCAGTTCGTACTGCGCGACCCGGCAGGTGGTGTGGTGCACGGCGTGGATCCGCACGAAACGGTCGACGATGGCGCGGATCCGCTCGATCGGGTCGGTGGAACTCGCGGCGGCGCTCTCGACCTCCTCGAGGACGTGGTGGTGCCCGTTGCGGCCGGCCTCGAAGAGTACGGCCTCCTTGGACGGGAAGTGCACGTAGAGCGCCGCGGGGCTCAACCCTGCGCCGACGGAGATGTCGCGGGTGGTGGTCGCGTGGTAGCCGCGGCGTGCGAAGGACTCCACCGCGGAGGCGACCAGCCGGCGCGCGACCTCGGATCCACCGCCTGGCAGCGCTGTGACAAGAGAGGCGTCGGGGGTCTGCTCGGGTGTGTCGGTCACGGGGTCCGTCCTGCGGGTCGCGGAGAAGGCGTCGTTGACATCATGCACCGTCGTTGGTCTACTGAGTGAGCGCTTAGTTCGCTCTTGCTCAGTTCGTTCCTGCTGAGTTCGTTCCTGCTACGGCCGATATCCGAGTCGCCCGAAAGGATCCTCGATGCCCTCTCCCGTACTGTCCCGCCGCGACCTGGACTTCCTCCTGTACGACTGGCTCGACATCGAGTCCCTCACCGCTCGGGACCGCTTCGCCGAGCACTCCCGGGAGACCTTCGACGCCGTGCTCGACCTGAGTGCCGACATCGCCACCAAGCACTTCGCGACCCACAACAAGAAGGGCGACGCCCAGGAACCCCGCATCGGTGAGGACGGTCGCGTCGAGATCATCCCCGAGGTCAAGGACGCGCTCGACCTGTTCTGCAAGGCAGGACTCCTCGCCGGCGGGTTCGACGAGGAGCACGGCGGCATGCAACTGCCGGTCACCGTGCAGCGCGCATCGATGGCGTGGTTCCAGGCCGCGAACGCCGGCACCTCGGCCTATCCCTTCCTCACCGCCGCCAACGCGAGCCTGCTGGTCACCCACGGCAGCGACGAGCAGATCGAGACCTTCGTGCCGCCGATGCTCGAAGGCCGCTTCTTCGGCACCATGTGCCTGTCCGAACCGCAGGCCGGTTCGTCGCTCGCCGACATCACCACCAGGGCCGTGCCCGCCGCCGACGGCACCTACCGGCTGACCGGCACCAAGATGTGGATCTCCGGCGGTGACCACGAACTCACCGAGAACATCGTCCACCTCGTCCTCGCCAAGATCCCCGGCGGACCGGACGGCGTGAAGGGCATCTCGCTGTTCATCGTCCCGAAGTTCCTCGTCGAGGCCGACGGCACGCTCGGCGAACGCAACGACGTTGCGCTCGTCGGCCTCAACCACAAGATGGGCAACCGCGGCACCACCAACACCCTGCTCAACTTCGGCGAGGGCGTCCACACCCCGGGCGGTGAGGCCGGCGCGGTCGGCTATCTGCTCGGTGAGGCGCACAAGGGCCTGTCGTACATGTTCCACATGATGAACGAGGCCCGGATCGGCGTCGGCTTCCTCGCCACCTCCCTCGGCTACGCCGGGTACCTGCAGTCGCTCGACTACGCCCGTACCCGCACGCAGGGTCGGCCGCTCGGCGCCAAGGATCCGGCCTCGCCGCAGGTGCCGCTCGTCGAACACGCCGATGTGCGACGAATGTTGTTGGCGCAGAAGTCCTATGTCGAGGGAGCGCTCGCGCTGGGGCTGTACTGCTCGAAGCTCGTCGACGTGCAGCGCACCGCCGAGAGCGACGACGAGAGCACCCGCGCCGGTCTGCTGCTGGACCTGCTCACTCCCATCGCGAAGTCCTGGCCGTCGCAGTGGTGCCTCGAGGCCAACAGCCTCGCGATCCAGGTGCTCGGCGGCTACGGCTACACCCGCGAGTTCGACGTCGAGCAGTTCTACCGCGACAACCGCCTCAACCCCATTCACGAAGGCACGCACGGCATCCAGGGTCTCGACCTGCTCGGCCGCAAGGTGATCATGCAGGGCGGTGCCGCTCTCGCGCTGCTCGGCGAAGCGGTGGGAGAGACCATCACCCGGGCGACGCAGGCCGGGGGTGACGCCGCCGCCTACGCGGAGCAACTGGGCTCGGCCGTGGCGCGCGTCGCGGAAACGACCGCGACGTTGTGGTCCACCGGCGATTCCGCTGTGGCCCTGGCCAACTCGTCGGTCTACCTCGAAGCTGTCGGGCACGTGGTGGTGGCGTGGATGTGGCTCGAGCAGCTCCTCGCGGTGGGCGACCGCGAGGGCGACTTCTTCGATGGGAAGCGCGCCGCCGCGCGGTATTTCTTCCGCTTCGAACTGCCCAGGACCGGTCCGCAGTTCGATCTGCTCGCGAGTCTCGACCGCACGACCCTCGACGTGTCACCGTCGGTTCTGTAGCGACACCTTCCAGGCGACCGTCAACGACCCGCCGACCGGTAGCGCATGCCACCGGTCGGCGTGGTCGTCGAAGGTGTCCACGATCCGGTCGACCACCGGGGTGACGTCGTGCGCGGACACATATGCCGGAAGGCTCCGCGCCAGACCGCGCCGCACCTCCCAGACGGGAACGGCGATGCGCGCCAGTGTCTCCGACCTGACCGTGTCGGCCTCCGCGCGCGGCGACATCGTCTGCTTCTTCGACCGGCGACGCCGTCCCGCGCGGGTCCGCTCCGCGTTGTCGACGGGCCAGAACATGCCGTTGCCGCCCGCGGCCAACTGCCCGAAGACTCCGAGTTCGATACCCGCCTCCCTCTCGACCAGCAGGTGCACGAGGTCGTGGGGGAGATAGGGGTGACCGCCCGGGCCGTTGCGCGGAGCGAGCTCCGGACCGGTGCCGCGGTGCACCGCGATCTCGTACCCGATGCCGGGACCCTTCGTGAAGACGACGCGCATGCTCGTCACGTTAGGCCCCGGGGGTAGGAGATCGCATCCGATTTTCAGGCGGACGCACGCTCGACGAGCAACGACAAGGCGTGACGCACCGTCTTCGCGAGCACATCCTGGGGATCACCGTCGAAGCGCTGCTCCTCGCTGCGGGTGCCGTCCGGACCGGTCGTGGCGAAGCAGACCGTGCCGGGCGGCCGGCCGTCCTGTGGGTCGGGTCCACCGGCGCCGCTCACGGCGACGACGATGTCCGCGCCCAGGAGGCGGGAGGTGCTCTCCGCCATCGTGCGCGCCGCGCTCTCGCACACGACCGGGCCTTCCGCAACCTCGAGCAGGCCGTACTTGACCTCGCGCGAGTACGCGACGATGCCGCCGCGGAACCAGTCGGAGCTGCCCTTCGCGGCACCCAGGCGGGCTGCGAGCGTGCCCGCGGTGAGCGACTCCGCGCAGCCGAGTGTCAGCTCCTTGTCGGAGGCGAGCCGTGCCAGCTGCTCGATCAACTCGTCGGAGGTGTCCGTCCCCTCCACCACGTCGTCATCGGCCATGCGTGTCTCCTTCCAGAGCATCGGGTCGCACCCAGCGGGTGAGCAGGGTGCCGTCGTCGTCGCACACCAGGTGCGCACGTCGCAGGGGTGTCAGAGCGGCGGTCGGCGAGTGCGCGATACGCGCGGCGTTACCGGCGGCCAGGACCGGAGCGCAGGTCAGGCACAGCTCGTCGACGACGCCGTCCTCGATCAAGCGGCCGAACAGATTCGGTCCGCCCTCGCACAGCACCCGGAGCCAACCCGCCTCGCCGATCGCCGCGAGCAGGGAGGGCCCGTCGATCACCGCGTCGGCGATGACGCGGACGTCGCCTCCGGCGGCCTCCACCGCGCGCCGGGCGGTCTCGGGGGCTCGTGCGGTCGTGAAGACCACCGGTGGGATCGTCGTGTCGGTGAACAGGCGCAGGTCGGACGGCAGGTCGCACGAGGCGGTCACCACCGCGACCGGCGGTATCGGAGAAAGTCCGGCCTCCTCGCGGCGCGCGCGCAGGGCCTCGCTGGTCCTCGCGCCGCCGTAGTTCTCGGCCCGCACGGTGCCCGCGCCCACAAGGATCACATCGGCGAGTTCGCGCAACAGCCCGAAGACCTTCTTGTCGGCGGGCGAGCCGAGGGCACCGGATCGTCCCTCGACCGCCACGGCTCCGTCGAGGGAGGACACGAAGTTGATCCGCATCCACGGCCGGGGCAGGTCGTCGGGGTAGGCGTAGAGAGCGCGCAGCGCCGTGTCGTCCACGTGCTGCGCCGCATCGGTGTCGTCGAGTCGTCGCATGTCGCCGATCAGACCACTCCCGCCCGCCGGATGCACGTCACGCGCCGTGCCCGGCGTCGAGATCGCCCACGGACTTGAAGGTCATGAGGCGGTCCAGGTCGCCGCGGAGCTCACCGCGCTCGGGTTCGAGGAGGAAGCCTCCGTGGTCGCCGGTCGTGAAGGTCTCGAGGATCCGGCCGACGAACCACGCGCGCGGACCGTCCAGCACAGGCAGTCCGTGGGGTCCCTCGCGCCATGAGCAGCGCTCGAACTTGTCGATGTCGTCGCCGGTGTGCTCGCCGAACAGGGCCGCCAGTTCGCGGTCGGCCGGGGTCAGGACGTGCACGGCGAGGTGCTTCGCCTTCGACGCCACCCGGTAGGTCCGGTTCTTGTTCGACAGCGCCACCAGGAAGCGGGCCGGATCGATCGCGGACTGGGTCGCGAAGCCGATCAGGCAACCGCTGCGTTCCTCACCGTCGAATGCGGTGACGATGAACATCGGGTAGTCGAGCTGCGAGGCGATGTCCGCGAAACCGTCGGCGGATCCTTCGAGTGGGGTGTCGGCCATGAGCGGAATCGTACGGCCGCTGCACTGCTCCGGCGGTGGGTTCGGCCGCGGCGCGGCTGTGAGTTTGGTCGGTGTGTGACATGGGGTACCCGCCGCAGTATGGACGCCGAGCACAAAGGTGACGGATCATCGGGTGCCACCCTCGCCCCCGATGACCCGCGCAAACCCGACTCTCCGACCGATCTGTCCACGCCGTCGTGGAAATATGTGCTGCGCAGGACGATTCGAGAGTTCAGTCGAGACCAGTGCACCGATCTCGCCGCCGCACTGACGTACTACGCCGTCCTGTCGTTGTTCCCCGCCCTGCTCGTCGTGGTCTCGTTGCTCGGCGTGTTCGGTCAGGGGCAGACGACGGTCGATACGGTGCTCGGCATGGTCGAGGACCTCGGACCGTCCTCCGCCGTCGACACCCTGCGAGGGCCGATCGAACAGCTCGTGTCTGCACCGACAGCCGGATTCGCCCTGGTCGTCGGTATTCTCGGCGCGTTGTGGTCCGCATCGGGATATGTCGGCGCGTTCGGCCGCGCTATGAACCGGATCTACGAGATCGAAGAGGGCCGGCCCGTCTGGAAGCTGCGCCCGTTGATGCTGCTGATCACTGCTGTGGCCCTGGTGGCCGCCGGTGCGACCGCCCTGATGCTCGTGATCAGCGGTCCGGTCGCACGCACGATCGGCGACGTCATCGGTCTCGGCGACACCGCCGTGACGGTGTGGAACATCGTCAAGTGGCCCGTGATGCTCGCACTGGTGGTCATGATCGTCGCGGTGCTGTACTACGCGACGCCCAACGTGTCCCAGCCGAAGTTCCGCTGGGTCAGTCTGGGATCGCTCATCGCGATCGTCGTGTGGATCGTGGCCTCGGTGGTATTCGCCTTCTACGTCTCGAATTTCGGCAGCTACAACAAGACCTACGGTTCACTCGCCGGCGCGGTGATCTTCCTGCTGTGGTTGTGGATCACCAATCTGGCCCTGTTGTTCGGTGCCGAGTTCGACGCCGAGATGGAGCGTGGCCGTCAGCTGCAGGCCGGTATGCCTGCCGAGAAGACACTGCAACTGCCCGAACGTGATTCGCGCGTCAGCGAGAAGAACGCTGCCAAGCTGGAAGAACTCGTCGAGCACGGGCGCAGGCTGCGTGAAGCCCACAGCACCGACAACCCCGACGGCTCCTCCGGAGAGGCGGCCGACCCCGTGGGCCCTACCGTGCCCACGACGGAAAGGAATCCGCGATGACGACACCCACCGGTAATGCACGCCCCGTGGCCGAACAACCGAAGAACCTGTCCACGGTCGAGCTCACCGAGCGACTCACCGAACAGGTCTCGACCCTGGTGCGGACCGAGGTCTCGCACGCGCTCGAGGAGGTCAAGTCCAAGGGCACCCGCATCGGTGTGGGCGTGGGGATCTCGGGTGCGGGAGCGATCCTGCTGTTCCTCGGTCTGGCGACGCTGATCGCGACGGCCGTGCTCGGCCTCGCCACCGCCGTCGAACCGTGGCTCGCGGCTCTGATCGTCGCGCTCGTGGTGCTCGCCGTCGGTGGCATCCTCGCCGCGGTCGGGGCCTCGAAGGCGAAGAACGCCGCACCGCCCGTGCCGGAACGCACGGTCGCCAGTGTCCGCGCCGACATCGACGCCGCGAAGGGAGCAACGAAGTGACCGCATCCGACAACGGTGGTCGTCCGGACGAGGTGGCCGACATCGAACGTCAACGGGCCGAACTCGCCGCGACCGTCGGCGAACTCACCGACAGACTCGACGTGCCCACCCGGGTCAAGCAGTCCGCGGCCGAACGCGCCGAAGAGGTCCGCAACCGGCCCGATCTGATCGCGGTGGCCGGAGGAGTCGTCGCGGCCGTGCTCGTGCTGGTGCTCGTGAGGCGCCGACGACGGAAGTGACCTGAATGCAATGCACTCGGCGGACGGAGACGAGGTCTCCGTCCGCCGATCCGTGCGGGTCGGGGTCGGTCAGCCGCCGAGCTGTTCCTTCAGCGCGTCGAGCACGGCGGGGTCCTCGATCGTCGACGGCACGGTGTACTCCTCGTGGTCGGCGATCTGCCGCATGGTCTTGCGGAGGATCTTGCCGGAGCGCGTCTTCGGCAGGGCCTGGACCACCGTCACGTCGCGGAAGGTCGCGACCGCACCGATCTGGTCGCGGACCATCGTGACGAGTTCCTGACGCAGGGTCTCGGGATCGATCTCCACACCGGCCTTGAGCACCACGTAACCCGACGGACGCTGGCCCTTCAGTTCGTCGCGGATGCCCACCACGGCGCATTCGGCGACGGCGGGATGCGACGCCACCACGGCCTCCATGCTGCCGGTCGAGAGCCGGTGCCCGGCAACGTTGATCACGTCGTCGGACCGGCCGAGGACGAAGACGTAGCCGTCCTCGTCGACGTAGCCCGAGTCGCCGGTGAGGTAGTAGCCGGGGAAGGTGTCGAGGTACGAGCGGCGATACCGGTCGTCGTCCTGCCACAGGCCGGCGAGCGTGCCCGGCGGCAACGGCAGGCGGATGACGATGTTGCCCTCGGTGTTCGGATCGACGGGCTTGCCTTCTCCGTCGACGATCTCGACCCGGTATCCCGGCACGGGGACGGTGGGGGAGCCGGCCTTGAGCGGCATCGCCTCGAGGCCGCGCAGGTTGGCGGCGATCGCCCAGCCCGTCTCGGTCTGCCACCAGTGGTCGACGACCGGGCGGTCGAGCACCTTCGTCGCCCAGTGGTAGGTGTCGGGGTCGAGGCGCTCACCGGCGGCGAAGAGCGTCTGCAGCGAGTCGATGGGGTACTTCTTCAATTCCTCGGCGTTCGGATCCGCCTTGCGCACAGCGCGAATCGCCGTGGGAGCGGTGAACAGGGCCTTGACGCCGTTCTCGGCGATGATCCGCCAGAACGCACCCGCATCGGGGGTGCCGACGGGCTTGCCCTCGTACATCACCGTCGTCGCACCGACCAGCAGCGGGCCGTAGACGATGTAGGAGTGGCCGACGACCCAGCCCACATCGGAGGCGGTCCACCACACGTCGCCCGGGTCGATGTCGTAGATGTTGCGCATCGACCACGTCAGGGCCACGGCGTGCCCACCGTTGTCGCGGACCACGCCCTTGGGTTTTCCGGTGGTGCCGGAGGTGTAGAGGATGTAGAGCGGATCGGTCGCCGCGACCGTCACGGGCTCGGCAGGGGCTGCGTCGGCGCACAGCTCGTCCCAGTCGAACCACGCCGCCGAGGACGTCTGGTAATCGGCCGCCGAGCCGGGGATCTGCTCGCGGTTCTTCACGATCACGGTGTGCGGCGGGGTCGGAGACAGACCGATCGCCTGCTCGACGATCGGGAGGTACTCGACGGTGCGGCCGGGTTCGAGGCCACCGGAGGCCGTGACCAGCACGACCGGCGTGGCGTCGTCGATGCGGGTCGCGAGTTCCTTCGCGGCGAACCCGCCGAACACCACCGAGTGCACCGCCCCGATACGGGCGCAGGCGAGCATCGCGATCGCGGCCTCGGGGATCATCGGCATGTAGACGATCACGCGATCGCCGGCCGCCACACCCTGGTCGCGCAGCACACCGGCGAACTTCGCGACCTCGTCGAGCAGTTCGGCGTAGGTGTAGGTGCGCTTGGCCGGGACCATCGCCGAATCCCAGATCAGGGCCGGACGGTCGCCGTTCCCGGCGGCCACGTGCCGATCGAGTGCGTTGACGCTGGTGTTCAGGGTGCCGTCCGGGAACCACTTGTACGACGGTGCCGCCGAGTCGTCGAGGGCTCGCGTCGGCGCGCTCTCCCACTCGACCGCGCGGGCGGCCTCGAGCCAGAATCCCTCCGGATCCTCGGTGCTCCGGCGGAACGCCTCCTCGTACGAGCCCATCGTTCGTGTCCTTCCTCGACGGCGGTTGTGGCCCGAACCACTCTATGTGACCTGCAAGGGGGGTGGCTGCAGGTCTGCGTCGGACGGACACAACCACGCGACGAACGGACGAAGTGCCTACCCTGAGCCGCATGACCTCGATCGCGGAAGACCTGCTGCTCCTGCTTCTCGACGACGAATCGGGAAAGCCTCTCGTCGACGGAGTGAAGTTGCCCCGCGTCCTCGCGGGTGCGGTGCTCCTCGAACTCGCCCTCGACGACGTGGTGGCCGTCGACACGGAGGGCAAGCAGGTGAGGAAGGGGCGGATCGCGATACGCACCGCGGCGCGCCCCGCCGATCCGATCCTCGCCGAGGCGGTCGAGCGGCTCGGCTCGGGTAGGCCGCTGAAGCCGACGTCGGCCATCGAGAAACTGCAGAAGGGCCTGCGGGAGAAGTTTCTCGCGCGGGTCGTCGAGCAGGGTTGGGTCTCGGAGGAGCGCGGGAGGATCCTCGGTGTGTTCCCGACGAAGAAGTGGCTCGCGATCGATTCCACCCACGAGCAGCGCGTCCGAGAGCTGATCCGCGCGGCATTGATCGACGGCCTGACCCCGGAGCCACGCACCGCGGCGCTGATCGCGCTGCTGTCGGCGGCGGATGCGGCGCCGAAGGTGTTCCCGGACGCCGACAAGCGGGCGGTGAAGAAGCGGGCGAAGGAGATCGCGCAGGGCGAGTGGGCTGCCAAGGCGGTGCGCGACGCCGTCGCGTCCGTCAACGCGGCGATGACGACGGCCCTCATAGCCGGCGGAGCGGTCGCGGGTTCGAGCTGATCCGGATCGCGCCGGGTCAGCAGTGCACGCCGAGCTTCCGGTACCGCTCGATCCGTCGCCGGTAGCGGTCCTCGGCGGGTTCGTCGGTGAGGATCGCGAGTTCGCGGGCGACCGCGGCACCGATCCGCTTGACGAACGAGACGGGTTCCTCGGTGGCATCGGGATGCTCGGGGACGACCGCGTCGACGACACCGTTGCGCAGCAGGTCACGGGAGCGGATCCCCTGCTCCTGCGCCATGGCGGGTGCGTGAGTGGTATCGCGGTGCACGATCGCACTCGCGCCTTCGGGCGGGAGCGGCGCGAGCCAGCCGTGCTGCGCGCACAACACGCGGTCGGCGGGCAGCAGGGCGAGCGCGCCGCCGCCGGTGCCCTGACCGAGCAACACCGACACCGTCGGGGTGGGCAGGGTGACGAGATCGGCGAGGCAGCGGGCGATCTCGGGTGCGAGCCCGCGCTCCTCGGCCTCCTTCGACAACGAGGCACCGAGGGTGTCGATGACGAGCACGAGCGGCAGGCGCAGTTCGTCGGCGAGACGCATCGCGCGGCGGGCCTCGCGCAGTGCTCCCGGCCCCATCGTGCGTTCGGGTGACTGTCCCGCGCGGTCCTGACCGAACATCACGCACGAGACGCCGCGGAACCGGGCGAGCGAGAGCAGGACGGTGCGATCGGACTCGCCCTCACCGGTCCCGGACAGAGGGACCTGCGCGGAGGCGGCGTGGCGCAGCAACTGCCGGATCCCGGGCCGTTCGGGGCGTCGGCTGAGCATCACCGACTGCCAGGCCGGGATGTCGGGCACGTCGTCGACGGCGGTGATCGCCGGACTCGACGTCACCTCCGGCCGGTTGCCCTCGACCAGCACGCGCAGCAACCGGTGCACGACCTGCCGCACACCGCCGAGGGGCACGACCCCGTCGATCACGCCCTTGCGGTACAGGTTCTCCGCCGTCTGGACGTCCTCGGGGAAGTTCTCCTGGTAGAGCGCCTTGTAGACGCGCGGGCCGAGGAAGCCCACGAGCGCACCCGGTTCGGCGGCGGTGACGTGCCCGAGCGACCCCCACGACGCGAACACCCCGCCCGTCGTCGGATTGCGCAGGTACACGAGATAACCGAGATGGGCGGCCTTGTGTGCAGCGACGGCGGCGGCGATCTTCACCATCTGCACGAAGGCGAGGGTGCCTTCCTGCATGCGGGTGCCACCCGAGGTGGGCGACGCGAGCAGGGGCAGTCCCTCGGCGGTCGCGCGTTCGACGGCGGTGACGATGCGTTCGGCGGCGGCGACGCCGATCGAGCCTGCGAGGAAGGAGAATTCGCACACGATCAGAGCGACCCGGCGGCCGTGGACGGTGCCCGAACCGGTGAGCACGGATTCGTCGACCCCGGACTTCTCGGCGGCCCTGTCCAGATCGGCGAGGTATTTCTCGCCCGCACCGACATCGATCGGCGGAACGTCCCAGGAGACGAAGCTTCCGGGGTCGAGCACCTTGTCGATGAACTCCTGCGCCGAGATCCTGCCACCGGCCACGTCGCCTCCACCTGTCTTCGTCCGTCGAGGTCAACCTATAACGGCGCGAACGAGGGGGAGGACATGTGCGTGTTCTTGCGACACACCGCACATATCCTCCCCCTCGTTGTGGGATCGGCTATCGGCCGAGCGCTTCCTTCCACGTGACCGTCCGGCCGATCCGCAGGATCGACCGCTGGTAGATGCGCGCGGCGATCACACTGAGCACCGCGATGGCGGCGACCATCAGCACGATGGTGCCGACGATCTGCACCGGGGTGGCCACGCCCGCGGCGATGCGCAGCGGCATGAGGATCGCCGAGAACGGCGGGATCCAGCTCAGCGTGGTGCTCCATCCGGCCTCGGGGTCGTCGACCGACGAGAACGCCGCGAAGAACATCGCGAGGATCAGCATCACCAGCGGACCCGAGGTGGAGTTGACGTCCTCCTGCCGCGACACCATCGACCCCGCCGCCGCGTAGAGGACGGCGAAGAACGCGAAGCCGAGCACGAACCAGCCGAGGGTGCCGGCGAGCACGCCGAGGGCGGTGCCGGTGATCGTGAGGGTGTCGGTGGCGAGCGCCGTGCCGACGCCGACCGCACCGTAGGCCGTGAGCTGCAGGAGCCCGACCGCACCGATGCCGAGGATCTTGCCCCACAGCAGCTGCAGCGGACGCAGCGTGGACAGCAGCAGTTCGACGACGCGCGAGGACTTCTCCTCGACGACACCCATCGCCACGTACATGCCGAACATCAGGATCTGCATGTACAGCAGGATCACCGCGATGATCGAGAGGATGATGCGTTGTCCCTGTTCGGGATCCGGCGGGTCGAGGGCGTCGACCGTCACGGTCGCCGCGGACACGTCGGCCGCGACCGCGGCGGGATCGACGCCGCGGTCGGTCAGCGCGGCGATCTGGGCCTGCTGCACGACAGCTGCCTCGACGACCGCGCGGACGTCGGTGTCGAGCTCCGATTCGGTGATCGCCGTGACGGATGCTCCGTCGCCGGGGACGAGCGCGACGTCGAGATCGCCGGAGGACACCTGCTCGCGGGCGGTGGCGGCGTCGGGAACGTCGGAGACCTCGAGCGGAGTGCCGACGGTCTCGCCGAGCGACTCGATCGTCGTCTGCAGCGCGGGTGCGCCCACGACCCCGACGGTGGGCCGGTCGTCGTCGCCACCGGACAGGACCGAGGTGGCGACGATGCCGACGACGATCGCGACGAGGATGATCGCGTTGCTGATCAGGAAGCTCTTCTTCTGGACCTGCGTGACGAACTCGCGCGACGCGACGAGACCGACCGCGCGGGCGTTGCTCAACGGGGCGCTCATGCGGAAACCACCTCTCGGAACAGCTCGGTCAGGGACGGGCGTCGGAGCGAGAACTCGTGGACCGGGCCGGTCGCCAGGGCCGCCTTGAGGATCAGCTGGTCGTCGGCGCCGGGGGTGACGGTGAGCACGGTGCGCTCGTCCTCGTACTCGGCGTGCGTGACGCCCGGCAGACCGTGCGCCCAGCCTCGGGGTGCCTGCGGCGCGTGGACGACGAGGAGCGCATCGCCCTTGGATCGCAGGTCGTCGACGGTGCCGACGGCGCGCATCCGACCCGCGCCGATGATGCCCACGCGGTCGCACAGGCGCTGGACCAGGTCGAGCTGGTGGCTCGAGAAGACCACCGGCACACCCTCTTTCGCTTTCTCGAGCAGGACGTCGCTCATGACGTCGACGGCCACCGGGTCGAGGCCGGAGAACGGCTCGTCGAGGACGAGGACCTTCGGGTCGTGCACGAGAGCCGCGGCGAGCTGTACGCGCTGCTGGTTGCCGAGCGACAGGGCGTCGACGGTGTCGCCGAGACGTTCGGCGATGCCGAGCCGCTCGGTCCACTGCTGCACCGCCTCCGACGCCTCCGACTTCGAAAGACCGTGCAGCCGAGCGAGATAGGACAGCTGCTTACCGACCTTCATCTTCGGATACAGGCCGCGTTCCTCGGGCATGTACCCGATGTTGCGGCGCATCTCGAGGTCGACCGGCTTCCCGTCGATGCGGACCTCGCCGGAGTCGGCGGCCAGGACGCCGAGGGTGATCCGCATGGTGGTGGTCTTGCCGGCGCCGTTGCTGCCGACGAAACCGAACAGCTCGCCGGGGCGGACCTCGAAACTCACGCCGTCGAGAGCGACCGTGTCGCCGTAGCGCTTCGAGAGATTGTCGATCGTCAGTGTCACAGCAGGTCCTCCGGATCGTCGTCGGGGCGGGTCCAGGCGAGCAGAACGGCGGGCAGGCAACCGCTGAACAGGATCGAGGCGAGAACGAATCCACCTGCGGAATAGGCGAGTGCCCGATGGTCGATCGAGTCGATCGCCGGGCTCCACAGCAACGCGAAGATCGGGATCATCAGCAGCCCCTGCGCCACGGACAGGCCGATCGAACGGGCGC
Source organism: Rhodococcus shunpengi (assembly GCF_048381395.1). Lineage (NCBI taxonomy): Bacteria > Bacillati > Actinomycetota > Actinomycetes > Mycobacteriales > Nocardiaceae > Rhodococcus > Rhodococcus shunpengi. Next base: position 50,238 of record NZ_JBLWIU010000005.1, read on the forward strand.
TGTTGCGTTCGGCTATCTCGCGTTCGTCGAGGGCGTGGCGGGGCGCGTCGGACTGTCTCCCCGACACGATCTGCAGGCAGGTCCACGCGGGAAGGAACGCGAGAACGACCGGCAGCCACACCAGGGAGACCATGATCGTGAAGTACGACGCGACGGCGGTGACGAACATGGCGCCGATGAGTGCGACCACTGTGCCGGCGAGGATGCGACGACGATGTTGCGTGCGCCAGTTCGGCAGCCACCCGGAGGTGAGCTTCTCGTTCTCGAGGAACCGGCGAGTGCGGTAGTGCTCGTAACGGTCGATCAGTGAGGCGGTGGACACGTCAGGCCTCCTTTCGAGGCTTGTACAGCTCGGTCGACAACGGCGTGAACTCGGTACGGGAGAAGACGGCTTCGACCGGCAGTCCGAAGACATCGCAGATACGGAAGGCCAGATCGAGGCTCGGGTAGTGGTCGCCTCGTTCCAGGGCGCCGACGGTCTGTGGGTTCACCTCGACGAGTTCGGCCAGTTGCGCGCGGCTCAGTCCGCGTTCCGCGCGCAGGACGCGGATGCGGTTGTAGATGGGGAGTGTTTCCCCACGGCGTACCGGACTCATGGAACAAAGTGTTGTGAAAACACAACATTTTGTCAATAGATGAGGACGGATCGATATGTCGTGGTGTTGTCAGTCGTCGTCGGTGAAACCGCGGAGACGGTCGAGTTCGCGGCGTTCCTTCTTCGTCGGACGGCCCGCCCCGCGGTCGCGACGGGGGAGCGCCGCGAGGATCTCCTTCGGCGGAGGCGGGGGACTGTGATCGATGTAGGCGGTCGCGGCGATCGGTGCACCCACGCGCTTGTTCACGAGCTGGGTGACCTCGACGATCTTCTCCGTACCGTGCGCGCGTACGCGGACCTCGGCTCCGATCGTCACCGGCGTCGACGGCTTGGCCGTCACACCGTCGACGCGGACGTGCCCGGCGCGGCACGCGCTCGCCGCGGCGGACCGGGTCTTGAACAACCGGACCGACCACGTCCAGCTGTCCACGCGCACGCTTCCACCCATCTACAGCAACTCCTCGCTCAGCTTCCCGTCGTCGAGCATCCATCGACGTGTCGTCCGTGTGGTCTCCAGCATGCGGCGATCGTGCGTGATCAGCAGCAGGGTTCCCTCGAAACTGTCGACGGCCTGCTCGAGTTGTTCGATCGCCGGCAGATCCAGGTGGTTGGTGGGTTCGTCGAGCACCAGCAGATTGACGCCGCGTGCCTGCAGCAGCGCGAGGCCCGCGCGGGTGCGTTCGCCCGGCGACAACGACGACGCCGTCCGCAGGACGTGGTGACCCTTGAGGGCGAACTTCGCCAGCAGGGTCCGCACGTCGGCGTCCGGCCAGTCGGGCACGTTGCGCCCGAACGCCTCGACCAGCGGTTCGTCCCCCTCGAACAGGCTGCGGGCCTGATCGATCTCGCCGACGAGCACACCCGACCCCAGCGACGCGCGACCGGAATCCGGTTCGATCGTGCCGAGCAGCAACCGCAGCAGCGTGGACTTCCCGGCGCCGTTCGGGCCGGTGACAACGATGCGGTCGCCCCACTCGACCTGCGTGGTGATCGGCCCGAGGACGAAGTCGCCCCGCCGGACGACGGCCTCGCCGAGGGTCGCGACCACCGTGCCGCTGCGCGGGGCGGCGGCGATGGACATGCGCAGTTCCCATTCCTTGCGCGGCTCCTCGACGACGTCGAGCCGCTCGATGCGCCGCTGCGTCTGACGCGCCTTCGCGGCCTGCTTCTCGGTGGCCTCCGCGCGATGCTTGCGTCCGATCTTGTCGTTGTCCTTGGATTTGCGGCGCGCGTTGCGGACGCCGTGTTCGAGCCAGTTGCGTTGCATCCGGGCGCGTTCCTCGAGCTGCGACTTGGTGTCGGCGAACTCCTCGTACTGTTCACGCGCGTGCCGGCGAGCCACCTCGCGCTCGACGAGATACGCCTCGTACCCGCCCTCGTAGACCGAGATCTGCTGTTGCACGGGATCGAGTTCGACGATGCCCGTCACGGTGCGCGCGAGGAACTCGCGGTCGTGGCTGACGACCACCAGTGCCGTGCGCGTCTCGTCGACGAACCGTTCGAGCCGTTCGAGGCCGGCCAGATCCAGGTCGTTCGTCGGTTCGTCGAGCAGGAGCACGTCGTAGCGCGAGAGCAGCAGCGCCGCCAACCCGGCGCGCGCGGCCTGACCACCGGAGAGCGACGTCATCGGCGCGTCGAGTCCGACGTCCAGACCGAGGTCGTCGACCACCTTCTCGGCACGCTCGGCCAGGTCGGCGCCGCCGAGCGCCAGCCACCGTTCGAGGGCCGGGGTGTAGTCGTCCTCACCGGAGTCGCCGAGCCGCTCGGCGGCGGCGTTCATGACGCGTTCGGCCTCGGCGACACCGGTGCGCCGGGAGAGGAAGCCGAGGATCGTCTCGCCCGGCACCCGCTCGGGTTCCTGCGCAAGATAGCCGATCGTGGCGTCGGGTGGGCTGAGGATCACCGAGCCGGTGACATCGGCGTCGCCGACCCCCGCGAGGGTCGTGAGCAGCGTCGATTTCCCGGCGCCGTTGGCGCCCACGAGGCCGATCACGTCGCCCGGTGCGACGGTGAGATCGAGTCCGTCGAACAGGACACGTTCCCCGCGGGAGGCCGACAGGCCGTCGATACGAAGTGTTGCGCTCACGCTCCGAGTATCCCGGTCGAGGTGGACCCGGGTTCGGGCGCGGGTCCTCCGTACCACGGAACCACCTCGTCAACTCCGGCACTCCGCGGGGACGACCTCCTCGTCCACCGGGTCGACCTCCTCTGTATCCACCGGGACGAGATCGAGCGGATCGGCGATCTCGTCGCGCGGCGTCCGGGCCGCGACGATCACGATCACGGCCGCGACGGCCGGCACGATCCCCGCCACCGCGAAGGTCGGCGCGAGCCCGACCGTGAGAGCCAGCGGCCCGGCCGCGGCCATCGACAGCGGCATGAACACGATCGAGACGAAGAAATCGAGACTCGACACCCGGCCCAGCAGGTGCGCGGGTACCCGCCGCTGCAGCAGGGTGCCCCACACGACGGATCCGGCATTGAACAGGGCGCCGACGACGAACACCGCCACGACCATGATCGGTACCGACCCGGAGACGCCGATGACGACGAGGGGGATGCAGCCCAGCCCCCACATCAGGAGCGGGACGGTGAGATAGCGCCTCGGCAGTCGCAGCGACGCCACGAGCATCGATCCGACGGCCCCACCGACACCGAATCCGGCCATCACCATCGCGTGCTGCGACGGCCCGCCCCCGGTCGCCTCGCGGATCGCGAACGGGATCAGCACCTCGATCGGTCCGAGCACGCAGAAGACCACGACGGACCCGAACAGGAGCGTTCCGAGCAACCACGGCGTGCGCACGGTGAACCGCACGCCCTCCGCGAGATCGTCGAAGACGGAACGGAATCCGCTCGATCCACCGGGCTGCGTGTCGTCGCGGCGGACCGCGGTCGGGTGCATCGCGAGGATGCACAGCGCCCCGACCACCTCGAGGAGCGCGACCGTGCACATGGCGACCGCGGGGGACGAGGCCGCGACGACGGCGCTCGCCGCCGCCGGACCGGCCGCCTGCATGAGCGTCGGCCGGAGCACGCCCTCGACACCGTTGGCGGCGAGCAGGTCCTGTGGCGGGACGATGGACGGCAACAGTGCCGAATAGGCCGGGAACTGGACGCCGTTGGCGAGCCCGAGTGCGAAACCCACGACGGTGAGATGCCAGAAGGCGATCGATCCGTTCACGGCGAGCGCAGCCGTCACCGCGACCAGCACCGCCCGGGCGATGTACGTCGCGAGGAGCAGGGTGCGCTGCGGGATCCGATCGGCAAGCACGCCCCCGAGAAGTGCGACGAGGAGCATGCCCACGGCCGGTCCCACTGCGACCGAGGACAGTTCGGCCGGACCGCCACCCATCTCGACGACCTGCCACACCACCGCGATGAGCCAGGTGCCCACGGACAGCAGTCCCGCCGCGAGCGCCAGGATCAGCAGGCGGTACTGCGGATGGGCGAACGGCCGCACGGGCCCGCGCGCCAGGCGCGGACGCCGGTGCGTCGGTGATGCGGTGTGGTTGCTCATCGCGTTCCCCCGGTCGTCGGACGGTCCGATGAGATCTTGCGACCTCGAGGCGACTCGAGGTCAAGTGTCTTCGCCCCTCGGGCGACCGATCAACCGATTTTCCGTGGGCGTCGCCGTCAGCGTGCGGGTCCTGATTCGAGAACGATGTCAGCGGAACGTCTTTCGCCGTTCTCGATGGTCCACTCGATCGACACGACGTCGCCGGGGCGGTGACGGAGCAGACGTTCCTCGAGTTCCCCGGTCGACGAGACGCGCTCACCGTCGAACGACACCACGACGTCGCCGGCGTCGAGACCGGCGTGATAGGCGGGACTGTCGTAGGACACCCACAGCACCTCGGCCCCGAGATCCTGCCCGTCCCTGCGGGCGGTGGTGACGCTCGCGCCCAGCCGAGGTGTGGGGCCCACGTGCACCGACCCGTCGCTCACTCCCGTCCGAACCTGTTCGACGACCGTGATCGCCTCGGTGATGGGCACGGCGTACGCCTCGGGGGTCGTATCGGGCGAGGTGTCGGTGTTCCGCTGCACTGCACCCGCGGTGTTGATCCCCACGACCGTTCCGTACTCGTCGACGAGCGGCCCGCCGGAATCGCCCGGCCGGATCGGGGCGTCGGTGCGGATCATCCCCGTGAGGCGGTGACGCGAACCGTCCGTGGCGTCGCGGACCACCACATTGCGGTCGAACTCGACGATGGTGCCGGGGGTCGCCACGACGACCCCACCACCCTCGGAATTACCGAAGGCCGTCACCCGGCTGCCCACCGGCGGCAGGTCCTCGGCGATCGCGGCGGCCGGAAGATCGCTCGCGGTGCCGAGTCGCAGGACGGCGAGATCGCGTTCGCGGTCGTAGCCGAGGACCTCCGCGTCGTAGATCAGTCCGTTCGCACCGCTCACCGCGCTGATGTCGGTGGCTCCGCTCACCACATGATGATTCGTGACGACCGTGCCGTCGGGAGTGATCACGATCCCGGTGCCCGTCATGCCCGTCCATCCCGCGCTCGCGTCGATCGTCACGACGACCGGCAGGGTGCGGGCGGTGAGTTCGTCGGCGGTCAGCGGCGTCGGGGGAGGGGCGACCGGCGCCGGTGGTGGGGGAGGGAGCGCCACGTCGACCAGGGCCGGTGCCGATGCGACGAGGCTGGCGGTGGTCGCGAGCGCGACCAGCAGCACCGATCCGCCCCGCCCACTCACTGCTGCGGCACCTCGCCGGTGAGATGGTCGAGCAGTTCACGCGCCGCGGCGCGACCGGCGCGGTTCGCCCCGATCGTGGACGCCGACGGGCCGTAGCCGACGAGATGGACGCGCGGATCCTTCGCGACGCGGGTCGCGAGCCGGCCGTCCATCGTGATGCCGCCACCGGCGTTGCGCAACGACAACGGTGCGAGATGGTCGAGGGAACTCCGGAATCCGGTGCACCACAGGATGACGTCGACGTCGAGTGTCCGGCCGTCGCTCCATCGGACGCCGGTCTCGGTGATCTCGGAGAACATCGGGGACCGCTCCAGCGCGCCGCGTTCGCGCGCGGCCCGCAGCGCCGGGGTGAGCGGGAGCCCGGTGACGGAGACGACCGATCCGGGTGGCAGTCCGCGTCGTACCCGATCCTCGACGAGCGCGACGGCAGCGTGGCCACGCTCGGCCGTGAGAGGTTCCTCGCTCCACGCGGGTTCGCGTCGCGTCACCCAGGTGGTCTCGGTGACGCGGGAGATCTCGTCGAGGAGCTGGACCGCGGAGATGCCACCACCGACGACGAGCACGTGCTGCCCGGTGAACTCCTCGGCCGTTCGGTAGTCCTTGGTGTGCAGCTGCCGTCCGGTGAATCGCGCGGCGCCGGGATACCACGGGACGAAGGGCCGCTCCCAGGTGCCGGTCGCGTTGATGATGCCGCGTGCCGCGTAGACGGCCGACTCGGTCTCGACGCGCAGTCGCTCGCCGCGGTCGCACACGACCCGCACGGTGGTGGGGCGGTGGACGGGAAGGTCGAACTCCTTCTCGTAGGCGGCGTAGTACTGCGGTACCGCCGAGGCGGCCGGAACCTCTCCCGCGGAGGTGTCGACGACGTCCGCGAACGCGAGGCCGGGCAGGTCGTGGACGCCGTTGACGGTGCTCAGTGTCAGCGACGGCCAACGGTCCTGCCATGCCCCGCCGGGACCGAACGAGCGGTCGAGGACGACGAATCCGGTCTCGGGTGCGACTCCGAAGCGGGTGAGGAAGTAGGCGGTCGACAGGCCGGCCTGCCCGGCGCCGATCACGACGATGTCGACCGGCGTCGCATCGGCGGTCTGTACCTCGGCCGCATCGAGTGCCTCGTCGGCGAGCATCGCGAGCCTCCCTCTCGGATCGTTGTCCTTCATCATGCCGCGATCGCGGCCGGTGCGCGGAGGGAACGCTGTCCGGGTCCCGAGAAATGTGATATCACTTTAATATCGCTTTGACTCTGGGAGGTAGGAACATGGATGTCGTGCAGTCGCCCGTGACCGTCGAGCGGCCGGGCCCCTCGTCCAACGGCTGGTCGGTGCTGATCGCCGCTCTGGTCGCAATCGCCGTCGGCGCCGGACTGATCGGCTGGGGAGCGGTGGACGTCACCGTCCCGCTGATCGTCGCCGGTGGCGTCATCGTCGTGCTCGCCCTCGTGGCACTCGCCGGACTCGTCCTCGTCGAACCGAACGAGGCCCGCGTCCTCCAGCTCCTCGGCAGCTCGTACACCGGCACCCTGCGCGAACCCGGTCTGCGCTGGATGAACCCGCTCAACACCCGCCGCAAGATCTCCACCCGCATCCGCAACCACGAGACGGGCAGAGCCAAGGTCAACGATGCCGACGGCAACCCCATCGAGATCTCGGCGGTCATCGTGTGGCAGGTCGAGGACACCGCGCGCGCCGTCTTCGACGTCGACGACTTCGAGGAGTTCGTCGCCGTCCAGACCGAGGCCGCGGTCCGCCACATCGCCGGTTCGTACCCGTACGACGCTGCGCCGGAGGTGATGTCGCTGCGTCAGAACGCCGACGAGATCACCACCAAGCTCTCGGCCGAGGTCCACGACCGCGTGCAGTCCGCCGGTATCCGCGTCATCGAGACCCGCATCAACCAGCTCGCCTACGCACCCGAGATCGCCCAGGCGATGCTGCGACGTCAGCAGGCCGGTGCCGTCATCGCCGCCCGCGAGCAGATCGTCAAAGGTGCCGTCTCGATGGTCGGCACCGCCCTGGCCCGCCTCGAAGCCGAGCACACCGTCGAACTCGACGAGGAACGCAAGGCCGCGATGGTCTCGAATCTCCTCGTCGTGTTGTGTGGAGACCAGAGCGCTCAGCCCGTCCTCAACACGGGATCGCTGTACCAGTAGGGATCATGCGGCATGGCCGAACGTAAGAAGGTGCTGCTGCGCCTCGACCCGGCAGTCCACGACGCGCTCGCGCGGTGGGCTGCCGACGAGTTACGCAGCACCAACGCCCAGATCGAGTTCCTTCTCCGGCGGGCCCTCACCGAGGCCGGCCGGATGCCGCGCGAGGTGGGGCGCATACGCGGACCGGGCCGTCCGCGAGCCGATGCCGACGACGAGGAGTGAACAGAGATGGCCGGCACGGCACGACGGGGAGGCGCCATCGACGAGACGGGTCGCTACGCGGTGCTCTATCCCGCGATTGCCGAGGCGGCCCATCGCGTAGGCGCGACCGCGATCGGTCTGATCGACGTGGGACGCCCCGCGGCGCTGAACCTGTGCGTCGACCGCGTGGGCATCACCTACAGCGACGGGGTGTTCCTGGGCGACCCGGATTCTCTTGTGCAGGAGAGCTGTTCGATCGTCCACGGCGGGTCGGTTCCCGACCGGGCGATGCCTCCGGTGGTCGCACGCGTCGCCGTGACGCGCCACCGCCCCGACGTCGAGGACGCCCTGCTCGCCGAGGACGCACCCGTCCGGTTCTGCGGCGACGTCGTGGAGCTGCTGCCCGAGGCGATCGCGGCGGTACCCGAGGATGCCCTGCCGGTCGTGACGACCACCTGGGCGCTGTCGCGTCTGGCGATTCCGCGGCGCCCGTCGTTCGTCGACCGCCTTCGCGAGGCTGCCGGGAAGCGGACGGTCGCGTGGGTGTCGGCCGAGGGTGTCGGTGTCGCGCCGTCGGTCCCGACGCTCGGTGATCGTCCGGCCTCCGGCCACAGCATCGTCGGCATCGCGCTGTACGAGGGTGCCGAGCAACGGGTGGATGCGGTGGCGCGTTGCTGGTCGCGGGGCCGAATTCTCGACTGGTTTCACTGATTTCGGTGGTTCCACCCCAGCTCGGCGGGGTCGGATCCACCTGAACCCGATCAGGCGGCGAAGGTCGGTAGCAGGGTCCGCGTGATGCGAGCGGGCCAGTCCTCGTCCACCTCGCCGCGGCGCGCCTGCTCGGCGAAGTAGGCCCCGACCACGCAGTCCAGGAAGGTCTCCACATCGAGATCGGCGCAGACGGTTCCGTCGTCGCAGTGGCGTCGGATCGTCTCGGCGAGCACCTGCCGGTGGCGCATCAACAGTGACCGCATCAGCTCGGTGAACCACGGTTCCTGTTCGGTGACGAGCGCCGCGAGCCCCCCGAGCCCGATGCCCTCGTCGACGGAGAGGCGGGACTGCTCCACCACCCACCGCAGGAGCTCTTCGGCCGTGGCCTCCGGTGCCGGTGCCGTCGGCCGGGTGAGGGGTTCCATCACCGCCTTCAGCATTTCACTGCGGTCCCGGTACCGGCGGTAGATCGTGGTCCGAGCCATGCCCGCGAGGTTCGCGACGGCCTCGATCGTGACGGCCTTGGGGCCCTTCGTGCGCAGCAGGGCGAGCACGGCGTCGGCGATCCGCTGTTCGGGTGGGGATGTCGTCGCGGGTTCCATCGTCTCCGGCCTTCTGTGTGGTGAGTCGAGTCTCCATCGAAGCATGCCCACCGACATGCCGCTACACTGGATGTAGCTACACAACATGTAGCGTATCGATGAATCAGGAGGCTCGGAATTGTCTGCTCGCACGTCGTGGCCGGGAGGAATCGCGCTGTTCCTCGGCCTGCTCACCATGTCGTCCTCGTTCTGGACCGAGACCACCGCACTCGGCCGCGGAGCGACCCTGGGATTCGGTGCGCTGGCAAGCATCTATGCGCTGTGGTCGCTGATCGCGCGCGATCCCACGAAGGATCACTGGGCCCTGTCGGTGGTGGGTCTGGCCATGCTGGTCTCGCCGTGGGTCGGGCAGTTCGCGGGCGACGGCGCCGCATGGACCGCGTGGATCTCCGGTGCGTTGATCATGGCCCTCGGTGCCACCGCCTACCTTGCGGACGATTCGGCCGACCTCACGCGACGAGTCGAGCACGAGGAGCGGGCGAACTACGAGGCCGCCCTGCGCTGATCCCGTCTTCGGGACATGCCGCCCGTCGCTGATGGAATGATGCGGTGTGTCCGGTGACGAAGGGATGGGGCGACACATGATCGGGATCAGCCGCGACGGCGACGTCGTGACCGTGGAACTGCAACGCGAGGAGCGTCGTAACGCGCTCAACACGCAGCTGTGCGTGGAGATCCGCGAAGCGGTGGACAAGGCCGTGGCGGACGACGCGCGTGTCGTGGTGATCACCGGGCGGGGCACGAGCTTCTGCGCCGGGGCCGATCTCTCCGGCGACGTCTACGCCGAAGGGTTCACCGACAGCCTCGCCGAGATGCTGCGCACCATCGTCGAGGCCCCGATCCCGGTGGTCGCGGCCGTCAACGGTCCGGCCATCGGTGCCGGCACCCAGCTGACGCTCGCGGCGGATCTGAGGGTCGTGGCGCCCACTGCACGTTTCTCGGTTCCTGCTGCGCGCCTGGGAATCTCGGTAGATCGGTGGACGGTCCGGCGACTCGCCTCGCTCATCGGCGGCGGTCCGGCACGCGCGGTCTTCCTCGCCGCCGAACCCGTCCACGCCGAGGAAGCTCTCGCGCGTGGGCTCGCCAATCGTGTCGGCGACCTCGCCGACGCGCAGGCATGGGCGCACGAGATCGCGAAGCTCGCGCCGCTGTCGCTGAACGCGATGAAGTTGTTCCTCAACGACGACGGCACGCGCGACGAGGCCACGCCCGAGCAGACCGCCGCACTCGCCGCGGCGTGGCTCAGCGAGGACGCCCAGGAGGCCAGGCTCGCTCGTGCCGAGCGCCGCGACCCGATCTTCCGCGGACGATGAACATCCGGTCCGCCGTCTCGGCCGCGCTCGCCGGAGCGGGCACGCTGTGGGTCGCGCGCGCCGTGAACGGCCTGCCCGGTTCCATCGGCGCCTCGGTCTCCGACATCCGTCCCTACGCCGCCGCGTCGCCCCGCTACCGCGACGGTCGTTTCCACAACACCGACCCGGCGTCCGTGCTCGGCCCCGAGGCGGCGGGCGGTTTCGCGAAGGACCTGCTCACCCGCGGATCGCGGGGGAGACCTCGCACCGAGGTGCCGTTGTCGACCTATCTCGCGCCGGTCGACGCGGCGGAACTCGCCGTGACGTGGTTCGGGCACTCGACCGCCCTCGTCGAGGTCGACGGCTACCGGGTGCTGTGCGACCCGGTGTGGAGCGAACGCGTGTCACCCTCACCGACCGTCGGCCCGGCACGTCTGCATCCGGCGCCTGTCGAACTGCAGACCCTGCCGCGTCTCGACGCGGTGGTGATCTCGCACGACCACTACGACCATCTCGACCGGTTCACGGTCGAGAGCCTCGCCGTGCTGCAACCGACCGTCCGGTTCGTCGTGCCGCTCGGGGTGGGCGCGCACCTGCGCCGCTGGCGGATCGCCGAGGAACGCGTCGTCGAACTCGACTGGGACGAACACGTCGAGGTGGACGGCCTGCGCATCACGTGCACCGAGGCCCGGCATTTCTCCGGGCGCGGCCTGCAGCGCAACATCACGTTGTGGTCGTCGTGGGTGTTCACCGGGCCGACGCGCCGGGTGTTCTTCGGCGGTGACAGCGGCTACACCCCGCGGTTCGCCGACGTCGGCGAGGCCTACGGTCCGTTCGACCTGACATTGCTGCCCGTGGGTGCCTACGACAAGCGATGGCCCGACGTGCACATGAACCCCGAGGAAGCGGTGCGCACGCATCTCGACCTCGGTGGCGTCGACCGTCGCGACAGTCTGCTGGTCCCCGTGCACTGGGGAACCTTCGACCTCGCCTTCCACGCCTGGTCGGAGCCCATCACCCGGTTGCTGCCCGCCGCGCGGGAGTCGGAGGTGACCACCGCGGTGCCGATGCCGGGTCAGCGGATCGACGTGTCGAAGTCCGATGCGTCGAAGCCCGTCGCGGTCGATCCGTGGTGGCTCACGTCGAGCTGATCCACCTGCCGCGGCACCGGCTGTTCGCTTTCGTGCCCTAATCTGGTTCGTCATGGCAGTAGAAGAGCCCACGACGGTGGTGGGAACGGACGAGGCGCCGGTCCTCGCATCCGACCATGCAGCCACCGGGCTGTCCACCGAGCAGGTCGCCGAGCGTGTGGCACGTGGCCTCACCAACGATGTCCCCGACCGCGCGTCCCGATCGGTCAAGGACATCGTCCGGGCCAACGTGTTCACCCGGATCAACGCGATCCTCGGGGTGCTGCTGCTGATCGTGCTGGCCACCGGCTCGATCATCGACGGCATGTTCGGTCTGCTGATCATCGCGAACAGCGGCATCGGCATCATCCAGGAGGTGCGCGCCAAGCGCACCCTCGACAAGCTGGCCATCGTCAGCCAGACGAAACCCGTCGTGCGCCGGGACGGCGTCGCCGCACCGATCGCTCCGCGCGAGGTGGTGCTCGACGACATCATCGAGCTCGGCCCCGGCGACCAGCTGGTCGTCGACGGCGAGGTGGTCGAGGCCCAGGGTCTCGAACTGGACGAGTCGCTGCTGACGGGCGAGTCGGATCCCGTGCACAAGGTGCCCGGTTCGACGGTGATGTCGGGCAGCTTCGTCGCCTCCGGCTCCGGCTCCTACCGTGCGACGAAGGTCGGTCGCGACGCCTACGCGGCGCGACTCGCGGAAGAAGCGAGCAAGTTCACACTCGTGAAGTCGGAGCTGAACGCGGGCATCAACAAGATCCTGCGTTTCATCACCTACCTGATGATCCCCGCGGGTCTGCTCATCATCTACAACCAGCTCTTCTCCAGCGGCGAGTCGCTCGGCCCCGCGCTGAGCGGCATGGTCGCCGCCCTCGTACCGATGGTGCCCGAGGGTCTCGTGCTCATGACGTCCATCGCGTTCGCGGTCGGTGTCGTCCGCCTCGGACGTCGTCAGTGCCTCGTTCAGGAGCTGCCGGCGATCGAAGGCCTCGCGCGCGTCGACGTGGTGTGTGCCGACAAGACCGGCACGCTCACCGAGAACGGCATGCGCCTGTCCGATCTCGAGCCCCTCGACGGCAGCAACCTCGACGAGGCCCGCGCCGCCCTGGCCGCGCTCGCGGCCGACGACCCGCGTCCGAACGCCAGCGTCCTCGCGATCGCCGAGGCGTTCCCCACCGCCCCCGGCTGGGGCGAGCCCACCGCGGTCGCGCCGTTCTCGTCGGCGAAGAAGTGGAGCGGCCAGTCGTACGGCACCCACGGCAACTGGCTGCTCGGCGCACCCGACGTGCTGCTCGACCCCGGCACCGAGGCGGCGCGACGCGCCGAGGAACTCGGCTCGAGCGGGCTGCGGGTGCTGCTCCTCGCATGCAGCGACCGCCCGGTCGACGACGAACTCGCCCCCGGCACGGTCACGCCCGTCGCGCTCGTCGTCCTCGAACAGCGGGTGCGCCCGGACGCGAAGCCGACCCTCGAGTACTTCGCCGGCCAGCAGGTCGACGTCAAGGTCATCTCCGGCGACAACGCGATCGCCGTCGGTGCGGTCGCCTCGTCGCTCGGCCTGCCGGGTAGCGCGTCTCCCATCGACGCGCGTTCCCTGCCGGAGGGCGAGAACGAACTCGCCGACGTCGTCGAAGGCTCGACGACCTTCGGCCGGGTCCGTCCCGATCAGAAGCGCTCGATGGTCGGCGCGCTGCAGTCGCGCGGCCACACCGTCGCGATGACCGGCGACGGCGTCAACGACGTGCTCGCCCTCAAGGACGCCGACATCGGAGTCGCGATGGGGTCGGGCAGTCCCGCGACCCGCGCGGTCGCACAGATCGTCCTTCTCGACAACAAGTTCGCGACGCTGCCCTATGTGGTGGCCGAGGGTCGCCGGGTCATCGGCAACATCGAACGCGTCTCCAACCTGTTCCTCACCAAGACGGTGTATTCGGTGCTGCTCGCCTTCCTGGTGGGCATGTCGGGTGTGCTGTCGCAGGTGTTCGACTTCGAGCCGTTGCCCTATCCGTTCCTGCCGCGGCACGTGACGATCGCGGCGTGGTTCACCATCGGCATCCCCGCTTTCCTGCTGTCGCTGGCACCGAACAACGAGCGGGCACGCTCGGGCTTCGTCTCCCGCGTGATGCGGCTGGCGATCCCGTCGGGCGTGGTCGTCGGTGTGGCGACCTTCGTCTGTTACGTGCTCGTCTACGGCGGCCCGGAGCAGACCGAGCAGCAGAAGATCCAGGCCGGCACCTCGGCCCTGATCACCTTGCTGATCATCGCGCTGTGGGTGCTCGCCGTGGTCGCCCGCCCGTACCAGTGGTGGAAGATCGCGCTGCTCGCCGGTTCGGTGCTCGGCTACGTGATCCTGTTCTCGGTGCCGTTCACCCGGGAGTTCTTCGCACTCGATCCGTCGAACGTCGCGTACTCGACGATCGCGGTGACGTGCGGGCTGATCGGAGTCGTTCTCGTCGAGGCACTGTGGTGGGTGTCGGGACGTCTCCACGGGGAGCGCCGCCGCCTGTTCGCCGCCCCCGACGATCTGCTGCCGGGCGTACACTGACCCGCAGCGCACGGATCGGTGCGCCCGAACCTCACGGCGATCCGACGAGGGAAGGACGAACGATGGGTTTCATGGATTCGGTGAAGGGCCTTGTGAACAAGGGCAAGGACTACGCCTCGAAGAACCCCGACAAGGCCGATCAGTTCATCGAGAAGGCCGGCGACCAGGTGGACGGACGTACCGGCGGGAAGTACGCGCAGCACGTCGACAAGGCGCAGGATGCGGCCCGTCGACATCTGGGTACCACCGACAATCCCGCACCGGGCGCGCAGCCCGGACCTGGCGGGGAGCCCGGTCCGGAAGGTGGTCCCGGCCCCGAAGCGCAACCGGGTCCGCGTCAACCCTGATCGAGGCAGGGGCGGCAGCCCCGTTCACGGCAGGTATGGCAGTACGGTGTCGCCGAAGGCGTCGATGAACGGGCGCTGATCCGGCCCCACATGGTGCAGATAGATCTCGTCGAAACCGAGTTCGGCGAATTCGCACAAGCGGTCGACGTGTTCGGCGGGATCGTCGGACACGATCACCGCGCCCTCGAGGTCGCCGTCGTCGAGTTCGGCGGCGCGGGCCTCGAATTCCTCGGGCGTGGCGAGTTCTGCCATGAGGTCCGGCGGTAGGGCGTTCGTCGCCCACTGTTCCCGCGCGATCTCCCGAGCGCGCTCCCGCGTGGGCGCCCAACTCAGATGGACCTGCAGCACGGTGCGTCCGCGTCCGCCCCCGTCGCGGTAGGCGCCGAGGATCCGCCGCAGGTCCTCGAGCGGGGCGTTCACGGTGACGAGCCCGTCGACCCGGTCGGCGAAACGACCGGCCGTCTCGGGAGTCAGTGCGGGAAGCAGAATGTCGGGAGGAGTCTCCGGCCGGTCCCAGACCCGTCCGCGGTCGACCTTCACCGCGCCGTCGTGGTCGACGACTTCGCCCGCGTGCAGGCGTCGCACGACGTCGAGGTTCTCGCCGAGGAGTTGCTGCCGTTCCTCCTTGGGTGGCCAGGCGACTCCGGACATGCGTTCGTTGCAGTGCTCGCCGCTGCCGAGTGCGAACCAGAAGCGCTGCGGGAACATCGATGCCAGAGTGGCGGTGGCCTGGGCGGTGACGACGGGGTGGTAGCGGAAGCCGGTCGCGGTGACGACACCGAAACG
The DNA here is from genome assembly GCF_048381395.1 of Rhodococcus shunpengi. Lineage (NCBI taxonomy): Bacteria > Bacillati > Actinomycetota > Actinomycetes > Mycobacteriales > Nocardiaceae > Rhodococcus > Rhodococcus shunpengi. The sequence continues at coordinate 65,312 of NZ_JBLWIU010000005.1, forward strand.
TAGGTCCGTGGTGGCCAGGGCCGCTCCGAGCCACGACCACGCGAACCCCGAGTGTCCCTGGCGGTGCGACCACGGTTCGATGTGGTCCGAGCACATGGCCGCCCCGAAACCGGCCGCTTCCGCGAGCCGGACGTCCTCGAGCAGGCGGGATGGGGACGCCTGTTCGTGCGAGGCGTGAAAACCTATCAGCGTCATACCTGTCCGCTCCTCCGGTCGATCGGCGATCAGTACTTCTCGATGAGGGTCAGTGCAGCCGTCATGAGTGCGAGGTGGCTCAGTCCCTGGGGGAGATTGCCGAGGAAGGTGCCGTCCTCGGCGATCATCTCCGAGTACAGGCCCACGTCGTTGGCGAGCGGTACGAGTTCGCCCATCAGTTCGGCGGCCTCGTCGGCCCGTCCCGTCTCGGCCAGTGCCGCGACCATCCAGAACGCACAGGCGACGAACGTCCCTTCCTCCTTGTCGGCGCCGCTGAACCGGTAGAGCAGCGGCCCGCGACCGAGTTCCCGTCGCAGGGCGTCGCAGGTGGCCTGCATGCGCGGACCCCGGTCGTATCCGCCGACGGCTCCGAGCAGGACGGACGCGTCCAGCCGATCGGTGCCGGGATAGGCGGTGTAGCAACCCAGTTCGTCCGACCAGCAGTTCTCTTCGATCCAGTCGCGGATGAGATCGCGTTCGCGGCGCCAGCGATCCGCCGTTCCCGGGATCTGCCCGACCTCGGCGAGATGGACGGCGCGGTCGAGCGCGTGCCAGCAGCTCATCTTCGAGTTCGTGTAGTGCTGGCGGTCGAGCAGCTCCCAGATGCCGTGATCGGCCTGTTGCCAGACATCGCAGGTGTGGTCGGCGATGCGGGCGAGCAGACGCGCGGTCGCGATGTCGAGCACGTAACCCTCACTGCTGTAGAGGGTCACGATCTCGAACAGGTCGCCGTAGATCCCGAGCTGCACTTGGCCTGCGGCCCTGTTCCCCTCGACCACCGGTCCGATACCGCGCCAACCCGGAACATCCAGTCGCCGTTCGTCGTCGGGAGTTCCGCCGTCGAGCCGGGTGAACACCTCCGCGTCGGCGCCCTGATCGCGCACCACGCGGAGCAACCAGCTCATCGCGGCGTGCACCTCCTCGCGATCGCCGAGACGGATCAGCGCGTGCAGGGTGTAGGCGGCGTCGCGCACCCACGCGAAACGGTAGTCCCAGTTCTTCTCGCCGTCCGGGCTTTCCGGAACGGACGTCGTCGCCGCTGCGGCGATCGCGCCCGATCGGTTCTGCAACAGTTTCAGTGCGAGCGCGCTCCGGATCACCGCGTCGGCCCACGGTCCGTCGTAGTGCAGGAGCGACGACCATTGCTTCCACCGGTCGACGGTACGGTCGATGTTGGCGTCGATCGCGTCGGCGTCGGGCAACGGCAGGGGTTCGTTCTCCGTCGACAGCACAGCGATCAGGTGCCGGGATCCGGCCGAGGTGACGAAACCGCCGCCGATCGAGCGGTGCTCGATCACCGGTTCACCGGTGCCGGACGTGCGGACCCCGATGCTCACGGTCCCCACCCGCAGGACGGGTCCGTGTTCGGTTCGGTCGCACCAGGGCTGGTATCGGCCCAGTCCGGTGCCGGGGGCGACCGTCCAGCGCATCGCGACCTCGCCGTCCAGGCCTTCGACGCGGCGGGCGAGCTCACCCCAGGGCAACCGCCCGGCGACACCCGTATCGATCGAGTCGGTCACCCGGACCCGGCCCTGTGCGGTGGTGAAGACGGTGCTCAGCACGTTCGTGCCCGGCACGTATGCGCGTTCGACGGTGAACTCGTCGACAGGCTGCAACTCGACGGAACCGCCCGCCGGTGCGTCGAGCAGTCGTGCGAAGACCGGGTGCGAATCGAGGAGCGGTACCGGATACCAGTCCACCGAACCGTCCTCGGCGACGAGAGCGACGGTGTCGCCGTCGCCCAGCGCGGCGTAGGTGCGCAGGTCCGCATAGCCGTCGTCGTCGCGGGCTGGGATCACACGCACTCCTCGCTGGGGCCGGGTACACGGCGGTCGATCGGTTGCATACCCCGGCCGGGTCGGGGCAAACGACCTGCACGTTCGCGACGGCCGACCGTCGGCTGTGTCACCATCACACCGTGAACCGGACGCCTGGCACGGTGCCGTCGCGATGAACGGCGCGTGGATCCTGCTGGTCGTCATCGCCGGGATCGCGGTGACCGCCCTCGCGTCGCGACGCGACCTGCAGGCCCCGCTCGTGCTCGTCGCCGTCGGAGCACTGGTGTCGTTCGTGCCGGGTCTGCCGAGGCTCGAACTGGATCCGGAGATCATTCTCGGGGTCGTCCTGCCGCCGCTGTTGTATTCGTCGGCCCTGAGGTTCTCGGTTCCCACCTTCCGGCAGTATCTGCCGTCGATCCTGCGGCTCGGGATCTACACGGTGCTCGTCACGGCGTTCGTCGTGGCGTGGACGGCGTCCGCGATGATGACGGCGCTGTCCTTCGGTGCGGCGCTCGCTCTCGGCGCGGTCGTCGCACCGACCGACGCGGTCAGTGCCGTCGCCGTAGGGCAACGGCTCGGACTGCCGAAACGGGTCATCGCGGTGCTGACCGGGGAGGGTCTGGTCAACGACGCCACCGCCCTGACCCTGTTCACCGTGGCGATTTCGGCCGTCACGGGAACACACATCCTCGCTGATTCGCCGCTCCTGTTCTTCCTCTACGAGGTCGCGGGTGGGGTCGCTGTCGGTCTGGCACTCGCATACATCGTCCACCTGATCCGCGTCCGGATGTACGACTCGCCGCTCGAGACCGTGCTGGGGCTGGTGCTGCCGTTCGCGGCGTATCTCGCCGCCGAGGAGCTCCACGCCTCGGGAGTGCTCGCCGTCGTCGCTGCCGGACTGTTCATCGGGCACCGTGCCACCGAGGTCTCGGTGAGCACGCGACTGCAGGAACGCGCGGTGTGGAAGAGCATCGACGTGGTGCTCGAGACGTTCGTCTTCGCCTACATGGGCCTGCAACTGCGGTTCGTCCTCGACGAGGTCCGCGACAGCGGCGCCGACCTACGCCTCGCGTTGCTCGGTGCGGTGGTGATCCTGCTCGTCGTCATGATCGTGCGACCCGCGTGGGGTCTGCTGCACTGGGGCCGGCGCGCGCTCGTGCGGCGCGCCGGATCCGAACGCCTCGGCCGCGACCAGCTGAACTTCCGGGAACACGTCGTGGTGTCGTGGGCGGGCATGCGCGGGGTCGTCACCCTCGCCGCGGCCGGTGGGGTGCCCGTGGTGATCGCATCGGGTGCTCCCTTCCCCGGCCGCGAGATGATCCAGATCTCCGCGCTGGTCGTCGCCATCGGCACACTCCTCATCCAGGGCGCGACGATGCCGTGGCTCATCCGCCGACTCGAGGTCACCGACCCCTACGAGCGGCTGCGGACCGAGGAACAGGTGACCGTGGCCCGCAGGATCTCGGCAGAGTCCAGCGACCGTGTGCTTGCCGAACTCGCCGCGCAGCCACCCGACGGCGTGGACCCGGAGATCTACGACAGACTCCTGGCCAAAGCACGCACGTCGCTCCGATCCCGGCAGGAGGCGGAGACCGTCGAGGACACCGCGGAGGACGCCGGAACGCGACTGGCCGCGCTGTTCGACGACATCCGGCGGGCATCCCTGCGGGCGCGACGCCAGGCCCTCATCGACGCCCGCGATCGTGGTGAACTCGACGACGAGATCCTCCGCGACGTGCTGGAAAGTCTCGATGTCGACGAGGCGGCGGTGGAGGAGCGCATCCGCCGCCGGCGCCGGGAAGACGGTCCGCAGCGGTAGCGCGACGGTGCACAACGGTCGGGCGACAGGGCGCAACGGTAGACTTTCCGCAAGTGAACACCCCGCACGGCCCGGAACAGGTGCCGCACGATCCCCGCACCGACGTCTCCGTGCGATTCGCTCTCCGGTCGACTGCTCGTCTGAAGACCGAACTCCTGGCCGGCCTGGTCGTTGCGCTCGCCCTGATCCCCGAAGCCATCGCCTTCTCCGTGATCGCCGGTGTCGACCCCCGGGTCGGGCTGTTCGCCTCGGTGACCATGGCGATCACCATCGCGATCGTCGGCGGACGGCCCGCGATGATCTCGGCGGCGACCGCAGCGGTGGCGCTCGTGATCGCTCCGGTGTCCGAGCAGTACGGTGTGGACCATCTCATCGCGACCGTGATCCTCGGCGGCATCTTCCAGGTGCTGCTCAGCTTCCTCGGCGTGGCCAAGCTCATGCGGTTCGTGCCGCGCAGCGTCATGGTCGGCTTCGTCAACTCGCTCGCAATCCTCGTCTTCGTCGCCCAGATTCCGCATCTCGTGGACGTGCCGTGGATGGTCTATCCGCTGGTGGCGGCAGGTCTGCTGGTGCTGGTGTTCCTCCCGAAGATCACCGAGGCCGTACCGGCTCCGCTCGTCACGATCGTGCTCCTCACCGTCGTGACGGTGGCCTTCTCTCTGAACGTGCCGGATGTCGCGGACCAGGGTGAACTGCCCGAGAGTCTGCCCTCGCTCTTCTTCCCGGACGTGCCGCTGACCTTCGAAACCCTCCGGATCCTCGCGCCGTACGCGCTCGCGATGGCCCTCGTCGGCCTCATGGAATCGCTGATGACGGCCAAGCTCGTCGACGACATCACCGACACCCGGTCGGACAAGACCCGCGAGGGCTGGGGGCAGGGCATCGCCAACATCGTGACCGGATTCTTCGGCGGCATGGGCGGCTGCGCCGTCGTCGGCCAGACCATGATGAACGTGAAGGTCTCCGGGGCACGGACCCGTCTGTCCACCCTGGCGGCCGGCGTGTTCCTGCTGATCCTCGTGGTCGCGCTCGGCGACATCGTCGGGTTGGTCCCGATGGCCGCCCTCGTCGCCGTGATGATCATGGTGTCGATCGCGACGGTCGACTGGCACAGCGTGCACCCGCGGACGCTGCGGTTGATGCCGCTCAGCGAGACCGTCGTCATGGTCGTCACGGTCGTCGCCACGGTGAGCACCGGCAATCTCGCGATCGGAGTGTCGCTCGGAGTGCTCACCGCGATGGTGCTGTTCGCCCGCCGCGTCGCGCACATGACCACCGTCGAGAGAACGCTCACGAGCGACGACACGTGCACCTACCGGGTGACCGGTGAACTGTTCTGGGCGTCGAGCAACGATCTCGTCTTCCAGTTCGACTACGTCGGCGACCCGGAGAACGTCGTCGTCGACCTCACCGCCGCCGACATCTGGGACGCGTCCACTGTCGCGACCTTCGATGCGATCCAGCAGAAGTACGCGGCCAAGGGCAAGACGGTCACCATCGTCGGACTGGACGGCGCGAGCCTCGAACGCCTCCGCCGGTTGTCCGGCCGGCTCGGCGGGGAGAACTGACCGCGCATCCCCGGAGCAGGCCGCCGTTGTCGAGGCGCAACTCGACGTCGGATCGATTCGACGTAACGTGAGCGCATGATCGCGATCGAGCTCGCCGCGGTGGTACTGCTCCTGGTGCTGGTCGTGGTCTCGGTGGTGCTGTGGACCCGCCGGGTGGTCACCACACCCGCCGAACGCGCAGTCCACGCGACCCTGCACACGGCGTCCCTCGCGGCGCGCCCCTTGCGCGCCGGGCTCGACGCGTCGTCCGCGAAGGAGGCCGCCCCGCACCTGCGGATGCTGCTCGCCGAAGCGCGCGCGGTGGCGCTGCTGGACGAGAACGGTGCCCTGCTCGCCTGGGACGGCCCGTTCGAGGAACTGACGGACGCGATGATCACCGCCGCGGGCCGGGCCGTCGCCGACAAGCGTCGCGTGCTCGTCGGGCACCACGACCTGCGGCGGGACCACGGCGACCTCGCGGCCCGCGCACTGATCGCCCAGCCGCTCGCCGTGGAGGACATGGGTGTGGCAGGGGTGCTCGGCGTCGTGACGACCGTCGAACCCGGCCCGGCGCTGCTCGGCGCGATCACCGAGGTGGCGCGGTACGCGTGCAGTCAGATCGAGCTGGCCGAGCTCGATGCCTCCCGCGCCCGGCTCGACCGCGCGGAGGTCCGTGCGCTGCGCGCCCAGATCAGTCCGCACTTCATCTACAACGCGCTCAACACGGTGGCGTCGTTCGTCCGGACCGACCCCGACCGGGCCCGCGAACTGCTGCTGGATTTCGCCGACTTCACCCGCTACTCGTTCCGCGCGGCCGGTGAGTACACCCTGCTCGCCGACGAACTGCGCAACATCGACCGGTACCTGACGCTCGAGCGTGCCCGCTTCGGCAACGCCCTCGAGGTGCGCCTGCAGGTCGCACCCGAGGTGCTCAACGTGACGCTGCCCTTCCTCGCTCTGCAGCCGCTCGTCGAGAACGCCGTGCGACACGGGATCGCGGGCAAGGAAACCCGCACGGGCACGATCACCATCACCGCGGCGGACGAGGGCACCGACTGCGTCATCAGCGTCGAGGACGACGGCATCGGCATGGACCCGGAACTGCTGCGATCGGGCACGCTCGACGCGATCGCCGAGAGCGAGCACGGCAGCGGTGTCCGCGAGTCTGCGCACGTGGGCCTCGCCAACGTCGACGACCGGCTGCGTGCGGCCTTCGGCAACGACTACGGCCTCGTCGTCGAGACCGCGCCGGGGGCCGGCACCCGGGTGAGCATGCGCGTGCCGAAGTTCAGGGCGGGTATCCGGCCGTGAGGAACACCCGGCATGGCACGATGGATTCGCCGTGAACGAGATCACAGACAACCTGACCGTGCTGGCGGTCGACGACGAACCGCCCGCCCTCGACGAGCTGACCTACCTGCTGCGCGCGCAGGAGGAGATCGGCGTCGTACACACCGCGGGAGACGCGACGACCGCTCTGCGCGTGCTGCGCGACGGAGGCATCGACGCGGTCTTCCTCGACATCAACATGCCCGGACTCGACGGGCTGGAACTCGCGGGCATCCTGCGCAATTTCGCGGTGTCCCCGGCCGTGGTGTTCGTGACCGCGCACGACGATCGTGCGGTCTCCGCGTTCGACCTCGGCGCCGTCGACTACGTCCTCAAGCCGCTGCGGGAGGAACGACTCGCCGAAGCGGTCCGGCGGATCGCCGAGCGCCGCCGGCCTGCCGCGCAGGCGACATCCGACACCGGTCAGAGCGACGACGTGATCCCGGTCGAGCTCGGCGGTGTCACCACGCTCGTGCCGCGCTCGTCGGTCCACTGGGTCGAAGCCGAGGGCGACTACGCGCGACTGCACACCGCGACCGGTTCGCACCTGGTGCGTATCCCGATATCGACGCTCGAGAACCGCTGGGCCGATGCCGGCTTCCTGCGCGTGCACCGCTCCTATCTCGTGGCGCTGCCGCTCGTCACCGGTATCCGCAGTGTGGGTTCGGGTCTCGTCGTGTGCCTGCGCAGCGACAGCAACTCCCCGCCCGTCGAACTGCCCGTCAGCCGTCGGCACACGCGGGAACTCAAGGACCGGCTCATCCGCGGTCCGATGCAGTCGTGGACGTCGCGATGAGCACCACCGGCGGGTCACCCCCGCAGCGGCAGCGTGTCGTCCTCGCCGAACGGCGTGGGGCGCGCATGGTCCGCACCCGGGTCGAGGTGCAGCAGCAGACCGAGGTGGGCGACGCGATGGTTCGCGGGCTGGTCCGGGCACAGCTCGGGCTCGCCCTGCGGGTCGCGCTGTTCACCGTGTGTCTGCTGGGCGCCATTCCGGTGCTGTTCCACGTCGCTCCCGGTCTCGCCGCGGTGACGGTCCTCGGGATCCGCCTGCCGTGGGTGTTGCTCGGTGTGGTCGGTTATCCGATCCTGCTCGGTATCGCGTGGGTGTATCTGCGTCTCGCCGAACGCAACGAGCAGGATTTCACCGACCTCACCGACGATTGACGACCCCATGAGCGGATCGATTCCCGTCGTCACCGTCGTCGGTCTCGTCGCCGCGGCGATCGCCACCGTCGCGATCGGTGTGTACGGCGTGCGGATGGCGCGCACCACCTCGGATTTCCTCGTCGCTTCCCGCAGCGTCGGCCCACGCTGGAACGCCGCAGCCATCTCCGGGGAATACCTCTCGGCGGCATCCTTTCTCGGGGTGGCCGGGCTCGTCGCGAAGTTCGGTGCCGATGCCCTGTGGTATCCCGTCGGTTTCACGGCCGGCTATCTGGGTCTGCTGTTGTTCGTCGCTGCGCCGCTGCGACGTTCGGGCGCCTACACCGTCCCGGACTTCGCGGAGTTCCGGCTGGGGGAGAAGTGGCTGCGCACGCTGTCGATGATGGTCGTGGCGATCATCTGCATCCTGTATCTGGTGCCGCAGTTCCAGGGCGCGGGACTCACGCTCAACATCCTTCTGGGAGTGCCCGACTGGGTGGGCGTCGCCGTGGTCGGGGTGATCGTCGTGGCCAACGTGGTCGGTGGCGGGATGCGGTCGATCACCTTCGTGCAGGCCTTCCAGTACTGGCTCAAACTCACCGCGGTCGCCCTGCCCGCCCTGGTCCTCACGTTGCACTTCGTCGGCGACCACCGGGGTGTCGACGAACCCGTGCCGCCCACCGTCACCGAGACCACCACCGTCGACGTGACGATCGATGTGGTCGTGCAGGTCGCCGAGACGCTCCCCGTCGTGGCGACCGGGGAGATCGACGGCCGGCCGGTCGCGGGTGTCTTCGAACTCGAACCGGGGGAGCACGTCCTCGGGGCCGGAACCGAACTGGTCCTCGACGCGGGGTCACCGGTGCCGGTGGTCGCCGGTGCACCGACCGACAACGACACCTGGTCGTCGCCGGGGGCGGGGCTGGGGGCGAGCAGCGAACATCCGCTGTTCCAGGTGTATTCGCTGATGCTCGCGACCTTCCTGGGCACGATGGGTCTGCCCCACGTGCTCGTGCGCTTCTACACCAACCCCGACGGACGGGCGGCGCGCATGACGTCGTTCGCCGTCATCGGCCTGCTCGGGCTGTTCTATCTGTTCCCCACGCTGCTCGGGGTGTTCGCGCGCCTGTACGTCCCGCAGCTGCTCATCACCGGACGCTCCGATGCGGCAGTGCTGTTGCTGCCGGGGTCGGTGCTGTCGGGCTGGGGTGGGCAGTTGCTCGCGGCGCTGGTCGCCTCGGGTGCGATCGCGGCTTTCCTGTCGACGTCCTCCGGACTGCTGGTGAGTGTCGCCGGCGTGTTGTCCACGGACGTGCTGCGCGGCCGGGTGCGCGACTTCCGGGTGGCCGCGGTGCTCGCCGGTGTGGTGCCGCTCGTGCTCGCTCTGTCGGTGACCTCTCTCGACCTGTCGCGTTCGGTCGGGCAGGTCTTCGCGATCGCCGCGTCGACGCTGTGTCCGCTGCTGGTGCTGGGGATCTGGTGGCGCGGCCTCACCGCGATCGGCGCGGCGGCGGGGATGGTGGTCGGTGGTCTCGTCGCGGGCGGTGCAGCCCTGGCGACCGTGCTGCTGCCGATCGATCCGTCGGTGGCGGCCGGGTGGCCGACGGTGCTCTCCGCCTATCCGGCGGCGTTGAGCGTGCCGTTGGCGTTTCTCACGATGATCACGGTGAGTCTGCTGACGCGTCGGCGGATCCCGCGCGACGTCGGCAGGACCTTCTCCCGCATGCACGTGCCCGAGCGGCTCGGGATGGGCCGCGACCGCGAACTCGGCGCGTTCGGTGAACGGGGCCGTGACGCCGGGAAGAGTCGCCGTTCGTCGCGGTGACGCGACCGTTCGTCGCACGAGGGCACCCCTCGTCGTTCCACCTCTTGTCTCCTCTGTTCGTGTGACAGCCGTCTCATTAGCGTTGTGATCATCCTCACCTCACACGACGACCAAGGAGTCGGCAGTGACCACAGCACCACTCAGCGAGAGTGGCGTACCCCAGCAGCGACGGATACCGACGCCGCAGGAGTTCGTCACGATGCAGGAGAGCCCGGAGTTCCAGGAACTGCGCAGCCGTCTGCGCCGTTTCGTGTTCCCGGTGACGGCGTTCTTCCTGGCCTGGTACGCCCTGTACGTCCTGCTCGCCACCTACGCGGACGAGTTCATGGCGACGAAGGTCATCGGCAACATCAACGTCGGGCTGATCCTGGGTCTCGGCCAGTTCGTCACGACCTTCGTGATCACCGCTGTCTACGTGAAGTTCGCCGGCCGTGAGCTGGATCCGCGTTCCGCCGCGATCCGCGAGGAACTGGAAGGACCCCTGCAGTGACCGTTCTCGCGCAGAGTGGGGCCGACGTCGGCAACCCGATCCTCAACATCGCCATCTTCGTCGCGTTCGTCGTCGTGACGATGGGCCTGGTCATCAAGGCCAGCCGCACGACGAAGAAGGCCTCCGACTTCTACACCGGCGGCGGCCAGTTCTCCGGCCCGCAGAACGGCTTCGCCATCGCCGGCGACTACCTGTCGGCCGCCTCGTTCCTCGGTATCGCCGGTGCGATCGCCGTCTACGGATACGACGGCTTCCTGTACTCGATCGGCTTCCTCGTCGCATGGCTCGTCGCCCTGCTGCTCGTCGCCGAACTGCTCCGCAACACCGGCCGGTTCACGATGGCCGACGTGCTGAGCTTCCGGCTCAAGGAACGTCCCGTCCGCATGGCGGCGGCGCTCTCGACCCTCGCGGTGTCGCTGTTCTACCTGCTCGCACAGATGGCCGGCGCCGGCGGACTCGTCGCGCTGCTGCTCGACATCGAGGGCAAGGCCGGCCAGGCCATCGTCGTCGCGGTCGTCGGTGTGCTCATGATCGTGTACGTACTGATCGGTGGCATGAAGGGCACGACCTACGTGCAGATGGTCAAGGCCGTGCTGCTCATCGCCGGTGCCGGCCTGATGTTCGTGCTCGTCCTGTTCGCGGTACGGGGCAACTTCTCGCAGCTGCTCGCCGACGCCCAGGCGATGGTGTCGAGCTCGTCGAACGAGGCCGTCGCCCAGCGTGACGTGCTCGCCCCCGGTGCCAAGTACGGCATCAGCAACATGTCGCAGATCGACTTCCTCTCGCTCGGCATCGCATTGGTCCTCGGCACCGCCGGTCTGCCGCACGTGCTGATGCGCTTCTACACCGTGCCCACCGCCAAGGAAGCACGTCGCTCGGTCACCTGGGCCATCGCCCTCATCGGCGCCTTCTACCTGTTCACCCTGGTGCTCGGTTACGGTGCCGCGAAGATGGTCGGCCCCGACGCGATCCTCGGCGCTCCCGGCAAGGAGAACGCGGCGGCTCCGTTGCTGGCCTTCGAACTCGGTGGCACGCTGTTCCTCGCGATCATCTCGGCCGTCGCCTTCGCCACGATCCTCGCGGTCGTCGCCGGTCTGGCCATCACCGCCTCGGCGTCCTTCGCCCACGACATCTACGCCAGTGTCATCAAGCGTGGCAACGCCACCGAGGACGAGCAGGTGCGGGTCTCGCGGATCACGGTCGTCGTGATCGGTCTGGTGGCGATCGTCCTCGGCATCCTCGCCATGGGACAGAACATCGCCTTCCTGGTGGCCCTGGCCTTCGCGGTCGCCGCCTCGGCGAACCTGCCCACCCTGCTGTACTCGCTGTTCTGGCGGAAGTTCAACACGACCGGCGCCCTGTTCAGCATCTACGGTGGTCTGATCAGCTGCCTCGTGCTCATCGTGTTCTCCCCGGCGGTGTCCGGTGCACCCTCGGCGATGTTCCCGAACGTGGACTTCTCCTGGTTCCCGTTGTCGAACCCGGGCATCGTGTCCATCCCGCTCGCGTTCGCGCTCGGCGTCGTCGGCACCTACGTCGGACGCCGCAAGCAGGAGGACCGGTACAAGCAAGCGGAGATGGAGGTCCGCTCGCTCACCGGCGTCGGTGTGGAGAAGGCCGTCTCCCACTGATCCTCTGCGCCGCGTGGCCCGCTCCCGATCCGGGGGCGGGCCACCGTCGTGTCGGGGTGCCCCGCCGGCGGAACGGACCGTCTACTGTTGCGGACCATGGCGAAACTCGAAGTGTCCACCGACCTTCCGCTCGACCCGCACGCAGCGTGGGAACACGCCTCCCGCCTCGAATCGTTCGGGGAGTGGCTGAGCATCCACGACGGGTGGCGCAGCGACCTGCCGGACACCCTCGCCGAGGGCACCACCCTGCAGTCGGTGGTATCCGTCAAGGGCATGCGCAACCGCGTCACGTGGACCATCGTCGAACTGGACGCGCCGCACCACGTGGTGCTGAAGGGAACCGGCAAGGGCGGCACGAAGTTCTCGATGCGGCTCGCCGTCGCCGCCCGCGGGGACGGTTCGACGCTGTCGATGAAGATCGACCTCGGCGGTGCACCCCTGTTCGGTCCGATCGGGTCGGGGGTGGCGCGTGCCCTGCACGGCGACCTGCAGTCGTCGCTCGACACCTTCGCGCGCCGCTACGGCGGGAACTGACACCCCGGCGCAGCGTGACATGACGCCCCGGTCTCATCGAACAGGTAGGTGAGAATCCGATGCGGCCGCGCTCCGACGGTGCAGCCGTTCCACGCCGCTTGCATACCATCGCTTACCGAAGAGCAGCGCCACGATCGCGAGTGCGTACACGAGCGGGGTCAGTTGTAGTGCGGCGAGCAGGCCGAGACGGTCGGCGAGGATCCCGACGACGAACGGTCCGGTCGCCAGCCCCAGGACATTGTTGGCGACGGTGAGAGTGCCCAGCGCGGAGGCCCGCACCGACTCGTGGGTCAGTCGTGCCACCATGGCCGCCGTGGGACCTGAGGACCCGGCGGCGAAGAAGGCGCCGATCCCGATGAGGGTCAATTGCGCCGGGCCGGGTGCCAGCTGGAATCCGATTCCGAGGGACACGAGCGAGACGATGCAGAACGCGACGGCGCTGGTCCACTTCGCCGACGGGTTCCTGCGGCTGACCCGGTCGGTGATCATCCCGCACACCACCATGCCTGTGCCGATCAGCAATACGAAGATCGACGCGACCATCCCGGCCTTGTCGGGGGCGAGGCCGTACTCGCGGTTGAAGAAGCTGGGCGTCCAGGCCAGCAACACGGCAGCGGTGAACATCTGCAGGCCGCCCCCGAGGTAGGCGCACCAGACGGCGGGGCTGGTGAACAGTGTGGAGATCGGGACCCGGATCGGGGGTGACGAATCCGGACGAGGAGACGATCCGGTCGGTACCGTGTCCTGACCGGCCTTGTGCGCTGCCAACCTGCCTTCGGTGACGAGGGCGCGGAACAGGGCGACGAGGATCAGGCCCAGCACCGCCATGGCTGCGAACGACCACCGCCAGCTCAGGTGCACCGCGATGACGCCACCGAGCGCGACGCCGATGACCGAACCGAACGAGCCGCCGGCCATGAAGGCGCCGCTGAGTGCGGAATGGACCCGCGGGACGAAGACACTCAGGATCACGGCGATTCCGACGCTGCCGTAGGCGGCCTCGCCGACCCCGACCAGGAAGCGGGCGACGAGAAGCTGTTCGTAGTTGGCTGCCACGGCGCAGAACAGCGTCGCGATACTCCAGATCACCGCCATCAGGGTGAGGCTCCGTACCCGGCCCCACCGATCGGCGAGGAGCGACAGTGGGAAGGTCAGCAGGCCGACCATCAGGGCGACGATGCTGGTGAGCGACGCGAGTTGCGAATCCGACAGTGCCCAGTCCGCTTTCAGGAACGGGAAGACCGCGCTGAGTACCTGGCGCGACATGTAGTCCGAGAGCAGCAGTGCGAAGGTCAGCGCGAAGACCAACCAGGGGTATGCGATCCGACGGCGTGGACGCTTCTCGTGTGCCGGATCGACGAAATTCGTTGTATCGTCCGGAGATTCGAGGGAGGGTGCGGCGGAGGTGTCGATCGGGGTGGGGAGAATTCCCATAGGAGCTCCTCGGAGGAAAGGGGGGGTGGGGCGGGACCCGAGCAGTTCCACGACTCTCACGCGGAGAAGGGGGCGGCGGGGCGTGCACGCCGGTTCGCCATCGTCGTGGTGCACATCACAGTAGTGGGTGTGCGAGGTGTTCACTTATCCCGACGGGACACGGCTCTGTCCAATTCGGGACATTCAGGCTTCGGAGCGTTTGCGCCACTCTCGGGGAGTCATGCCGAAACGGCGGGTGAACCAACGCGAGAACCCGCTCGGGGCCGAGAACGACAACATTTCCGAGATCTCGGCGAAGGTGTGGCGCCCGCTCGTCACCAGCCGCTGGGCGAGTTCGGCCCGGGTGTCGTCGACGACCCGGGTGAAGGTCTGTCCCGATCCGGCCAGGTGCCGGTGAACGGTGCGTCGATCCACACCGAGACTCGCTGCCACCTGGTCGACCGAACAGCGCCCGGTCGGTAACAACAGTTCGACGAGCTCCCGGACCCGCCGCTCGAGCGTGGGGGTCTCGGATGCGGAGAGGTCGTCGAGGACCTGTTGCGAATAACTGCGGAGGACGGGATCGGAGAGGCGATTGGGTAGATCCAGATCGCCGGTGTACACAACGATTCCGGAATAGTTGCCGTCGAAGACGAGGGGAGTGTCGAAGACGCGACGGTGCGTGCTGTCGTCGCCGGGCCGGCCGTGTTCGAAACACACCGACACGGGCCGCCAGCGGTCGCCGAGCAGGTACTGCAGAAGTTGGTGGATGACGGCGACCGCAAGTTCCGTGGCCTGGCGCACGGGCATGGGTTCGCCCGGTTCGACGCGAAGCACGATCGTCGACAGTCCGTCACGCTCGGTGATGTCGATGAACAGCGCCTCGTTGTACGTGTGCTGGAAACGGATCAACATGCGCAGGGCGCTGCGGGCGTTCGGTTCGTCGCGGATGGCCACGCTCAAGGGGCCGAGGGTCGAGAGGCGTCGTCGTTCGGCGAGTCTCAGTGCGAAATCCTGATGGGCGGTGACGGCGGCGGACAGTTCCAGCAAGCGGACGATCGACGCTGCCGGTACCCACCGGTCCTGCAGGTCGAGTCCGGACGGGTCCAGTTCGACGCTGCGCAACAGTTCGATCGGATCGGCCGAGAGCGAGCGGGCCAGTTCGACGAATCCCGTCAGTGTTGCGTAGCGCGCCAAGGGTTTCGGCAGCGTCATCGCGCGTCTCCTGGATCTCTCGGTGATCGGGGAACGGTTGTCCCCGAATGGCAACAAATATGTCCCGTAGGGATAAGTATTTCGGATGCTCGCTCATTAGTGTCGTGTTATCGGCGTCACACCCCCTCCGCGGTAGCAGAACGCCCGACATCCAAGGAGAACACAGATGGCACACGCGATCCGCTTCCACGAGACGGGCGGCCCCGACGTCCTCGAATGGGAAACCGTCGAGGTCGGCGACCCCGGCCCCGACGAAGTGCGGATCCGGCACGAAGCCGTCGGCCTGAACTTCGCGGACACCTACTTCCGTACGGGGTTGTACCCGGCGCCACTGCCGGCGGGAATGGGCGTCGAGGCCGCCGGTGTGATCGAGGCGGTCGGCCCCGGCGTCACCGACTTCCGTGTAGGCGACCGTGTCACCTACACGGGAAGCCCGCTCGGTGCATACAGCACCGAACGAGTGATGGACGCGGCACACCTCATCACACTGCCGGACGCGATTCCCTTCGACACCGCGGCCGCGATGACCATGCGCGGCCTGACCGCGGCGTACCTCCTGCGCCGCATCCACCCACTCGAAGCCGGCGACACGGTCCTACTGCACGCCGCAGCCGGGGGCGTCGGCCTGATCTTCTGCCAATGGGCGAAACGGTTGGGAATCAACGTCATCGGAACCACGTCCACTGACGAGAAGGCGGAGGTCGCTCGGTCCTACGGTTGTGCCGAGGTCATCGTCCACACCCGTGAGGACATCGCAGAACGAGTGCGCGAGCTGACCGACGGAGCGGGTGTGCCGGTCGTGTTCGACAGCGTCGGGGCCTCGACCCATCGTTCCTCGCTCGATTCCCTCGCCCGCCGAGGCCTGCTCGTCGCGTTCGGAACGGCCTCCGGCCCGATCCCACCGATCAGCGCCATGGACCTCGCGGTCAAGGGCTCGCTGTTCGTCACCCGGCCCGCGCTTGCGGACTACATCGCCGATCCGGTCGAGCGAGCCGAACTGGCGAACGAGCTGTTCGCGCAGGTCGCGGCCGGAGACATCGATATCGAGATCAACCAGAGATACGCCCTCGCCGACGCCGAACGAGCACACCGCGACCTCGAAGCCGGCATCAGCGTCGGCTCGTCGGTGTTCTCGCTCTGACCTTCGGCCCGATCCACCCCCTCACGCCCAGGAGACCGTCATGACCACCACCGACCACGCTCATGTCCGGGACGAGGCACGTCGCCGATTCCCAATGGACGCACGACCGCTTACGGGCAGTATCGGCGCAGAACTGCACGGTGTAGACCTCGCCGAGGTGACTCGCGACGACGAACGATTCGCAGAACTGAAGGCGCTGCTGCTCGAACACAAGGTGTTGTTCTTCCGGAACCAGGAGATGAGCAGGGCCGAGCACGTCGCCCTCGCCGAGCGTTTCGGCTCGCTCGAGGACCATCCGGTACTCGGCAGCGATCCGGAACATCCCGGCCTGGTCCGCATCTACAAGGACCTCGACAGCCCACCCGAGGCGTTCGAGAACTCCTACCACTGCGATGCCACCTGGCGGGAGAACCCGCCCATGGGATCGGTGCTCCGATGCGTCGAAGGTCCCGCCGTCGGTGGCGACACGATCTGGGTGAACATGGCACTCGCCTACGAGCAGCTCCCGGGGCACGTGAAGGAACAGATCGCCGGGCTGCGCGCGCGCCACAGCATCGAGGCATCGTTCGGTGCGCGACTGCCGATCGACAAGCGACTCGCGCTGAAGGACCGGTTCCCGGACGCGGAGCACCCCGTCGTGCGCACCCATCCCGAAACGGGCGAGAAGGTCCTGTTCGTCAACAGCTTCACCACACACTTCACGAATTTCCATACGGCCGACAACGTCCGTTGCGGTATCGACTATGCACCCGGGGCGGGCGAGCTGCTCCGGTTCCTGCAGAGCCGGGCGACGATCCCCGAGTACCAGGTCCGGTGGCGATGGACGCCGAACAGCGTGGCGATCTGGGACAACCGGTCCACCCAGCACTACGCGGTCCAGGACTACTGGCCTGCCGTCCGGAGGATGGAGCGCGCCGGAATCGCCGGCGATCGTCCCTTCTGACTCCGAGAACTTCCTTCCCTCATCACGCACGACCCGATCCACAGGAGACCACGATGCACTTCCACGACGATGCCTTGTTCCCCGAATGCCAGGAGAAGCTGGTCATCACCGCCGCCCCGTACGGACCCGAATGGGAACCGGAGGATTTCCCGGAAGACCTGCCGCTGACGATGGACGAGCACGTCCAGCAGGCGGTGGACTGCTACGAGGCCGGAGCCACGGTGCTGCACATCCACGTTCGCGAACTCGACGGCAAGGGCAGCAAGCGACTGTCGAAGTTCAACGAACTGCTCTCCCGCCTGCGCGAAGCGGTGCCGGACATGATCCTGCAGGTCGGAGGATCGATCTCCTTCGCGCCGGAAGGTGAAGGTGCCGAAGCGAAGTGGCTCTCGGATGATGTTCGGCACATGCTCGCCGAACTGGATCCCAAGCCGGACCAGGTGACCATCGCCATCAACACGAGCCAGATGAACATCATGGAGCTCATGACCGCGGACGACATCGCCGGCACCTCGATGGAGCGTCCGGAACTCGCGGTGACCTACCGGGAGATGACCGTGCCCGCCGGGCCGGAATGGGTCGAGGAGCACCTGCGACGCCTGCAGGCCGCCGGCATCCAGCCGCACTTCCAGCTGTCGTCGATCCCGCAGCTCGAGACCGTCGAACGCCTGATTCGACGCGGCATCTACACCGGTCCGCTGAACCTGACCTGGGTGGGGATCGGCGGCGGTTTCGACGGCCCGAACCCGTACAACATCATGAACTTCATCCAGCGTGTCCCGGACGGTGCCTGCCTGACACTCGAAACCCTCATGCGTTCGGTGCTGCCGGTCAACACCATGGCCATCGCCATGGGGCTGCACACCCGCTGCGGCAACGAGGACACTCTCTGGGGGCGCAAGGGCCAGAGGATGACCTCGGTCGAGCAGATCCGGCAACTGGTTCGGCTCGTCGGCGAACTCGGCCGGGAAGTCGCCACCGGTAAGGAAGCCCGCGAGATCTACCGGATCGGCGAAACCTACCGCGACGCCGACGAGACGCTCGCCAAACTCGGCTACGCCCCCAACCGCCGCCCCGGTCAGGTCGGCTTCACCCACCACAGCTGACACCCAGTGGCCCCCCGCTCGGAAATGCACCGCGCCAAGAAAGTTTCGGAGAGATGAACGACGACACCGAACCGACCGTGATCATCGTGCCCGGTCTGCGCGACCACGTCGCCGACCACTGGCAGACACTGCTCGCCGATCGGCTCGACCGGGTCCGCACCGTACCCCCGCTCGACCACGACCGACTGAGCCTGGACGCACGGATCGCCGCGCTCGACGCGGTCGTCGGCGACGTCGACGGTCCGATCGTGCTGGTCGCGCACAGTGCCGGCGTCCTGATCGCCGTGCACTGGGCCCACGCATCGACCAGACCGGTTCTCGGTGCGCTGCTCGCAACACCGGTCGATATCGAAAAGCCGCTCCCCGAAGGGTATCCGACCACGGCCGACCTCGATCGAGGCGGTTGGCTCCCGATACCGCGTCGCCGCCTTCCCTTCCCGAGCATCCTTGCGGCGAGCAGCAACGATCCACTCGCGGACCGGCGCCGGGTCGCAGGATTGGCGGAGGCGTGGGGGAGTCGATTCGTCGACCTCGGTGAGGTCGGGCATCTGAATCCCGCGTCCGGCTTCGGCGACTGGCCCGCCGCCGATCTGTTCCTGCAGGAACTGCTCCAGCGGTCCGGAGCGACAACGCACGAGACCGCCCCCGTCCCGTCCGAATCCTGAAAGCGAACCAACGATGCTCAACCTGTCCGTTCTCCTGGAGGATTCCGCCCGCCGGTATCCCGACCGGGACGCCTTGGTGCTGGGGAACACCCGGATCGGCTACGGCGAACTCGACGCCCGAGCGAACCGGGTGGCCAACCTGTTGATCGCGCGTGGAATCGCGCCGGGCGACACCGTGGCGATGTCGATCCCCAACGTGCCGGAGTTCGTGATCGTCTACTACGGCATCCTCAAGGCCGGCGCCGTCGTGGTGCCGTTGAACATCATGCTCAAGGGACCTGAAATCACCTACCATCTGCAGGATTCCGGCGCCCGGGCGTTCTTCTGCTCCGAAGGTGGACCCGACCTGCCCATCGGTGAATACGGTCGTGCCGGTTTCGCCGCAGCACCGAAGTGTCGCGACATGTTCGTCGTCGGCGGACTCGATGGTGCGGACAGTCTCGATACTGCGCTGGGGGAAGTATCGGATGTCCGCTCGTCGGTGGTACGTGATCCGCAGGACACGGCGGTGATCCTCTACACCAGCGGAACCACAGGAAAACCGAAGGGAGCCTGCCTTTCCCACTCCAACATGGTGACCAACGCACTCACCGCGAACCGCCTGTTCGACAGCACTCCGATGTGCCCCGACACGTACCTGGTGACCCTGCCGCTCTTCCACTCCTTCGGCCAGACCGTGACCATGAACGCGGGACTGTCGGTAGGGGCCACGCTGGTTCTCCTGCCACGTTTCGATGCCCGCACCGCACTGACACTGATGATCGAGGAGGACGTCACCGTCTTCGCCGGGGTCCCGACGATGTACTGGGCTCTGCTCGATGCGGTGGACGAGGCGGTCGACGTGCAACGGATCGCCGCCACGATGCGCCGGGCGATCTCCGGTGGCGCCGCCCTGCCCGTCGAGATCCTCACCCGGTTCTCCGAGCGCTTCGGCGTCCGGATCCTCGAGGGCTACGGGCTGTCCGAGACGTCTCCGCTCGCGTTGTTCAGCGATCCGGAACGCGACCCGCGGCCCGGATCGATCGGAGTCCCGGTGTGGGGAGTCGAGGCCCGCCTCGTCGACGCCGACTGGAACACCGTCACAGCTACCGACACGATCGGGGAACTCGCCCTGCGCGGACACAACGTCATGTCCGGATATCTCGGCCGGCCGGATGCCACCGCCGAAGTGATGCGGGACGGCTGGCTGCGTACCGGCGACCTCGCTCGCAGGGACGCGGACGGTTTCTACTACATCGTCGATCGCGCGAAGGATCTGATCGTGCGCGGAGGCTTCAACGTCTACCCCCGCGAGATCGAGGAAGTACTGATCACCCACGAGGCAGTGTCGCTCGCAGCGGTCGTCGGCGTTCCCCACGAGGTGTACGGCGAGGAGGTCGGCGCCTTCGTCGTCCTCAAGGCAGGGGATCAGATCACGGAAGAGGAATTGATCTCCTGGTGCCGCGATCGGATGGCGGGATACAAGTATCCGCGCTCGATCGAGATCGTCACGACGCTTCCGACGACCGCGACGGGAAAGATCCTGAAGCGCGAACTCGTCACCACGGTACGGACAGGCGCGGTATCGACGGGTACGGTGTCGACGAGTCAGGGTTCGCCGGATGTCGGGTGAGGTTACGTCGGCGCCGCAGGACGTCGTGCGGCCGGAGTCGACGCCGAGGGGTGCGCGTCCCCGCGCGGCTGCCCTCGTCGCGGGTATCGGGGTGTGCGCGGCCGGCGCTGCAATCGCGATCGTGCTCGGCCGACTGCTCCCCGCCGTGAACCCGATGCTGATCTCGATCGTGCTCGGAGCGCTGGTGGCCAATCTGATCCCCGTCCCGGCGTGGATCGGCCCCGGCGTGGACTTCTCGACCAAGCGGCTGCTGCGCCTCGGCATCGCCGTGCTCGGCCTCCAACTGGTCTTCCACGACATCCTCACCCTCGGGTGGGGTGTCATCGCGCTCGTCGTGGTCATCGTCGCGGCCGGGATCACCGGGACGATGTACCTGGGGCGGGTCCTCGAACTTTCGTGGACTCAGCGGGTCCTCATCTCGTGCGGATTCTCGATCTGCGGCGCCGCGGCGGTGGCTGCCGCCGACGGAGTCGTCGACGCAAGGCGCAACGAGGTGATCACCTCGATCGCGTTGGTCGTCGTCTTCGGCACACTGATGATCCCCGGTGTTCCGCTGCTGGTAGGAGTGCTGGGGATGGACGACCGGCAGTCCGGCATCCTCGCCGGCGGGGCGATCCACGAGGTCGCGCAGGTCGTCGCCGCCGGCGGCATGATGGGTGGCGGAGCCCTCGCCGTCGCCACCGTGGTCAAGCTCGCCCGCGTCCTGATGCTGGCCCCGGTGATGGCATATCTGGGCGTGGTCCGTCGACGGCGCGGTCGCGAGGAGGGCGCCCACAAGGACACGATCGGGCGGCAGCCGCCGCTGGTGCCGGTGTTCGTGATCGGATTCCTGGTAGCTGTGGCGGTGCGGTCCTCCGGCGTGCTGCCCGACGTCGTGCTCGAACAGGCCGCGCTCGTGCAGTCGGCGTTGTTGACCACGGCCATGTTCGGCTTGGGCCTCGGGGTTCGTGTGGGACTGCTGCGCTCGATCGGACTACGACCGTTCGTAGTCGCTGCTGCCTCCACGCTGTGGGTGATGCTGATCGCCCTCGTCGGCGCCCTCCTGCTGAGCTGAACGGTCCGCGCCCGGCTTGCCGGCACAGCGGAACGTTCGGTGTCGCAGAGTTCTCTACCGGCAAAACACCTCTCGCCCGCGCACGATCGTGCCAAGCTCGGAAGTGGTGGTCGGTCCTCGACCCGAGAAGTTCGTCCGGCCCGCAAGGTCGGCTGTCCGGGCGCGCAGGAACGATTGCGAGGTCGAGTCGATGGCCGAGGAACACGAATCGCACCGGGGCCCGGTATCCGCCGACTCCCGCTGGTGGGCGTGGACCGCTGTCGTGGTGCTGATCGTCGCGATCGTGCTTCCGGTCGCCGAAGCCGGTCTGCGTGGTGTCCTCGCGCTGCTGCTGGTCGCGGTGGCCGGTGCAGCCCTGGCCGTTGCCGGGGCCTACTGGTTCCTCACCCACCGGGGGGTGGTCCGCGCGGTGGCTCTGACCGTGACCGTCCTCGTGCCGGTGGTCGTGGTGGTCGTCTTCGCACTGTCGGGTCACCTGTGGGTCGCTGTTGTGTCGGTGCTGCTCGTCGCCGTGGCGGTCGCATGCGGACGCCGCGCCCTACGAGGCGATCGCGTGAATCCGCAGCCGGAATTCCCGGCCGTTTCCGTGCACCATCCGTTCTTCGTGATGAATCCACGCTCGGGCGGGGGCAAGGTCGTCCGTTACGACCTGCAGCGCAAGGCCGAGGAACTCGGCGCCGAAGTGGTGTTGCTGAGCGGACCGCAGCAACTCGACGTCACCGAACTGGCGGAGAAGGCCGTCGAACGAGGGGCGGACCTGCTCGGCGTCGCGGGTGGCGACGGAACACAGGCCCTCGTCGCGGCGGTCGCAGCGGAACACCGACTTCCGTTCGTGGTGATCAGCGCCGGAACCCGGAATCATTTCGCTCTCGACCTCGGGCTCGACCGGGAGGATCCCGCTGCGGGTCTGGACGCCCTCCGTGACGGGGTCGAGCTGCGCGTCGATCTCGGCCGGATCAACGAGCGGCCGTTCGTCAACAATGCGTCCTTCGGGGTCTACGCAGAGGTGGTGCGGAGCCCTCAGTACCGTGCCGACAAGACAGCGACGGTGCTGCAGATGCTGCCCGATCTGCTCGGTGAGCAGGGCAGGCCGGGCCTGCGGGCGCACATCGACACCGAGACCGTCGAGGGACCTCAGGCGGTGTTGGTCAGCAACGGTCCGTACGCCTTCGACGACCTGGCAGGAATGGGCCGACGGCCCCGCCTGGACAGCGGCCGGCTCGGTGTCGTCGCGATCTCGGTCTCGAACGCACGCCAGGCGGTCGGCCTGTTCCGTCGCACCCACAACCGAGGCCTGTTGCAGCGCACCGCCACAGAAGTGGTCGTCGATGCGGACGTACCGGAGATTCCGGTCGGAGTCGACGGTGAGTCGGTGATGCTGTCGACACCCGTCCGATGCACGATCTCCACCGGAGCGCTACGAGTTCGTGTTCCCCGCAACCGTCCGGGAGCGCGTGTGCCGCCCCCGCACCTCGATTCCGTTCGGTTGCGGAAGATATTGTGGCCGAATTGAACTCTTCGGATCTCACATTCCGGCGCATCCTACGACTTCAATGGAGGGATGTGCAGATGGATGGCGTACACCGGTGATCCCGTCCTGATGGACGACCTCCTGTTCCGGCCGGTGCACTCCCTGATCGACCAGAGCCTGCATTCCAAGATGGGCGCAACTACCACGAACGGGGACGGCTTCGGCATCGGCTGGTACGGAGAGGGCCCGAGGCCCGCATTGTTCAAGTGCATCGAACCCGCCTGGAACGAGAGCAACCTCCGCGAGCTCGCCACGCAGATCCGTACGCCGTTGATGTTCGCGCATGTCCGCGCCTCGACGGGAACTCCGGTGCAGCGCACCAATTGCCATCCCTTCCGCTACGAGAACAGGTTGTGGATGCACAACGGGGCGGTGCACGGATTCCACCTCATGAAACGGGACCTGGCGATGGCCGTCGATGCGAGCCTCTACGACGCGATCCGGGGGTCGACGGATTCCGAGATGCTGTTCTACCTCGCGCTCACCTTCGGCCTCGCCGACGACCCGTTCACCGGCGTGGCGAAGGCCGTCGGTTTCGTGGAGGATATCGGAGCACGCATGGGCATCGAGAATCCCATGCAGGGAACGATCGCCACCACCGACGGCAGCAGCGTCTGGGTGTTCCGGTATTCGACGGAGCGGAAGACACGCTCGTTGTTCTACTCGGCCGACATCAAGGCGATACGGGCGCAGCATCCCGAAGTGGAAGTGCTGTACCAGCTGGGGGACGACACCCGTTTCGTTGTATCCGAACCCCTCCGCGATCTCGAAGGGGCCTGGCTGGAGGTTCCCGAGTCGAGCGCGGGTGTCGTTCGGGGGAGCGACCAGGAATTCCGGCCGTTCGCGCCGATCTCACCCGTGCGCTCGATGTGATCACGACGAATTCCCCGCTACAGGAGTCACTCCCGCCGAGGGCGGCAACGATCAGGTCGTCGGTTGGTTCCCAGGGTTGCGGGCGGGCCTGATCACCAGTTCCAGAGCGAGCAGTGCCAGTACCGCACCCAGCACGATGAGCGTGACCACGAGTCCGGTGGGATAACGCCAGAACATCACGAGCAGTGCGGCCGCTCCGATGACGACCGATCGGATGGCGATGCGGGCGCGGAAAGCGTTTTCCTCGAAGGGATTCGGAGAACGTGGCTGTCGCAGTCGCTGAACGGCATCGAGGCTGCGGCCGAACCCACGCCGAACGGTCCGGGCGGAGGGCGAGCCACCGGTGAGGTAGGCACCGAGAGCGATCACCAGTCCGAGCACCGCGACCGCCCGAAGGCTGGTCCGCAGCGGCATCAGCACGGCATCGATGATGGCTGCTGCCGCCTCCGGCGAGAGGACGTCGGGCGGGACATCGTCGAGATACAACGACCGGACGATGATGAGCGCGACCGCCAGAACGAACATTCCTACGACCAGTGCGAGGCCGACCAAGGCGAGTGCGCGTAGGCGACGGCCCGGCGGCGCGACGGCGACTGCGCCGGCAGCAGTGGCGAGGGTGATCCAGGGCAGCACATCCGACATGTTGTCGAGAGTGTTCACGGCTCGCTGCGCCCGGACCAGTTCCGGTGATCGGAACAGGACCAACTGCTTGTCGACACTCGGGATCTTCTCCGCGAACGTGAAACCGCGGTCGAGGAGACGGCCCTTCACGTTGTCGATCACCGTGCCGAGCGAAATGCTCACCGTGCCCGAATCGTCGACCGTCACCGACGACGGTCCGACGTTGCCGGTCACCACCGCGACCAATGCGTCGTGGGCGGCGCGGTGGGCCTGGATCCACAGATCCTCGAACTGCTCGCTCTGCACCAGTGACAACACTGTCTCGTTGACGAAGTTCCGCGCCTGTCCGGTGATCACCGGTGCCAGTCCCTCGACGGCGCGGTCGACGCGCGGCGCGTTCTCCGTGGCCGGAACGGCGTCGGTGAGAGCGACCAGAGCGTCGGTCGTCAGACCTTCGACGTCGACGCGTGTGAAGATCTCGTCGGTGACGGAATTCGCGATCTGCGTCTGGATGGCGGGGTTCGAGCCCAGCGGGGCGACGGTTGTCACGTACCGGTCGGTGTCGAGGATCTCGCTGCGCACGAACCGTGCGGTGACCGAGAGGACGGCCAGGACCGCGACCAGCACGGCGAGCAGTGCAACGGCAGCCCAGCGCCAGCCGTGTCTCGCGGGCCGCGGCTCGGGAACGGGCTCCACCCCGACAGCGGCTCGTTCCCGAAGCGCAGCGACTTCTGCACGCAACCGATCGAGTTCGGCGCGCTCGTCGTCGTCCAGTCGGTCGGGTCGGGGACCTTCACCGCCCGTGCCGATGTTTGTGGTCATCCCTGCATCGCCCCCTTTCGGGGCCGGACCCATTATGCGCTGTTGCCGACAACTCCGGTTGGAATTTGGATCCTGTTCCCTTCAGAAGTGGACCTCGAGTGGTCATACTCGACAGCAGGGGATCTGTTGTCGACGACACCGACGGAAGTCCGCTCCCGGCTTCCGCCAACGATCTTTCATCGAAAAGAGGCTTCAGGTGACCGATTCGGATATCGACGAGATGGGCCCGGTCGACTATCTCGTCATCGAATTCCCCGCCGACCGACCACCGAACGGTTCTGCTCTACCGCTGCTGCTCGACCTCGTCGAGCGAGACATCATCCGGGTGCTCGATCTCGCGTTCGTCCGCAAGGACACCGACGGTTCGGTCGCCGGGATCGACATCTCCGAGGTCGGGCTCGAAGGAGAAGTCGACGTGACGTTGTTCGCGGAGGCGTCGTCGGGCCTGCTCGGCGACACCGATTTCGACGAAGCGGGGGCTGCGCTCGAACCCGGCTGCTCGGCGGCCGTGCTCGTCTACGAGAACACCTGGGCTGCTCCGCTGGCGCGGGCACTGCGTCGCAACGGCGCCGAACTCGTCGCGTCCGGGCGTATCCCGGTCCAGAGCATCCTGGCTTCGCTGGAGAAGCTCGACGTCGAAATGTGACTCGAGCGAACGAAATACACGAGGAGATCGACATGCCAGGACTACTCCGCGGGGTGGCTCGCACCGCAGTCGTAGCCGGGACGGCGACGGCCGTCTCCAACCGCGTCTCCCGTCGGCAGGGAGAACGATGGGCATCGCAGGGCCAGGCCGTCTACGGGCGCCCCGCACAGTACGCACCCGAACCCGAACCCATGCCCGCGCCGCCTCCGGGTGGAACGGACCGCATCGCCGCGCTGAAGGATCTCGCAGAATTGAAGGCCCAGGGTGTGCTCACCGAGGCCGAGTTCGAGAGGGAGAAGGCGCGAATTCTCGCATCCTGAGCCCGAGTCCGGTCTCTGCGTCGAGCGGACACGACCGCTCCCACACGGCGGCGACGGGTCGAGGAACGAGCTTCATGAGCGACTGGAGGTGCACGGTACACCGGATCGACGAGCCGACCGACTGCGTGGCGAGGCTGTCGCTGGTACTGGCGGACGACCTCACCTCGACGGAGGTGCAGGACCGCGCTCGTGTGCTGGCCCGTCAGCTCTTCGGGCACGACGTCGACGTCGGGGAGGTCGAGCCGGAATACTGGTCGACCCGTCGGCCGCCGTCGACCTGAGATCGTAACGGTGAAGCACTGTATCTGTTGAGAGAGAGCGTATTCCGGGTGTCTCCGGCCCTATCCTCGCGACATGGTCGTCACTGGGCTCCGGAGGCGGAAGGCGTGGCACTCGAGGTCGCGGGAAGGAACGCGGACGCGACGAGTCCGACGAGCCCGATGCACGCCAGTACGATCATCGCGGCCGCATACGACCGGTCCGGCGTGGCGAGGCCGACGACGAGGACGGTGCCTGCCACGGCGGTGCCCAGGGACGAACCCAGATTGGACACGCACCGCGACAAGCCGGAGATCTCACCCTGCTGTTCCTCCGGGAACGCCGACTGCACGACGTTCACGGACGGAGTGAGCATCGCACCCAGTCCGACGCCGATGAGCAACAGGCCCGGGGCGAACGCCCATGCGCTGGTCCATGCACGGACCAGCAGGAGCAGAACCACGATGCCGCCGAGGGTGACGACGAAGCCGCTCATGATGAGGGCACGCTGTGAATGCCGGGCGGCCAATCGTTCCGCCAGCAATGAGGAACCGAGAATGCCGGCGGTAGCGGCGGTGAAGATGATGCCCGTCTCGATTGCGTTGTAGCCGCGGACCACCTGCAGGAATGCCGAAACGACGAACGCGACGCCCATCAGCAGCAGCCACTGGATGTTCTGGGTGACGAGCGCGAGATTCGATGTGCGATTACGGAACAGGTCGGTCGAGAGGAGTGGCACTCTGCCGGCCCGTTCGAAGCGTCGTACGTGCAGGAAGAATCCGACGACGAGCAGGATTCCGATGCCGATGAGGCCGGCGGACACCGAGAGTGCGTTGTCCGCCTGGAGAATCCCCATGACGATGCAGACGAGACCTGCGGCGGACAGGACGGCGCCGATCCCGTCGAAGGGTGTGGTCGGATCCGGGGGCAGGGGATCCTCGAGTCCTTTGCTCAGAACGACGATGGCGGCGACGATCAGTGCCTGGAAGACGAAGGCGGCCCGCCAGTCGATCGCAGTAGTGATCAATCCACCGATCAGCGGCCCGGCTGCGGCGCCTATCCCACCCATGCCGGTGATCACGCCGAAGGCCCGTGCCCGGGACTTCATATCGGTGAAGAGCATCGTCGTGAGGATGTATACGGGCGGGATGAGCAGTGCGGTGCCGATTCCCTCGAAGATCGAGTTGCCCAGGATCAGGATTCCCAGACCCGGTGCTGCCGCGCTCAGGAGGGCGCCCACGCCGTACAGTACGAGTCCGGCGACGAAACACCGCTTGCGACCCCATCGGTCCGTCAGTTTCCCACCCGGAATCATGAAAGCTGCCATGACCAGAAGGAACACGGTGATCGCGGTCTGCACACCCTGCACCGTGGTGTCCAGGTCGACGCTGATGTCGTTGATCATCACGTTCATGTTCGAACCTGCGAAACTGCAGATGAACTGAGCGAGGGCGAGTGGGAGCAACATTCGCCGAATAGGGGCGGAAGGTTTCGCCACCGGATTCTCGGTCATCTCGTACTTCCCGTCGCGAAGGACGTCGCCGAAACTCTGAACGTCATGATCCACCGCGGTGGTGGACGGTGGCGCAGACGAGTCGAAACCGTGACCTTGACCTGATATCCGAGACCGGAGGAAGATCGAAGAACTCGACTCCTCTTCTCGCGAGGTAACGTCATGCTTCTCGAGGACTACGGCTTCATCGGTGACCTGCAGACCTCCGCGCTCGTCGGCCGGAACGGCTCGATCGACTGGCTGTGCATGCCCGCGTTCGACTCCGGGTCGTGTTTCGCGGCCCTGCTCGGCGGCCCGGAGCACGGACGCTGGCTCGTCGCGCCTGCGGCGGAACCCGTGGCGGTCACCCGTCGCTATGTCGACGACACCCTGGTGCTCGAGACCGACTTCGAGACTGCAGAGGGCGCCGTCCGTCTGATCGACTTCATGCCTCGTCGGGGATCGGGTCCACCTCGGCTGATCCGTATCGTCGAGGGGTTGCGGGGCCGTGTGCCGATGCGAATGCACTTGGCGATACGCCCCGATTATGCGGCGGTCACACCGTGGGTCGAGGCGGTGGCCGACGGTGCTGTCGCGACGGCCGGCCCGGACGCCTTCCACCTGTGCACGACGGTGCCGTTGGAGATCCGTGCCGGGACCGTCGAATCCGAGTTCGTCGCCGTGGAGAGCGGCCGATACCGATTCGCTCTGGACCGGTACCCATCCTTCGAACCGGCCCCCGTCGTCGAGGATGCCGAATCCGCGCTTGCACGCACCGTGGAGTGGTGGCGCGACTGGACCGGCCGGTGCACCTACAAAGGGGCGTATCGCGACGAGGTGATCCGCTCTCTGATCGTCCTCGAGGGGATGACCGACGAGACGACCGGTGCGATCGTGGCGGCCCCGACCACCTCCCTGCCCGAAGCGCTCGGCGGGGTACGCAATTGGGACTACCGCTACTGCTGGTTGCGCGACTCGGTGTTGGCACTCGAAGCGCTGCTCGCCGGGGGATACACCGGCGAGGCTCTGGCCTTCCGTGACTTCCTGCTCCGGGTGGGAACGGGTGATCCGGCCGATGTGCAGATCATGTACGGGATCAGGGGAGAGCGTCGACTGACCGAGTTCGAGGTGGAACATCTGCCCGGTTACGAAGGGTCGGCGCCCGTCCGGGTCGGAAACGCCGCAGCCGAACAGTTCCAGCTCGACGTGTACGGCGAGGTCCTCAGCGTGGCGTACAAGGGAGCCGAAGCGCTCGGTAGGATCGAGCCGCACATGTGGCCCCGCTGGCAGGCCGTGATCGAATACGTCGAAGGAATCTGGCAGGAACCCGACGACGGGATCTGGGAAACACGCGGCCCCCGGCGCCATTTCACGCAGTCCAAGGTCATGTCCTGGGTCGTCTTCGACCGCGCGGTCCGGCTCGCCGAGGGATTCGGGCTCGACGCACCTCTCGACCGGTGGAGGCGGACCCGCGACGAGATCCACGACGAGATCTGCGAACGTGGATACGACCCGGTCCGTGGCACGTTCACCCAGTACTACGGCTCCACGGAACTCGACGCCAGCGTTCTGCTGATTCCGCTCGTCGGCTTCCTGCCCCCGACCGACGGCCGGGTCACCTCCACCATCGACGCGATCCGGAACGAACTCGGTCGCGACGGCTTCGTGTCCCGATATTCCACGACGGATACCGACGACGGGCTTCCCGGGGACGAAGGACAGTTCCTGGCCTGCTCGTTCTGGCTGGTGAGCGCGTTGGCGCTCAACGGCCGGGTCGACGAGGCCCGCACGTTGTTCGAGCGGTTGCTCGGGCTCACCAACGACCTCGGACTGCTCGCCGAGGAGTACGACGTGCCGGCGGGGAGGCAGGTCGGCAACTTTCCCCAGGCGTTCAGTCACCTCACTCTCGTCGGCGCGGCTTGCGCGATCACCGTCGCCGAACGGGCACGGGCAGTGGATCCGGCCGACGGAGCACCGGCCGTCTGATCCGACATCATCAGAACACCATGTGTCCGTGGGGTATTCACCCACACCGTGCGTGCTGTATGTATCCTGTGGGTACATGCTGTCCCGCATACGCGCCCGTGTTCGTCGGTGTCTGTCCATCGAACGAACCACATTGATGCACTGGGAAATCGGTAGAAATCGTACGAATGTCGCCGATTCGGCGCGGACGCTTCCCCGGACCCGCCGAGCACGTTTCAATGACAGGTGCAGAGGGGCTGTCGGGAGCGCAGGGGATACGCTTCCGCGTCGCTTGCTCCGTCGGGGAAGTTTGCGAACGGTGGCAGGGGAACAAGATGGAACACGGTGTTGTGTTGTGGTTCGACGCCGGTCTGGGTCACGGCTTCATCCGTGACGACGACGGTACGGAGATCCTGGTGCACTACTCACAGATCGATGGGAGCGGCTACCGCTTCCTGACAGGTGGCCAACAGGTCCGATTCGAGATCGGTTACGGGATCTTCGGTCGACAGGCGGTCAACGTGCAGGTGTGCTGACATGCGGAACGTTCGGATGGTGTGATCGTGTAATGGACACACGGGCGAACGAGTGGGCGGAGGAGGCCCACATTCCGGCTGCAACTCCGACCGAGGAGCAGGTGTGGGCCTCGCGGGCCGCGATCGAGCGGGCCACGGGCGTGCTGATGGAGCGGTACGGACTCGATGCCGAGCAGGCGAAAGAGACGTTGCTCCAGGCGTCCCGTCACGCTGCCGTGTCGATGGTGCAGTTCGCGGGGGACGTGCTCACTTCGGGTCGAGCAGGTGAACACCCCGAGATCCGAGTGGTGCTGGACGCCGCGTCCGCGCCTTCCGGTCTACGGAAGGCCGTCGCCTTCATCGAGTCCGAAGCGGCTCGTCCCATCAGGTTGGCGGACATCGTGGCTGCTGCGGGGTCGGAGCCCGAGCTCTGCAGTACGACTTCGTGCGCCACCTCCATACGACGCCCACGCGATACCTTCGGTCGGTGCGGCTCGAGCGGGCTCATCGGGAGTTGCAGACCGCCGACCCGCAGCGTGAGACGGTCGCGTCGATCGCGGCGCGGTGGGGTTTCTCGTCGCCCGGGCGGTTCGCGATGCAGTACCGGTCCGTCTACGGAAGATCCCCTCGCGTGACCCGGTCGGACGCGCTGTGGTCCGATCGAACTACTGCCGATCCTGCAAAAACGAATAGACTGCACCGGAAGCGAACGATGTGTTCGCTGTGGACGCTGCCGGCGGGGCGCGAGACTTCCGACGCAGGGGTCGGATCTGTCGACCTGCCCCGTCGGCGGTACTCCGAGTGCTCACAATCGGTCCCGGTGAGGATAATTCGGCGTATGCTCGGGACATCGGTGATCGCCTGTCACCCCCTGCACGGACGGTCACCGCCGCCGGGTGGATCAGAGGTAGGCCACTCAGGCGATGCCGGACCCTGTCGCCCATTTCCCCCTGCTCGGGCGGCAGGGTTTCGGCGCGCCGCAGGTCGTTCGGCGCGCGGGCGTCATCACTTCAGCGGTCGGAATCCGGCCCCGTTCCTCGTGATTCGCCGGGATCGTCGTCGCCGTCGTCCACTTCGGGGAGGGACGCGGGGAGTTCGGCTGCATAGGGTGCACGGGGTGGGGCGATCTCGTCGAGGCGTTCGTTGATCGCATGGGTGATCAGATCGTGTTGCACACGGGAGAGGGGAAGCAGGCCGTCGAGATACGCCTCGATCTCCATCTTCCCCACCTCGCCGCCGAGCGCGAAGTGGCGGAGCCACAACTCCTCGACACCGGGTTCGGAAGCGCGGAGCGCAGCGAGGAGTTGCCGGCGATGCTCGCCGTCGGGGAAATAGTTCATCGCCGCGTCAGACCGACTCTCCGAACCTACCTCCTTTCGAAGCTCGGCGTTCCCGGACGTGCAGTCCCGATCGTCACCCTTCGACACCGCACCCGAACGCGTCCGAATTGGCAGAATTCGAGATATGCCGACCCGGACGATCGACGGTCACCGCATCACCCTGACCAACCTCGACAAGGTGCTGTATCCGAGCACCGGGACGACGAAGGGTGAGGTGGTCGAGTACTACGAAGCCGTCGCCGAGGCGATGCTTCCGCACATCGCCGGCCGGGCCGCGACCCGCAACCGGTGGCCGAACGGTGTCGGCGAACAGTCCTTCTTCGAGAAGAACCTCCCCGACCACGCACCGGCCTGGATCGACCGTCGCACCCTGCACCACAAGGACCGCCGGGTCACCTACCCGCTGTTCGATTCCGCCGCCGGGCTCGTCTGGCTCGGGCAACAGGCCGCCCTCGAACTCCACGTGCACCAGTGGCGTTTCGACGGAGAGAAGGCCGGGCCCGCGACCCGCATCGTCTTCGACCTCGACCCGGGCCCCGGCGTGGGCCTGGCCGAGTGCGCGGAGGTCGCCCGCCACGTCCGCGACACGGTCGCCGAACTCGGATGGACGGCCTATCCGGTCACCAGCGGCAGCAAGGGCATCCACCTGTACGTCCCGCTCGATCGGATGCTGTCGTCGTCGGGGGCGTCGAAGGTCGCGAAGCAGGTCGCACGCAATCTCGAGACCATCCTTCCCGACCTGGTGACCGCAACGATGGCGAAGTCGGCGCGCGAGGGCAAGGTCTTCGTCGACTGGAGCCAGAACAACAGTTCCAAGACGACGGTCGCGCCGTACTCGCTGCGCGGTCGCGACGAGCCGTGGGTGGCGGCGCCGCGCAGCTGGGACGAGCTCGACGACCCCGACCTCGCGCAACTGCAGTTCCGGGAGGTCCTCGCCCGCATCGACGAGTTCGGGGACCTGCTCGCCGGTCTCGACCCGCCCCTCGGCAAGGCTGTGTCCGGAGACAAGACCGGGTCCGGAGACAAGACCGGGTCCGGAGACAAGACCGGGTCCGGAGACAAGACCGGGTCCGGAGACAAGACCGGGTCCGGCGGAGATGCTCTGGACACCTACCGCGGCAAGCGCGACGCGTCGCGCACCCCGGAACCGGTACCCGACCGCGTCCCCGAGGACGGTCCCGGCAACAGGTTCGTCATCCAGGAGCACCACGCACGTCGCCTGCACTACGACCTGCGGCTCGAACGCGACGGTGTGCTGGCCTCGTGGGCCGTACCGAAGAACCTGCCGGACACCTCGGGGCGCAACAATCTCGCGGTACGGACCGAGGACCACCCGATCGAGTACCTGACCTTCCACGGGACGATCCCGAAGGGCGAATACGGCGCCGGCAGCATGACCGTGTGGGACACCGGCACCTACGAGACCGAGAAGTGGCGGGACGACGAGGTGATCGTGCGGTTCCACGGCGACAGGGTCGAGGGACGGTACGCGCTGATCCGCACCGAGAAGAACCAGTGGCTGGCGCACCGCATGAAGGACCAGTCGTCGCCGAGCACCGAGTCGTCCGATGCCGATCCGGCCTCCCTCGTCGGATCGTCGGGGTCCAAGGCCCTCCCGCGCGATCTCGCGCCCATGCTCGCAACCCCCGGTGACGTCTCGGGTCTCGACGCCGAAGACTGGGCGTTCGAAGGCAAATGGGACGGATACCGCGCCATCGCGGAGATCGAGGACGGCACCGTCAGGCTCCGCAGCCGATCCGGTCGCGATGTCACCGGCGACTACCGGAAGCTCGTCGAACTCGCGACGATCCTCGACGGTCACCGGGCGGTGCTCGACGGGGAGATCGTCGCCGTCGACCGCTCCGGGGTGACGAGCTTCTCGATGCTGCAGCGCGGCGTGAACTACGAGTACCGCGTGTTCGACGTGCTGTATCTCGACGGGGTGTCGCTGCTGCGCAAGACCTACGACGATCGCCGACGGGTCCTCGAGGCGCTCGCCGCTGCCACGGACGGACTGATCGTCCCGGATCTGCTCCCGGGTGACGGCTCGAAGGCTCTCGAGCGCAGCCGCGCGAAGAACTGGGAGGGCGTGGTCGCCAAGCGCCGGGACTCCGTGTATCTGCCGGGCAAGCGCGGCGCCGGATGGATCAAGTCGAAGAACTGGCTCACCCAGACCGTCGTGCTCGGCGGATACCGCCGTGGCAACGGCAACCGTGCCTCGACCTTCGGCTCCCTGCTGCTCGGCGTCTACGACGACGACGGTGAGTTCGTGTACGTCGGCAAGGTCGGCACCGGTTTCGACGACGAGACGCTCCTGTCGGTGGCGAAGGCTGTGAAAGGGCACACGAGCCGCACGAACCCGTTCGCGAACGAGGTGCCGGCCGCCGAACGCCGCGATGCGGTGTGGTTGCGGCCCGAACTCGTGGGGGAGGTGCGGTTCGGGGGATGGACGGAAGGAGACCGGGTGCGGCACGCGAGCTGGCGTGGTCTGCGCGACGACATGGACGCGTCGAGCGTGGTGCGAGAAGAGGAAACAGGCACTGACTGCTAACGTTCGTCCGAAGTCGGGTGATCGGGCATTAGGGGAGGCATCAATGGCCGAGGGCTCGCGTGGCGTCGTCCGTCGGGTCGGTTTGGTCGAGGATCACGAGTCGGTCGCGCTCGGGTTCGCAGCGATGCTCGCCGATCAACCCGATCTCGAGCTCGTGGGTACCGCCCCCACCGTCTCGGGTCTGCTCGAGCAGGTCACCGACCTCGACCTCGCCGTTCTCGACCTGCGCCTGTCCGACGGATCCTCCCCGAAGAGCAACGTCGAGCAGCTGCGCGCGGCGGGCCTCGAGACCCTGGTCTTCACCGGCGCCGAGAATCCGTATCTGCTGCGTTCGGCCGCCCGCGCCGGTGTGCTCGGGGTGGTGCGGAAATCCGAGCCCGCGGCCGTGGTGATCGAGGCGATCCGCGTGGCCGCCGCGGGAGGGCAGGTCGCCAGCACCGAATGGGCCGCGGCGATCGACGGTGATCCCGAACTCGACGACGTCGGTCTGAGTCCACGGCAGCTCGAAGTGCTCGAACTGTATGCGTCGGGGGAGAAGCTCGACCGGGTCGCCCGGCTGACAGGCCTCGCTCCGCAGACCGTCAACGACTACCTGCAGCGAATCCGCCAGAAGTACGCGGAGGCAGGTCGTCCCGCGCCCACGAAGACGGATCTGTACAAACGTGCCGTCGAGGACGGATGGCTGCCGATGCCCGAACGGTCGGATGTCCGCCGTCGCTGACGAGCCGGCCGCGGGCGCCGGGGAGAAGTCGCACGATCGCAGCACGGCGGCTGCCGACCGACTTCTCCGGATGTTCGCGCGATTCGTCGCGATCGGATATCTCTGCTACTTCGCGTTGCTCGTGCCGGAGATCCTCGAGGCGTCGGCACTCGTCGAGTGGTGGTGGACTCCCACCGCGGCCGTCCTCATGTTCGGATCCGGGGTCGCGCTCGGCTTCGCCTCGTTCCGCGGCACGGTGTGGATGCAGCGGACCGCAACCGTCAATGCGCTCGCCTACGCCGTGATGGTCGCATTGTGGTTCGTGGCGTGGAACGGGACGCAGATCCCGCAGGACCAGTCGTTGTGGTTCACCGCCTTTCCCGGCCTCGCGTCGCTCGCGGCGGCGGTCGCGTGGAGACCCCGGCGGGCGTTCGTCCACATGATCCTCGCGGTTCTGCTCGCGCAGTGCGCGAATCACCTCGTCCGCGACGCCCCATTCGGATACTTCCTGGCACCCGACCTGGCGTTCGCGTTCGTCTTCTGCACGGTCTTCCTCGCGGCTGCGGTGGTGGGCCTCGGCACCGGCCGCACCCTCGACGAGACCATCGCTGCCACCCAGGCCACGGCGGCCGCCGCGGCCGCAGCGGAGGCACGGAACGCCGAGCGCGCACGGTTCGATGCCCTGGTCCACGACCGCGTGATGTCGACCCTGCTGGCGGCGTCACGCAACGCACCCCGGGAGTCGCTCGTCGAGCAGGCCGAACGAGCGGTCGCCGAACTCGACGAGTTGCGGCGCGGCACCGATCGGGAGTCGGCGCTCGACGCCGCCGCGGTCGTGGCGCGGCTCCGATCGGCGGCGACCGAGGCCGACGAGGACGTCGTCTTCACCGGCCGTGTCGCCCCGGGATCCGGCGACGTTGCGTTCCCACCCGAACCCGCGCGCGCGACCGCCGCTGCCCTCGCCGAGGCGGTACGCAACAGCGTGCGGCACGCGGGTGAGGACGTGTCCCGCACGGTCGAGGTCGACGTGGCACCGAGATGGATCTCCGTGCAGGTCGTGGACGACGGCAGAGGTTTCGAACCCGACGCCGTCGACCCGCACCGGCTCGGTCTCGAAGTGAGCATCCGCGGACGTATGCGCCGACTGTCCGGTGGACGGGCGGTCGTGCAGTCCGCGCCGGGGGCCGGGACCCGGGTGTTGTTGTACTGGCGGGATCCGGCCGTATGAACACTGCGAACTCGACCGTCTCCGATCTGCTGCGGATGCACAGCCGGCCCGCGCGGGCCTTCGCCGTCATGTACGCGGTGACCTGCGTGGTGCTCGCCCTGAACACCGCGCCCCGTGCCGAGGTCCGCTGGCCCGTTGCGATCGCCGTGATCGTGTGTGTGGCCGCCGCCTACGCGCTCGTCGTGGTCGAGGGGGACCCACTACCGGTGCGACCCGCACTGGCGATGACGTTCTCGGGCGCGATCGCGTCGGCGTCGGTGCTGTGGGTGGTGCCCGCCGATCCGGCACCGCACCCCATCGAGCTGTGGCCGTTCGGGATGTCCACGACGATCCTCGTGTTCATGTGCGTGCGGGGACGCACGGCGTTCGCCTGGTGCGGGATGCTCCTCATGCTCGTCGTCGCCGCGCTGTGGTCGCATCTCACGGGCCCCGGGATGGGCTACGGGCTCGGCCTGACGATCACGAGTGCCGGACCGGTGCTCATGGGCACCGTCTGCGCCTACACGATCCGCCCCCTCGCGCGGTCGATCTACCTGCTGCGCGCCCGGTCGATGCAGCGGATCGCAGCGGAGTCCGCAGCTGCCGCGGCCCTGGAGGAACGCGACGCTCGTCTCGGCAGCCTCGATGCGTCGGCGCGGCCGTTGCTCAAGCGGATCGTCTCGGGCGAACCCCTCGACGAGAACGAACGGATCGAGTGCGGACTCGTCGAGGCACGACTGCGCGACGGTCTGCGTGCGCCCGTACTCCAGGTACCCGAGGTCGACCGGGCCGCCGCTGCGGCCCGCCGGCGCGGCGTCGAGATCGTCATGCTCGACGACCACGCCATGGACTCGGCATCTCCCGAGGTCCGGCGCGCCGTCTACCGGGA
The DNA here is from genome assembly GCF_048381395.1 of Rhodococcus shunpengi. Lineage (NCBI taxonomy): Bacteria > Bacillati > Actinomycetota > Actinomycetes > Mycobacteriales > Nocardiaceae > Rhodococcus > Rhodococcus shunpengi. The sequence continues at coordinate 102,485 of NZ_JBLWIU010000005.1, forward strand.
GGTGGTGGACGCGCTCGATTCGGTGAGCGAAGGGTCGGTGACCGTGCGTGTGTTGCCGCCGGCCCGCGTGGCGATGGTGACGATGCTTGTGAAGGGCGAGGATGTGCGCCGAATCGAGATCGGGCACGACGGCCGGCGCACCGGTAATTAGGCGAAACACCGATGCCCATATTTTCTTGGGCAGAGAAAAATCTGTCTGGGTAGTTGTCGGTTTCAACCGTTACGTTGTAGGCACTCGAAACGGAGTTCGTCGGGGGACTCGGTTCGATCCCATGTATTCATCTCGGTAGGGACGCGCTATGACGACGATGCTCGAACATTCCCCGGCACAGAAGCCTGCGCCTCAGAAGCCCGCACTCTCGGCTCGCGAGATCGAGATCCTGCGGGCCTGGCTGCTCTGCGAGTCCAAGTCCGAGGCGGCTGCGAGCCTGTTCGTCACTGCAGCAACGGTCAGCACCCACATCGTCCGCATCCGCGAGAAGTACGCCCGCGTCGGGCGTACGGCGACCACGAAGACGGCACTGCTCGCCCGCGCTCTGCAGGACGGTGTGGTCTCCATCGACGAGCTGTGACCCGTCGGCCTGCCACCACACAGGGTGGACACACGACGGATCCGACGAGCGCGGCCGACCGGATCCACCGGGTCTTCGGCCGGTTCATCAGCGCGGGCTATGTGTTCTACCTGCTGTTCGTCGTCCCCACAGCGGTGTCGCAGGCCCACCTCACGGCATGGTGGTGGTTGCCGACGGCACTGCTCGCGATCTTCGGCACCGGGATTGCGCTCGGGGTGGCGACCTTCCTGAGCGATGTCCGGTGGGTCGGACGACTCGCAGCCGCCAACGCCGTCTCCTTCCTGGTCGCGGCGGTCCTGTGGTTCCCGGCCTGGACGGGTGAGGTCTCCACGAACACGGCCTGGCAGGCGCTCTTCCCCGGAGTGGCAGGACTGTCCGCGGCGGCAGCGTGGCGGCCGCGGACGGCGCTCGCCTACCTCACGGTGGTGGTGTTCGTCGTGCAGGCCACCAACTATCTGCTGGTGAACACCACGACGGGGTACCGCTTCGTCCCGGAACTCGCGTTCGCACTCATGTTCTGCGGGGTCTTCGCCGCTGCGGCGATCGTCGCCTTCCGCACGGGCGACGTCCTCGATTCCACCGTCGCGGCCACCGAGCGATCCGTTGTCGCGGCGGCCGCGGCCGCGGCCAGGACGGTCGAACGCGAGCGGTTCGACGCGCTCGTCCACGACCAGGTGATGTCCACCCTGCTCGCCTCGGGTCGCGGCGCATCCGACGGCCCCGTCGCAGCCCAGGCCCGTCGTGCGCTGGAGATGTTCGACTCCCTGCGGCGCGGCGACGACACCGAGAGCAGCTTCGACGCCGACCGGGTGGCGGCCCAGTTCCGTTCGGCGGCCTCCGAGGTGGACGAGGACGTCGAGTTCACGACCGCGACGAGTGCCGATGCCGGGCCGCACTACCCGGCCGACGTGATCAGGGCGGTCGGAGCCGCACTGGCCGAGGCCGTGCGGAACAGTGTCCGCCACGCCGGCCCGGGCACACAGCGGGCCGTGCACGTCGACCTCGGGCCCGGATCGGTCCGGGTGGTCGTCCGCGACGACGGCCACGGATTCGACCCCGCCCAGGTCGATCCCTACCGGATGGGCATCCGCGCGAGCATCCACGGACGCATGCGCGGCCTGCCCGGAGGCGACTCGCAGATCACCTCCGGCCCCGGAGGTACGACGGTGACGTTGTTCTGGTGCGATCCGGCCGAGCGTCGCGCACCGTGACGACCACCGAATCGACCCGCGACGTGCGCGACCTGCTGGGGATGCGCACCACGGCCGCACGTGTACTCGTGAGCCTCTACGCCCTGGTCTGCCTCGTGCTGGCGGCATTCGGCGCGGAGCACACGTCCGCGAGCTGGCCTCCCGCCCTCGCCGTGCTCGTGTGCACGTTCGCGGCGTTCACCCTCATCACCGTCCCAGGCGACCCGCTGCCGATGCCGGCGACGATCCCGCTCGCCGCCACCGGGACGGTCTCGTCGGCGCTCGTCTTCTCGGTGCTGCCGGTGCCCTCCCCGGGAGGCATCGCGACCTGGCCGCTCGGGATGTCCACGGTCGTCTTCACCTTCATGTGCGTGCGCGGACGCACCCTCGCGGCGTGGATCGGGTTGGCCTGCATGATCGCGACCGCGACCTTCTGGACCTACGCCACCGGACAGGGGATCGGCCCCGGCCTGTCGCTGTCGCTCGTCAACGCCGCCCCGGTCCTCATGTCCACCTTCTTCGCCTTCACCCTGCGACCACTCGCCGGATCCATCTACCTGCTGCGTGCGATGTCGTTGCAGCGCAGCGCCGAACAGGCTGCCTCGGCTGCAGCGCTCGAGGAACGCGACGCGCAACTCGACCGGCTCGACTCCCTGGCCCGGCCCCTCCTCGAACGCATCGCGACCGGGGAGGTACTCGAGGCGGGGGAGCGACGCGCCGGTGTGCTGCTCGAAGCACGTCTGCGGGACGGGCTTCGAGCACCGGCCCTGCAGGATCCCCAGGTCGTCGAGGCGGCCGACGCTGCGCGCCGACGAGGCGTGGACGTGGTGATGCTCGACGATCACGGCCTGGACGGGGTGCCCCCGGACGAACAGGCCCGCCTCCGACGTGCGGTCGCCGACGAACTCGACTCGGTGTCACACGGTTCCGTCACGGTACGGGTCCTCCCCCCGGGACGCCGGGCCCTCGTGACGATCCTCGTGCGGGGGGACTCCGTGCGCCGCATCGAACTGGGCAAGGCGCCGCAGGGCTAGAGTCACCTTCCGTGACCGTGCTGAAGTCGTTGCTGCTGTTCGCCGTTGCCGCCCTGTTCGAGATCGGTGGTGCGTGGCTGGTGTGGCAGGGCGTGCGCGAACACCGCGGCTGGATCTGGATGGGGCTGGGCGTGATCGCTCTCGGCGCTTACGGTTTCGTCGCCACACTCCAGCCCGACGCGAACTTCGGTCGCATCCTCGCCGCGTACGGCGGTGTGTTCGTGGCGGGTTCCCTGGTGTGGGGCATGGTGATGGACGGCTTCCGGCCGGACCGGTGGGATGTCGCGGGCGCGCTCGTGTGCCTCGCCGGCGTCGCCATCATCATGTATTCGCCTCGGTGACGGGGCATCCGGCACAGAGGTGCCGGATGTCTCGTCCGGACATCACGGAACCACGACACCGCCGACTGCGGGGGTCGAGTTGCACAGCGGTCCACTGCCGAGATTCACCGAACCGAACACCGTCGCCACGACCTCACCCGGACCGGTGTCGACCAGTGTCGACAGGTTCGGGTACGCACCGCCCAGATCGACGATGCCGGTGCGGCCGTTGTTGCGGTTGAGCCATGCGACGCTGACCTGTCCGGCTGCCGGGACCGGCCACAGGGCCTCCCGCGTGGAGAACAGGACGTGGCCGCCGGGGATGCCCTCGTCCGGTCCGGGTTGCGCCGTGACCGAGGTGAACGACGCCAGGCTGCCCTGGTTGATGCAGCCGATGGTGATCGCCGTGCCCAGGGGCTGAGGGGGTGCAGCGGTGGCCACACCGGTGAATGCGATTGCGGCGGCGACGGGTGCCGCCAGGGCGAGAACTCGACGTGGAATTCGCAGTGCAGGCATGGTGCTGCTCCTCGGAAAGGGAAGGTCACGTCCGGGAGCCGACCGCAGCGAAGAACACCGCGGCGCGTCCCGCGCACCGATGACGAGCGTGAGTCTATCGAGACACCGAAGTCCCAGGAGCGGTTTCGGTCTCGATCCGATACAGCTCGGAAGCATTGCGGCGCAGCACCGCGTCGGCGAGCTCGTCGCCGAGGACGTCCTCGACGAGGGTGATGTCGCTGTCCCGGAACGGTCGCGGTGCCCGTGTCGACGGCAGGTCGGTGCCGAACACGAGTGCACCGGGATTCACGTCGGAAACGGCGCGCAGCGTGTCGGCCACGGGCAGGTCGACGCGTCCGAACCCCGTGGCCTTCACGTGGATACCGCCCTCCACCAGCCGCAACAGAGACGGCAGACCCTCCTGCGACAGGCCCAGGTGGTCGACGGAGACAGCGGGTAGTCCGGAGATCGTCGTGTGCAGTTCGGCCAGATCGCGCGAATCGATGTACAACTCGGCGTGCCAGCCGACGAGATCGTGGACCCGCCGGGCGAGGCGGTCGAGGTCGGACAGCGTCGCCGATCCGCCACGTCTGACGTTGAACCGCACGGCGCGCACTCCCGCCGCGTCGAGTCGCACGATCTCGTCGTCCGAGGCGGTGGCCGGAAGTTGTACGACGCCGACGAAAGTGGGCCCGAGCCGGTCGAGCGCGTCGAGGAGATAACTGTGGTCGAAGGCCTGGAACGAGCCCGACACCACCGCGCCGCCGGTGACACCCAAATGTGCGACCCGCGCGAGATAGTCGTCGACGGTGAACGGTTCGGGCAGATAGCCGTCGTTCTCGACGAGAGGGAAACGCGGATCGATGATGTGCAGGTGGGCGTCGAACATCTCCCCACGATAGGAAGCCCGGTCCGGTCGGGACAGGGTTCGGCTCGACGGGAGTTCACTCGCCGCGGCGATGCGCGGTATGGCGGCGGAGGAGCGACTCGGCCAGTCCCGCCACGAGGTCCCGTGCCTCGGGTGGCCCGACGATCTCGATGTGCTCGCCGAACTGCAGCAGTTGCCGCACACCGTCGATCGAGTCGTAGGCCACCGTGATCCGCGAGACGTCCGGTCGCGGCCCCGCGCTGCTCCCGCGCAGGCGGGCACCGAGGATGCGCCGGGCGAGGTCGAGGCGGTTCGTCGCGAGATCGGCGGTGACGACGACGTCCTCGCGTCGTTCGAGCGCGTCGCCGAGTTCGCGTGCCAGGGCGGGCAGGGTCCGGCCGGGGGACAGGTGTCGAGGCCGGTCGAGCACTGTCCACGCACTCAGGCGGGTCAGCGCGAACAGTCGTGGTCGTCCCTGATCGTCGGCCACGAGATACCAACGGCCCGCGCGGGAGAGCACACCGTAGGGATCGACGACGATCTCGCGTTCGTCGCGGTGCCCGCTCGAGCGGTACGTGATGGCGAGTTGCCGGCCGCGCCGCAGGTCACGAGTGAGCGCCGCTACGTCGGCCCGGTCCTCGGTGGCGAACCATCCCCGGTTGTCGACGGTGACCACCTCGGTCAGCGGCAGCAGGTCGTTCTCGCGTGCGGTGGAGGGCGTGCGCCGGGCGCGTGCGGTGAGCTTGTGGACGGCGTCCCGCGCGGCGGCGTCGACACCGAGTTGCCGGGCCCGGCCCATGTCGACCCCCAGGGCGCGCAGGACGTCCACCTCGGACGCGTTGAGCCGGTTCAGGTCGGTCTGCCGGCCGGGGAGCATCACGATGCCGCCGTACCTGCCGCGTTCGGCGACCACCGGAAGATCCGAGGCAGCAAGCGTTTCCACATCGCGCAGCACGGTGCGCTCGGAGACGCCGAATTCCTCCGCGAGTTCGGCGGCCGTGACCCGTCTGCGGGCCTGCAGGACGACCAGCATGCTCAGCAACCGCTGCGGCCGGTTCATCGACTGTCCGATCTCCTTCCGAAAACACGACAGGAACTGTCGGGTTTCGGTGTCACGGTAGTCCTCGAAGCCTTCACCGCCTACCGGAAGGAGATGTCGATGACCGTGTCGTCGCCCAATCTGTTCCTGATCTACGTGACCGACGTCGACCGCGCGACCCGCTTCTACAGCGAGCTGTTCGGCATGATCCCGCAACTGGCGACCCCGCGCTACGTGTCCTTCGAAGTGACGCCGGGAGTGCTGTTCGCACTGTGGTCGGGTCACGCGGAGACGATGGATGCGAACGCGCCGCGGTTCTCGGAGGTGGGCCTGATGGTGCCGGGATCGGCCGCCGCAGTCGATGCGATCCACGACGAGTGGGTAGGAAAGGGGGCGACGGTCGTGGAGGCGCCGCACGACGAGGTGTTCGGGCGGACGTTCGTGGTGTCGGACCCGGACGGGAACCTCATCCGTGTCTCCCCGCTGGACTGAGTCCCCGTTCGGCCGACCGGTCTACGACGCCTCGCGCATCGTGAGCCCGCCGAGTTCGACCGTGTACGTCCGCGACGCCTCGTCCCACCACACGGAGTAGGTGGTGGGGTAGAGGCCTCCGCGCTGGTACGCCTCGGGCAGGCGGAGTTCCTCGTGGTGCGCGGGCCGCGTCGCGAGCCACTCGCGGCTCAGCATGGGTTCGATGAACGCCTGCCGTCCGTCCCACGTGCCGTAGAGCACGGTCTCGGTGAGGTGGTGTCCCGCCGCCGGATCGTGCTCCGCCTCGGTGGTGTCCACCCAGTGCAGTCCCATGCCCGCGACGGTCGACGTCAGCGGATCCCCGGACGGTGCGTACCCCTCCGGTATGTAACGCGGGTCGGGCACGCGGGCCGCGGCCGGGATGTAGCCGGGGGCGAAGGGATGGATCGACTCCACCGTGGGCCGATCCAGGAGATAGAAGTGGACGTCGAAGTGCGGGACGTCGAAGCCGTGCTGGGGATCGTGGCCGTGCGAGTTCCAGTCGACCGTGACGTGGTCGAACGCGGTGGCGGCCGCCTCCTCGGGCAACTCGAGCACGTAGGCCTCGGTGACCGGCATCAGGGCACTGGGTAGGTCGTCGAGGGCGGCCGCATCGAGTCGCACCCCGATGGTGGCCGGCGTGCCCTCCTCGTCGACGGTGACGTACGTGCGGGCGTTGCCCGCCCCGACGGGATGAGCGGGTCCTTCGACGAGGCCCGAGACGCCCCCGGCGACCGCGGGGGCGGGAGGGACGAACAATCCGAGGACCGCCGCCGAGACGATCACGGCGAGATGTCGGGCACGAGGCCGAATGTTCATGTGGGGTCCTCGATTTCCGTCGTCGTCGAGCGGCATCGTTGTGGATGCTAACTGTCGCGCGGACGGTGGATGGCCGACTAGATCGAACCGTGATGCGTGGGCGGGAAGATGCCCGTGATGTTCGAGGAAGTGGGTCCGCCAGTGCTCCCGGATGCGGCGGAACCCGATCTGTGCCCCCGGCAGGATTCGAACCTGCGACACCCGCTTTAGGAGAGCGGTGCTCTATCCCCTGAGCTACGGAGGCGTCCGGCCGGGCGGAGCCGACCTTGGCGCGTTGTGAGTGTAGCCGCCGGGCACGTGCCGTAACCAAGCGCCCGCTCTCGAGACTCTCGAGGCGATGCGTACGACCTGCAGGTTCCCGCCGATTGAGATCAAGGAAAGGTAACACTGGCCTTTCCCTATACCGTTTTGTTACCTTGGGTCGCCAGGAGCGGCCGGGGGATACCCGGTCGAAGTCGGGACGAAACAAGGGACACACTGTGGGACGCCATCAGCGCACACGCGAAGACGCAGCATTCGACCTCGAGACGATTCGCGTGCCGTCCCCCGGCAAGGGCCGTCACCGCGTCGAGCCCACCGGTACGTCCGCTCCGGTCAAGGCCGCCACCGTCGCCGCTGCCACGGGTGCCTTCTTCGCCGTCGGCTCGCAGATCGGCGCCGGCACCGCTGCCGCGCATCCCGGCCACGACCACGTCCAGGCCGAGGCTCCCACGCCCAGCCTGCCCTTCGAGCTTCCCGCGGGCCTGCTGCCCGAGGGTGTCGAGATCCCGGCCATCCCCGGCATCACCACCCCGGCCGAGCAGGGCGCGCCCGAGCTTCCGGCCGAGGTCACCGGCTTCCTCGATCAGTTCTCGGGTCCCAACTGGCTCGATCAGCTCAACCCGGCTTCTCCCTCCGCCGTCCAGCCCGTCTCCGGCACCCTCACCTCCGACTGGGGTCCGCGCTGGGGCGCCCACCACGGCGGCATCGATATCGCAGCCCCGATCGGAACGCCCATCAAGTCCGCGGCCAACGGCACGGTCCTCGACGCCGGACCGGCTTCCGGCTTCGGCCAGTGGGTCCGCGTCCTCAACGACGACGGCACCACCGCCGTCTACGGTCACGTGAGCACCTACCAGGTCTCGGCCGGTCAGCGTGTCAACGCCGGCCAGCAGATCGCCACCGTCGGCAACGAGGGCTGGTCCACCGGACCGCACCTGCACTTCGAGGTGTGGGACACCGACGGCACCAAGATCAATCCCAACGCGTGGCTGAGCGATCGCGGCGTCGTCACCGACTGGGGCGGCTACCGCGCCGTCTGATCCCACCCGCAGTATTCGATCCCACCCCACGGCACGCCGTCTGATCCCACCCCCGGCGTGAGCGCGCGCTAGGCTTGGCTCGACAGACCGCGCGCCGACCCGGGGGTTCCATTGGGAGCTGAGATATCCGCTCGTTCGTTCACCGGGGAAGACCGGCGGATGTTCCGGAGCAAGGTTCGCGACTGCATGAAGGCTCTCGAGCGGATGCTTCGAGAGGACGTCTTCGTCGACGTGCACTCGTCACCCGAACCACATCTCGGCATGGAGATCGAGTTCAATCTCGTCCGCGACGACATGTCGCCCGCGATGTCGAACCTCGAGGTGCTCCAGGCGATCGACGATCACGCGGTCTTCCAGACCGAACTCGGCCAGTTCAACGTCGAGATGAACGTCGAGCCGCGACGTCTCACCGGCGACGAACCCTTCGAACTCGAAGAGTCGCTGCGGTCGTCACTGCGGCGCGCCGACGAGCGGATGCACCTGCACGACGCGCAGCTGGTCATGATCGGCATGCTGCCCACACTCGAACTCGACGATCTCGAACGGGGCCGGATCACCGCCAATCCCCGCTACGAAGCGCTCAACGAGCAGATCTTCGCGGCGCGCGGCGAGGACATCGAACTCGATCTCGACGGTGTTCCGCTTCCTGGCAGGGATGCCGTGGAAACCCTTCGGGCAGATATGAATTCGGTGGTCCCCGAGGCGGCTTGCACGTCCCTGCAGCTGCATCTGCGGATCGCTCCCGAGGATTTCGCGACGCATTGGAACGCCGCCCAGTGCCTGGCCGGAGCGCAGGTCGCGCTCGCGGCGAACTCGCCCTTCCTCGCCGGCAAGGCGCTGTGGCACGAGAGCCGGATCCCGTTGTTCGCGCAGGCAACCGACACGCGTCCGCTCGAACTGCGGAACCAGGGTGTCCGTCCCCGCGTATGGTTCGGTGAGCGGTGGATCGACTCCGTCCTCGACCTGTTCGAGGAGAACTCCCGCTACTTCACGGCTCTCCTGCCGGAGGTCTCGGACGTCGATCCGATGGCCGAACTCGACGCCGGCCGGATTCCCGAACTGCGCGAACTGCAGATGCACAACGGCACCATCTACCGGTGGAACCGGCCCGTCTACGACATCAGCGACGGCCATCCGCACCTGCGCGTCGAGAACCGTGTGCTCCCTGCAGGACCGACCGTCCTCGACACCATGGCCAACGCCGCCTTCTACTACGGGACGCTGCGCGCCCTCACCGACGCCGACGAGCCGCTCTGGCGCGACCTCAGCTTCGACGCCGCCGAGCGGAACCTCGTGCTCGGTGCGAAGTTCGGTCTCGACGCGAAGCTGTACTGGCCGCGCACCGGATGGGTCGGCGCCGACGAACTCGTGCTGCGGTGCCTGTTGCCGCTCGCGCACGAGGGCCTCGAGGCATACGGACTGTCGGCGGCGGTCCGCGACCGCTATCTCGGCATCGTCGAGGGGCGTGCACTGACCCGGCAGACCGGGGCGGCGTGGCAACGACGGCAGGTGGCCCGGCGCGAGGCTGCCGGCGAGAACCGTCGCACCGCCCTGCTCGGGATGATGAGGGACTACGTGCAGAACATGACCTTGGGCACTCCCGTCCACGAGTGGGAGTGACGGCCCTACAGTTGCAGGGTCCGCGTCACGGCCACCGTCGGCTGGACGACGACGCGATCCGCGGGTGGCTCGAAGCCGGGTACTTCGCCGAGATCGTCACCGAGATCGGCGACGCGGACGCCGAGGCGGCTCTTGAGCATGCTCAACGTCAGCTCGACCTCGATCCCGTCGGGGCCGGGAGCCCAGAACAGGAAACCGAAGTCGTCGGACGGTTCGGCGCGGAAGCCGTCCACCGTCGCGCCGTGGACGTGGGCGGTGGTGTTGTCGATCCACAACCCGACGGCCTGGGCGTTCCTCGGTGAGCTCAACCGCAGTCGTATCTTCCGGGCGCTTCCGCCGGTCGTGTCCTCGAGGATCTCGACCTCGGGCGCCTCGAGGTCGGCAACCGGAGCGGGCCCGTGGTACATCGGACGGTGCTCCCGCCACGGGAAGGCGGTGGGGAGCGATTCGGGACCGGTGGTGAGCAGCCCTTCGCTCCAGTCGGATCTCGGGCCGTCCGGCGATCCCCACACCGCGGCACCCCGATCGGCGTCGAGCGAGTACCAGAGGTATTCCTGCCGGGGATCGGTCGCCCCGTCCCGGTTGAGGTAGCCGGCGAGCAGCGTGCCCACCAGGGCGATCGCGATCGTGCCCGTCGCGGAGACGGCGAGCCCACGGGTGGTCGACGCGAACGGCTCGCACAACGGGAGCACCGCGGCGAACGTGAAGGCGACGAACAGACCGGCCACCGGCGCCCCGTAGAGGAGTCCCGCGTCGAACGACACCAGCACGGCGGGCAGGCCGAAGATCAGCGAGCCGAGTGCGCCGAGGGCGATCGTGACGAGCGGCCACACCGTGTCGCGCTGCGGGAGGAGCAGCGCCACCAGCAGACCCAGCGCTGCCGGCAGAGTGAGCACGAGCAGAGTCAGCGGCACACCGGCGAAGGGGATACCGGCGAGAGCGAGCACTGCGACGAGCGTGAACGCTCCGCACGTGAGGGCGGCAGCCGGACGGCCGCGGCCCCACCACGATCGCGCGACCAGCAGTACGCCGAGGGCCGCGGCGACCGCCGCGAATTGGAAGACACCCGGCCGGTAGGGCTCGTCGGCGACCGGGGCGGCCATGCCCGGATCGACGGTCTGCACGATCCACCACGGCAGCCACGCCGCGCCCGCCGCGAGGACGGCGGCGAGCAGGGACACGCCCACGGCAGCGCCGGACTGCCAGGCCGACGTCTCGCCGCGGCGCACCCGCAGCACGACGATCGCCGCCGCGATGCCGGCCAGCACGATCGCCCCGACGACCTCGGCCCACCTCGGCATGTGGAGGAGTCCCCAGGGCGCGGTCGTCACGACCTGGTCGCCGCCGTCGTCGACCGTGGTGAGATCGGATCCGGCGAGCGTGCGGGCGGTCGCGAGGGAGGTGTCGCCCATGTGCTGCAGCGACGTCCGGCTGAGACGGTCGGGGGTGTCGAGAGGGCTGTGGTAGTACGCCGATCCCGCGGAGATCGCGGTGTCGAGGGCGTGGTGGCCGTGCTCGGCGAAGCGGCGGAAATCGGTGTCGTTCGGCAGCGCCTCGAAGATCAGCTCGGTGAGGGAGTCGGCGTTCGCGCCCGGTGCCCCCGCGAGGCTGTCGATCAGGACGCCGTTCGGTGAGGTGATCCGGAAGGTCGTCGGCGTACCGGAGTTCCCGCGGGCCTCGTGGTTGAGTACGACGACCGGGCCTGCCCGGACGGACTCCGTGCCCACGAACCGGTGGGCGCCGAGCAGACCGTTCTCCTCACCGTCGGTGAGCAGGACGACGACGTCGTTCCGCGGGGGAGGACCGGACTCGATGGCACGAGCGACCTCGAGGACCGTGCCGACGCCGATCCCGTCGTCGCCCGCGCCGGGGGAGCCCCGGACCGTGTCGTAGTGCGCGGCGAGCACGACGGTGCCGGTGGGATCGGTACCGGCTCGGGTCGCCACGATGTTCTGCACGCGGGCGCCGCGCTGGGTCGCCTCACCGGACCGCGCCATCCATCCGACGCCCGAGTCGACGCGGGTGGACCACCCGAGTTCCTCGAGGACTGCGACGAGATGGTCGCGGGCATCGGCGTGGGCGGTCGATCCGAGCGGTCGTGGACCGGTGGCGATCGCGTCGATGTGTTCGCCGGCGCGGGCAGCGCTGAAGACGTCGGCGGGAGCATCGGTTCCGAGCGGCTCGTCGGACCCGGGGAACAGGGCGACGAGGCCCGCCACGAGAAGGACTCCGATCAGCGCGAGGACACTGTTGCCCAGTGCCTGAAATCGGCTACGCGGGGACGGGGCCGGGTCGCGAACAGCCGCGGCGGAGTCCATGGTTGCAGCCTAGCCGCGAATGCGGCGGTGCCCCGGCAGACTCGGCCGGGGCACCGCGATCGGATCGGGTCGGATCAGGAGGCAGGCGCCCAGCTGTCGGGTCCGAACACCTCGTAGTGGATGTTCTCGGCCGGGACGTTGCGCTCGATCAGAGCCTCTCGCAGCGAGAGCATGAACGGCAGGGGACCGCACAGGTAGGCCTGGGTCTTCGGATCGAGCGGCAGATCCGAGATGTCGGCCCGTCCGACGCGGACCGTCTCGAGCGGCCGGCGGTTGCCGAGGTCCTCGTACCAGCGGTACAGCTGGGCCGACGGGATCTTCTCGGCGAGGGTCTCGAGCTCGCGACGGTGGGCGTGGCTCGCGACCGACCGGTCGGCGTGCAGGACCGCGACGGGACGCTCGTCGCCGACGCCGGCGAGGTGATCGAGCATGCCGATCATCGGGGTGCATCCGATGCCGGCGGACGCCAACAGGATCGGGGTGTCGCCCTCGGTGAGCACGAGATCGCCGAAGGGAGTGGTGACCTCCAGCTCGTCGCCCTCGAAGAGGTTGTTGTACAGGAAGTTCGACACCTCACCGGCGGGAAGCACGGTGCCGTCGGCTGCGGTGGTCTCGAGGACCCGCTTGACGGTGATGCGCCAGTCACCCTTCGCGGGTGCGCTCGACAGGCTGTACTGACGGATCTGGCGGGCGCCGTCGGGGAGGTGAACGCCGACCGAGAGGTACTGGCCCGGACGGAAGGTGGGCAGCGGGGAGCCGTCGAGCGAGGTGAGCACGAACGAGACGGTGTCGGCGGACTGGTGGACGCGGTCGGCGACGCGGACGGTGCGCCAGACGTCGCCGGCCTCGACACCCGCGGCCCGGTACAGATCGGCCTCCATCGAGATGAGGGTATCGGCCATCAGCCAGTACAGCTCGTCCCATGCTTTCGCGACCTCGGGAGTCACTGCCTCGCCGAGGATTTCGACGATCGCCTCGAAGAGGTGCTTGTGGACGATCCAGTACTCGTCGGGCTTGATGCCGAGCGAGGCGTGCTTGTGGGCGACGCGGGACAGGATCGCCTCGACACGGGCGGGGTCGGGATCGAGCTGGAGCGTCGCGAAGGCCGCGATCGATCCGGCGAGTGCCTTCTGCTGCTCACCCTGCTTCTGGTTGCCGCGATTGAACAGATCGCGTTCGAGCTCGGGGTGGGCGGCGAACATCTTGCTGTAGAACAGCGAGGTGATGTCGCCGATAGCGGCTCCCACCGCCGGGAGGGTCGCGGCGATGACATCCTTGGATTCGGGTGAGAGCGGCATGGTGTGTCTCCTCGTGTGTGTCGTGACAGGCTGCACCGGCGGCCTCGCCGTGGGTCAGCGGCCGGTGGGTGGTTCGAGGGTGAGCAGGACCGGACCGGCGTCAGGGGTCGCCAGGTCGGCGATCGTGACGTCGTCGAGGGCGGCGTAGAAGGCGTCCTGTGCGGCGCGGAGCCTGGAGCGGAGGCCGCAACCGCCACGCATGGGGCACGGCTTCGCTCCTTCGCACTCGACGACCTCTTCTTCACCCTCGAGGGCTCGGGTGAGCCAACCGAGGCTCGCCGTGCGGCCGAGTTCGGTGATGGTCAGCCCTCCGCCGCGTCCGCGGCGGGTGGTGACCACTCCGAGCTCGCCGAGTCGGGCGACGACCTTCGTCGTATGTGCGTACGACAGATCGAGCTGGTCTGCAATCGTTCTGGTGCTGGGCATACTCTCCGCCGGGCCGGCGACGAGATGCATCACAACTCTCAGTCCTAGATCGGTGAACCGGGTGAGTTGCATGACCTCACGGTAGTAAATTCGCATCCCAAATGACAATTTGATGTGACGCAGATCTCTGTTGCCCGAATGCATTGCGATCAAAGGAATCTCGACAGGATGACCAAAGTCCGTATCCGGACGTAGCGGATCCGACTAGCCTCGGAGGCGTGAAACCACTCGGTGAAGCACCCCGCGACCACAACCACGTGACCGTCGGTGTGGACGGTTCCCCGGCCTCCGAGCGGGCGGTGAGATGGGCCGCGGCCACCGCGGCCGGCCGGAAGATCCCACTGCATCTCGTCCACGCGGTGGACTTCGCACCGTCGGGCTGGACGAAACTTCCCTTCTTCCGTCCCTCGCAGGTCTTCGAGTGGAGCGAAGCCGAGGCCCAGGCACTCCTGAAGGAGGCCGCGGAGACCGCCGAGGCGGTGGCGCCGGATCTCGAGATCACCGCCGAACTCGCCCTCACCGGAAGCGCCAAGTGGCTCGTCGAGCTGTCCCGCACGTCGCGGATGATCGTCCTCGGTGCCACCGGGAGCACCAAACTGGGGGAGGCGTTTCTCGGTTCCACCCCGGTCTCCGTCGCCGGTCATGCCGAATGTCCGGTCGTCGTGGTGCGGGGGCCGGAGGGATCCCTCCACGACGAGCGGCCCGTCGTCGTCGGCGTGGACGGCAGTCCCGCGAGCCGCCAGGCGGTCGACCTGGCGTTCGAGGAGGCGTCCTGGCGCGGGGTCGACCTCGTCGCCGTCCACGTCTGGAGCGACCTGAAGGTCGGGGAGATCGACGAATCACCCCTCGATTTCGATCCCCGCGCGTTCGAGGAGTACGAGCACTCCCTGCTGTCCGAGTGCCTCGCGGGCTACAGCGAACGCTATCCGGACGTGACGGTCCACCGAAAGGTCTACGTCGACGGCCCCCGCGCCCATCTGCAGTCCTGGAGCGGGAAAGCCCAGCTCGTCGTGGTCGGTACCCGAGGCAGGGGCGGCTTCAAGGGGATGGTGCTCGGCTCCACCGGAAATGCGCTCATGCGCGAGGCGCACTGCCCGGTGATGGTGGTGCGACCGGTCACCTCCTGACGGCGGTAGTGTTCGGGGCACGTGGACGAACGCGCCCCGAACGGGGTGTGCAGCAGGAACGAAGGTGGCGCATGCGCATCGGAATGGGACTGAACTACAGCGGAGGTTTCGCGGAGACCGCGGCGGAGGTGGCCGACCTGGAAAAGGCCGGCCTCGATATCGTGTTCGTGCCCGAGGCCTATTCGTTCGATGCGGTGAGCCAGCTCGGCTATCTGGCGGCGAAGACCTCCCGCGTCGAGCTCGCCTCCGGCATTCTCCAGTTGTTCACCCGGACGCCGACGCTCACCGCCATGACGGCCGCCGGCCTGGACTTCGTCTCCGACGGTCGCTTCGTGCTCGGTATCGGCGCGTCCGGCCCCCAGGTCATCGAGGGATTCCACGGTGTTCCCTACAACGCGCCGCTGGGCCGCACGCGCGAGATCGTCGACATCTGCCGACAGGTGTGGCGCCGCGAGAAGGTCGACCACCAGGGCAAGTACTACCAGATCCCGCTGCCCGCCGAGCGTGGCACCGGGCTCGGCAAGCCGCTGAAGATCATCAACAAGCCTGTGCGCGAGCGCATCCCGATCATCATCGCATCGCTCGGCCCGAAGAACGTCGAGATGACCGCCGAGATCGCCGAGGGCTGGCAGCCGCTGTTCTACTACCCGGAGAAGGCCGCCGAGGTGTGGGGCGAATCGATCGCCAAGGGCAAGGCCAAGCGCGATCCGGCGCTCGGCGACCTGCAGATCTACGCGCAGACCGCGCTGGCGATCGGCGACGATGTCGACCACATGCTCGACTGGGTCCGGCCCATGGTCGCGCTCTACGTCGGCGGCATGGGTGCCAAGGGCAAGAACTTCTACAACGACCTCGCGATCCGGTACGGCTACGCGAAGGAAGCCGAGACCATCCAGGAGCTCTACCTCGCCGGAAAGAAGGAGGAGGCGGCCGCGGCGGTGCCCGTCGATCTGCTCCGCTCGATCTCCCTGATCGGTTCGGAGGGCTTCGTGCGCGAGCGGGTCGCGGCCTTCGCGGAGGCCGGGGTCACCACCCTCAACGTCACCCCGTTCGCGGCCGACACCGCAGGTCGCGTGCGACTGATCGAACAGCTGCGGCAGATCTGCGGCTGACCCACCGAGAAAGGTTCCGCGTACGATGACCGAGAACAAGCCGATCGTCGTGGCCGTCGATGGATCCGACGCGTCCACGACCGCGGTGAACTGGGCGGCACGGACGGCTGGGATCCGCGGCCTGCCGCTGCGCATCGTCACCGTCGTGCACATCCCCGCCTTCTACTACTCCGAGCCCTACCTCGCGCAGAGCTTCCACGAGGAGATGAAGGCGACGGCCCGCGACCGGCTCGACAACGCGGCCGTGCTCGCCCGGCAGATCATCGACGAGAACCGTCACGGGAACGTCGAGGTCACCACCGAGCAGCTCGAAGGCAAGGTCGTTCCCACGCTCATCGCGCAGGCCGAGCACGCCGACCGGCTCGTCGTCGGATCGCGCGGCCTCGGTGAGGTGAAGGGCCTGCTCGCCGGTTCGGTCTCCACTGCGGTCGTCTCGCACGCGACGGCGCCCGTCGTCGTGGTGCGGGGTCGCACCCTCGACGGTGCGCCGCCGGCAAAGGGGCCCGTCGTGGTCGGTGTCGACGGATCGGTCTCGTGCCGCGACGCGGTGGAGGTCGCGTTCGAGGAGGCCTCCGCACGCGGCGCAACGCTTGTCGCGGTGAACGTATGGAGCGACGTCAGCGTCCAGCCCTCGCTCGGGGCCGTCCCCGAGGACCCGCACTGGAGCCGGATCCAGACCGGCGAGGAGATCGTGCTCGCCGAACGTCTCGCCGGTTACCAGGAGCGGTACCCGGACGTCACCGTCGAACGTGTCGTCGCCCGCGACCGGCCGGTGCGGGTGCTCAGCGAATATGCCGAGGCCGCACAGCTTCTCGTGGTCGGAACCCGCGGACGCGGCGGTTTCAAGGGGTTGCTGCTCGGCTCCACGAGCAACGCGCTCATCCAGACCGCGGACTGCCCGGTCCTCGTCGTCCGGTCGAAGGAGACCGAGGACTGATCCCGGACGAGGGAGCGAGCGGGGCGTCACCCGAAGTCGTCGACGCCCCGCTCGCGCAGTTCTCTCCACGCGTCGGCCGGATGCACGCCCCGGCTGATCGCGCCGTTCTCGATGAGCACCCCGAGCATCTGCGAGAGCACGAACGCGACATCCTCGACGCGCCTGCACTCGTAGCGGGCGGACAGCCACCCGGAGACGTTGCCGGCCTTGGCGGCCTGCGCCATGTCCAGGGCCGTGCGGAACAACTCGCGGGTCGGATCGTCGATCGGATCCTCGGTCGGTGCGCTCATCGTCACCTCGATCTCTCTTCTCGTCAGAAACCCACGCGCAGGATCACCAGCGGCACGACCGGCAGGTCGAGCATCTCGGCCAGGCGCGAGCCCGCGTCCTCGACGCGCAGGGGATGGGTCATGACCGACGCCGACAGTCGCGCGTCGATGGCCGCGAGCCAGCACCGCTCCACCGCCGCGCCGACCCGGACCAGATCCGCCGGCGAGGTGGACGCGGCGGAGAACAGGAGAACCGATTCGCGCGCGATCGCCGCAGCCAGCGCATCGACGTCGGGGATCCCCGTCGTGACCATGGCCTCGCCGGCCGCGCCGTGTTCGTCGAGGCTCGCGCTCCAGGTGGTGACCACCTCGGCGTTGCCGCGCGGCTGCCAGTGGGAGGTCCACGAGAACATCTCCCGCTGGTAGTGCGGGTGACGCCGGCGGGTCTCCGCCGCGTAGGCGAGCACCTGGGCCAGGGCGACGGCCTCGTCGGTGGCGAGCAGGCGCACGTCGACGTCGGGTACCGCCCCGGCCGCGGCGACGACGTCGGCGAGCGTCTCCGTCGGCACCGGGATGTCGGTGAACGATTCGCGGTGGCTGCGCCGGTGCGAGATGGCGGCGTACAACCGCAGGTCGCGGCTGCTCGGGGTACCCGAGCCGAGAGTCTCGATCCGGGCGATGAGCTCCGGACGTTGCGGATCGGGCAGCACGGAGGTGCGCGAGCGGTTGCCGAGGACCCGGATCGCGAGCTCGAGATTCGCGAGGGCCGTACCGCACGAGATCAACCGGTCGACGCGCAGCGGGTCCGGCCCCGGTTCCGCGAATTCGAGGCGTTCCTCCAGTTCGGCGCTGTGATCGGGCAGTCGCAGATTCCACGGTTGCGTGTCGTGCACCGAGGGTGCCTCCACCACCGCACGCGCAATGATCTCGGTGTCACCGAGCGACCAGGTTCCGGCATCGACAGTCACGACATCCTCCTCGTCGGCTCGTTCGTCCCACATGTCCACCTCTGCCTCTCCAGCGTCTCCCGAACGGTGCCCGCGAGGCAGGGGGAGAAGGTCCCCAGATGGGTGTCGAACGGCCCCGAGGACGTGGGTATCGCGGTACACCTGGGACAATGACGGAACAGCATGTCAACGAAAGGTGTCCGAGATGACCCGCGTGTTTCTCGTCGACGATCACGAGATCGTGCGGCGCGGCCTGGTGGATCTGCTGAGCAGCGTGCCCGACTTCACCGTCGTCGGTGAGGCCGCCTCGGTGGGGGAGGCCCTGGCCCGCGTGCCCGAGAGCGGCGCCGACGTCGCGGTGCTCGACGTGCGGCTTCCCGACGGCAACGGGGTCGAACTGTGCCGCGAGCTGCGTACCCGCATGCCGGGTCTGCGCGCCCTGATGCTCACCTCCTACGCCGACGACGAGGCACTCTTCGACGCGATCATGGCGGGTGCCTCGGGGTTCGTGCTCAAGCAGATCCTCGGCACCGACCTCGTCTCGGCGATCCGCACCGTCGGCGAGGGCGGCTCGCTGCTCGACAGCCGTGCCACCGCCGCCCTCATGGAGCGGATCCGGGCGTCGCGCACGGCCGATCCGCTTGCCGAGCTGTCGGAACAGGAACGCGCCGTCTTCGAACTCATCGGTGAGGGCCTGACCAACCGGGAGATCGCCGAGCGGCTGTTCCTTGCGGAGAAGACCGTGAAGAACTACGTCTCGCGGCTGCTGGCGAAGCTCGGCATGCAGCGCCGCACGCAGGCTGCGGTGCTCGCCACCGAGCTGCGCAACGAGCGCGGCAAGCCGACGTCCTGATCCGACGCGGGGGCGGGACCCGTTCCGTCAGAGCGGGACCGTCCACAGCACCCGGGTGCCGCGCGGGTGGGCCGGACCGATCTCGCACGACCCGCCGCACTGCACGGCGCGCCGCTCGAGGTTCGCCAGCCCGCTGCGGCGAGGCGTGTCGGGCAGACCCGTGCCGTCGTCGAGGATCTCGATCCGGAAGTCGTCCTGAACCGAGACCGACACCGAGATGTTGTCGGACTGGGAATGGCGCAGCGCGTTGCTCAGCCCCTCGCGGAGCACGGCCTCGGCGTGCGGGTGGATCCGCATCGGCACCAACGTGTCGATGGGGCCGACGAACTGCACGTTGGGTGCCACCGAGGAGTGGATGCTCAGGTCGCCCACGACATCCAGCAGTCTCCGGCGCAGACTGTTCGACGCCGCCGCGCCGGTGGTGTGCAGATCGAAGATGGTCGTGCGGATCTCGCGCACCGTCCGGTCGAGCTGCTCGATCGCGTGGCGGATCACCTCCACGACACGTTCGGTACCCACACCTTCCGCTGTCGCACTCTGCAGACTCATGCCGGTGGCGAACAGGCGCTGGATGACGTTGTCGTGCAGGTCCTGTGCGATACGGTCACGATCGGCCAGTACGTCGAGCAACCGCTTCTTGCGTTGCTGTTCGGCGAACTCGAGGGCCACGGCGGCGAGGTTCGCCATGGATTCGAAGCGGGCCACGTCCTCGTCGTCCCACGGTTCGGTACCGGCCTCGCGGGTCGCGACGAGCACGCCCGTGACGGTCGACGTCGCCGACAGTGGCAGCACCACCGCGTGGCCCTTGTCGCCCTGCTCCGTCGGCGGCAGTCCCTCGAGCGTATCGAGATGCATCGGCTGCCTGCTCTTGAGTGCTTTGAGCACAGGCGATCCGGTGAGATCGAAACGCTTGTCCTTCCCGCACGGGATCGCGGGGGACGCGGCCTGCAGGCGGCCCTGATGACCCTCGACGAGCACCACATAGGCACCCGCACATCGGGCGAGTTCGCGGACCTGACCGGTGAGCATCGACAGCGTCTCGTCCACCGACCCACCCATCAGCAACCGCGAGTTGATGGATGCCATTGCGGTGAGCCATCTCTCGCGGGCGAGGGAGCCCTCGAACAGGCGCGCGTTCTCGACGGCCACACCGGCGGACATCGCGAGTACCTTGAGGATCACCTCGTCCTCTTCGGTGAACTCGGGTGCCCCCAGCTTCTCGGTGAGATAGATGCTGCCGAAGACCTTGCCGCGCACCATGATCGGAGTTCCGAGGAAGCTCTTCATGGGCGGGTGGTTGGGCGGGAAGCCGATCGATGCGGGATGCTTCGACAGGTCGGCGAGGCGGACCGGCCGGGGATCGTTGATGAGCAGACCGAGGATGCCCCGGCCCTCGGGCAGATGGCCCATCACCTCGCGCTGCGTCGGGTTGATCCCGACGTACACGAACTCCGACAGACCACCGTCGGCGGCGCGCACGCCGAGCGCGCCGTAGCGGGCGTCGAGAAGGGCGGTCGCGGCGGTGACGATGCGCTGGAGCATGGAATCGAGTTCGAGACCCGATCCCACGACGAGCACCGCTTCGAGCAGGCCGCGCAGGGTCGTCGGGGCGTCGACGGAATCGTCGAGCCGGTCGCGGAGCTCGGCGAGCAGCGTGTCGATGGCGACGTCGGTGGGTTCGATCATGAGTTCTTCTCTTCCAGCAGGTGCAGCGCGGCGGACACGGCGGATTCCGAGGGATCCGTCTTCGCGCGGCTCAGGTCGTGTGCGGCCCCGGTGACCTCGACGAGGGTCGTGGCCGCGGGCAGAAGATCGAGTGCCTCCCGCAGTTCGTCGAAGGTACCGAAGGGGTCGCGGTCGCCGTGGACGAACACCGTGGGCACCGAGATCTTCGGCAGGTGCTCGGTGCGCAGCTTCTCCGGCTTGCCCGGCGGATGGAGGGGATAGGACAGCAGGACGAGGGCGTCGGCGATGCCGGGTTCGTCGGCCGCGAGCATCGACGTCTGCCGGCCGCCGTAGGAGACGCCGCCGAGCAGCAGGGGCCCGGACACGCGGTCGCGCAGCTCCGCGGCCGCGGCGGCCACACCCTCACGGTCCTCCGCGGCGCGGGACGGCTGCGGGGGTCCCTTGGGTTTGCGACGGCGGAACTGCAGGTCGTAACGAAGGGCGAGGAAGCCGGCGTCGGCGAACCGGGAGCACATCAGCTGCAGGATCCGCGCGTCGCAGTTGCCGCCGGCGCCGTGCGTCAACGCGACGGCACCCCGCGGGCTGCCCTCGGGAAGATGCAGGTGACCGGTCACGGTGCCGGTGTCCAGCGGTTCGACACTCACACCGATACGGTAACCGCCGCGTCGGCGACGTTTCCTGGGCCCTCCGTGCTCCGATGCAGGTCGCCTGTGCTCCGTGCCGCAGGTCGCCTGTGCTCCGTACCTCTACCGGCCGGCGGCCGCGCTGCGGGGGATCGGGCCGATGTCGGAGTGGCGACCGGGCACGAGCGCGGCGTGCCGCCCGCCCGGGCCGGGACCGCGGCGGGCGGCGAGCGCGTCGGCGACGGCACCGGTGACGAACCCGTAGACGCTCTTGTGGAGGACGTCGATCGCCAGTTCGGAACGGGGCCACGTCTGCGGCGGTGCTCCCACGCCGGTCGCATTCTCGAGGATCTGGTCGTTGGTCAGACGGACGACGGTGAACTTCGACGAGGCGAGCGGCCCCCGCAGGCCCACCTCGGCCATGACCGAACGCAGCACGCCGAGGGCGATGCCCTGCCCGAAATGCATCGCCCAGTTCAGGGCGGTCGAGTGCTGCCCGGCCGATTCGGAGGCGCCCGTCAACCGTGCGAGTACGCGGCCCGGCACGTGGGAGTTCGGTCGCCCGGTGACGGCCTGCTCGATCTTCTCCCCGACGGTCATGGCGGCCACGCCGGCCGCACCGGCGACCAGCCCTTCCCACAGTGCGTTTCTCAGCATGGTCGCTCGGGTACCCGCCGCGGGATCGGAACAACCCGCATTCCCGGACGGAGCACTTCGGGCGACACGGTGAAGGAGCGTCCTTCGGGCGGCACGGTGAGGGAGCGATGACCGGAGCGACACGACCCCGAGACACCCGCGGCGGAATCTCGGTGCGGCACTCCGCGATCAGCGGTGCCCTCCTCGGTGTGGCGCTCATGGCTGCGATCGACGAGATCGTCTTCCACCAGATTCTCGGCTGGCACCATTTCTACGACCGCTCCACACCCGCGGTCGGTCTCGCCTCCGACGGTCTGCTGCACACGGCCGAGTTGCTCGTTCTCGTAGCGGGATTCGCGTTGCTCGCCGACGTGCGTCGCAGGCACGCCCTGGCGGTACGGCACTTCTGGGCGGCGCTGCTCATGGGAGCGGGCGCGTTCCAGTTGTTCGACGGACTGGTGAACCACAAGGTGTTCCGCGTCCACCAGATCCGCTACGACGTCGACGTGTGGCCCTACGACCTGGCCTGGATCGCAGGGGCTCTCGTGTTCCTCGTCGCCGGTGCGATCCTGTGGTGGTCGGCGCGACGGAACGTGCGCACCACCGGGCTCTCGGACGGATAGGAGCCGTCGGTGCACGATCATCCGACGCACACGGGACCGGGAGCACTCGCCCTCGTCGTCCTGCTGGTGGCGGCTCTGGGGGTCGCGCTGTACCTCGGGGCGGCCGTGCGGCTGCGTCGCCGTGGCGACGCGTGGCCATGGTGGCGTGACGCGAGTGTCGCCGCGGGTGCCGGCGCCGTCGCTGCCACGGCGGTAGTTCCTCTGCCCGGTGGGCCGTTCACCGCGCACATGGCCGGGCATCTGCTCGTCGGCATGGTCGCGCCCCTGCTGATCGTGCTGGGCCGGCCGGTGACGCTGCTGCTGAGGACCGTCCCGGTGGGAGGCGCACGCGCGGGTCTGCTCACCGTGCTGCATTCGCGACCGGCCGCGCTGCTCACGGCGCCGGCGGTCGCGGCCGTGCTGGACATGGGTGGACTGTGGGTGCTCTACCGGACGCCGCTGTTCGCTGCGATGCACGACGACACGCTCGTCGCGGCCGTGGTCCACCTGCACGTCTTCGCCGCCGGGATGCTGTTCACCATCGCGATCTGCCGGCTCGATCCTCTCCGCCGCAGGTACGGTCTCCCGCATCTCGCGGTGGTGTTGCTCGTGGCCGGCGCGGTCCACGCGGTGCTGGCGAAGACGCTGTACGCGCAGTCACCTCCCGGCACGATGTTCGCCGCGTCCGATCTGCAGGCGGGTGCCCAGCTGATGTACTACGGCGGCGACGCGGTCGGTGTGGCCCTGGCCGTCGTGCTCGCCGTCCGCTGGTACGGCGAGATGGGGCGTGCCCGCGCGCGGGCGGTCACCGTCGGTCGCGCTCGACCGGCCGCATGAACCGGACCCACATGCGGTGCAGCATCGCGGCGAACACCACGACCCAGGCAGCCACCGCGACCCACAACTCGGCGGCGCCGATCGCGCCGACCAGCGGCAGATCGTCGGCGCGACCCAGATACATCCCCGCGACCGCGTACATGCCGAGCGGGAAGACGATCGACCACAGGGACGAGTCGTAGGTCAGCGGAACCCGGTGGACGCGGTGACGCCACCAGCCGGCCGCGACGAGCGGCGGCAGCAGCCACGTCGCGAAGGCCCAGATGACGACGGCGAGGCCCGCGATCAGGCCGCGGGTCGCGTCGACCATCGGTGCGTCGTCCATCTCGACGATCCGTGAGCCCGCCACGACGGTGATCGAGCACGCTCCCATCGACACCCAGTACGGGGCGGTCAGGTCGGCGGGACGCAACGGGTACTGCAGCATCCGCGCCGCGACGAAGATGCCCGCCGCCGCGTACAGGAACAGCCCCACACCCCAGGTGAACACCGCGACGGCGGCGAGGAGCCGGTCCAGTTCGCGGTAGACCGGTTGGAGCGTGGCCGCGGCGATGGCCACCGACTCGCTGGCGACCACCCAGATGAACCACGTTCCGTTCGCCTTCGCGAGGACGGGACGCTCCGCCGTGCCGAGCACGGCGGTCCACGGGACGACATATCCGAGCACCAGCCACGTCGCCGCCGCGCCCACGAGCAGTACGGCCGCGGTGGAATGCCGGCCGTCCATCATCAGGCGTACGCCGAGCACGTTGCTGCCGGCGACGAAGGTGAAGAAGCCGAACGCCCGTCCGGAATCGGCGAGATCGGCGCGGACTTCGTCGCGGAACGCGAAGAACCGCCACACCGACAGGGCCACCAGCGTCGCGTATCCGATCGCGGACACGATCAGCAGCACGGCCGATGCGAGGTGGAAACCGCGGAGGTGGAGTCCGGTGGAGACGATGCCGCCGGCCATGACGAAGGCGAAGTAACCCGGTGCGAGGGTGCGGACTTCTTCGCGGAGACGGGAACGGGCCTGCACGGCGCGCACGCTACTTCAGCAGGCGGGACATCCGCCGGTCGGCGAGGACCTTCCCTCCGGTCTGGCAGGTCGGGCAGTACTGGAACGAACGATCGGTGTAGGAGACCTCGCGGACGGTGTCGCCGCACACCGGGCACGGCTCACCGGTGCGTCCGTGCACGCGCAGCCCCGACCGTTTCTCGCCCTTGAGGCGCGCCGCGTCCTGCCCGACCGAGCGCGTGACGGCATCGGTGAGAACCGACCGCATCGCCCCGTACAGGGCCGTCACCTCGTCGTCGGTGAGCTTTCCGGCGGTCGCGAACGGCGACTGCTGAGCGACGTGCAGGATCTCGTCGGAGTAGGCGTTGCCGATGCCCGCGAGAACCTTCTGATCGGTGAGCAGCGTCTTGAGGCGCGAGGTGCTGTCGGTCAGGAGCTCGGCGAACTCGTCGCGGGTGAGGGCGAGCGCGTCGGGGCCGAGGCGGGCGATGCCGGGCACCTGCTGCGGATCGTCGACGACCCAGACCGCGAGGCGCTTCTTCGTGCCGGCCTCGGTGAGATCGAAGGCCGGTGTCGTCGCGTCGGGGGCGAACAGGTGCACGCGGAGGGCGAGCGGACCGCGACCGAGTTTCGGGGGAGTGTGCGACGGTTCGTCGAGCCAGCGCAACCAGCCGCCGCGGGACAGGTGCGTGATCAGGTGCAGCCCCGAGCAGTCGATCGCGAGGAACTTGCCGAAGCGCACCGCTCCGGTGATGTCGCGTCCCTGCAGCGCCGTGATCGGCGGGTCGGCCGTCTGCAGCACGCTCAGCGCCGCGACGTCGATGCGTCCGACGACGCTGCCGACCGCGTGCTCGCGCAGGAACACCGCAAGTGCTTCCACCTCGGGGAGCTCGGGCATGGGAACAGGCTACGGTCGCCGGGCCGTTCGCGGGTGGCGACGGACACCATCACGTCACCGATAGACTGCGCTCGTGACTGTGTCGACGCCCTACGAAGACCTGCTGCGCCTGATCCTCGAGACCGGCGCGGAGAAGGCCGACCGTACCGGAACCGGCACGCGGAGCCTGTTCGGCCACCAGATGCGCTTCGATCTGTCCGAGGGCTTCCCGCTGATCACCACGAAGAAGGTGCACCTGAAGTCCATCGTCTACGAGCTGCTGTGGTTCCTGCGCGGCGACTCCAATGTCAAGTGGCTGCAGGAGCACGGCGTGACGATCTGGGACGAGTGGGCCGCACCCGACGGCGATCTCGGCCCGGTCTACGGCGTGCAGTGGCGCTCGTGGCCGACCCCCGACGGGCAGCACATCGACCAGATCGGCCAGGTGATCGAGACCCTGCGCAACAATCCCGACTCGCGGCGCATCCTCGTCTCGGCGTGGAACGTGGCCGAGCTCGACAGGATGGCGCTCATGCCGTGCCACGCCTTCTTCCAGTTCTACGTGGCCGACGGCAAGCTCAGCTGCCAGCTCTACCAGCGCAGCGCCGACATGTTCCTCGGCGTGCCGTTCAACATCGCCAGCTACGCGCTGCTCACCCACATGGTCGCGCAGCAGACCGGACTCGAGCCGGGAGAGTTCATCTGGACCGGCGGCGACTGCCACATCTATTCGAACCACATCGAGCAGGTCACCGAGCAGCTCACCCGCGATCCGTATCCCTACCCGACGCTGAAGCTGCACCCGCGCGACTCGATCTTCGACTACCGCTACGAGGACGTCGAGGTCGTCGGTTACCGGCACCACCCGGCGATCAAGGCGCCGGTGGCCGTCTGATGGGGGATGTCACCCTCGTCTGGGCCCAGGCACGCGACGGTGTGATCGGCCGCGACAACACCATTCCGTGGCACATCCCCGAGGACATGGCGTTCTTCAAGGACGCCACGATGGGCAAGCCGGTGATCATGGGCCGCCTCACCTGGGACTCGCTCCCGGTGAGATTCCGGCCGCTGCCGGGACGCCGGAACATCGTCGTCACCCGCAACGTCGAGTGGTCGGCCGAGGGCGCCGAGACCGCGATGAGCCTCGAGGACGCGTTGACGCTCGCCGGTGAGGACGAGGTCGTCGTGATGGGCGGGGGCCAGATCTACGCGCAGGCGATGCCGTTCGCGACTCGGCTGCTCGTGACCGAGGTCGACCTCGACGTCGTAGGAGATGCGACCGCACCTCCGATCGGGCCCGAATGGGTGGAGGAACCCGGGGAATGGATGACGTCCACCAAGGGAATCAGGTTCCGCTGGATCCGGTACGCGCGAAGCTGAGTTCTCGCGGCGGCATCTGAGCGATACTGCGGTACATGGACAAGCTCTCGTTGACCGCCCTGGCACGGCAGCAGCTCAAACTCGCAGCGGCGTCCAGCAGCGGACGCAGCTCCCAGACGGTTTTCGGTGGGCATACCAAGCACCTGCGGCAGACCGTCGTCGCGTTGCTCGCCGGCCACGAACTCGGCGAGCACGACAGCCCCGGCGAGGCGACCCTGCAGGTGCTGTCGGGTCAGCTCCAGCTCGTCGCGGGCAACGACGTGTGGAAGGGTTCGGCGGGCGACATGATCATCATCCCGCCGGTCCGGCACAGCGTCAGCGCCATCGAGGACGTCGCCTTCCTGCTCACCGTCGCCAAATAGCGGTGCTCATTGCACGCACCGAGTAGCGGTGCTCATTGCACGCACCGAGTAGCGGTGCTCATTGCACCGGCGCCGGAGCGGTGTACCCGCGGTAGCCCTCCCACGCGAGTCGGCGCTCGCGACGCGGATCGTGCTCGATGCGCGTGACCTCGTCGAAAATCACTGTCGCGCGGTCCTTCTCGTCGTAAGGCGGCCACGACGGCAGTGGTTCACCGTGCCGGGCCACGTTCAGCCACTGGCGCTGCATCGCTCCGGCGACCGTGCGCAGGCCGCGTCGACCGCCGAGTGCCGTGAGCGCCCGCCCGAGCGGTTCGCCGGTCTGGTCGAAGACCGCAAGCAACTCCACGGCGTGCGTCGCGTCGAAGCCCGTCCACCGCAGCAGTCGCGGCGCGAGATCGAAGCGGTACATGAAGGTCGGCGCGAAACGCGAATGCGCCTGCGCGATCTGCACGGACGGATACCAGAAGGTGAGGTCGCCGCCGAGATCGATCGCGGCACGCTCGTCCGGATATCCTGGGTAGACCGCCGTGATGTGATCCTTCGCCTCGGGATCGGTCGCGGCGAACAGTGCGTCGATCCGCCGCGGGTTCGTCGGCAGCGCGTCGAGGAACTTCGGGAACAGTGCGCCCTCGCGGTCGTTCGTCCCGAGCACGAGCGGAACGGGATGCGCCGCGCCCGTCTCGTACGCCTCGAGCGGCTGGAGCGGAACGAAATCGCCGTCGACGACCGGACCGAAAGGATGCAGACCGGGGGTTGCTCGCAGCACCTGCGCCCCGAGTCGCGATCCCACCCGTCCGAGTTCGACGGGGGAGGCGTCGAGCAGCGCCCGCGCCGCGGTATCCGGGTCGGCACCGAGCAGTTCGACGAACTTCCGGCCCCATTCGGCAGAGCGGTCGGAGGTGACGACGAGATTCGGCGCCGGGCTCTGTGCGATCGCGGCGGAGAACAGTCCGCGCGCGGCGGGTGTCGCGAGCAGGGTCGTCACCGAGGTGCCGCCGGCGGACTCGCCGAAGATCGTCACGTTGTCGGGGTCGCCGCCGAAGGCCGCGATGTTGCGCTGCACCCATTCGAGCGCCGCCACCTGGTCGCGCAGACCGAGATTGGAATCGAATCGGACCGAGTCGGTGGAGAAGGACCCGAAGTCGAGATAACCGAGCGCTCCGAGGCGGTAGTTGATCGACACGTAGACGACGTCGCCGCGTCGGACCAGCGACTCGCCGCCGTAGACCGACAGGGCACTCGTGCCGAGGGTGAAGGCGCCGCCGTGGATGAACACCATGACCGGTCGCGGTGCATGGACCCGACCGGCGGGGGCGAGCACGTTGAGGGTCAGGCAGTCCTCGTCGGGACGCACACGCACCCCGCGACGACCGGTCTCGGCGTACCGCGGACGCTGCGGGGCGGCATTGCCGAACTGCGTCGCATCGCGCACCCCCGTCCAGGGCTCGACCGGTTGCGGCGCGCGCAACCGCAGCGGACCGACCGGGGGAGCGGCGTAGGGGATGCCGCGCCAGGCGAGGAGGTCGCCGAGCCGGGTGCCGCGGACGGTCCCGTCTGCGAATGTGACGTGGGTCTCGGGCGTCATGCTCCGCACTGTACGTGACGGCGCGTCACGGTAGCCGTCGCATCCACCGTCGAGGTCACCAGGAGTAGGCCTCGAGTCCCCGATCTGCGAGCTCGGCCCGGACGTAGGTGCGCAGCGTCGCGGCGTCGGGGAAGCGGTCCTCGTCGAGGGCGACGAACGCGAGGGTGTACCGCTCGTCGGTGTGGCAGGCGTAGACCGACAGGCGGGTCGCGGTGCGGGCCGGCCGGGTGTCGAGTCCCGGGTGCATGGCGCGCATCGCGATCCCGGTGGTGCGGTACGGGCCCAGCGTGGTGAGTTCGCGGGGCACTGCGCCGATGTTGGAACACAACAGGTCCCGCTCACCGGCACCGCGCGCGACGCGGGCGGCGATCCGGTCGGGGAGAAGCTGCAGGATATCGGCCGGCATGTTGTGCGGCGCGCCCTCCCGCGGCTGCGAGTAGGCGTGCGCGGCGCGGGCACGGATCGACGCGACGGTGTCGCCGTCGTCGACGGTGATCCCCACCATCGACACGCCGTTGGAGACGGTTCCGTCCTTCCGGTCGTCGACCGGAACGGAGATGCGCACGGGGAACGGGATCCGGGCGCGTCGGGCGACACCAGCGGACACGGCGATCAGCAGGGCGTTCGGGCTGCCGTCCTCCGCGGCGGCGACGGCCTTCCACTGCGCCGCGTCGACGTCGACGAGCGCGGTGCGCGGTCGCGAGCGCACCGTCTGCGGAGCGGACGGTTTCTCCGTGCGGGGCGTGTACTTCACGCGGCGCAGCCCGCTGCCGACCTTCCGGAACAACTGCATCGCATCGCGCAGGTCGGACTGGCGACCGGGGTCGGGTCGTCGCGGCCGGTCGGCGAGTGCGTCGGCGACCGCGCGGACGAATCCCCGCGCGTCGGTCAGCACGTGCGAGCACACGATCGACAGTGCGGTGCCGCCGCTCGTGAGTCGGGTCGCGGCGAGGGCCCAGCCGGGACCGAGCTCGGGATCGACGTCCACGTTCGCGTGCTCGTCGGCCCAGGCGAGGAGCTCGTCGTCGGGGATGGGGGTCGCGGGATAGCGCAGCGGATGGACGTGCGTGTTCGGTTCGAATCGGGGGCGTGCGCCGGGAACCCGGGGACGGACCACGCGACGCCCGAGCGGGCCTTCGGACAGCACGTCGTGAAGGGACAGCAACAGGGTCGCGTCCACGGTCTTGTCGGTGCGCCACAGACCCTGCATCACCGACGGCAGGCCGGTTCCTTTGTGGCGGTGGAGGAACATCTCGTCCACGACGCTCAGGCGATTCACAATCCCGACCGTAGCGCCGACCGTTGACCGAAGCACTGAACCGAGGTTCAATCCTTGGTGTGGCGTACCGGCGGACACCCGCAGTGCAGGAGCGACTCGACGCGCAGCGCGAGGCGATCGCCGCTGCCGCCGTGGCTCTGCTCAGCGAGCGCGGATACAGCGGACTGTCCGTCTCGGCGGTCGCCGAACGGGCCGGTGTCGCCACCGGCAGCGTCTACCGGCACTACGTCGACAAGTCCGATCTCATGGTGCGGATCTTCCGGGAACTGTGCGGCCGGGAGGTCGAGGCCGTGACGTCCGCGGCCGCAACCGGATCCGGTGCCGACCGGGTGACCGCGGTGGTCGACACCTTCTCCCGCCGTGCGCTGCGCAATCCCACCCTCGCCTACGCGCTGCTCGCCGAACCGGTCGACGCCGCGGTCGACGTCGAACGGCTCGTGCTGCGCCGCGCCTTCGCAGCGGCCTTCGCGAACGCCGTGCGCCACGGCATCGCAACCGGTGAATTTCCCGAACAGGACGTCGAACTCACTGCCGCCGCGCTCGTCGGGGCCGTCGGTGAGGTGCTCACCGGCCGCCTTCCCGGCGCGGCCGATGGTCGCCATTGCGCCGCGGCCGGATCCACTGTCCCCGACCTCGTCGCGCTCGCACTGCGCGCGGCGGGGTACCTGTCTTCCGGAACGACCCAGGAGTGAAGCCGTGCATTTCCCCGCCACCCACGAGGTGTTCAATCAGGTACCGGACCTCGAGCCCTACCGGGCCGCCGACGACCCCGCCCTCCTCGAAGGACTGCGCCGCGAAGGAGCGAGCTGGGCCGAGGACGAGGTCCGCGAACTCGGCGCCCTCGCCGGCACTGCCCGTGCCCAGGACTGGGGGCGGCTCGCCAACGAGTACCCGCCCGTGCTGCACACCCACGACCGCTACGGCCACCGCGTCGACGAGGTCGAGTTCCATCCGCACTGGCACGACCTGATGACCGTCGCCGTCGAGAACGGCCTGCACGCGGCACCCTGGCGCGACTCGCGTCCCGGCGCGCACGTTGCCCGCGCCGCGAAGTTCTACGTGTGGGGCCACACCGACGCCGGGCACATGTGCCCGATCTCGATGACCTACGCCGCGGTCCCGGCGCTGCGCCACAACGCCGAACTCGCCGAGCGCTACGAGCCGCTGCTGGCCGCGCCGCACTACGACTTCGGGCTGCGCGAACCCTCCACGAAACGTGGTCTCATCGCGGGGATGTCGATGACCGAGAAGCAGGGTGGTTCCGACGTCCGCGCCAACACCACCACCGCGACCCCCAACGCGGACGGTTCGTACACGATCGTCGGGCACAAGTGGTTCACGTCCGCGCCGATGTCCGATCTGTTCCTCACGCTCGCGCAGACCGAGCACGGACCGTCGTGCTTCCTGCTCCCGCGTGTCCTGCCCGACGGCACCCGCAACGCCATCCGCATCCAGCGGCTGAAGGACAAGCTCGGCAACAAGTCGAACGCCTCCTCCGAGATCGAGTACGAGAACGCGATCGGCTGGCTCGTCGGCCCGGAAGGTCGCGGCATCAACACCATCATCGAGATGGTGAACATGACGCGACTCGACTGCGTCATCGGCTCGGCCGTGAACATGCGGGTCGCGACGCTGCGCGCGGTCCACCACGCCCGCCATCGGAAGGCGTTCGGCGCGGTGCTCGTCGACCAGCCGCTCATGCGCAACGTGCTCGCCGATCTCGTCGTCGAATCCGATGCGGCGACGACGATGATGATGCGTCTGGCCGGAGCCACCGACCGCGCCGCCGGAGACGAGCAGGAGGCCGCCCTGCGCCGCATCGCGCTGGCGGTCACCAAGTACTGGGTGTGCAAGCGGGCTCCCGCGGTCGCCGCCGAAGCTCTCGAATGTCTCGGCGGCAACGGCTACGCCGAGGAGTCCGGCATGCCGCGGCTCTATCGCGAGTCGCCGCTCATGTCGATCTGGGAAGGATCCGGCAACGTCGCGGCACTCGACGCATTGCGCGCCATGGCCCGGCAGCCCGACACCGTCGAGGCGTTCTTCACCGAGGTCGGGCTCGCGGAAGGAGCCGATCCGCGGCTCGACTCGGCCATTGCCCGGGTCGGCAAGGAACTCGCCGATCTCGAGGACGCCGAGTACCGGGCACGGCGGGTCGTGGAGCTCATGGCCCTGGTCCTGCAGGGCGCGCAGCTCGTCCGACACGGGCATCCCGCCGTCGCGGAGGCCTTCTGCCGCAGCCGGCTCGACGACGACTGGGGCATCGCGATGGGCACACTGCCGACCGGCGTGGACACCGCCGCGATCCTCGACCGGGTCTGACGGCGCGGGTCCGATCGTGCGGCGCTGTCACCTGTCTCAGGTCGCGGGCATACTGGAATACGTCCTGCGAGGAATCGACCACGGGTGGAGCCCGTCATGATCGGCAGCAACGAATGGTGGGAGTGGGGTCGGCAGATCGCACTCGCGGTGACCGAGCCGCATGCACTGCACCGTGCCCGCATGATCGTGCGCGGCGTCGTCGCCGAGTCCGAGGCGGTGAGCGACAGCCGCCGGGGCGACGCCGAGATCCACTCCGTCAACCTCGCGCAGGGCACTCCGGTCACGATGAGCCCCCGACTGGCCTCGATGGTGCGGTCGGCGCTGTGGGCGGCCCGCATGACGGGCGGGGCCATCACCCCGGTCGACTCCGACGACGCCTCCGTCGATGCCGGAGCCATCCCGCCGATCCATCCCATCCCCACCTACCGCGACGTGCAGATCGACGGAGACGTCGTGCTCGCTCCCTTCGGGGTGAGCCTCGAACTCGGTGCGACGGCCGTGGCCGATACCGTCGACTACTCCGCGGCGCTCGTCGCGAACCTGCTCGAATGCGGGGCGCTCGTGCGCATCGGCGACGTGATGGCCACCGCGGGGCACGCGCCGGCCGGGGGATGGCAGGTGCCGCTCCCGGATCGAGGGTCGGTCGAACTGCCGGCCGGATCGGCCATGGCGTCGCACACCAGCGACGTCGCCGACCCCGAGCGGTGGCGTCTCGTCAGCGTCATCGCTCCCGACGCGGTGTGGGCCGATGCGGCCGCGGCGACGGCGTTGCAGCGGGGGATCGGAGCCCTGTCGTGGCTCGAGCAGTACGACCTGCCGGCGCGTCTCGTCGATACGCACGGACGGGTCCGGACCACCACGGCCTGGTCCGATCCGAAGGCTGCTTGATCTCTCGAGCAGGGTGCGGTCAGGCTCCGTCGCGGAGGTTGCGGTAGACCTCGATCAGATGGTCGGTGGACGCGTCCCCGGTATCGGGGGTCTCCTCACCTGCGAGCACCGCCTGCAGGGCGGTGGCCTGGGTCTTGCCGAGCTCGACACCCCACTGATCGAACGAATCGATCCCCCACACGATGCCCTGGACGAAGGTCTGGTGCTCGTAGAACGCGATGATCTGCCCGACCACCGACGGGGTCAGTTCCGGGGCGAGGATCGTCGTCGACGGCCGATCGCCGGGCATCACCTTGTGCGCCACCACCGCCTCGTCGACGCCTTCGGCACGCACCTCGTCGGCATCACGGCCGAAGGCCAATACTTTGGCCTGGGCGAACATGTTCGCCAGCACCAGCACCTGCATGCTGGTCTGCCCATCGCGGGCCGGCAGATCGTCGCCGGAACGGGCCAGGCCGAGGAAGTCGACGGGGACGATCTCGGTGCCCTGGTGCAGCAACTGGAAGAAGGCATGCTGACCGTTGGTACCGGGCTCACCCCAGAACACCTCCCCGGTCGGACACGAGACCGCGGTGCCGTCGGCGCGCACGGACTTGCCGTTCGATTCCATGGTCAGCTGCTGCAGATAGGCCGGCAACCGCGCCAGATCCTGCGCATAGGGCACCACCGCGCGCGAGCGATAACCGAGGACGCTCGCATTCCACACCCCGATCAACCCCGCCAACAGCGGTGCGTTCTGTGCCGGGTCGGCGGTGGCGAAGTGTTCGTCGAGGGCGTGCATGCCGGCGAGGAACTCGCCGAACCGCTGCCGGCCGATGGCGCACATGACCGCCAGCCCGATCGCCGAACCCACCGAATACCGCCCACCGACCCAGTCCCAGAACTCGAACATGTTCGCCGGATCGATGCCGAACTCGACCACCCGCTCCGTGTGCGTCGACACCGCCACGAAATGCTGGGCCACCGCATCCTCGCCGAGAGCGTCGACGAGCCAGCGGCGCGCGGCGGTGGCGTTCGACAGGGTTTCGAGGGTGGAGAAGGTTTTCGACGCGACGATGAACACGGTGGTGGCCGGGTCCAGATCGGCCAGCGCCGCGGTCAGATCCGCCGGGTCGACGTTGGAGACGAACCGCGCCGCCGGCCCGTCGTGAAAACGCCGCAGCGCGCGGGTGACCATCGCCGGGCCGAGATCGGAGCCACCGATGCCGATGTTGACCACCGTGGCGATCTTCTCGCCGGTGGCGCCGCGCCAGTCGCCGCTGCGGAGGCGGTCGGTGAACTGGCCCATCCGGTCGAGCACGGCGTGAACGTCGGCGACGACATCGACCCCGTCCACGATCAGTTCCGCATCGCGGGGCAGGCGCAGGGCGGTGTGCAGCACCGCGCGGTCCTCGGTGACGTTGATGTGCGCACCCGAGAACATCGCCTCCCGAGCCGCGGC
>NZ_JBLWIU010000006.1:0-15939 GCF_048381395.1 Rhodococcus shunpengi
TGTATGAGGCCATGACGTTGGTGACACCGGTCCGGAGCTTGCTCGCGGGCGGCCGGTTTCCGACGGCAGTATGCGGCCGATGATAGTTGTAGTGCACATTCCACACCTGTAGGGCCTGGGCGCGTTGCCGTTCGCTGGCCCAGACGCGGGCGTAGAGGAACTCCTCGGCCAGGATGCGGTTGTAGCGCTCCACTTTCCCGTTGTGGCGAGGCGTATACGGGGTGATCCGCTGATGCCGGCCACCGTGGAGCACTTTCGCGAAGTCCTTCGCGCGGTAGCAGGACCCGTTGTCGGTGACGACCCGGTGGATGTGCACGATGCCGTGGGCGGCGAAGAACACCCGTGCGCGGTGCATGAACCCGATTGCCGTGGCGGCCTTCTCGTCGGATAGCGCCTCGGTATAGGCAAGGCGGGAGAACCCGTCGACCGCCGAATGCAGGTAGACGTAACCGGCGCGGGCACCGGCGACCTTGGCGCGCTCGACCTTCTTGGCCTGCTCGCTGCCCCGACCGTGGACACGCCAGCCACCGCCGTCGGGGATCCGGCCGACTTTCTTGATGTCGACGTGCACCATATGGCCGGGCCAGCGGGCGATGATCCGGCGTGGCTGGCGATTGTTCTCGCCGTTCGGATCGAGGAACCTGCGCCGGTTCAACCCGAGGTGAACGAGGTGCCGGCTGACGGTGCGCACCGAGATGCTGATGCCGTCGGCGCCCAGTTCGTGGGCGATGCGGGCTGCGGACCACTTGCGGGTCCGCCGCAGGGTCTCGATCCGCGCCACGGTCTCAGCCGGGGTCGCGGTGGGCTGATGGTGCGGCACGCTGGGGCGGTCGAGCAGACCGAGTTCGCCGTGTTCGCGGTAGCGGGCCATCCATTTGCTGGCGCAGGACCGGGAGATCCCCATCTCGGCGGCGACATGGGACAGCGGACGGGTCTGGCACCGCTCGACGAGACGGCGGCGACCTTCGACGGACAGCGGGGCGTTACGGTGGAGCATGGACGGGTTCTTTCGGTTGCGCTGGGTGAGTTGGTGGTACTTCCCATCCTGCCGTTGGAAGGCCCGTCCGCCTTCTTCAATCCCCTGAGCTGGTGTCTACAACGTCATGACCCGCAACAGCTAATCGGCTCTACCGGTATCGCCAGCACATCTCAGGGGGCGGGCGGCGATCCTCCGAAACGGATGGTGTCCGCCGTCAATTCCTCTCAATCGGAAGATGTGGACCCTCCCATTAGGGAGATGTGCGGCGAACCACGGCACAGCACGATTGAGACGTGGCCCACTCCGGCGGCGAACGCTGAAACGCGAGGGGTTCGAATCAACGACAGCGATCCCGGTGCGGCCGGGACGACAACATCTCACCAGAGAGAGAGATTCATGGGATGGCTCGATGGACGTAGTGCGCTCGTCACAGGTGGCGCGTCCGGGATCGGCCGCGCCGTCGTCGAGCGTTTTCTGGCGGAAGGAGCACGTGTCGCTGTCCTTGATGCTTCCGCAGAGAACATCGCGGCATTGCGGAAAGACTTGCCGGACGTCGTGGTGACCGAAGGCGACGTCTCCTCGTTCGAAGACAATGAGCGAGCGGTGGCGGCGACGGTAGCGGCTCACGGCGGGCTCAACACATTCGTCGGGAACGCTGGAATCTTTGACTATTTCGCCCCGGTGGCGACCACTCCGGGTGCAACTCTGTCGGGCTCGTTCGACGAGATCTTCTCGGTCAACGTCAAAGGCTATCTGCTGGGCGTAAAGGCATCTCTTCCGGCGCTGCTGGAGAGTTCCTCCCCGTCGATCGTCTTCACGCTGTCCAATGGGGCTTTTCTGCCGGCCGGTGGTGGATCTGTTTACACGGCTTCGAAGCATGCCGCCGTCGGCCTGATCCGTCAGTTGGCTTACGAGCTGGCTCCCCGCGTCCGGGTGAACGGTGTCGCTCCCGGCGGGACGTTGACCAATCTTCGTGGCGCGAGCGCTCTGGGCCAGGCCGAGACTTCCCTTCGCGATGCGGCGAACTTCCCGGATCTCGTCCGAGCGACGAACCCGCTCGGGATCGTCCAGCAGCCCGCGGACCACACCGGCTCGTATGTCTTGCTGGCGTCGCCGGAGAACGCAGCGGCGATCAGCGGCGTGGTTATCAATAGCGACGGCGGAATGCAGGTCCGCGGGTTGGTGCAGGCAGCGGGAGGGGCGGATCTCTGATGGAAACAACCAAGTAAGGAATGCGGTAGATGGTCAAGTCATTGGCGTATATGGGAGTCACCTCGCCTGCGCTGGCCGAGTGGGAGAGCTTCGGCCCGGAGGTGCTGGGGCTCGAGGCTCGCCTCAGCGAGAACAAAGATGTCCTGCAGCTCAGGATGGACGACCGGCACCATCGGCTCGCGATCCACCGGGGCGAGCGCAACGCATTGCTCTACCTCGGCTGGGATGCAGGCGACGAGGATTCGCTGGGTACCTGCTTCGAGGTCCTGCAGCGCAGCGGCGTCACGAGCCGCTGGGGCACCGAGGAGGAGTGCTGGGAACGACAAGTCTTGTCCATGGTGGTGGCCGAGGACCCGAGTGGGATCAGGCACGAGCTCGTCTCGGGTCAGAAGGTGGAACCGAAGTCCTTTCGGCCCGGTCGCGCGATTTCCGAATTCGTCACTGGCGAGCAAGGCATGGGTCACGTAGTGCTCGCTGTGCCGGATCTCAAAGCGGCGCACGGGTTCTACACCGATGGCTTCGGATTCAAGAAGAGCGACGAGATCTCCACGTTCATCGACCTCGTCTTCTACCACTGCAACCCGCGCCACCACAGCGTGGCGCTTACTCAGATTCCCGGTGTGCGGGGGCTGCACCACTTGATGCTCGAGGTGGCCGACATCGATGACGTCGGCTTGGCCTACGACCTGTGTATGGAGCGTTCCATCCCGATCTCGATGACGCTCGGTCGCCACGTGAACGATCAGATGGTTTCGTTCTACGTTCGGTCGCCCTCCGGCTTCGACATCGAATACGGGTGGGGTGCAATTCCTGTCGGTGCCAATTGGTCTGTGTCGCAGTACGACCGGGCGAGTATCTGGGGACACAAGATGATCGCTAAAACGCCCCCTGGCGCCTTCGAGGCAGTAGCACCCTGACTCAACACCCTGATGCGCTAACGCCGATTTTCGCGGAGCGCTAATTACCTGAACTTCGTGTCGCTCGGGAGGCACTCGTGGCATCGTGAGGGATTGAATGCGTTGCCTGGTAGGCGTTTCGCTGTGGGGCGGGTGATCACGGCGCGAACGTGATGAGGGCATCTCGCTGACTGGCAAAGCGAATCCCTGCTGGCCATTGCGAACGATTGCTGGCGGGGCCTATCAAGGAGGACACCCTCATGCCGTCACGAACTACTCTCCTGTCATTAAGGATTCTGGGACGCTCGGCCGCCGAGCTGGCGACACGCGGGCGCTGGTTCGGTGATCTCCGCGACCGGGGCACGGTTGACTGAGGTCATCGACCAGTCAGCGAATACCCAGCGCACCTGCTCGCCCGCCACGCCGAGCCGACCTACCCAACGTCCCAGTCCCATGGCTCGGCGCACGCACGGTCCGCTACGAATTCGAATGATCAGACCCAGCGAATGAGGGTGGACTCGCTGAGTGAAAATCGGCGCTAATGGCTCACAACATGAGGAGTTATCTTGCCAGTGCAGTTTCTTACCGATGACTGGGCGATCGCATTGACCGTCGCCGCAAACAAACATGAAGCCTTCAAGAAGGAAGCCGCCGGGCAGCATGCCATCTTCGAGCTCACGGTCGCGGATAGTCCAGCCGCCGACGTGTACCACATGGCGTTCTCCGGTGACTCGTTCGCCGTCCGTATCGGTGCTCCGACGGAATCTGCGGACATCAAAGCGGCACTTGACTATTCCACGAATGTGACGATGTCGCGAGGTGCGCTCAACGGTCAGGCGGCCGCGATGACCGGGCGTATGCAGGTGAGCGGGGACATGGAAAAGATGATGTCGCTCGGGAAAGCGCTCGATCTCCTGTCAAGCGTTGAAAAAGACATCGACATCACGTATTTGACCAACAAATCCGTCGAAAGGACTCTCCGCCATGACAGTTGATTCGCGCATCAACGACCTCATCGACGCGGTTCAGTACGACAAGGGCCTGATCAACCGCTCGATCTTCGTGGACCGAGATGTCTACGAGCTCGAGCTCGAGCGCCTCTTCGCCAATACCTGGCTGTTTCTCGGGCACGTGAGCCAGGTCGCCGAACCGGGCGACTTTATCACCACGTACATGGGGGAAGATTCCGTTATCGTCTCCCGCGGTCACGACGGACGCGTGCGGGCACTGCTGAACTCCTGCCGACACCGCGGTATGCGGGTCTGTCGTTCCGACGAAGGAAACACGAGCTTCTTCAAGTGCCCCTACCACGCGTGGACCTACTCCAGCGCCGGTGAGCTCGAGGGCGTTCCGAAGTTCCGGCTGGGCTACGCCGGTGTCCTCGACAAGAAAGAGTGGGGTCTTCGCGAGGTCACCCGGGTCGAGGAGTACCGGGGGTTCCTCTTCGGTAACTGGGCGCCGGAGGGCCCGTCGCTGGACGAGTGGCTCGGCGAATTGAAGACATACTTCGACTTGCTCTTCGCGCGAGACCCCGCCGGTGTGGAGGTGGTCCCCGGCGCACACCGCTGGACCGTCGACACGAACTGGAAGATCGCCGCCGAGAACTTCGCCGCCGACATGTACCACGTCGAACACTCGCACGCACGCCCGGCCGAGCTCGGACTCATGCAGGCGGTGCCCGACCAGGGCTATCAGATCTCGGCGGGAATGGGCTTCATCGGCCATGCATTCACCAGGCCGGTCTCGGAAGACGTCGGCGGAGAGGAACCCCTGCACTCCTACTGGACGTTGCCCAACATTCAGACCGAGTTCCTGGCGGAGCAGCGCAAGCGAATCGCCGAAGAGAAGGGCGCGGAGCTTGCGCGGCTCATCCCGCTCGGCCACGGTGCCCTGTTCCCGACCTTCGCGTGGCTGGACCTCGAGCAGTTCCGCCTGATGCGGGTACACCACCCGCAGGGCCCCGACCGGACGTTGATCCATCAGTGGTGCGTACTCGACAAGAGCCTGCCCGAAGACGTCAAAGATGCGGTCCGGAAACAGTACGAGCTCACCTTCGGCCCGGCCGGGTTGCTGGAGCAGGACGACGGCGAGAACTGGCGGGAGTGCCAGAACGGCATGCGCGGGTTCATCGGTCGGCAGCTGGACAGCAACATGATGCTGGGCCTCGGCTCCGACAGAACCGCGGCGGAGGTCGTCGGGGACGACGACGTTCCGGGTATCGCGGGCGGCATCTACTCGGAGATCAATCAGCGCCGGTTCTACGAGCTCTGGAAGACGTACATGCAGGCGGCGTCGCCCGAGTCGATCTCAAAGATTCCCCCGACTCGCATCTGATGGCCCGTCCAAGCTCCTCTGACAACGAGATTTGGTGATCGCAATGACATTGCTTGACGAAACGCCCCCCGGAAGCCTCGCAATCCTTTCCCTCGACGTCGCGCAGTTCTACTACCACGAGGCACGGCTTCTCGATGAACGCCGATACGACGAGTGGATCGGACTGTTCACCAGCGAGAGCACCTACTGGGCGCCGGTGCGGGTGACGCGCGAGGGGGAGCCCGACCGCATGAAGCCGGGTGAACTCGCGCTCTTCGACGACGACTACGGAACGTTGGAGCTGCGCGTCGCGAGCCTGTCGGCCAAGAGCGCCTGGGCGGAGATCCCCCCGTCGCGGACTCGCCGCCTCATCACGAATGTGACCGCGACCGAGTCCGAGGTCGAGGGCCAGGTGTTCGCAACCTCCAACTTTCTGACGTTTCGCTCGCGCCTGGAGGCCACCGAGCACACGTTCGTCGGGATGCGGGAGGACATCTTGGTGCGAGATGGCGCGTCCTGGCACATCCTGGAGCGCAAAATTCTCCTGGAGCACAACACGTTCACCTCCGACAACATCAGCGTTCTGTTCTGATGGCGGCTCGGCAGAGAGGCAGTGGTGTCGCGCCGGATAAGTACCGAGATCCGGATCTGCTCATCGAGAACGAATACGCCGGTGTGCGGGTTGTGCGGGACTCCACCGCCAACGGGTCACGCCTGCGGGTCACGTCGCTGCGGTCGGACCGAGAGACGTTCCTCGATCCGGTGGCGCTGGACCTACTTTGTCATGCGCGCCAAGAGTTCTGGGTCCTGCTAGCGGACGCGGCGCGCGATCCGGAGGCCTGGCGGACCCTGCGCCTCGAGTTCCGAAACCACTTCCAAACGTAAGCATTCCGCTCGCGAATTTTGTCGATACGAAGGAGAAATCATGCACGCCCTGCTGAACGAGGACTGGATCAAGCACTACGCCGAGGTGTGGAAGGGCAACACGACGGCCATCGAAGGGA
This sequence comes from Rhodococcus shunpengi, assembly GCF_048381395.1. Classification (NCBI taxonomy): domain Bacteria; kingdom Bacillati; phylum Actinomycetota; class Actinomycetes; order Mycobacteriales; family Nocardiaceae; genus Rhodococcus; species Rhodococcus shunpengi. The sequence continues at coordinate 6,405 of NZ_JBLWIU010000006.1, forward strand.
CGAAGGGCATCGACATGATCGTGCAGATGTCCGTGTCGGATCGCGATCGGGCGCCCGTTCACATCCACGTCAACGGCGACGGGCTCATCGATTACGCCGGACCGCAGATTCCCGGCAAGGACCCAAAGTTCAATCTTGCAGCTCCAGCGGAGACCTGGAGGAAAGTCGCCGCGAAAGAGATGGGCGTGCGGCGAGCTGTGACCGGGCCGATCAAGTTCAAGGGCAGCCTCGCGTTGGCGCTCAAGCACTTCGCAGGATTGGAAGCGGCCCTGCATCAGTTCGCCGATGTGCCGACGGACTGGGAAGCGTGAGCGGGCACTCCGCGGGGCGGATTGTCGTGGACCAACCGTTGGCGGACGGCTCGGGGAACTCGACCGAGATCGCCCGCTGTCGACTGGCCCAGCTGCGCAGCGGTGACGGGGTATCGGTCCCGAGTGCGGCAGGTCCGATCGCGATCTTCGAAGTGGAGGGCGAGATTCTTGCCGTGCAGGACACCTGTACGCATGAGGACGCTTCGCTCGCCGACGGGTTTCTCGACGGCCATGTCATCGAGTGTCCGCTCCACGGTGGTCAGTTCGATATCCGATCGGGTTTGCCGGTGTGCCTGCCGGCGCAACTCCCGCTTCGCCGCTTCGAGACCCGTTCCGACGGCGAATTCGTGTACATCACAACATGATTGGTATAGGTATGTCGCGCTCCATGACGTCGCATCGGGTCGGTGCGGCGCGCAGGCCGGCTCGTCCCCGTACAAGGTGGTCGCGTGATGAGTGCAGCTGAGGTCGTCGTGATCGTCGGCGCGGGTCTGGCTGGTGCGCGGGCGGCGGAGACGCTGCGCGGAAACGGTTTCGCGGGCTCGATCGTGATGTTCGGCGACGAGCCGACAGCCCCGTACCACCGCCCGCCGCTGTCGAAGTCCCTCCTGGTGGACGAGCCGGAGATGTCCACCCTGCTGGTCCATCCTGAGGGCTGGTACCACGATCACGATGTGGAGCTGCGGCTCGGCCGAAAGATCGCCCGCGTCGACGTGTCGAGCCGACGGCTGCAGGATGTGCTGGGCCATTCTCACCGCTTCGACAAGTTGATCCTGACCACCGGGGCTGCGGCACGCACATTCGAGGGGTCTCGGAGTGACGCACAGTCCCGCGTGCTCGTACTCCGCACGCTTTCTGATGCGGCTCGGTTGCGTACGCAGCTGGCCACGGCGCAGTCGGTTGTCGTCGTCGGGGGCGGCTTCATCGGGGCCGAGGTTGCGTCCGGCGCGGTGGGTCTCGGCCACTCCGTGACCATTCTCGAGACCGCTGAAGGTCCTTTCCTGAGGTCCTTGGGTGGCGCTGCCTCGAAGATCCTGTCGAGCTTCTACCGAAGTGAGGGGATCGTCCTGGTGACGTCGGTGAATATCGCGAGCGTGTGTGAGTCCGAGGACAGCGTGACTGTCACCGCGACCGATGGGCGGCGGTGGGATGCTGATCTCGTCGTGATGGGCATCGGCGCCGTACCGGCAGACGAGCTCGCTGCAGACAGCGGGCTCTCGACCGGAAACGGAGTGCAGGTCGACGCGCACGGGCGTACGACCGTCCCGTTCGTCTTCGCTGCCGGCGATGTCGCGAACAGGTTCGAACCCACCCTGGGGCGCCACATCCGCCCCGAACACTGGCAGAACGCGCAGAACCACGCGGTAGCGGTCGCCCGTAACGTCCTCGGCGCAAACGAGGCCTTCTCGGAGGTCCCGTGGTTCTGGTCCGACCAATTTTCGGTGAACCTGCAGATGGCGGGCGTGCCGTATGCCGTGGATGAGGTGGTCGTGCGGGGAGTGCCGGACGACCGCCGATTCTCGATCTTCTACCTGAGCCGGTCGAGGGTGGTGGCGGCATTCAGCATGGACAACGCGCGCGACATAGGTGTCGCCAAACGCATGATCGGTCGCCGCATCGCGGTCGACGCTGCTGCGCTCGCGGACGAAGGCACCGATTTGAAATCGCTTTTGCGGGTCCGCGAAGAGTAAGTTTTCGCATCCTCGAAGAGAACGGAATGAAATGATGGGCGATACGCATATCGGGCCTACGAACCTGGCATCGCGGACCGTGGCGGTCCAGGGAACGAAACTGCACTTCCACGAGGCGGGTGTCGGAGAGACGCTCGTTCTGCTCCACGGGGGAGGCCCCGGGGCATCGGGCTGGAGCAACTTCGGCGGTAACGTGGCCGCGCTGGCCGAGCAATTCCACGTCGTCGTTCCGGATCAGCCAGGATACGGGCTGGCGGACAAGCCCGAATTCGATGGGGACTATTGGACTTTCGCCGCTCGGTGCATTGCCGACCTTCTCTCTTCCCTCGGCGTGGAGAAGGCCCACTTCGTCGGCAACTCCATGGGTGGTGGAACGACGGTGCGGCTTGCACTGGACCGCCCCGACTGTATCGATCGCATGATCCTGATGGGGCCAGCCGGCGTCTCCGTGAACGTTGTCACGCCGCACCCGAGCGAAGGACTGAAGATCCTGTCGTCCTTCTATGATGCGCCCGGACCGTCTCGTGATCGCATGGCAGCTTTCATTCGCATGATGGTCTTCGACCCGGCCATGGTTACGGACGAACTGATCACCGAGCGACTCGAGGCAGCAATGGATCCGGACGCTCGGGCCGGAGCGCTCCGCGCGGTCAGGTCGATCATGTCCTCGCCCGACGCCGAGTTGTGGCGGCATCTGCACGAGGTGCAGCACGAAACCCTGCTGGTCTGGGGTCGTGACGACCGTGTGGTTCCGATGGATGGCGGCCTGTTTGCTCTGCAGCGCATGCCGAATGCGGATCTCCACGTGTTCTCGCGATGCGGCCACTGGGCGCAGGCAGAGCGCCGGGACGAGTTCAACCGGCTGGCAATCGACTTCTTCACCAGGTGAAAGCTGTTCGTCGGCCCGGTCGACTCACGGTGAATAGCGTTGCGCGCCCTCGGCGACGCCTCTCCAGGCGAGTCCCGCGCAGGGGCCGCATGACACATCGTAAATCCCTGCCTTTTGAAAGGCACTACCCATGACAACTGTTGAAACCGCCACGTACGGCGTCACTCTGTACGACGGGGAGGACGCGAATGGCCTCGCCAACATCGTCGGGATGCTACTCGAGCAGAACTTCGAGAGTTTTCCGTCACGAATCAAGTTCGCACGCAAGATTGCTCGGCCGATCTCCGTCTTCGGCACGGACACCGACAATGCATGCACGATCGTGTTCGGCACCGATGAGGCAGTCGTCTACAACGACGTCGTCGGCCGGCCGAGCGTGACCGTTATCGCCACCGCCGATCAGATCCTGGATGTATCGCAGCTGCAGATGAAGGCCGGGGGGCTGCTCCCGGTTGGCTTTTTCACCAAGCGAGGGCTCGCTGTGCTGGGTGCGATCCTCACCCGCAAACTGGTAGTCAAGGGCCTCCTCACACACCCGGTGTCTTCGCTACGCACCATCGCGCTGGTCTCGGTGGTCGAATCGTGACGGCCGCGCCCGGAAAGAACCGGAACTTCGCCCTGAGCGCCCAGCGACTCGATTCCGCGACTCCGGGTCTTACCGTCGATTCGCCGACTGTGGCACTCACGTCCTCCGCACCCGATCGGCCGCCGCGCGCATCGAGGACGACGACTGTGGCCAGAGTCGCTATGGTCTGTGTGCTGATTCCATTCGCGATCTTCTACCTGGTGCCCCGCGTCTACAACCTGGTCGCCACGCCATACCGGTTGGATCAAGCTGTGGTGTCGGCGAACAACTACAACCCAGCACTCGACAAGATTGTGGCGCACGAGAACGTCACACTCGCAGCGTTCGATTCACTGGCAAAGATGAAGGCCGCCCTCGCTGATGTGCAAGCCACGGACGCCGCTGTCGCCAGCGAGCTAAATACCTTGATCGGACAGATCAGCGGCGATCTGCAGGCCACACTGGTGGCAGGTCCCCGATAGTCGGTCCGGTCGGTTCTAGAGCCGGTTCCTACGTGCAGTCGATCAGTCGATCTCGCACGCCACGGGCTGGTGCCGGTGGGTGCATCCGGCAGCGTACTCGGCGGGGGTCTTGTAACCCAATGCTGAATGACGGTGCCGGTGATTGTGGTCGTCCTTGAAGTCCTCGATCACCACGCGGGCCTCGAGCAGTGTGGGCCAGTAGTTGCGGTTCAGGCACTCATCGCGCAGCCGGTTGTTGAACGACTCGATGAACCCGTTGTTCCACGGCGTGCCCGGCGGAATGTAGGACATCCCCACCGAACCAGCACAGAAGTCCCGCAGCGCTTCCGAGATGAACTCGGGCCCGTTGTCCATGCGCAGCACCAGCGGCGGCCCACCCCACATCGCGAACGCCTTCTCCAAGCCCTCGATCAACCGGCCGGCGGTGATCGAGCGGTCCACGATGTTCAACAGCGACATCCGGGTATGTTCGTCGACCATCGACGCGATCTTCACCGTCTTGCCGTCGATGGTCGAGTCGAACTGGAAGTCTAATGCCCACACAACATTCGGAGCATCCGCGTCGACGATCGGCACCGAGGACAGGCCGGCACGTTTGCGGCGTGGAGCACGCCGGACCTGCAATCCTTCTTCTTTTCCATAGGCGGTCGATTTTCTTCTTGTTCACCTCGATGCCCTGGTCGTAGCGCAGCCACGCCCACGCCCGACGGAACCCGTGCCGCGGATGCTTGCGGGAATACCTGCGCAGCTCTGCGCGCAGATCGGCATCCGGGTCGCCTGGTGTCTGCGCCAACGGCAACCGCCGGTAAACCGATCGGGAGAGCCCAACGACCTTGCACGCGAACCGCTCCGACATCTGCATGGTGCCGGTGAGCATGGTGATCGCGGCGCGTTTGGCGGTCGGGCTTAGAATTTTCCAGTGGATAATGAGAACAACCCGCTGGTGGGACGGCCTGACCCGGAATTTTCCTGGCCACCGAAGTGCCTTTCGCAGGACCCGTCGACCCGACCGCCAGCGGGCCACCACACCCGACAGTGGAGCACGCGATGTCCGTGACCTCATAGGAGCCTGCCGCCCCGCCCGGCCCGTCACTGGCCCGTCCGAACCTCGCGCCCCCCACGTCAGAGGAAGGCCATCACGTGACACCGACCCGAGCCCCACAGCACATCTACTGCGGCATCGACACCCACGCCGACACCCATCACGCCGCAATCATCACCGACACCGGAATCCTGCTCGCGCACCGCCAATTCGACACCACCTCATCAGCATATGACGCTGTGGTCGAATGGATCCACCAGCACGGTCACCCGATCTCAGTAGGAATCGAAGGCACCAGCTCCTACGGTGCCGGCATCAGTCGCCACCTACGACATCACCACATCGCGGTGGTGGAAGTGCCTCGCCCCAACCGCAAACTTCGCCGAAGCGAAGGCAAGAGCGACCCCATCGATGCCGAAGCCGCGGCCCGTGCCGTCCTGGCCCGTCACCAACTGTCCGAGCCCAAGCACGGTGACGGACCCATCGAAGCGATCCGGGCCCTGCGGGTCGCTCGATCCGGCGCTGTGAAGGCCGCGACCGCCTCGATGAATACGATCCGATCAATGCTTGTCACCGCCCCCGAAGTGCTGCGCACACAGCTACGTGGGCGCAGCACCACGGCACTGCTCGACGCGTGCATCGCGCTCGAACCCGACACCGCCGCCATGACCGATCCGGTCAACGCCACGATCGTCGCCCTGCGTTCACTCGCGAAACGAACACGCGAACTACGCAGGGAAGCACAAGAACTCAAGAAAAACCTGGCTGCACTTGTCAAGGAAGTCGCCCCACGAACCGCGAGCGTGTTCGGACTCGGCCCGGACACCGCGGCGGCACTGCTGATCACCGTTGGCGACAACCCACAAAGGCTACGGTCGGAGTCGTCCTTCGCTCACCTCTGCGGCGTCGCGCCCATCCCCGCATCGTCGGGCAAGACGAATCGGCATCGACTGCACCGCGGTGGCGATCGTCGCGCCAACCAGGCCCTGCACACCGCCGTCGTCGTCCGCCTCCGATACAGCGACATAGCCCGCAGATACGCGGAACGCCGCACATCAGAGGGCAAATCGATGCCTGAGATCATCAGATGCCAGAAACGCTATCTCGCCCGCGAAGTGTTCACCGCGCTACGACAGGACTACCGAGCTCTGACCACTTGACCTCTATAGGAGCGTCCTTCGCGATCTCCCGCAGCGCGTCCTTCTCCAACTCGGCATCTGCGAGCAACCGCTTGAGCCGGCTGTTCTGCTCCCGTAGTTCCTTGAGTTCCTTCGCCGCATCGGCGTCCATGCCGGAGTACTGGCGCCGCCAGTTGTACAGCGTCGCCGCCGACACCTCGAGCGCTGCGGCGATCTCCTCGCCGTTCTTGCCTTCCGCGGCCAACTCGTCGGCCCGGCGCAGCTTGCGCACGATGTCTTCCGCCGAGTGACGTTTGCGTCCCGCCATGATCCCTATCGTCCCTTCTTCGCCCTCACCAGGGCAATCAGGACTCTAGAACAACCCGGACCTACTCACAGGGGACATGCCACCATGGTCGCCGTCAAACCGGGCGCGACATACGCCGCGACGATCACCGGCGTCGGCACCGCATGGTTTTGACAACCTCGGCCAGTCGAGGTTGACAGAGCCGACTCGTCGTCCCCGCGCTTCTCAGGCAGGAGTTCACTCGACCCGACAGCGTTATCCAGCAGCCGATTTCGGCGCGACACCCAGATCAGCTCGTGATGCACGGGTAACTGCTGACGCTGCCGGCCTACTACTCGGCCGCGCTCATCGACTCGTCTGGGAGCGGGGCCGCGAACCCATCGGCCGGAGATAGGAAACCGTTTGCCAAACGGTCGTCAGCGTCATCCGTTGGCGCGTTCCCTCTGCTCGATCTTGGACCACCGGGAGACCGCTTGTGCGCGGTTGGCCGCACCCAGCTTCCGAAGGATTTGTTTCACGTGCGACTTAACGGTCCCCTCTGAGATGAAGAGCTGACTCGCGATCCCGGCGTTCGTTTCACCCGCCGCCATCAACCTCAGCACTTCCTGTTCCCGCCGAGTCGGCGGTAGCTCCCCTTCGGCTTGCCCGACCGGGAAGTCACCTATCCGACCCGAAGTAATCTCCGGGCGCTCACGGTAGAACCCGCTGGATCCCAGCTCAAATCCTGAAGACTCTTCAACCACCGACGAGATGCCGTTTGCCAGGCTATTGACTGCAGACTTCAGCTTGGCCATGCGGTCCAGGAGTGATGCACGCTGCAGCGCGTATCCGAAGCCTTCGGTGAACATCGAGAGCATCTCGAGATCGAACTGCTCCATGTTCCGACGCTGAAAATAGCAATCCGCGTGAAGAAAACCGGCTACACGCCCTTCCGGCATGACGGGCGCGACGGCGTATGACCTCGAGAGTGTCGCATCAGCGATCTGACGATGAACGTGCGGACTTTGCAGGACGTTCGTGGCGATGAGGGGAACCTTTCGGCGCGCGCTCTCCGATTCGATAAGCCCCGGGCCCAGCGGCAGCGGATTTTCGTGACCGATCACGCGCACTTCCGCGGCCCACTGGGGGTCGCCAACGAAGTAGAAATTTTCGGGGATCCAGGACGATTCGTCGACACGCGAGAGGATCGCTCGATCGAAGCCGAGGAGACAGACTGCAGCAGGGGTGCCCTCGATGAGCTCCGCGACAGAATTGACGCCGTGAAGACAAGCCAGCGCATCCCGAACTACTTTGAAGCCTGCCGTATGCTGTGCGAGCTGGGCCTCGTGGAGGTGATCCCCCGCTGTCTTGACCTTGATGAGCAGCTCGACCAAGTCGTCACTCGCAGCCAAATGCTCCGCGGCTGAGGGGTTTCCGCGCAATGCCTCCTTCGTCATAGCCGCAATGGTGGAAAGCATCTCCCCGGTCGCCTTGAAATCGCGAACTTCTCCGAACGGCATCTCATCCCAGGCAAGCAACCGCTGGGCCGTTGCTATCACCTCACGTATTTCACGCCGGTTTGCACTGGGAACCATGACCCCGGACGCGTCCCACGGATTACCGGGATCTTGGGCTTTCATGACTTCGATGCGCTGAGCATCAGCTTGCATGACACCTCCTCGTTCTAGATAGTGCCCCGTGGAGTGGTGGACTTCGGATCGGCTCTGCAGTACACGTAGCGATCAACGAGTCGCGGTGAATACTATGCTGTTTCGCTCGAGCCGGTCAACGACAGCACCGACTCGGTGGCCTGTTCCTTCGCAGCGATCACCGCCCGGAGCTCGTCCATACTCACGTCCGAGACGTAGCGGCGAGTAACCTGCCACTCGTCGTGCTGCTCGATGACCACCGCGGTCGCCAACCGGAGGAACGCGGCCGGGTTCGGGAAGATCTCCACGACATCGGCTCGACGCTTGATTTCCTTGTTCAACCGCTCGATCGGATTGTTGGACCATACTTTTTGCCAATGCGCCTTCGGAAACGCGGTGAACGCCAGTACATCGTGCTTGGCGACCTCCATCAACGCCGCGGCCTTCGGAAACGACCCGGCGAAGGTGTCGGTGACCTGATCCCACTGCGCAGCGACTTCGATCGGGTCGGTGTGCGCGAAGATCGTCTTGACCGCCGCCATCACCGGCGGCACATGCTTGGCCGACACCGTCGCCCGAATGTTCCGCATGAAATGCACCCGGCACCGCTGCCAGGACGAACCCGTGAACTGCTGCGCAATGGCAGCTTTGAGCCCGCTGTGCGCATCGGAGATCACCAGATGCACCCCGGACAGTCCCCGACCCCGTAACCCGACCAGGAACTCCCGCCAGAACTCGTAGGATTCGCTGTCCCCGACCGCGGTGCCCAACACCTCACGGCTACCGTCGATCGACACCCCAGTTGCGACCACCAACGCCTGGGACACCACGTGCGCACCGACACGGACCTTGCAGAAAGTGGCGTCGAGGAACACATACGGAAAGCTCGTGTGCGTCAAGGTGCGCTCCCGGAACCGGGCGATCTCGGCGTCCAGACCGGCACAGATCCGCGAGACCTCCGACTTCGAGATCCCGGAGTCGACTCCGAGGGCGCCGACCAGGTCGTCGACGCTGCGAGTCGATACCCCGTGCACGTAGGCCTCCATCACCACCGCGTAGAGAGCCTTGTCGATCCGCCGACGGCGCTCGAGCAGCGAGGGGAAGAACGACCCGGAGCGCAGCTTGGGGATCTTGACCTCGACGTCTCCGCTGGTGGTGGCGACGGTTTTGGTGCGGTGTCCGTTGCGGTGGGTGATGCGGGTGTCGGTGCGTTCGTAGCGGCCGGCGCCGAGTTTGTCGGTGGCTTCGGCTTCGATCAGAGCTTGCAGTCCGGTGCGGATCAGTTCGGCGAACACGTTGGTGTTGTCGGCGCTCTTGAGTGCGTCGAGTTGGGCGAGCAGTGCAGAATGGTCGTGGGTCATCGCGTAGCTGCTTTCTGTGAGTCACTGTGGTAGGTAACTCGTTGATCACTACGCGATGGCCCACCCTCGGTGAGGGATCGACACGCCGTGGACCTGCCCGGATGCCCTCAACCGATTCCCACCACTCCCTGGGACTTACCC
>NZ_JBLWIU010000007.1:0-7627 GCF_048381395.1 Rhodococcus shunpengi
TGTTGCGGGTCATGACGTTGTAGACACCAGCTCAGGGGATTGAAGAAGGCGGACGGGCCTTCCAACGGCAGGATGGGAAGTACCACCAACTCACCCAGCGCAACCGAAAGAACCCGTCCATGCTCCACCGTAACGCCCCGCTGTCCGTCGAAGGTCGCCGCCGTCTCGTCGAGCGGTGCCAGACCCGTCCGCTGTCCCATGTCGCCGCCGAGATGGGGATCTCCCGGTCCTGCGCCAGCAAATGGATGGCCCGCTACCGCGAACACGGCGAACTCGGTCTGCTCGACCGCCCCAGCGTGCCGCACCATCAGCCCACCGCGACCCCGGCTGAGACCGTGGCGCGGATCGAGACCCTGCGGCGGACCCGCAAGTGGTCCGCAGCCCGCATCGCCCACGAACTGGGCGCCGACGGCATCAGCATCTCGGTGCGCACCGTCAGCCGGCACCTCGTTCACCTCGGGTTGAACCGGCGCAGGTTCCTCGATCCGAACGGCGAGAACAATCGCCAGCCACGCCGGATCATCGCCCGCTGGCCCGGCCATATGGTGCACGTCGACATCAAGAAAGTCGGCCGGATCCCCGACGGCGGTGGCTGGCGTGTCCACGGTCGGGGCAGCGAGCAGGCCAAGAAGGTCGAGCGCGCCAAGGTCGCCGGTGCCCGCGCCGGTTACGTCTACCTGCATTCGGCGGTCGACGGGTTCTCCCGCCTTGCCTATACCGAGGCGCTATCCGACGAGAAGGCCGCCACGGCAATCGGGTTCATGCACCGCGCACGGGTGTTCTTCGCCGCCCACGGCATCGTGCACATCCACCGGGTCGTCACCGACAACGGGTCCTGCTACCGCGCGAAGGACTTCGCGAAAGTGCTCCACGGTGGCCGGCATCAGCGGATCACCCCGTATACGCCTCGCCACAACGGGAAAGTGGAGCGCTACAACCGCATCCTGGCCGAGGAGTTCCTCTACGCCCGCGTCTGGGCCAGCGAACGGCAACGCGCCCAGGCCCTACAGGTGTGGAATGTGCACTACAACTATCATCGGCCGCATACTGCCGTCGGAAACCGGCCGCCCGCGAGCAAGCTCCGGACCGGTGTCACCAACGTCATGGCCTCATACAGCTAGGCCGTGTTTCAAAAGGTGGCTGATCGCAGCCACTGATTGATCGCGGCGATACGCACGGTGGCGGTGTAGCGGACCGCAAGCTTGTCGTATCTCGTTGCCACAGCACGGTTCTGCTTGAGCAGGTTGATGCCGCACTCGACGGCGTGCCGCTGCTTGTAGTGCTCGGTGTCGAAGACAGGTGGGCGACCACCGGACGAGCCCTTCTTCTTCCGATTCGCGACCTGGTCGGTCTTGGTCGGGATCGTCGCCCTGATCCCTCGCGTGCGCAGGTAGGCGCGGTTGGCGGCACTGCTGTACGCCTTGCCCGCCAGGACCGCATCAGGGCGGCGGCGCGGTCGACCACGACCGCGCCGCGGCACCCGAATCGCGTCGAGCACGGCCTCGAACTGCGGACTGTCACCGCACTGACCTGCAGTGACGATGAGTGAAAGGACCTTGCGGCCCTGCTCGCATGCCAGATGGGTTTTCGTGGTCCAACCGCCGCGGGAACGTCCCAACGCATGATCATCGGGCTCGGTGTCGACACCGCCCGGCGGCTCGGCCTGCCGATCACCGTCCCTGCGGGCACCGGCTGCGTGCTGGTGTGCTCGGGCGATGGTCGAATCGACGCTGACCTCCCACACGATCGCGCCGGCCGCGTCGGCGAGCGCCTGCACTCGGGTGAGCATCTGCGCCCACACCCCTGCGCGTTGCCAACGCCGGAACAATCCATACACCGTCTGCCACGGTCCGTACCGGTCCGGAATGTCCCGCCACGGACATCCTGTGCGGATGCGCCACCGGATCCCGTCGATGAGCTGGCGTTTCGTCCACTTCGGCGGCCGACCCGCCTTCTTTCCCCGAGGCAGCAACGACTCCAACCATGCCCACTGCGCGTCGGTCAGATCCGCCCGCCCCGATACCGCTACGCTGGGCACGAGGTCTCCGGTATTCAGGTTTGTCTTGGTCGATTAACCCTCTACCGGAGACCTCGCTCATTCAGTTGTCATGACACGCCAGGCGGGGCAATGAATCCCTCGGCGGAACCACATTTGAAACACGGCCTAGCGGACATGCCAACCTCCCTGTAGACGGACACGTTCGTCCCTGCTGACGGACAGCTGATCTCCCTGACGATGGACACAGGGGCCGGCGGTGTGTCGGTCCTGAACCAGACGCCCCTCCGGGGTTTTGCTCGAGGTCTTCGACCACCACCGAGCGACTCCCACCGGAGGGACGCATGAAGAAGTCTGACAGGGACATCATGGAAATACTCGAGGCCTACGACACCACCGGCAACGCGCACTCCGCAGCGCAACTGGCCGGCGTCGATCCGAAAACCGTCCGACGCTACGTTGCCGCCCGGGACGCGGGGATGCCGGTGACCGGCCCGTCGCGACGACCCCGCATCATCGACGAGCACCTACCCCAGATCGAGCAATGGGTCGAGCGCAGCAAAGGCAAGGTCCGCGCCGACATCGTCCACGAACGCCTCCTCGCCCTCGGCTTCGACGGCACCGAACGCACCACCCGACGCGCCGTCGCCGAGGCGAAAGCAGCATGGCAGGCCGGACACCGCCGCACCTACCGACCCTGGATCACCGAACCGGGACTGTGGATGCAATTCGACTGGGGTCAGGGCCCGAAAGTGCCCGGCCCGGGCGGGATCCTGCGTTCGACGCTGTTGTTCTGCGCCTGGCTGGCGTGGTCACGCTACCGGGTGGTGATCCCCGTATGGGACCAGAGTTTGCCGACGTTGATCGCGTGCCTCGACGCCACGCTGCGTCGCTTCGGTGGGGCACCGACCTACGCGTTGACAGACAATCCCCGCACGGTGAGCATCGATCACGTCGCCGGGATCCCGGTGCGGCACCCGCAGATCGTCGAGACCGGCCGGCACTACGGCATGGCCGTGCACACCTGCGTGCCCTTCGACCCGGAATCGAAGGGCGGCAGCGAAGCAACCGTCAAGATCGCCAAAGCGGACCTGGTGCCGACGGACGCGAACCTGCTGCCGGACTACGCCTCGTTCGCCGACCTCGAGGCCGCCTGCGACCGGTTCTGCGCCACCGTCAATGCCCGTCGGCACCGCGAAAGCGCCCGCATCCCCACCGAGGCGCTGGCAGAGGAACGCGTCCGCCTGCACACCCTGCCGTCGACCCCGCACACCCTGGCGTTGGGCACCACCCGCAGCGTCGGCACCGATCAGACGATCCGGTTCGGGTCGGTGCGCTATTCGACCCCGCCCGGCCTGGTCGGCGCCGAAGTGTGGGTGCGGGCCGCCGGCACCGACCTGGTGATCGTCGCCGACCTGTCGGCGCTGCCCCGGATCCCCGACTGGGCCGGTGACCGACGCGGGTTGAGTGAGGTTGCGCGGCATCGCCTTTCGACACCGGGGAATCCGAGTATCGATCCGGCGCATTACCCGGACCACCCGCAGCAGCCCGGTGGGGCACCCCGGCCACCGACACCGAAGGCCCGTTCGGCGGCCGAGGCCCGGTTCCTCGATCTCGGTCCCGGCGCGCACGCCTGGCTGATCGCCGCCTCGGCGGCCGGCGCGGTCCGGATCCGCGCGAAGATGACCGCCGCGGTCGAGTTGGCCGCGTTCGTCGGCGCCGACACCGTCGATGCGGCGTTGGCGGTCGCGGCCGAGGCGGGCCGGTTCGCCGAGTCGGACCTGCCGGCGATCGTCGCGCACCACACCGCCACCACCGGCGACGCCGGGGTGGTCGTCGCCGACGAGGCCCATTCGGTCCAGCCCGGCACCGCCGCCTGGGCCGGATTCGGCACCACCGCAGCGGCGGGAGCGAGCTGATGAACCACCAGCCTGCGCCGGCATTGCCGGACGATCTGGTCGCCGTACTCAAACGGATGCGCCTGCCCTATCTACGCGCTGCCGCCCCGGAGGTGCTGGCCACCGCGAAGGCCCAGCGGTGGGATCCGACCGAGGTCCTCAAGGTGCTGCTCGACGAGGAGGTCCGCGGCCGCGACGAGGCAACGAAGGCGATGCGCCGCAAGAGCGCCGGATTACCGGCCGGAAAAACGTTTTCCTCGTGGCGCGAGGCGGATTCGTCGATCCCGGCCCCTACCCAAAGCTCCCTGGCGACCCTCGAATGGGTGCACCGCGCCGAGAACCTCGCGGTCAGCGGGCCGTCGGGGACCGGCAAGACCCACTTCGTCGAGGCGCTCGCCCATGCGGTGATCGACGCCGGGATGCGGGTGTCGTGGTTCACCCTCGAGTCGTTGACCGCAGCGATCGGACGCGCCGCGGTCGACGGGTCGATCGCCAAGACCATCACCCGCATCACCCGCGCCGAGTTGATCGTCGTCGACGACATCGGGATGTTGCCGTCCGGGCAGGCCGCCGCCGAGGCGTTCTATCGCCTCGTCGATGCCGCCTACGAGCGGCGCAGCCTGGCGGTGACCAGCAACCTCCACCCGTCCGGGTTCGACACGATCATGCCGAAAACCCTCGCCACCGCCGCCGTCGACCGACTGCTGCATCACGCCCATGTGGTGATCACCGAGGGCACCTCGTTGCGACTGCAGGACGCCACCACCGGACGAGGGGTGATGCCGTTGACCTGACCCCTATGCGGGAGATCAGCTGACCGCCGACAGGGAGATCAGCTGTCCGCGCACAGGGACATGACCTGTCCGCCTACGAGGATGTCCCACTGTCCCTTGACAATTGCAATACCGACCGGCTCTGGGAGACCTACGCCCGCGACTTGGATCACGGTTACCCCTTCCTCGACGGGATGGGGTGGGTACGGTCGCGCACCGGTCGTGGACGAGTCGTGAATTCCGCTTCCTCCGTCCCGACGGTCCGCCTGCGGCCTGGACAGCTGCTGAAGTTGTTCACGTGAAGGTACTAGGTTACATATACGACACGACGGCGCCGCCGACCTTGCCGCCGCCGTGGCACCGCCGGGCCCGTGCATACGCGCTCGCGCAGCACCTCGTCCCCATGAGAGACCACGCCGATTTCACCTGAAAACCACTGTGGCGCAATTGGTCACAGAACACCGATAACCTTCGTTATGTTAACTAGCAGGTTGGTTATTCGCGCGGACCGCGAATACGACCACCTATCTCCGCCGCGGATGAAGGCGCTTCGGCGGCTCATCCGATCGCGACCTCTCGGCACGAACCAGCGATCCCGCGACCATCGGTCCCGCCAGCCCGGGCGCATGTCGATCGACCCAAACCGGACACGCGTCGATCGACTCGGATGTCTGATATCTACCTCGGTCATGATCGACACGTCGAAGCGACGACAGGACCAATACGGGTGGCGGCATCCCAACCGAAGACGCGGCAAACGACCGCAGTCGTCGTGGTCATCTCGGCGACGGCCACCCCGGACCGTAGACCGCCTTCTCGACGTGATCATGATGGATAATCGGGGTTATCCATGATTAAGCGTCACGAGTTGCGCGACATGCGAACCCGTGACGTCCACATGGCGGAACGAGACAACCACTCCGTGTCGACCGACTCACGCAGGCGCTGAACTGCGGATTCCCTACCCATCTGCCGAGCTCCGCCTCCTCGCCGAATCCCGCTATCCCACGCTCGCACGGGGGATGTTCACCCGGTCAGTGGATCCTCTCCACCCTTCTGACCTGGCGACCTTGACCCACATTCGCATTATGTGCGAATATTTCGCGCACAATGCGAGGGGGTCTCCATGGGTCGTTCGGATCGCCGTGGACCTGGGGATGCGTCGCTGCACCTTGCCGACGGTGTGGCACTGCTCCGACCCGAAGAGCAGGTCTTTCAGGCCATGCTCGACGGATGGCGAAACCAGCAACTCAGTCGCAATCTGGGCTTCGGTACCGTCAACGCACGAGAGGCGATCGTCCGCCGCTTTCACGCCTTTGCCGGCAGTGAGCCGTGGGAATGGTCCGCTGCCGATGTCGACGAATTCTTCATGCAGCGTCGGGCGATCCACGGCTTGGCGCAGAGCACACTTTTGGGCTATCAACTGGCACTGCGGGCGTTCTTGGCATATCTCGTCGATCCTGCATATGGATGGTCCGAAGCATGCGAGGAACGATTCGGAACTCACCCCACCCAGGTCTGCCACGAATGGAATACCGCCCGCCACACCCAGGACGCGATCGCTCGACCGAAGAAACGGGCCTTGACCTGGGAGGAAGTTCAGGACCTTTTCGATCACGCCGACAATCGTGTCGAACGCATCCTGGCCCAGGGAAGGAAGGGGGCCATCCCAGCGTTTCGGGACGCGGTGCTGCTCAAGGTGGCGTACGCCTGGGGACTTCGCAGAAACGAAGTTCGTATGCTCGACACGATCGACTTCGGATTCAATCCGAAAGCTCCCGCGTTCGGTCGATACGGCGTTCTGTACGTGCGGTACGGGAAGGCGATGAAAGGCGCCCCGCCGAAGCGTCGAAGTGTCCTGACCGTTCCCGAGATGGACTGGGCGGTCGAGAGTCTGGTCCAATGGATCGAGGATATTCGACCCCGAATATCAGGCGAGGACAACCCTGCCCTGTGGTGCACGGAACGCAGTAGCCGTATCGCACTGGGCTCGGTATCCAACACGTTCAACCAGTTCCGCACGGAGCTCGGTCTCGCCTCGGGCATCGACGGGTAAGTCCCAGGGAGTGGTGGGAATCGGTTGAGGGCATCCGGGCAGGTCCACGGCGTGTCGATCCCTCACCGAGGGTGGGCCATCGCGTAGTGATCAACGAGTTACCTACCACAGTGACTCACAGAAAGCAGCTACGCGATGACCCACGACCATTCTGCACTGCTCGCCCAACTCGACGCACTCAAGAGCGCCGACAACACCAACGTGTTCGCCGAACTGATCCGCACCGGACTGCAAGCTCTGATCGAAGCCGAAGCCACCGACAAACTCGGCGCCGGCCGCTACGAACGCACCGACACCCGCATCACCCACCGCAACGGACACCGCACCAAAACCGTCGCCACCACCAGCGGAGACGTCGAGGTCAAGATCCCCAAGCTGCGCTCCGGGTCGTTCTTCCCCTCGCTGCTCGAGCGCCGTCGGCGGATCGACAAGGCTCTCTACGCGGTGGTGATGGAGGCCTACGTGCACGGGGTATCGACTCGCAGCGTCGACGACCTGGTCGGCGCCCTCGGAGTCGACTCCGGGATCTCGAAGTCGGAGGTCTCGCGGATCTGTGCCGGTCTGGACGCCGAGATCGCCCGGTTCCGGGAGCGCACCTTGACGCACACGAGCTTTCCGTATGTGTTCCTCGACGCCACTTTCTGCAAGGTCCGTGTCGGTGCGCACGTGGTGTCCCAGGCGTTGGTGGTCGCAACTGGGGTGTCGATCGACGGTAGCCGTGAGGTGTTGGGCACCGCGGTCGGGGACAGCGAATCCTACGAGTTCTGGCGGGAGTTCCTGGTCGGGTTACGGGGTCGGGGACTGTCCGGGGTGCATCTGGTGATCTCCGATGCGCACAGCGGGCTCAAAGCTGCCATTGCGCAGCAGTTCACGGGTTCGTCCTGGCAGCGGTGCCGGGTGCATT
>NZ_JBLWIU010000008.1:0-15608 GCF_048381395.1 Rhodococcus shunpengi
TCGTGCTTGACGACGGTCTGCCCCGGCTCGGTGAGTTCGCAGTTGCCACCGGTCTCGCCGGCGAGGTCGACGATCACCGAACCCGGCTTCATCCCTTCGACCGCGGCGGCGGTCACCAGGCGCGGCGCCGGGCGGCCCGGCACGAGCGCGGTGGTGATGACGACGTCGAAGCCCTTGATGGCGTCTTCGAGCGCCTGCTGCTGCTGGGCCCGCTCGGCCTCGGTGAGCTCGCGTGCGTAGCCACCCTCACCGGCGGCGTCGATGCCGAGGTCGAGCCACTGGGCACCGACCGACCGGACCTGGTCGGCGACCTCGGGACGCACGTCGTATCCGGTGGTGCGGCCACCGAGACGCTTCGCCGTGGCGAGCGCCTGCAGACCCGCGACGCCCACACCGAGCACCAGCACGGTCGCCGGCTTCACGGTGCCTGCGGCGGTGGTGAGCATCGGGAAGAAGCGCGTGGATTCGCTCGCCGCGACCAGCACGGCCTTGTAACCGGCGACGTTCGCCTGCGACGACAGGGCATCCATGACCTGCGCGCGGGAGATACGAGGAATGGCCTCGACGGCGTACGCCTCGACACCGGCCTGCGTCAGGGAGCCGATCTGGTTGTCGGCGTTGCGCGGGGCGAGGAAGCCGATCAGGCGCTGACCGGACTTCAGGCGTGCGATCTCGGCGTCGCTCGGCGGAGCGACCTTGACGACGATGTCGGCGGACCAGGCGTCGCCGACGGTCGCGCCGGCTTCCTTGTAAGCCGCATCCGGAATGAGCGCGCCCTGGCCGGCACCGGACTCGACGACGACGTCGAGCCCCTTGCCGATCAAGGAGGGCACGATCTTCGGTACGAGCGCGACCCGCCGTTCCCCGTCGTTCGTCTCACGAACCACGCCGACGGTCGGACGGCGGTGCGCTCCGCTCCCCGTGTTCGATCCTTCGGTACTCAATTCTTGACTCCTGCGTCGATGAAAGTGCGCGTCGTGCCGCGATCGGCGGCGAAAGATGCGTTATCGAAGGCCATGTGACGGCCCGTCATGCACTGAAAGGCTTAAGCAGACCTACCGTGCCCTCCCGTGACCTCGCAACCTGGTGAAATCATCTGAATCGAGTCCGAACAGCAAGATGGCGCAAGTTTGTGAGGCAGCTCACCTCACAAATGCCATTTTCCTCCGGTGAGCAAGAGCGTGGAGGACGATCGGAAACGGTCCCGGGAACGGGCCGGGAAACGGCCTCCGAAGCGAAAGAAGGCGGTGTGCAAACAGATTCGTTCCGCGTGTACCGATCGACGGTGTGTACCGATTCAGAACACTTCGGAATCGATTCAGATACCGCGTCGCCGAACGACATCTTTGCGCTCGTCCGGCAGGCGGCGTAAGGGGCTCTCATGAGTCACGACCGCGAGAAGGACCACGACGACGACCTCGGCGGCGACCCGGTCTGCTGGCTCCATCTCCTCTGCCCCGACTGCGGAGCGATGCTCACCTCCGAGGAGGAGCCGTGCCCGCGATGCGGCAGGGAGCACCCGATCCCGGATCCCTCCTGACCCGAGCACCTAACCTGGCCACATGAACGTGCCGGCTCCCGTCCTCGACCTCGCCCGCTCGGCCCGCCGCGTCGCCGTCCTCACCGGTGCCGGGATGTCCGCCGAGAGCGGTGTCCCCACCTTCCGCGACGCGCAGACCGGGTTGTGGGAGAACTTCGACGCCACCGCGCTCGCCACACCGGAGGCGTGGGCGGACGATCCGGCTACGGTCTGGGCCTGGTACCAGTGGCGGGTCGCGCTCGTCCGCCGGGTGCAGCCCAATGCCGGACACCTGGCGCTCGCCGACTGGGCACGGGCGGCCCACGTGCAGATCGTGACGCAGAACGTCGACGACCTCCACGAGCGGGCCGGAAGCTCCGAGGTCACCCATCTGCACGGAAGCCTGTTCGCCCCACGCTGCAGCAGGTGCGAGCGCGCCGTCGACCTTCCCGATCCGCCGGAGGATCCCGTCGCTCGTCTCGATCCGCCGTCGTGCCCCGCATGCGGAGGCGACGGGCGGCCGGGCGTCGTGTGGTTCGGCGAGATGTTGCCGCAGGAACCGTGGGAGACCGCGACCGAGTCCCTGCGTGATGCCGACCTGCTGCTCGTCGTCGGCACCTCGGGTGTCGTCTACCCGGCGGCCGGCCTGCCGTCGCTCGCACGCAGTCACGGCGTACCGGTGGTGCAGATCGATCCACGCGAGACCGATCTGAGCGATCAGGTCGACCATGCCTGGCGCACCACTGCTGCCGTCGGTCTCCCCGCCCTCGTCGACACACTGGAGATCGGGGCCGACACACCGCGTTAAGGTGACCCGGTGAGTTCCTGTGTGTTCTGCGCCATAGCCGACGGCAGCGGTCCGGCGACACGGGTGTACGAGGACGACGAGGTCGTGGCCTTCCTCGACATCCGACCGATCGCGCGCGGGCACACCCTCGTGATCCCCCGCGTGCACACCGCACGCCTCGAGGAGCTCGATCCGGCGTCGGGTGCGGCAGTCTTCCGTGCCGGACAACGGATCGCCCGGGCGATGGCCCGTTCCGAACTCGCCACCGACGGAACCAATCTCGTCCTGAACGACGGACGAGCAGCCTTCCAGACCGTCTTCCACACCCATCTGCACCTCCTGCCCCGCTGGAACGGCGATCGTGTCCGGATGGGTATCGGTCTGGTCCGCCGTCGCCCCCACGACCCCGAGACCACCGCGGCGATCATCCGCGCCGGTCTCGAACGTCTCACCGCCGAGGAGCACCAGTGACATCACAGCCCGACACCACCCCCGACACCTCCGCTGCCGAGTTCCCGATCGACACGATCCGGCCGCTGCTGCTCGAGCAGTTCGCCGTGCTCGACGACCTGCTGGCGGGACTGACCGAGGACGAGTGGACGACCGCCACCTGCCTGCCGGGATGGACCGTCAAGGACATCACTGCGCATCTCATCGGCACCGAGTCGATGCTCGCGGGCATCGAGGCTCCGCGCGTCGAACGCGACGTGCGCTCGTTCGACCACGTGCGCAACGACATCGCGGCCTTCAACGAGTTGTGGGTGGAGTCGTTGCGTCCCGTCCCCGGCGCGGACGTGCTCGAGCGGTACCGCGAGATCGTCGCCCTGCGCACGGAGCAACTCGGCGCGATGACCCAGGAGGACTTCGGGAAACAGTCGAACACTCCCGTCGGGCCGGCACCGTACGGGCGCTTCATGCGGATCCGCGTGTTCGACTGCTGGCTCCACGAACTCGACATCTGCGACGCGCTCGGCAGGACGGGCAGCGAGGGCGGCCCGCGTGCCGAACTCGGATCCGCGGAGGTCTTCGGTGCGGTTCCGTTCATCGTCGGCAAGCGCGGCAAGGCCCCCGAGGGAGCGCGCATCACGCTCGAACTCACCGGTCCCCTCGCGCGCACCATCCACATCGAGGTGCACGGACGGGCCACCGAGGTGCCGGCCCTGTCCGAACCGGTCACGACCACGATCGCGATGGACTCCGGGTTGTTCGTTCGGCTCGCCGGTGGACGCGTGCGCGCCGAGGACCGGATCGAGGAGATCTCCCTCGGCGGCGACACCGAGGTCGGACGTCGCATCGTCGACCACCTCGCGTTCACGATCTGACGTCGTGCGGCTGTTCCTGTCCTCCTACCGGTTCGGCGCCGACCCGGACGCCTTCGTCGGTCTGGTGGCGCCGGGCCGGATCGCGGTGATCGCGAACGCCGCCGACGCGTGGCCGGCCTCCGCCCGCGCGGCGGCGGTCACGAGCGAGATGGGCCCGCTGCGGTCGCTCGGCTTCGCTCCGGAGGAGGTGGATCTGCGCGATCACCTCGACGATCCCGACTCGCTGCGGCAGCGACTGTCGGGCTTCACGTCCGTGTGGGTGCGCGGCGGAAACACCTTCGTCCTGCGAGCGCAATTGGCCCGCAGTGGAGGCGACGCCGTGCTCACGGATCTGGTGAGCAGCAACCGTCTCGTGTACGGGGGATACAGCGCGGGGGCCTGTGTCGCGACACCGTCGCTGCGCGGCATCGAGTTCTCCGACGACCCCGACGAAGTCGCCGCGACCTGCGGTGTCCCGGTGGTATGGGACGGACTCGGCTGGGTCGATCACGCGATCGTGCCGCATGCCGGCGACTCGCTGCTGGCCGACGACGGGATACAGCGAACCCTGCGGTATCTGCGCGAGCACGGCGTCGAGCATGTGGCGTTGACCGACGACGACGCGATCGTCGTCGACACTCCTCCAGGGGACGCCCCGAGTACGGTGAAATCATGACGCAGAACATCGACGGCACCGAACCCCGGATCGAGCACGACGCCGACAAGGCCCGCTTCGCGCTCTATCTCGGCGACGACCTCGCGGCCTACGCCGACTACACGCAGCACGGCGACCTGCGGGACTTCGACCACACCGTCACCGACCCGCAGTTCCGCGGCAAGGGTCTCGCCGGGATCGTGGTCAAGCACGCCCTCGACGAGACCAAGAAGCAGGGACTGAAGATCGGTACGTCCTGCTCGTACGTCGAGAAGTTCGTCTCCGAACATCCCGAATACCGCAACTGATCCGTCACACCTGCACGTCGCGGCGGCGGAAACCGACGACCGCCGCTGCGACGAGCAGCACCGCCGCGACCGCCTGGACGATCAGCGGCATCGCCGTCACCCCTTCTGCGGGCACGAGCGGGATGTGCGAGAACGGCGACAGTGCGACGAGTTCGTCGGGTAGATCGAGCATCTCGCCGAGCCACGCGACGAACACCGTCCACACCACCAGCACCCACACCGACCCGGTCGCGCGCGGCACGCAGCCCAGCAGCGCGAACGCCACAGCGACCACGAGGATCGCCGCCGGCGCGTAGGCCAGGGACGCCGCGATCATCCGCGGCACCCACCCCCAGTCGCCCACCGCGAGTGCGACCCCCAGTCCGGTCGCGGCGCCGGAGACGAGCAGCGCCACGACCACCTGGACGACGATCACACCGAGCGCCGCGGACAGCCATGCGCTGCGCCCGGTTCCGGTGACGATCACCAGACCGGACCGTCCGCCGTCCTCCTCGCTGCGCATCCGCACCACCGCGGACACACCGAAGGCGGTGGCACCGAGGGCGAGGAACATCAGCATCATCCCGGCGAAGGACGCGGTGAGGGCGTCGGGGTCCACGCCGACCATGTCCAGCACCTGCGGCATCTCGTCGATGAGGTCCTCCACGGAACTGGCGAGGGCGCCCATCGCGACACCGAACAGCACCAGTCCCGTCAGCCAGCCCACGAACGCTCCGCGCAGCAGGCGACGGATCAACCCCACCGGACCGAGCAACGCGGAATCGGCCTCGGCGGGTCCGGGTTTCGGTGCCCGTAGACCGGCTCCGAGGTCGCGGCGCCGCGACAGCGCCACGGCTACGGTGAGCAGCACGACCGTCGTGGCGACGGACAACAGCAGCGGCCACCACCGCTCGTCGACGTAGAGCCGGGTCTGCTGGGCCCAGGCGATCGGCGAGAGCCACGACAGCCACGACCCGGTGGCCTCGATGATGTCGCCGGCTCCGCGGACGAAGAAGGCCGCAGCGAGCACTGCGAGCGCGGTACCCGTGGCCGAGCGGGAGTGTTCGCCGAACTGGGCGGTCACTGCCGCGACCGCACCGAAGAGCACCCCGGTGACGGCGGAGGCCACACCGAAGGCGACCGAGCCGACGACATCGAGCCCGCCTGCGATGAGCGCGACGGTGATACCGGTGCCCACGATGAGGTTCGCGACCGAGACCAGCATCAGGGCGGCCGCCGGCGGAGCATAGGCCCCGACGGGCAGCGCCCGCAGAAGTTCGAGCCGGCCGGATTCCTCCTGCGCCCGGGTGTGCCGCACGACGAGCAGGATGCTCATGATCGCGGTCGCGACGAAGACGGTCAGGCTCAGTTCGTTCGCGGTCATCGCCCCGAGCGTGTAGTCGTCGATCCCGTAGGCCGGTCCCGTCATGAGCACGGCTGCCGGATTCTCCAGCAGGGCCGCGCGAGCCTGGCGCGATGCCTCGTCGGGATAGACCGCGGCCAGGCTGAGGACGGTCGACCACACCGTGAAGGCGAGCGCGAGGGTCCAGACGGTGATGCGCACGCGGTCCAGCCGCAGGTAGAGCCGCAGCAGGGTGCCGAGCCCGGTGAACGGTGCCGCGGACGTCGCGGAGGTACCGCTCGGGGTCGGTACAGCTGTCGGTGTCGTCGTGGTCATCGTGAGGACACCTCCTCCACCGCACCGGCGCCGTTCCCGTCACCGGTGTCGAAGGTGTCGCCGTAGTGCCGCATGAACAGCTCTTCGAGCGACGGGGGCGTGATGGTGAGGTTCTCGACGCCGAGTCCGGCGAGTTCCTGCAGGACCGGGGCGAGGGCGGTGTTGTCGACGTCGAACGCGAGCCGGCCGTCGTCGGCGTAGAGGTCGTGGACCCCGGAGAGCCCGCCCAGTCGCTCGGCAGGGGCACTCGTGGTGGCCCGCACGGACGAGCGCGTCAGGTGCCGCAACTGCGCGAGGGTGCCGGTCTCGACGTCGCGCCCGGCCCGGATGATCGTCACCGTGTCGCAGAGCTTCTCGACCTCGGCGAGGATGTGGCTGGACAACAGGACGGTCGCGCCGCGGTCGCGGAGCCCTCGCACCTCCTCGGTGAACACCGCCTCCATGAGTGGGTCGAGACCCGAGGTGGGTTCGTCGAGCAGGTAGAGCTCGGCGTCCGATGCGAGGGCGGCGACGAGTGCGACCTTCTGCCGGTTGCCCTTCGAGTAGGTGCGGGCCTTCTTCGTCGGGTCGAGTTCGAACCGTTCGAGGAGTTCGGCGCGACGACGAGTGCGTACCTCTCCTCCGCGGATGCGGGTGAGGACGTCGATGATCTCGCCCCCGGTGAGGGTGGGCCACAGATTCGTGTCGCCGGGCACGTACGCGAGTCGGCGGTGGATCGCGACGGCGTCGGTCCACGGGTCGAGTCCGAGGACGCGGACGGTGCCGGAATCGGCACGCAGCATTCCGAGCAGCACGCGGATCGCCGTGGACTTGCCGGCGCCGTTCGGTCCGAGGAAGCCCGCGACGGTGCCGCGTTCGACGGTCATCGAGAACCCGTCGAGAGCTCTGGTGGTTCCGAATGTCTTGACGATGTCGCGGATTTCGATGAGAGGGGTGTCCATCTTTCCTCCGTCAGGAGTCGGGGGCTGCCTCACGCGCTGCCAGATAGGCGTCGAGAAGGGTCGAGTCCGTCAGCAACGGCTCGGTGTAGAGCTCGAGCATCGGCAGCGCGAGGCGTTCGGTGTAGGAGCGCAGTCTGGAGGGGAAGCTTTCGAGATCGAGGTACTCGTCGGGTCCGGGAAGATCCATGAGCACGGCGCCGACGCTGAAGGACGCGAGGAGCCGCGCTCGTTCGGACGGAAATCGGCTGGGCCGTACGGTTCCGGCCGCCACAGCCTCCTCGAGATAGGCCTCGGTCTCGGCGACGAACCGGTCGAAGAAATCGGCGGCGGTTCGGCCGCCCGCACGGAGAGTGCGGAAGAGATAGGCGACCGTCGAGGCATAGCTCTCGATGTGTTCCACCTGATCGTGCAAAGCGTCCGACCCGAGTCGGGGGTCGAGGACTGCGCTCTTCGCCTGCCGGATCCCGTCGAGCACGTACCGGTCGCAGTGTTCCTTCAGTCCGGCGCGGGATCCGAAATGGTGCACGATCAGCGAGGCGCTGACGCCGCACTCGGCGGCGATGGTGCGCAGCGGCACGCCGACGCCGTACGCGGCGATGCACCGGATGGCAGCGTCGCGGATCCGTGCACGGGTGGTGAGGTCGTCACCGGCGGCGGTTGAACGCACGTTTCAAGTGTTGCACACGTGTTCAACCCGATCAACGCACCGTATGTGTCATCTCACGGCATGTGCCATCGGAGCACGTGCCGCACCGGTGCGCGGTGCGCTCAGGTGAAGGCCATGACCTCGGTACCCCAGACCCGGCGCATCTCGCCGTCCGGATCCGACTCGACCCTGTCCGCGGAGTCGATGAGTAGGGTCGAGCGTTCCTCCACCTCGTACTGCGGCCAGTGCTTCGAGCCGTCCAGTGCCGCAGGCACACCGTGGTGCGCGAACGCGAACCAGCGCCGCTGCACACGTCCGGAGACCTCACCGGCGGCCTTGCGGCCGCCGAGCCAGAAGGACGGATCCCGGCCGAGAGTTCCGAAATTTCCGAAGACATATGGCAATTCGGTCGCGTGCCCGGCTCCGATCCGGGCGGCTTTGAGCATCGGGGTGGCGTGGTCGAAGCGGTACACCCAGGTCGGCGAATGCGTACTGTGCGCTTCGGCGACCCACAGCACCGGCATGCGGAAACCGGCGTCGCGCGAGAGCGCCATCGCCCCGGCGGGTTTGGGTAGGTCGGGATACGCCGAGACGATCTCGGCGAGACGCTCGGGAGGCAGATCCGTCCGGTCGTCGGCCAGCGCCTTGAACATCGCCTGCACGGCCGTATCGTTCACGGGCATCAACGGCGACTTCATGAAGCGGAAGATCGACGGCTCGTCCTTGTTCGAGCCGATGATCAGCGGGATCCGGTGCGACAGCCCCTTCTGGAAGGCCGCGACCGGATACTTCGGCACCAGGTCGCGATCGACGACCGGGGTCATGGCGAGCGTTCCCGGCACCTTGGTCGGGGTCTCGGCGACGAGCACTTCCGACGCTTCGACCAGTGTGTCGGTCGACATCGTGAGCAGTTCGGCGGCCCGGGACGGCGGTAGGTCGAGGATCTCGAGGAAGCGCTGTGCGACCGTCGCGGCGCGTTCGCTGCCGTACACCGAGGTGGCGGGCGGCGACTGGGCGATCGCGCGATGAAAGAGGCCTTCGGCCTTCGGGACCGTCATGAGCGTCGTGATCGACCCCGCGCCCGACGATTCCCCGAAGAGCGTCACGCAGTCCGGGTCCCCCCCGAAGTCGGCGATGCAGTCGCGCACCCATTCGAGGGCGGCGATCTGGTCCCGGAGGCCGACGTTGGATTCGAACGTGGTCTCGGGTGTGGAGAAGGACGACAGGTCGAGGAAGCCGAGCGCGCCGAGCCGGTAGTTGATCGTGACGACCAGGACATCGCCGCTCTCGCACAGGTTTCGGCCGTCGTAGATCTTCTGACCGGAGTAACCGAGCACGTAGGCACCACCGTGGATCCAGACCATGACCGGGCGTCGGCGTCCGTCGGGCGGCGGCGCCCAGATGTTGAGCGAGAGACAGTCCTCGCTCAATGTCATCTCGGGGTCGATCCCGATCGGGCTCTGTCGACTCTGCGGAGCTATCGGTCCGAACCGTGAGCCGTCGAGGACGCCGTCCCACGGTTCCGGCGGTAGCGGCGCCCGGAACCGCCGGGAACCGGTCGGGGCCGCGTACGGGATGCCCTTCCAGACGTAGACCCCGCCGTCGCGATATCCCCGGACCTCGCCGTACTTGCAGGCGACGGTGAGCGTGTCGTCCTCCACGTGACCTCCCACCCGAACCGGTGCTGCCGTGCAAGCACCGATCACTTCGTTCGTCGACCTACCGATTCAATGATGGTGGATCACGGGCGGTTCGTCAGCCGGCTGCGGAGAGAGGTGCCGGTGCCACGCAGTCGACGAGATCGATCACGAGTGCGTCGAGCACGTCGCGCAGGTCGCCGCGCGCCGAGTCGGCCAGCGCCGGGAAGACGGTTGCGAGCGCGATGGGCACGAGCGA
Organism: Rhodococcus shunpengi; assembly: GCF_048381395.1. NCBI lineage: Bacteria > Bacillati > Actinomycetota > Actinomycetes > Mycobacteriales > Nocardiaceae > Rhodococcus > Rhodococcus shunpengi. Next base: position 9,711 of record NZ_JBLWIU010000008.1, read on the forward strand.
AGCCTGTCCCAGCAGGATTCCCATGGCCGCATCGAGCTTGACGATCTCGTCGTGCAGGTGCGCGTAGGTGGTGGTGTCCACACCGTGCGCCACGGCGATCCGGTCGGGCTCGCATGCCGCGGCATCCGCCACCATCCGGGGCAGGTCCTCCGCGGTGATCTCGTCGGCACTCATGCTTGCAACGTCGAATTTACGCAACATCTCGCCTTCGTTCGTCCCCCAGGAGCGACGCCGGGCCGCGCGCCGCAGTCGAAACATACAGTCAGTGTGGCCCGAAAAGTACGGAATGTGTAGAAGGTCCGGAAAACTTTTTGCACTGCCGGTACCTGACAGAAGGTACATCGCCGAGAACCCGCCTTCACCCGGAATCATCACCCTGAGACCAGGACCACAACGATTGCTCGGCAAACCCTCGCGACCTGGATGAACGGGCGTATCCTCGTAAATCCGAAGTTCGTGCAGCCACCCCGACGGGGTCCGACCACGACTCCGGGCAGACCGAGGAGGTGCCGGTCGTGAGCGTCGCCCGCACCGAGTTGCTCCCTCTGCCCGCGCACCACGCGACCACGCGCGAGTTCGCGGGGGTGAGCACTCAGTCCCGTGCCTTGTCCTTCTCCGTGCGCCGTACCGTGCGGCCGTTCATCGAGGCGTGGTCGTACGCCCCGACCCTCCCCTGGCCGGCGTCGGCGATCGACCACCTCGCGTTCCCTCTCGTGCCGGTGCCCGGCACGCATCGTCGACGGGTCGATCTCCTGACGTGCCGGGCGGAACTGCTGTGGGCGCCCGGCGCCGCACCGCCGGTCGGCCGGCACGGCACGGCCGTCCTGTACCTGCACGGTGGCGCGTTCCTGTGCTGCGGCCTCACCACGCACCGCCATCTGGTCTCGCGCATCTCCGCTGCCACCGGAGCGCCGGTCCTGGCCGTCGGCTACCGCATGCTGCCCCGCCATCCGATCCGGCGCGCGGTCGAGGACGGACTCGACGGATTGCGCTGGCTCGTCGCGCACGGCTACCCGGCCGAGCGTGTCGTGATCGCCGGGGACTCCGCCGGCGGCTTCCTCACCTTCGCCGTCGCCCACGAAGCCGTACGACTCGGCATCGGCCGCCCGGCCGGCACCGTCGCGCTGTCACCCCTCACCGATCTCGACCCGCAGGGCAAGCTCGACCATCCCAACTCCCACCGGTGTGCCGTCTTCCCGCGACGCGCCGTAGCCGTGCTGTCCACCCTCGTGGAACGCGCCGAGCGCCTCGGTGGCGAAGGCGCCGAGCCCGTCGCCTCCCCCGTCGATCTCGATCTGTCGGAGATGCCTCCTGCACTCATCCAGACCGGATCCGAGGAGATGACCTACGTCGACGCCGAGCTGATGGCCCGGCGACTGCAACTCGCCGGGGTCTCCGCCGAACTCCAGGTGTGGGAGAAACAGGTGCACGTCTTCCAGGCCGCGGCGGGAGTCGTCCCGGAGAGCGGCCGCGCGATCGCCGAGATCGGCCGCTTCGTGCGCGCACTCCGGTGAATCCGTTCCCCGGCGCGTCGATGGTCGGCCACCTCAGGACGGATCGACACGGTTTCGCTCGCCGGGATCGGAACACTCCGGCGGCCGTCGCCGGCCGAGAACCATGCGCTGCGGCGAGCCGCCGCTCGTGCGACCGAGCGGAGGAAGGCCTGTCGGTGCCGGCGACTAGTCTTTCTCTCGGCTCGACCGCACAGAGAAGGGGGTCCGATCATGGCCGACGCGCAGACCCGGTTCGACCAGGACGTCGATGCGGCCTGGCGCGAGTTCCGCACGCGCCTGGCCGACCATGTCGCGGCCATGAGCGACGGCGACGGCCTGGTCCTCGAACCCTTCACCGACGAGGCCGGCGGCCCGGCGGGGCCGTGCGTGCAGTTCTACGCGTGGGGAGACCGGCTCGTCCGCTGCGAGGTCCCGTCCAACGCCCACCTGGCCCCCGACCGGCACCTCACCCCGGTCGACGAGCAGATGCTCCTCGAACTCGGGCTGCAGGCGCCCTCCCGCGGACCGGACGATCCGGAGGACGGCGGATCCCCGGCCTTCTGGATCGATCGTCCGGGCAGCTGGGCCGATCAGCTCGCCGTGATCGCCGTGCGTGCCCTGCGCTCGGTGTGGGGTGTTCCCCATCCCCTCTTCCTGCGGGCCGAGACGTTCGGAACGGAGCGCTCGGTCGCCGAGCTCACCTCGTTCCTCGTGCCCGAGACGCCGCAGGCCGGTCGCACGCAGGCCCCGCAGGTGCCGCTCGTGGTCGTCCCCACCGGCGACGACCACGTGCGCGAACTGATCGAATCCACCCTGCACGAGCGGATCGACGATCTGCCCGCCTGGGACGAGGACGGCGATCTCGTCCTGCGGATCGCCGGGGTGCTGGTGTTCGTCGGTGTCGGCCCCGGAGGCGGCACCGTCGACCTGTTCGCACCGATCGTCCATTCCATCACCGGACGCACGCGGGCCGCCGAGATCTGCGTCGACCTCAACCGCCGGTGGCCGCACCTGAAGTTCGTGCTGGTCGACGACCGGCTCGCGATCGTCGACCATGTTCCGGCCGCGCCGTTCGCTCCGGCGCACCTGCTCGGATCGCTCGAGACCATCACGCAGTTCCTCGACACCGTCGACAGTTCGTTCGCCACCCATATCGGTGGCTCGTTGCTGCGCGATCAGGGATTCGACGGGGCGACGGGTGGTGCGGCCGATCCGCCCTGGGGCGACGTCTCGCAGTTACCCGACGCCGAGGACGATCTGCCGGTGGCCCTGCTCGCGGTGCGCGACTTCCATCTCGACGGCGCGACCGATGTCACCGCGAGCACCGTCGCGGCGATCGGCGATCGCAATCCCGAGCAGTTGCGGCGGTTCCTCACCATCAGCACCGAACTGCAGGTGTGGTGGGACGGCGAGTCGCAGACCCGCGAGGCAGCGCTCAACACCGACGGTGCTCGCGAGGCACGGGCGCGGGCACTCGAATGGGAGGCGACGAGCCGCTCGCTCGCGGAGGCCCTGCAGTTCCTCGAACAGGGCGAGGGTACCGATTCGGCCGGATCGCGCGCATCGAGATCGAGCGCCGGCCGTGAGGCGGCGCCCGAGCAGCCCGCACTGTTCGACAACCCCGACGAACCGACCCTCTTCGACGGCTTCGGTGATTACTCCTGAGCCGATCCCGCTCGGGACACGGCGCGACGGAGCGCGTCGACAGCGGCGTTGTCGAAGCCGACGAGTACGACGGTCTCCACATCCGTCTGCGTCTCCCGGATGGTGGTGACGGCCTGCAGGGCGGCGTCGTCGAGCGGCCAGCCGTAGACGCCGGCCGAGACGAGCGGGAACGACACCGTGCGGGCGCCGAGGTCCTGCGCGACGAGCAGACTGTTGCGGTACGCCGAACGCAGGATCCCGGATCGGTCCTCGTGCGCCGACCACACCGGGCCCACGGTGTGGATCACCCATCGCGCCGGGAGACGCCCCGCGGGAGTCGCCACCGCACGGCCCGGTTCGAGTCCGTCGGGTAGCGAGGTCGCCCGGAGTTCGCGGCAGGCCGCGAGGATCTCCGGGCCGCCCGCCCGGTGGATCGCACCGTCCACTCCCCCGCCCCCGAGCAGGGAGGAGTTCGCGGCGTTGACGATCGCATCCACCGCGATGGTGGTGATGTCGCCGTGCGCGATGTCGAGAGCGGTCACGCTGTCGACCATATGTTCCGCGCGCTGCCCCCGAGTCGTTTTGCTGGCATGATTCAGGACCGTGACGTCCTCGGCGAAGCTGCGCGAACTGGCCGGAAAGCACGGCATCACCACCACCTACACGGGATGGGGTGGACGCGACCACGATGTCTCCGACGAGACGTTGCGGCGCGTACTCGCCGCGCTCGACGTCCCGGCCGGGACGGACGACGAGGTCGTGGCATCGCTCGCCGACTTCGACGACCGCCCGTGGCGCTGCATGCTCCCGCCCGCGCTCGTGGTCGTCGAGGGCGACGACCGGACGTTCCCGGTGCACGTGCCGCACGGCGACCCGGTGTCGGTGTGGGTCGTCGCCGAGGACGGGGCGGAGGTCGACGTCGAGCAGCTCGACGTGTGGGTGGACCCGCGGACCGTCGACGGCCGGCTCGTGGGCCGCGCGACCTTCGCCGTTCCGCGCCTGCCCCTCGGCTGGCATGTCGTGCACGCCCGCAGCAACGACATCGAGACCACCGCGGTCCTGGTCGTGACCCCGCGCCGGCTGTCCACCGCCGACCGGCTGCTCGAGAAGAAGCGCTGGGGCCTTGCGGCCCAGATCTATTCGGTGCGCAGCCGCCGGTCGTGGGGCATCGGTGATTTCGCCGACCTGGCCGATCTGGCGGCGATCACGGCCGGTTACGGCGGCGACTTCGTCCTGATCAACCCCGTGCACGCGGCCGAGCCCGTGCCGCCGCACGAACCGTCGCCCTACCTGCCGTCGTCGCGGCGTTTCGTCGACCCGCTGTACCTGCGTATCGAGGACATCCCGGAGGCGGCCTACCTCCCCGCGAAACACCGCAAGGAACTCGACGAGCACGCGCAGCGCGCGGCGAAGGCGAACCGGAAGGCACGGCGTCTCGACCGGGATGCGACCTTCCGCGCGAAACTCGACGTCCTCGAGCGCGTGTACCGGGTGCCACTCGGCCCCGCCCGACGCGCACGGTACGAGGCGTTCTGCGCCGAGGGTGGGCAGGCGCTCGACGACTTCGCGCTGTGGTGTGCGCTGTACGAGAAGTTCGGCGACCGCGCCGACCGGTGGGCGTCGCGCGCCCCGAGCCCCGACGACCCGAAGGTCGTCCGGTTGCGCGAGCGACTGGCCTCGCGGATCGACTTCCACCGGTGGCTGCAGTGGTTGTGCGACGAGCAGCTCGCGAACGCCCAAACCGCGTCGCTCGCAGCAGGTTCCGATATCGGCATCGTGCACGACCTCGCGGTGGGTGTCGGTCCGCACGGCGCCGACGCCTGGACACTGGGCGACGCGCTGGCGTCGGGCGTCACGGTGGGCGCCCCCGCCGACGACTTCAACCGCAACGGCCAGAACTGGAATCAGCCGCCGTGGCGGCCGGATCGTCTTGCGGAGCTGGGATACATCCCCTTCCGCGATGTGGTGCGCTCGGCGTTGCGGCACGCAGGCGGTGTCCGGGCCGATCACATCCTGGGACTGTTCCGCACCTGGTGGGTGCCGGAGGGGATGTCGCCTGCCGACGGCGCGTACGTCCGCAGCGACCACGAGGCACTCGTCGGCATCCTGGCGCTCGAGGCGCATCGCGCCGGTGCCGTGGTCGTAGGTGAGGACCTCGGGGTCTTCGAGGAGTGGGTGCAGGAGTATCTTGCCGAGCGCGGCATCGCCGGGACGTCGATCCTGTGGTTCGAACGCGACGAGGACTCCCCGCGCGGTCCGGAGACCTACCGCCCCCTGTGCCTGACCTCGGTGACCACACACGACCTCGCGCCCACGGCGGGATATCTGGCGGGCGACCACATCCGGCTGCGGTCGGAGCTCGGCCTGCTCGAGGGCGACCTCGACGCCGAACTGACCGATGCGGCCGCCGAACGCGACTCCGTTCTGGCGCTCGCGGTCGAACGGGGTCTGCTCGACGAAGGCGAGACCGACGTCGATCGCCAGGTCGAGGCACTGCACCGGCTCATCGCAGCGAGTCCGTCTGCGCTGCTGGGTGTTTCGTTGGCGGATGCGACCGGTGAGCGACGCAGCCAGAACCAGCCGGGCACCGTCGACGAGTATCCGAACTGGCGGGTTCCGCTCGCCGATGCCCGCGGCAAGGTCGTGCTCGTCGAGGACCTCGTCGACCACGACGGATTCGCGAGACTGGCCCGTGCGGTCTCCGGAGACACCTCACCGGTGGAGTGACATCACACGAACGCTGCGGCCGCCGATCCGGATG
>NZ_JBLWIU010000008.1:15618-25077 GCF_048381395.1 Rhodococcus shunpengi
CGGCGGCCGCGGCTCGAGTACGCACCCCTAGGGCATCACTTCGCGTACAGGGCGTCGATCTCGTGGGCGAAACGCTCGGTGACGACGTTGCGCTTGATCTTCAGCGTCGGGGTGAGCTCACCGGACTCCTCGGTGAGATCGCGGTCGAGGATGACGAACTTCTTGATCGCCTCGGTGTGCGAGACGAGGGTGTTGGCGTCGTCGACGATGGTCTGCACCGCGTCGCGTAGCGCGGGATCGTGGCGCAGGTCCGCGATCGTCGCGCCGGCGGGCTTTCCGTTCTCGGTCTTCCAGTTCTCGAAGACGTCCGAATCGACGGTCACCAGGGCTGTGACGAAGCTGCGTCCGTCGCCGACGACGACGGCCTGGGAGACGAGGGTGTGCGACCGCATGCGGTCCTCGATCGGCCCGGGCGAGACGTTCTTGCCGCCGGCGGTGATGATGAGGTCCTTCTTGCGCCCGGTGATGGACAGGTAGCCGTCCTCGTCGAGCGAGCCGAGGTCGCCGGTGCGGAACCAGCCGTCGTGGAACGCTCCCTCGGTGGCCTCGTCGTTGCGCCAGTAGCCGTCGAAGACGACCATGCCGCGCAGCTCGATCTCGCCGTCGTCCGCGATGCGCGCCGAGTTCCCGCCCATGGGACGTCCGACGGTGCCGATCTTCTGCGCGCCGGGCGTGTTCACGCTGTGTGCGGCCGTGGTCTCGGTGAGGCCGTAGCCCTCGTAGATCGGTACGCCGACGCCGCGGAAGAAGTGACCGAGGCGGGGGCTCAGGGCACCGCCGCCGGAGATCGCGTACCAGCACTCGTTGCCCATGGCCTCGCGCAGCTTGGAGTAGACCAGCTTGTCGGCGACGGCGCGCTTGGCCTTCAGCGTCAGGGTGGGGCCGCCCTGGTCGAGCGACTCGCTGTAGGCGATGGCGGTGCGCTCCGCGAAATCGAAGATCGCCGCCTTGACCGGTCCGCCGGCCGCCGCCTTGCCCGCTGCCGCGTCGCGCACCTTCTCGAAGACGCGCGGCACACCGAGGATGATGTTCGGCGAGTACCGGGCGAACTGCGCGGAGACGGTCGAGAAGTCCGCCCAGTGGGCCTGCGCCGTGCCGGATTCGAAGAGCGCGAGCGACACCGCGCGCGCCAGCACGTGCGCGAGGGGCAGGAAGGTCAGTCCGCGGTTGCCGGGCTTGGCGACGATACCGACGTCCGAGGTGAGGATCGACCGGGCCTCGGCGAGGAAGTTGCGGTGGGTGAGCATGCAGCCCTTGGGTCGCCCGGTGGTTCCCGAGGTGTAGACGAGGGAGGCCAGGCCGCTGGAACGGATTCCGGCCAGGCGCGTGGTGATCTCGGCGTCGTCGACGTCGGCGCCGTCGGCCGCGAGCGTGTTCACCGCGCCGTCCTCGATCTGCAGGATGCGACGGAGAGTGTCGGGCATGTCGACGAAGAGCTTCTCGTGCCGCGCGGTCTCGACGACGGCGAGGACGGCCTCGGAGTCCTGGAGGATCCAGCGGATCTGCTCGGTGGACGAGGAGTCGTAGATCGGTACCGACACCGCGCCGGCCGTCCAGATCGCGTAGTCGAACAGCGACCACTCGTAGCGGGTGGCCGAGAGCAGCGCGACACGATCACCGGGCTGCACACCGTTGGCGATCAGGCCCTTGGCGACGGCCTTCACCTGGTCGGCGAACTGCTGCGCGGTGACCGCGACCCAGTCGTCACCCTGCGGCCGGGAGTACATCACGCGGTGCGGAGTCTTCTCCGCATGGGTGAACACCGTGTGGACGACCGATTCGTCGTCACCGATGGTGAACGGGGCCGGGGTCGAGTACTCACGCACTGCAATCTCCATCGTTCTGGTCGGGAGTCCGGTCGTCGGAATCGATTCCTGCACGGAAGCGGCGCAGGAGATCCACGAAGCGTTCGAGTTCGTCCTCGTCCCAGCCCTCGAGGCCGGCGCGGACGTCGTCGAGACGACGCACGACCGCACCTTCGAGAACTGTCGCTCCGTGGTCGGTGAGCCGGAGAGGATGTCCGGCACGTGCCGGACCGGTCCCCGCCTCGACCCAGCCCGCATCGACGGCGTGACGCAGTTGGCGCGACACGGTCGAGCGGTGGACACCGAAGACCTCGGATATGTCGGTGGCGCGGCAGCCCGGATTTCGGGAGATGAAGCCGAGAAGCGAATGCTGGACCAGCGAGAGTCCGTTGTCCTGCGCTCGTGCTCCGGACGTCAGGAAGCGCACGAGAAGCACGAACTCCTCGTATACGCGGGCAACGCCGTCCGCGGACGGCCGCCGGGCCTGCCGATTGTGTTGCACAGGGCAACTATAAACGCGAGTGAGGCACGGCACGAATCCGCGCGGTGTCCTGCCGATTCCCGGTCTGTCTCTTCACAGCCCGTGCGCGCACCCGGTGAACTCGCCCACCCCGCTCGGCGTTCACCGGGCTAGCCTGTCTGTCCGTACGGCGTCAGCACTCGGGAGAAGAGGTCGGATGGGCGAACACATCGGTCGCGACCTGTTCCGTCATCTCGTCGCCGACGAAGCGGACGAGTACCTCGCGGTGATGGACTGCTTCACCGACCTCCTGCTCGCCGATCTGTCCACCGACGATATCGCGGTCTCGTGTGCGCGGCGCGGCGTGGCGCTCGACATCACGGTCGTCGCCGCCCGGTGCCGCAGCCTGGTCCGGTGGGGTAATCTCGCGCTCACGAGCGGCGGAACCGGCGGCGGTGGCACCGGCGGCGGTTCCCACCGGCGGAGCGCCCCCGAGACCGCCTCGACCGAGAGCCTCGCCCGGTACCGGCCGACACCCGCCGGGCTGCGGGTGCACCGCGAGACCGGCAGGCTCCTCTCCAACTCCGACGACGTGCGCGGCGTGGCACGCGAGTCGCTCCGGTGTGTCGCGGACGGGCTCGCCCGCATCGAGGAGCTGCTGGTGGACGACGGGAGCGTGCTCGACCGGGACGAACTGGCCGCCCACGTCACCGCCCTGTTCTCGCACCACCGGTCGTTCACCGACAGCGTCGCCGATTTCTATGCGCACCTCGCCGAGATCCTGAGCCGTCTCGAGCACTCCGGCCGTCTCGGACACTCCTCCGAGCGCGAACGCGCCGGGGTGGTCGACGACTACGCCGAGACCAAGAACCTGCTCCTCGACTACGTCGACGTCATCGGTTCGGACGTCGAGCGTCTCGCCCCTCTCGTCGCCGGCAGGCTCGACCGGATCAGGCCGCGTCTGGACTCCCTGATCGCTGCGTTGCGCGAGTCCGGCCTGCCGAACACCGTGCCTACGAACACAGTGCCTGGCCGGTCGCCCGGTCGCCGTCGCACCGACTGGGACGAACTGGCGCAGTGGTACGCCGAGGACGCCGGCCCGCGCCGCATGCGCGAGGCAGCGGCGGCGGCACTGAACCGGCTGCTCGTGCGCACTCGGCGGATCACGACGAGCACGTCGGGCTTCTCGCACCGCGCAGATCTCCTGCGCCTGGCCCGGTGGTTCACCGAATCGTCCGACGAACAGGCCCACCGGTTGTTCGCCGCGACCTTCGGTGCCTTCCCGAGCCGGCACCTGCTGCTCGGCCCCGACGAGACCGACCCGCGAGTGGGTGCGGGCACGTCGTGGTGGCGGGCCGATCCCGTCGTCGTGCCCGTGTCGTTGCGCGAACGTGGCGACCACACGTCCCGCGGGGCCGTCGGCCGACTCCCCGATTCGCTGCCCGGCCGGGTCCGGGCCGACGAACTCGCCCGGCGCGAGTCGCGCCGCCGCTCCGACGCCGTCGCCGAACTGGGTGCGGCGGGCGACCTTCACGGAGCGGACCTGTCGGCGGAGGCGCGCGACATACTGCTCGACGTCCTCGCCGCTGCGCTCGCGGGCCACCGCACCACCGACGGTCCGATGCATGTGGACGATCCCGATCTCGGGTTGTCGCTGACGGCGGAGCCCGGCGCCGACACCGTGGTGCACTCCCCCGACGGCGATCTCACCGTGCACGGCTTCTCGCTGCGCATGTCGGTCACGATATCGCTGGACCACAGTGCGGTAGCGCCGTGAGCACCTCGTACGCGAGCGCGGTGTCCGGGGACGTCTCCGGTCGCCGGGACGCCGCACGGGCGCTGCTGCAACAGCCGATCGTCACCGCCGCGACCGATCGGGAGACCTTCGGTCTCGTTCGGTGTCACGCCCCGGCCCTGAAGTCGATGTTCGCCGACCGCCTCGGATACCGGCTCGTCGTCGAACCGACCTTCGCCCGCCTGATCAAGGCACCGCTCGGTCCCACGTCACCGCACCGCGCTCTCCGCCACGCCGACGGTTCCGAGTTCGGCGCGATCACCTATGCGTGTCTCGCGCTGGTGTGCGCGGCACTGATCGAACCCGGGACCGGCGAGAGGGTGTCCGTCGACGACCTGCTCGAGCAGGTACGCGCCGACGCGTGCGAGACCGGGATCGTGTTCGGCGACCCGGTGTCCGAGGAGCGGAACTTCGCCGCGGCCCTGCGCGTCCTCGAGGAATGGGGCGTGATCACCGAGTCCGCTCGCGGGGACGAGGCGAGTGGCGACGAGGCGACCGGCGACGGGCCGCATCTCGACGTCCACCGCGACCTGCCCCCCCACCTGCTCGACACTCCCCTGCACGGGATGCCCGGTCCCGCAGCGGCACTCGCACGTCACGAGCACGAACCCGCCGCCCGCCGCCTGTACCGCAGGCTCGTCGAGGATCCGTTCGTCGCGCGTGACGAACTGGACGACGAGGCGGCGGCAATCCTCGCCCGCGACCGGCACGAGCTCGCCCGGATGCTGGAGGACGACTTCGGTCTCGTACTCGAGGTGCGTGCCGAGGGTGCGCTCGCGTACGACCCGGCCGGCATGCTCACCGACGAGGCGTTCCCGGGGTCCGGCACCCTGAAACACGCCTGCCTGCTGCTCCTGACCGAACTCACCGAGCGGTTCGGTGCCTCGGCGGCGACCACGCTGCACGTCGACGTCCACACGCTCGACTCGGTTCTCGCCGACCTCGCCGCCGCACGTTCCCGCACCTGGAAGAGCATCTACGTCCGCGATCTCGCCCTCCTGCGCCGGGACGTGGTTGCACTGCTCGTCCGGCTCGGGCTGGCGCGCCCGCACGAGAACGGACTCGAACTGACCGCACCCGCCGCCCGCTACCGCCCCGTCCCCGCCGAAAGCAAGTGTCGATGACCCACTCGTCCGATCCCTCCGCCCTCGACGAGATTCCTCCACCCCGTTTCCCGGATCGCTGGCGTCTCCACCGCGCCGGCATCGTGAACGTCTGGCACTACCTGGACGTCGAGTTCGTCCTGTCCGGTGGGCGGATGATCCTGCGCGGCACCAACGGATCGGGGAAATCCCGCGCCCTCGAGATGTTGCTGCCCTTCCTGCTCGACGCCGACCGCAGGCGCATGGACGCGACGGGCGCCGCGAAGGTCGATCTGGACGAACTCATGCGCACCGGGGCATCGGACACCACCGACCGTGTCGGATATCTGTGGCTCGAACTGGCGCGCCCCGGCGGACATCTCACCGTCGGAGCACAGATCCGGCACCGCGCCGACGCCCGTCGCAGCGACGTGCACTTCTTCACGACACCCCTCCGTGTCGGCACCGACCTGCACCTCGTCGACGACGCCCGTATCCCGCTCTCGCGGGAGCGACTCGCCGAGCTCGTCGGTACCGACACCCTCACCCGTGATCCGGAGCGGCATCGCGAGGCCGTGCGGAGGCTGGTGTTCGGGCTGCACGGGGAGACCGGACGCGAACGCTACGACGGCCTGCTGCAACTGCTGCACACCCTGCGCTCACCCGATGTCGGCCACCGCATCGACGAGGGCCGCCTCCCACAGATCCTGTCGGACGCGCTTCCACCGCTGACCGAGAACATGCTCGCCGAAGCGGGAGGCCGTCTCGACCTGCTCGGTGACACCCGCCAGGAGCAGGTCCGTCTCGAAGCGGCGCACGCACATGTTCTGCGTTTCCACGAGGTGTACCGGAAGTACGCGGCGGATCTGCTGCGCGCCGACGCCGAGACCGCCCGCGACCTCGCGCAGCGGGTCATCGAGACGCGACGCGCACTCACCTCCGCGGAAGCCGAGGCGGCCGACCTCGACACGCAGGCCGCCGCGGCGGACACCCGCCTGAAGGAGCGCCGCGACCAGGTCGCCGAACTCGACCGCGCGATCCGCGGACTCGAGACCCACCAGATGTTCCGGTCCGCGGACGATCTCGCGCAGCGCCGGCTCTCCGTCGATGCGCTCCGCCGCGCCGCTGAGCACGCGGCCGCTGCCGCCGATCGCAACCGCCTGCACGAACGGCGCGACGCCGACCATGCGGCCCGCGCCCTCGACGAACTGTCCTGTTCGGTCACGCGTGCCGCGCGACAGCTTGCGACGGCAGGCCGCGACCTGCTGTCGGTGGGTCTTCCGCACGACACCGTGCCGACCACGCTGCACTTCTCCGTCGACCGTCCACCCGCTGTGCTCGAATCCGTGCGCACCGGCATCGACGACACCACCGAGCAGGTGGTGCGGCCGGTCGTCGCGACGGTCCTCCTCGACGCCGGACACGTCGACGAGGTCCGTGATGCGGTCCTGCGTGCCGCGGAGGCGATCCGTCGCCGTCGAGATCAGGCGGGCCGGAGACTGCTCGAGGCGCGTCGTCTCGACGCTGCCGCGCACGCGGTCCGGGAAGCCGAGGCGGCGGCCGACCGCGCGGCCCGCGATGCCGAGCAGCGTGCCGTCGATGCCGCCGAGACGGATGCCGGTGTCGGTGCGGCCGCCGCGGGTCTGCAGCACCGGTGGCGCGAGTGGATCACCGCCGACCGCACGACGGCTCTGCTGCCGGAACTCGAGCGGGATCGGGTCGTCCTGATGCGCGGACTGTCCACGCGACTCGACGCACTGATCGACTCCTCCCCCGCCGACCCCACCGAGACGGACTCCGAGGGCGTCGACCTCGATTCGACGCTCGCCGAGTTGGATTCGCTGCCCGCCGCTGCCGCTCGGTCCGCTCTGAGCGACCTCGCCGGCGCGCCGGCCGAGCGCGAGCGCCGGGAACGTGAGGCGCGGACCGCGCGCGAGGATCTCGTCCGGGAACAGGCGGCACTCGACGCGATCGGTGAGGGACCCGAACAGGCACCCTGGCACGTGCGCACCGACGGTGTCCCCCTGTGGCGGGCGGTCGAGTTCGTCGACACGCTCGGGGACGACGACCGTGCCGGGATCGAGGCTGCGTTGCTCTCCGCGGGTTTCCTCACCGCCACGGTCGACGGCGAGGGTCGCTTGCGTGCGCTGGGCGGCCAGGTCCTCGTCTCGCCGCGCGGCGAACCACCGGCGCAGTCCCTGTCGACGGTCCTGCGCCCGGACCCCGAGGCCGACGTGCCGCGCCCGGCGATCGAGGCGGTCCTCAACACGATCGGATTCGAGGACGCCACCGCCGTGGCTTCGGTCTCGCGGGACGGCCGCTGGCACAACGGCGTTCTGCGTGGGCGCCACACCGCCGAGACCCCGCACTGCATCGGCAGGCCTGCCCGGGAGGCCGCGACCGCGGCACGGCGGGTGCGTCTCGACGAGATCCGCGCCGAACTCACCCGGATCGACCTGGCGGTGGAACAGCTGCGCGTCGACTATCCCGACGCGGCGCACCGGCGGGCGGAGATCGACGCGCACCTGTCGACCGCGCCGACCTCGCACGCCCTGCGCGCCGCGCTCGAACGACGTCGGCACGCGTACGCGCATGTGCGGTCCGCGGCGAACACCGCGGTGGAACTGCGCGAGCGGGCGACGACGCTGCGTGCTCGCTGGACCGCCGAGCTCGACGCCCACCGCACGGCGTGCGAGCACTTCGGCGTGCCCTGCGACGTTCCAGAACTGGAGGCGCTGGTCGCCGGATGTGCGTCCGCCGACACGCTGTGCACCGAGCTGGCACGCGATCTCGGTGACGTCCTCGCCGCCCACGCCAGGTTCACGGATGCCACCGAGCGGTATGCGCAGGCCACTGTCGAACGGGTCGACGCGGAGGAGATCGCCGAATCGTGCCGCTACGAATGGCACGCGAAGGCCGCCGTGGTCGCGGCGCAAACGGCGGCCGTCGACGTCGACTCCGCCGACCTGGCGCGGGAACTGCGCGATTCGGAGACCGAACGGGCACGCGCCGACGAACAGTTCCGGCGCACGGTCGCCCATCGCGACCACCTGGGCCGTGCCGTCGCCGAGGTGCTGCAGCGATGTGCTGCCGCACGCGAACGGCTCGACCGCGACCGTCGCGAACTCGCCGCGGCCGCCGAACTGCTCGCCGCTCACCTGCAGCTGCCCGAACTGCGCGCCGCACTCGAGGAGAATCCGGAGTCGGACTCCGCCTCTGCCCGGACGGTTCTGCCTCCCGTTCACCTCGAGGATCCGGATCACGTGCTCTCGGTGGCCCGCACCCTGCTGGCCGCGTTGCCGCCGCGCACGGGAGTCGACGACAACGCGATGCTCGTCGCGCTGCAACAGTTCGACCGCGACCTCACGGCCCGGTTCGACGTCGAGCACACGGTGACGCACGGCGCTCATCGCGTCCGGATCGCCGGGGCGGGCGACGACACCACGCCCACGGGTGTCTCGGCCACCCTGACCCGGCAGGTCGAGGACGGCCGGCGGGCACTGTCGCAACGCGAGCACGACGTATTCACGGGATTCGTGCTCGGCGGTGTGGCCGACGAACTGCGCCGGCGGATCGAGCGGGCACGACAGGTGATCGCCGCGATGAACGACAGTCTCGCCGACAGCCGCACGACGCACGGGATCGGCGTGAGGATCGAGTGGCGCCCCGGTGGCGAGGACACCGACGCGGCGCGGCTGACGCAGCTGCTCACCGCCACCGAACGGTCACCCGAGGATGCGTCCGACCTGGTCGGGATGCTGCGGCGCCGGGTGGAATCCGCTCACACCGCCGATCCGTCCGCCGGCTACGCGCAGCACCTGTCGCAGGCACTGGACTACCGGCGCTGGCACGAGGTCGAGGTGACCATCCTCGGCCCCGAACCGGACCGGGAGAGGCGGATCTCCGCGCGCGCCAAGATATCCCAGGGTGAGACCCGGTTCGTGTCGTACGTGGCACTGTTCGCGGCGGCGGACGGTTATCTCTCCGGCCTGCCCGACACCGGCACCGCACTGCGGCTCGTACTGCTCGACGACGCATTCGCCAAGATCGACGACCCGACGATCGGTGAACTCATGGGCCTGCTCGTGCGGCAGGACATCGACTTCGTCATGACCGGGCACGCACTGTGGGGTTGTGTGCCCGAGGTGCCCGAACTCGACGTCTACGAGGTCCGGCGACTCGCCGACGGTGCGGCCGTGACGACCCGCGTGCACTGGGACGGCCGCGTGCGGCGACTCCGACCACTCACCGAGCTGTCGACGTGACCGAGCCGGAGACATGACCGGGTTTCGGAGATGACTGTGGCGGGCGCGACAG
>NZ_JBLWIU010000008.1:25084-74229 GCF_048381395.1 Rhodococcus shunpengi
CGCCCGCCACAGTCGGGTCTTTCCGAGGTGCCCGGATCAGGACACGCGGCGCAGCAGCGCGGCGAGTGCCTGTCCGCCACCGATGCACATGGTGACGACGCCGAGTTCGAGATCGCGGCGGATCAGGTCCTTGGCGACGCGCAGCGTCAGGATCGCGCCGGTCGCGCCGACCGGGTGGCCCAGGGCGATCGCACCGCCGTAGGGGTTGGTCTTCTCCGGGTCGAGCTTGGCGTCGCGCGCCACCGCGAGGGCCTGCGAGGCGAATGCCTCGTTGAGCTCGACGGTGTCGATGTCGGCCGGCGTCAGGCCGTTCTGCTCGAACAGCTTCACCAGCGCGAGGGTCGGGGCGTAGCCCATCAGCTCGGGCTCCATCGCCGCGGTGACCACCGACTCGAGTACGACGGAGGCACCGAGGCCGCGTTCGCGGGCGACCGACTCGCGGGCCAGGACGAGCGCAGCAGCGCCGTCGTTGATGCCGGAGGCGTTACCGGCGGTGACGGTCCCGTCCTTGATGAACGCCGAACGCAGCTTGCCGAGCACCTCGAGGGTGGTGTCGGGCTTGGGGTGCTCGTCCTCGGTGACGGTGACAGGCTTGCGGCCACCGATCTCGACCGGGGTGATCTCCTCGGCGAAGGCGGCCTTCGCGGCGTCGGTGGCGGCGCGGCGCTGCGATTCGAGGGCGAACTCGTCCTGCTGCTCGCGGCTGACGCCGTACTCGCGGGCGACGTTCTCGGCCGTGACACCCATGTGCTGTCCGCTGAACGGGTCGGTGAGCATGCCGACGGTGCCGTCGACGAGCTCGCGGTTGCCGAGCTTGTAGCCGTTGCGGGCACCGAAGTCGTAGAACGGCATGCGCGACATGCTCTCGTCGCCACCTGCGACGGTGATCTCCGCGGCACCCCACCGGATCTCCTGGGCCGCGGACCACACGGCCTGCAGACCCGAGCCGCACAGGCGGTTGACGGTCAGGGCCGGGGTGGAGACGGGAAGTCCGGCGGCGAGGGTGACACGACGGGCGTTGTAGGCGTCGGCACCGACCTGACCGATGCAGCCCATGACGACCTCGTCGATGTCCTCACCTGCGACACCCGAGCGCTGCAGCGCCTCGCGTACGGCGGTGGCGCCGAGTTCGTGCGCGGGTACGTCCTTGAGTGCGCCGCCGAAGCTGCCGACGGGGGTGCGTGCGCCGTCGACGATGACGATGCGTTCCGGAGCGGTCATTTCTCGTCCAATCTGGTCGAACACCTGGGGTCCACGCGCCGGCACCGCCGAGCGCACGGATCTTCGGGAAGGCGTCCTCCCGAAGCGTCTGACTCGATGCTACGGCACCGAGTGCCGCAATCGCGAAGGTCCGAACACGCGTTGCAGGAACGGGAACGGAAACGCCATTCTACAATACTGACTACATCATTTTCACTCGTCGTCGGCGGTGAACGGAGGACCCTCCGCGAGACGTTCCGCAGCGGCCGGTGTGCCCAGTTCACGGCGGTGGCGAGGGTGCTCCACATAGAACTCGAGGAAGCGGTACAACTGCACGGGATCGACGGCCAGATGCCGTGAGTCCACCTCGATCCGGGGTTCGGGCGGCAGGCGCTCGAAGAGGAACACCCGACTCGTGCGTCGACGCGCCCACGCCGCCGACCCGTGCCCCTCGATCCAGATCTCCGGGAACCCCCGGTCGACCGCACGGAGACCCCGCACCGAGACCCACGGCAGGTAGGACTCCACGAACCAGCCGCGCAACCTGATCCCGTCCGGTCCGAGAACGAGCGAACCGGCCCGGATGCGCCCGAGTGCCACCTCCACGAGGAAGGCCAGGCACACCCCGGCGACGAACGCCAGCACCAGCGCCACGAGGGGTAGCCCCTCGTTCCCGACCACGATCTCCACGGCGGCGCCGAGCGAGAGGAACGTCCCGCACAGCACCATCGCGAGCAGCAGACCGAAGACGGGACGGCGGCCCCCGATCTCGGTACCGCCGCGACCGGCCGTCTCGACGTACCGGACCCGCGGTGTGCGGCTCGGTGGTGACGACGGCGGTCGCCGACCCCCGGATCCGGCAGGCCACCAGAAGGTGGCTCCGAAGGCCGCCGTCAGCAGCATCAGCAGCGCCAGGATCGAATAGAAGCGGTCGGCACCCACCGAATCGGTGCTCCACGCCCCCGCTCCGCGGGCCGCGGCGAAGACCGCCACGAGCACCGCCGCGCCGGCCGCTGCGTACACGTGCAGATTGCGCGTGCCGTGCTGCCATTCGCTCGGCGGTTCGGTATCGGACGTCGCATCGGTGTCGGACGTCGGTTCGGTCTCGGAAGTCGGTTCGGTGTCGGTAGTCGCATCGGTGTCGGAAGTCGCAGCCTCCGTGCCGCGCCCACCCCACGGGACAACAGGTCGTCGCATCGGTCTCCCCTCCCGGTGTACCGAGGAGCCCCGACGTCCTCGGCCCTGCCGGTCGGCCGGAACGCTACCTCGAGCGGCGGACCCGATGCGGACCCTTCGGGCGCGATGTCACCGACGGGCACACGAGTTGGCACCGGTCGGTGTGACAATTAACATACCCCTCGGTCATCAGAGTGTTGAACCAGGTCACGGCCGTTTCTGAAGGGACAGGACGCGCATGGGAGAGTCTCGCGAGAATTTTTCCCTACGTGTCGGTAACACCTATAGGCGTGAGCACGACACAATCTGTGACGATTCAGACGAGACCGGAGGAGTCTGCATGACTGTCCAGCTTGATTCGCCTGGCATCGCGTCCGTCGGCGAAGCTTCGTCGGCCGAGGCAGAGCTCGGGGAGCTGTTCGAGCAGATCAAGGAGCTCGACGCTCAGCTGCTCGCGGTGATCAAGCGGCGTTCGGAGCTCGTTCAGCGCGCCGGAGCATCCGCGAAGGGCACCGACGCGAGCCGCGAAGCACAGGCCGAGGAAATGGCCGTCCTGGGACGCTTCGCCGAACTCGGCACCGACGGCAGCACGCTCGCGATGACGCTGCTGCGCCTCGGCCGCACCCGCAAGGCCTGAGACCTACAACCGACGGCCCCCGCACCACACGGTGCGGGGGCCGTCGCAGTACCCGGAGCCGTCCACCGATTCGCATCATGCCGGTCGCAAACGTGGCCGCCCGCTCCCCTGTCGGCATACCGTCGGGACATCCCCGAAGAACGGACAGGAGCAGCATGGATCTCGGACTCACCGCGAAGAGGGCCATCGTCACCGGCGGTAGCCGCGGCATCGGCTACGCCATCGCGCGGGCACTGGCCACCGAAGGCGCCGATGTGGTGATCGCGGCCCGTACCGCGGCCGATCTCGACATCGCAGCGAAGACCCTCTCGGAGGAGACCGGGCGACGAATCGTTCCCGTGCCCACCGACACCGGCGACCAGGCCTCGGTCGACACGCTGGTCGCGCGGGCCGTCGCCGAACTCGGCGGGGTCGACATCCTCGTCAACTCCGCCGCCACTCCCTGGAGCGCCAACAAGCCGACGGACTTCGCCGCGACCACCGACGACGTCGTGCGCAACGAGGTCGAGATCAAGGTCCTCGGCTGCCTGCGCACCGCACGCGCCGTCGCTCCCTATCTGATCGAACAGGGCTGGGGCCGGATCATCAACATCAGCGGCCTCGGTGCGCGCAGCGCGAACTCCATCGCCCAGACGGTCCGGAACGTCAGCGTTGCGGCTGTGACGAAGAACCTCGCCGACGAACTCGGCCCTCACGGCATCAACGTCACCGTGGTGCACCCCGGCCGGACCCGCACCGAGCGGCTGGCGGCACGCCTGGCCGAGGAGTCGGCCGAGACCGGCACGCCGGTAGCTGAACTCGAACAGCAGATCGCGAAGAACTCCGTGAACCGCCTCATCGACGCGAGCGAGGTCGCCGACGTCGTCGCGTTCCTCGCGAGCCCGCGCAGCATCGGCATCACCGGCGACGCGATCGCTGTGGGCGGTGGCGTGCCCGGCGCGGTCTACTACTGACCGGTCCGACGAAACGATGCGGCACCGTCAGCGCAGGATCGTCTTGATCTCCAGGAACTCCTCGAGCCCGAAAACGCCGGCCTCGCGTCCGATACCCGACTGCTTGTAACCACCGAAGGGTGCGTCGGTGTTGAATGCGCCGCCGTTGATGTAGACCTGACCGGTGCGCATACGGCGGGCCACCGCCTCCGCTCGCGCCGGGTCGGCCGACCAGACCCCGCCGGACAGGCCGTACTCGCTGTCGTTGGCGATGCGCACCGCGTCGTCCTCGTCCTGGTATCCGATGATCGACAGCACCGGCCCGAAGATCTCCTCGCGGGCGATCGTCATCTCCGGCGCGACGTTCGTGAACACGGTAGGGCCGACGAAGTAGCCGGTGGTGAACTCGGTTTCGCGTCCGTCGAGCACCAGTTCGGCACCCTCCTCGACGCCCTTGTCGATGTACGCCTTCACGCGTGCCTGCTGCGTTCCGCTGACGAGCGGGCCGAGCTTCGACGACGGATCGTCGGGCAGCCCGACCGTGTAGGCCCGCGCGACCTGCTCGGCGATGGCGGTGGCCTCCTGCAGACGGTCGGCGGGGACGAGCATGCGGGTCAGTGCGGTGCAGGTCTGGCCGGAGTTGAGGAAGCACTTGCCGACACCCTCGGTGACGGCCGCGGTGAGGTCGGCGTCGTCGAGGATGATGTTGGCCGACTTGCCGCCGAGTTCGAGCGCGACCTTCTTCACCGTCTCCGCGGCAACGACCGAGACGCGCTTGCCGGCACGCGTCGAGCCCGTGAACGACACCATGTCGATGTCGGGGTGCGCAGCGATGGCCTCGCCGACGACCGGCCCGTAACCGCTGACGAGGTTGAACACGCCCGGCGGCAGGCCGGCCTCGTCGACGATGTCGACGAGCGCATAGGTCACCAGCGGCGCGACCTCGGTGGGCTTGAGCACCACGGTGCATCCGGCGGCGAGCGCGGCGAACACCTTCAGCACCACCTGGTGCAGCGGGTAGTTCCACGGGGTGATCGCCCCGACGACCCCGATGGGTTCGCGCACGACCAGGGCGTTGCCGATCTCCTGGTCGTCGAAGTCGTACGTTCCGGCCAGCGACGCATAGCCGGCGATGTTCTTCAGCGGCATACCGACCTGGATGGCACGCGCGAAGTGGGCGGGCATCCCCATGTCCTGGGAGACGACCCTCGTGAGCTCGTCGGCGCGCTCGTTCGCCAGCGAGGAGACCTTCTCCAAGTAGGCGGCACGTGACGCGCCACTGAGCGCGGCCCAGGCCGGGAAGGCGGCCTTCGCCGCGGCGACGGCCCGATCGACATCGGAGGCGACACCCTCGGCGACCACCGCGACGACCTCTTCGGTCGCCGGATTCACGACCTCGATGCGGCCGCTGCCGTCGGAGTCCACCCACTGCCCGTCGATGTAGATCTTCGTGCGGTCGAGAATGTCGGTCATATCGCTCTCCCCTGCTCGTAGGCCGGCCTGTCGACGCCGTTGGGCGCGAGCGTAGCGAAGACCCCTCCCGCAATACAGCGTTTACTCCCGGCGGGTTGTGATGTATCCCGCCGTCATCGGAGTTAACACGTGCGCTACACTGGCCATTGCTGCTCGCGCGCTCCACCGTCGCAACGCACGGCGCATTCGGACAAAGACGTCTGCATTCACACACATCGTCTCCGGCACACGTCTATGCACCTCAGGAGCTGCGCCTTCCCACGCGTTCCCTCTCCTTCGCATCGTCACTGCCGGTCGACGCCGAATTCGATGCACCGAGGAGGACGTCCGTGACGCACGCCAGTGACACCGGCCTGTACGACAGCACGCTGGACAAGAGCAGTTGTGGTGTCGGTTTCATCACCCGCAAGGACGGCGTACAGACCCACGACGTGCTCACCCGCGGCCACGAAGCCCTGTGCGTCGTGCCGCACCGCGGTGGCATGTCCGCAGAGGGTGTCGGCGACGGAGCCGGCATCAACGTGGACCTGTCGGTCGCCTTCTTCTCCGAGATCACCGGAAAGCCCCTGCAGGAAGGGAACTTCGGTGTCGGAAACTTCTTCCTCCCCACCGATCCCGCGGCGCATGCCGATGCCGAGGAACTCGTCTCGTCGGCACTCGCCGGAGCCGGGGTCACCGTGCTCACGGTGCGCGACGTTCCCGTCGACGACAGCGTGTTACGTCCTGCCGCAACGAAATACCAGCTGCCGATCCGGCAGTGGATCTTCACCCGGCCCGACGCGTGCGAGACAGTCGACGAGTTCGACCGGCTGCTGCACGACGTGCTCCTCGAGGTCGAGGCCCGCGCCTACACCGAGCCGGAACTGGGCGGGCTGTACCCGCTCTCGCTCAGTGCGCGCACGCAGGTTCTCAAGAACCGCTTGAACTCTCACGAGGTCATCCCGTACTTCCGCGATCTCACCGATCCGCGGCACGCGGTGCACACCCTGTTCTTCCACACCCGGTTCTCGACGAACACCGATCCGCATCCGACGATGGCGCAGCCGTTCCGCCTCATGGCGCACAACGGCGAACTGAACACCGATCGCAAGAACCGGCTGTTCGAGGGCGCCCTCGCCCGCGCGATGGGCCGCGACATCATCCGCCCGCCGGGACAGTCCGACAGCTGCCGCTTCGATCAGACCCTGGCCTCGCGCATCGCCCACAACGACCTCGACCTCGTCACCGCCGTCGTGCAGATGATGCCGCCGGCCTGGGAGAACGACACCGAGCTGTCGCCGCAGGTCCGCGCGATGCTCGAGTTCTTCTCGCTGTACGAGGAGAAGAACGACGGTCCCGCCGCGCTGATCTTCGGCAACGGCACCGTCGTCGGCGCGCGCCTCGACCGCCTCGGCCTGCGCCCGCTGCGCACCGTGGAGACCGAGGAGTACCTCGCCGTCACCTCCGAGGCCGGTCAGTTCGATTTCGCGCCCGAGACCGTGCTGCGTCGCGGCCGCATCGAGGCCGGCGGCATGCTGTACTTCGATCACCGCACGCGCCGCTCCTACGGAACCGTCGAGGCACTCGAACTTCTTGCTGCCCGGCAGGATTACGCGTCGCTCGTCGACGAGGCCCGCCGCGATCTCGACGCCCTGCCCGAGGTTCCCGCCGAGAAGGCCGGTTCCCCGCTGCGCTACAACGGCGATCTCGGCCGCTACCAGCGCTACGTGTCCTACAGCATCAACCAGGAGTCCTTCCGGTTCATGCTCGACCCGATGCTCGCCTCGGGTCAGGAACGCATCTCCGCGATGGGTTACGGCAACGCCATCAACGCGCTGTCGGATCAGGAAGGCGGTGTGGCCAAGTACTTCTCGCAGCGCTTCGCCCAGGTCACCAACCCGTCGCTGGACTCGATCCGCGAGGCGGACGGCATGACCCTGCGCGTCGCGCTCGGTGCCCGTCCCGGTAGCGGTGCTCCCGCCTCGTCCGCGACCCAGATCGTGGTGCCCACCCCGATCCTCACGCACCTCGACATGCTGCGTATCCGCGAGCAGTCCGACACCCCGGTGCGGCGATTCGAGATGCTGTACTCCCCCGTCTTCGACGACGCGAAGGCGAACGCGGCCGCGCTCGCCGCCGCGATCGACGGTACGGCCGAGGCCATTGCCGATTTCGCTCGCGAATCCGGTGGCATCGCCGTGCTCACCGACCGGCACGTCTCTACCGACCGCGCCGGACTGCCGATGGTGCTCACCGTCGCCGCGGTCAACCAGCGCCTGATCGACGAGGGACTGCGTCTGCGCGTGTCCGTCATCGTCGAGTCCGGACAGTTGTTCTCGTCGCATCACATCGCCGCGACCCTCGGCTTCGGTGCCGCTGCGGTGTATCCGCTCACGGTGCAGATGCGCGCCGAGGAGAAGTTCGGCGACGACGCCGACGCCGCGTTCCTGAAGTTCCGCAAGGCCGCCGAGAAGTCGCTCATGAAGACGATGGGACGCGTCGGCCTGTGCACCGTCGAGTCGTACATCGGCGGTGAGTTCTTCGAGCCGAGCTATCTCGACACGAGCGACGAGGTGCTCGCGCGCTGGTTCCCGAACGTCAAGTCCCCGGTCGGCGGTGTCGGTTTCACCACCCTCGCGCAGGCCGTCGCCGACTGGCACCGTCGCGCCCTCACAGTCGAGACCGAGAAGGACGTCCCACTGCTGGGTCTGTTCAAGGAGCGCGCCGAGGGCGCCGGTCACTCGTTCGGCACGACCGCCGTACGCGGCTTCGTGGACATGACCGAGGAACCGTCCACCCTGCCCGTCGAGAAGGAGGCCGAGCCGGATCTGACCGACGCACTGCGTCTGCTGCCGCTGCACCGCCTCTCCGACGCGCACGGTCTCGACGACGCGTCGTACCGCTACGGCGGTTTCCGTGCCCTGACACCCGCCGAGATCGATGCCTTCGAGATCACCCCGGGTTACCGCGCGTTCGCTCGCACGATGGCCGACGAGCGCGCGCAACGTCCCGCGGCGCTGCGCGACGTGCTGGCCTTGCCCGCCGACGTCACTTTCGCCGTCACCGCCGAGGATTTCACCAAGGAGATGGGCCGCTTCGCACGGTTCGGCAACAACTCGATGCTCGTGCGCGGAATCTCCGCCGCGCGGGTCGGCGAGAGCGAGTTCGTCCTGCGTCTGACCGGTCCGCTCGCCGACGACCACCGTCGCCCCGATGCGCTCGCGGCCTCGCTCGTCGCCCGCTTCGGCGACGGCATCGTCTCGCACCGCTGCTACGGCGACACCCTGACCGTGCACGCGATCGGTGATGCCGCGCGCTATCTCGAGCAGGTCCGTCAGGCCCCGCTGAGCGTGCGACTCGACCGGGTGCAGCCGCCGCACGAGATCACCCCGGCGCTCGCGTCGGGCGCGATGAGCCACGGCGCGCTCAACTCCAACGCCCACGAAGCTGTCGCCCACGGCACCAACATGGTCGGCGGCATGTCGAACTGCGGTGAAGGTGGCGAGCACATCTCCCGCTACGGCACCATCCGCGGCTCGCGCATCAAGCAGTTCGCGTCCGGACGCTTCGGTGTATGGGCCGGTTACCTCGCCGATCCGATGCTCGAGGAGATCGAGATCAAGATCGCGCAGGGCGCCAAGCCCGGCGAGGGCGGCCAGCTGCCCGCCAAGAAGGTCACGGTGGAGATCGCCGCGGCACGTGGTGCGACCCCGGGCGTCGAGCTGGTCTCGCCGCCGCCGCACCACGACACCTACTCGATCGAGGACCTCGCCCAGCTCATCCACGACGCCAAGGCGGCGCGGGTGCGGGTGATCGTCAAGCTCGTCTCCTCGGAGGGCATCGGCACGATCGCTGTGGGTGTCGCCAAGGCGGGCGCCGACGTCATCAACGTCGCCGGCAACACCGGCGGCACGGGCGCCGCCTCGGTGACCTCGCTGAAGTACGCGGGCCGGTCCGCGGAGATCGGTGTGGCCGAGGTCCATCAGGCCCTCACGGCCAACGGTCTGCGCGACAAGGTCGTGCTGCGGTGCTCGGGTGCGCACCAGACGGCGTCGGACGTCATCGTCTCCGCCTTGCTCGGCGCCGACAGCTTCGAGTTCGGCACCACGGCGCTGATGATGCTCGGTTGCGTCATGGCGAAGAACTGCAACGTCAAGTGCCCGGCAGGTCTGACCACGAATCCCGAAGTGTTCAACGGTGATCCGCGGGCGATGGCCCAGTACCTGCTCAACGTCGCGCACGAGACCCGCGAGCTGCTCGCCCGCCTGGGTCTGCGGTCGCTGCGCGACGCGCGCGGCCGCGCCGACCTGCTGCACCTGCTCGACCACCCGTCGAGCGTGGGCCGGCTGGATCTGCGGGCGATGCTCGCGGTGCTGCCCGAGGTGCACATCGACAACCCGGTGTACATGGAGAAGGACTACTCGCTCGACGAGGCGTGGGTGGCCCGGCTGCGCGAGGCCCTCGTCGATGGGATGGAGCTCACCGTCGCGCTCGGCGACGGTGTGCAGCTGACGAACAACAACAAGAGCGTCGGTGCGCAGCTCGCGATCGACATCGAGCGCATGCTCAACCACGAGGATCTCGGCGTCCTGCCGGCCGTGTTCGACGACGAGCGCGGACGCCGCTGGTTGCGCGACGGCACCGTCACCATCACTACTTCCGGTTCGGCGGGCCTGTCCTTCGGGGCGTTCTGCAACGACGGCATGCACATCGAGCACACCGGTACCGCCAACGACGGCGTCGGCAAGGGCCAGTGCGGTGGGCAGATCGTGCTGCGTTCACCGGGTGGCGGCAGCGACGATCGCGGTGGCAATGTGCTCATCGGCAACTTCGCGCTCTTCGGTGCGACCGGTGGTCGCCTGTTCGTCGAGGGCGAGGCCGGCGACCGCTTCGCGGTGCGCAACTCCGGTGCCACCGCCGTCGTCGAGGGTGTCGGCGAGTTCGCCTGCGAGTACATGACCAACGGCGCGGTGCTCAACATCGGCGAGTTCGGCAAGGGCTTCGGCAACGGCATGTCGGGCGGGTTCGTCTACCAGTACGACCCCGAGGGCCTGCTCCCCCGCAAGGCCAGCGCCGACTCGATCGTCCTCGGGTCGATCACCGGCGACGACCCGCAGGCCGCGATCCACAACGCCGCGGTGCTGCAGCTGCTGCACCTGCACGTCGAGGCGACCGGCTCGGTGAAGGCCCGCTTCCTGATCGACAACTGGCAGGTCGAGCAGCACCGGTTCGCGTACGGCATGCCGCGCGCGCTGCTGCAGTACCAGGACCTCGACGAGATCCTCGCCGCAGCGTCGCGCAAGGACCTCGCTGCCGAGGTCGCCACGGCGCTGGTCGCGCACCAGGTGCGCAAGTTCAAGGAGAACTACCGCTCGGGTGTTCCCGTCGCCGGTGGTGTCACCCCGGACGCGACCGACACCGAGGCCATGTACGCGCTGCTCAACAACTACACGGTGCTCGCCGCCGCGCAGGAGATGGCGCTGCAGAAGGTCCCCGGCGCCACCGACGTGTCGGATCCGGCGGTACAGAAGGCCGCACGCAATCTGCTGCTCACCGAGGACTTCTTCCTCGTCGCGAAGCTCGAGCGCTACGCCCTCGCGGCGATCGCCGATCACACCGACGAGCAGCTCGCAGCGCTGGTCGCCGACAAGCGCCTCAACGACTACAAGCAGGCCCTGGCCCTGCGCAACGTCCGCTCGGTCGATGCGCCCGGTACCTACGGCTGGATCCTCTTGCAGAGCCGCAAGAATCTCGACGCCGCAGGTCGCCTGCCCGGTTACGAGGAACTGTTCGCACGCAACGCCGTCCCGAACGTCCTCACCTCCACGATGGGAGTCTCCGCGTGACCACCACCGGCCCGTTCATTCCCCTCGACGCTCCGTTCACCGCCGATCAGCGGTCGTGGCTCTCCGGCTTCGTCGCCGGGATGCAGACCCGCCTGTTCTCCGGTGGTTCCGCCGACGATGCCGGGACCGCCGGCTCGGCACCCGCTCTGCACGTGCTCTACGGCTCGCAGACCGGCAATGCCGAAGCCGTCGCCGAGGACGCCGCCGTCGCGGCCCGCGCCCAGGGCTTCGCGCCGGTCGTGTGCGCTCTCGACGACATGGACCTCGACCGGTTCGCCGGTCTGGGTCAGATCCTGATCGTCACGTCCACCTACGGCGACGGCGAGATGCCCGACAACGCCGAGCTGTTCTGGGAGGCACTGTCGGCCGAGAGCGCCCCGCGTCTCGACGGCATGAACTTCGCGGTGCTCGCTCTCGGCGACACCGGTTACGACGGGTTCTGCCAGGCGGGCAAGCTCATCGACATGCGGCTCGAGCAGCTCGGTGCGCAGCGCATCGTGCCGCGGGTGGACTGCGACGTCGAGTTCGAGGAGCTCGCCGCGACGTGGATCGCGGAGACGCTGCCGCTCGTCGCGGCCGTCGAGGGCATCGTGGGCGACGGTGCTCCCGCCCCCGCGGCACCGGCGGCACCGGCCCGGGCGAAGTCGCAGTGGACCCGCAAGAATCCCTATCCGGCGGTGCTGACGTCGAACGTGCTGCTGTCCGGGGAGGACTCGGCCAAGGAGATCCGGCACTACGAGTTCGCGCTCGCCGATTCCGGTCTCGAATACGAAGCGGGCGACGCGCTGAACGTGGTGCCCGTCAACGACACCGAACTCGTGCACGCGATCCTCGGTCGACTCGGTCTCGACGGCGCGAGCGTCCCCGAGGGTCACGACGACACGCTCGAGCATCTGCTCACCTACGACTACGAGATCACCGCTCCGTCCGTCGATCTCCTCGAGGAGATCGAGAAGCACACGGGCAACGAGGAACTCACCTATGTGCTGCGGCACGGCGACAAGGCCGCGCTCGACGAATGGTTGTGGGGCCGCGACATTCTCGACGTGCTCCTGCTCGATCCCGCCCCCGAGTTGTCGGCCGAGCAGTTCCTGGCGCTGCTGCGCCCGCTGCAGCACCGGGCGTACTCGATCTCGTCGAGTCCGAACGCGTGCGACGGTTCGGTGCACCTGACGGTCGCGGCGGTGCGCTACGGCACCGACGGCCGCGAGCGTCGCGGCGTGTGCTCGACCTTCCTCGCAGATCGTGTCGGTGAGAGCAGGGTGGGCATCTTCGTGTCGAAGAACAAGGCCTTCCGCGTCCCCGCCGACGACACCGCACCGATGATCATGGTCGGTCCGGGCACCGGCATCGCGCCCTTCCGCGGTTTCCTGCAGGAACGTCGCGCACGGGGTGCGACGGGGAAGAACTGGCTGTTCTTCGGCGACCAGAAGCGCGGCTGCGACTACATCTACGAGAACGAGTTGGCCGAGTTCGTCGACTCGGGCGTGCTCACGCGCCTGGACCTGGCGTTCTCCCGCGATCAGGCCGAGACGATCTACGTGCAGACCCGCATGAAGGAGCACGGTGCGGAGCTGTTCGCGTGGCTCGAGGAGGGCGGACACTTCTACATC
This sequence comes from Rhodococcus shunpengi, assembly GCF_048381395.1. Taxonomy (NCBI): domain Bacteria; kingdom Bacillati; phylum Actinomycetota; class Actinomycetes; order Mycobacteriales; family Nocardiaceae; genus Rhodococcus; species Rhodococcus shunpengi. The sequence goes on from NZ_JBLWIU010000008.1 coordinate 37,941, forward strand.
TGCGGCGACGCGTCGCGGATGGCGAAGGACGTCGACCGTGCGCTGCACGAGATCGTCGCCGAGCACGGCGGCATGAGCGACGAGCAGGCCGCCGAGTACGTCACCACCCTCAAGCGCGAGAAGCGGTACGTGCGCGACGTGTACTGAGCAGGCCGGGGTACGCATCAGCACCTCGAGGCTCGCAACATCATCGGTCACCGGTGGCGTTGCGAGCCTCGAGCGCGTGTTGCGAACCTCCCCGGAGGGACGATCGGAATGCCCTAGACTGTGCTGCAGGTCACACGAGGGAGTAGCTCGATGCCCGATCGCTCCGCAGCACGCAGCCGGCAGGCACCGACCGCCGACAGTCCCGACCGGATCCGCAACGTTGCCCTGGTGGGGTGCAGCGGCTCCGGGAAAACCACCCTCACCGAGTCCCTCGCCGTCGCAGCGGGCGCCGTCGGGCGCGCCGGGCGCGTGGCCGAGGGCACCACGGTGTCCGACTACGAGGAGATCGAGCAGCGCCACCGCCGGTCGGTGCAGCTGTCCGTCGTGCCCCTCGAATGGAACGACATCAAGATCAACCTGATCGACACACCGGGACATCCCGACTTCGACGCCGAGGTCCGCGCCGGTCTCCACGCCGCCGACGCGGCGATCTTCGTCGTCTCCGCCACCGATCCCATCAGCGCCGCGACCCGCGCGCTCTGGCGCGAATGCGACGACGAGGCGATCCCCCGCGCGATCGTGGTGAACAAACTCGACGTCGCCCGGCACAGCTTCGACGACATGCTCACCGACTGCCACGACGCCTTCGGTCTGGGACCGGACACCCTCCGGGCCATGTTCTATCCCGTCTACGACGGCGACCGCCCGATCGGGTCGATGGGTCTGCTGACGGGCCGCAGCTACGGCGAACCCGGTCCGTGCCCGGTGTCCACCGAGGCGCGCGAGAGTCTCGTGGAGGCCATCTCCGGCCAGGACGACACACTCATGGAGCGGTTCATCGCCGGCGAGCAACTCGACACGGCCTCCCTGCAGGAAGGACTCACCCGCGAGATCCTGGCGTGCACCCTGCACCCGGCCGTCCCCGCCGACGAGACGGGGATCGGCGCCGTCGAATTGCTCGAGTTGATCACCACCGGTTTCCCGGCACCGACGCAGCGCGGTCGTGGTGCACCGCCGTGCGATCCGGGCGGTCCGCTCGCCGCGCAGGTCGTGCGCGTGGCCGGCGACTCCTATGTCGGGCGGATCAGCCTGGTGCGCGTCTACTCCGGCACGCTGCGACCCGACACGATCGTCGCGCTGGCCGACGGCGACCGCGACAGCCGCGAACGCATTCCCGCCCTGACGAGCCCGTTCGGCAAGCAACAGCGCCCGGTCGGCGAGGCCGTGGCGGGAGACATCGCCTCCGTCGGGAAGCTCGCGACGGCACAACCCGGCGACGTCCTGTACGACCCCGACCATCCGGTCCCGCTCGACCGGTGGCCGACCCCGACTCCCCTGCTCCCCGTCGCGATCGAGGCACACACCCGCACCGACGACGACAAGCTGTCCCAGGCCCTGTCGCGCCTCGCCTCCGAGGATCCCGCGCTGCGCGTCGAGCAGAATCCCGAGACCCATCAGCTCGCGCTGTGGTGCACGGGTGAGGCGCACGCCGAACTGGTCCTCGAACGGTTGCGCACCCGGCACGGTGTCCAGGTCGACACGGTCGAGCATCGGGTGCCGCTGAAGGAGACCTTCGCCGGCCCCGCGAAAGGCCACGGCAGACTCGTCAAACAGTCCGGCGGGCACGGCCAGTACGCGGTCGTCGACGTCGAGGTCGAACCACTTCCGGTGGGCAGCGGGGTCGTCTTCGCCGAGAAGGTGGTGGGCGGTGCGGTTCCGCGCCAGTTCATCCCGTCCGTGGAGAAGGGCGTGTACGCGCAGGCCGAGAAGGGCGTGACGACGGGATATCCGCTCGTCGACGTGCAGGTCACCCTGGTCGACGGCAAGGCCCACTCGGTGGATTCGTCCGATGCTGCATTCCAGGCGGCAGCCGGGCTGGCCCTGCGGGATGCGGCCGCGCACAGCACCGTTCGCGTACTCGAACCGGTCGCCGCCGTGCGGGTGATCGTGCCCGAGGAGTATCTCGGCGCGGTCCTCGGCGATCTGTCGGCCCGGCGCGGACGGGTGCTCGGCACCGAATCCCCCGAGCCGGGTGTCGCCCTGCTGCGCGCGGAGGTTCCCGAACTCGAACTCGGCCGCTATCCGGTCGAATTGCGGGCGATCACGCAAGGCACCGCCGATTTCGCCCGCCAGTATCTGCGGCACGAACCGATGCCCGAGAACCTCGCGGCCCGATACGGCGAGTCGGACTGACCACTGCAACGGACGGGCAGCGTGTCAGCATGAACGCCATGAGCGTTCTGCTGTGCTTCCACGCACACCCCGACGACGAGGTGTTCCTCACCGGTGGCGTGATGCGCCGGGCCGCCGACGCCGGGCATCGCGTCGTGCTCGTCGTCGCCACCGACGGTGCCCGCGGCGAGTATCCCGATGGGCTGCTCGCGCCCGGCGAATCCCTCGCCGCCCGCCGCACGAAGGAACTCGAGGAATCGGCCCGGGCGCTGGGTGCGGCGCGGGTGGTGCCCTTCGGATACGGCGATTCGGGGATGGCCGGCACCGCCGGCAACCACGATCCGAATTCGTTCGCCAACGCCGATCCGAGCGAGGTGGGAGCCAGGCTGGCCGCCGTGATCGAGCAGGAACGCGCCGATGTCGTCACGATCTACGACGCGCACGGCGGCTACGGCCATCCCGATCACGTCCAGGTCCACCGTGCCGGGGTCCATGCCGAACGGATCACCGGACACGACGCCGTCTACGAGGCATCCACGAACCGGGACCATCTGATGCGGCTGCTCTCGGCGCTGCCGGACACCCCCGACGACGTGCGCCCACCGGACCTCGAGACCTTCGGCCTGCCGGAATCGGAACTGACCACCGCCGTGGACGTGTCGACGACGCTGGGCGCCAAACGCGCGGCGATGGTGGGCTACGAGTCGCAGATCGGCGACTTCGGGCCGATGCTGAACATGCCCGAGGAACACCTGCGGGCGGCCTTCGGTGTCGAATGGTTCCGGCGCCGTAGCCTTCCGCCCGGGTTGCAGGAGACCGAGCTCCCGCTCTGACCCGAACGATCACGAGGAGAGAAGTGGAACAACGCATCGAGGTCTCCCGCCACATCGCCGCACCACCGTCCGCGGTGTGGCGGGTGCTCACTGCACTGGACGAGGCACCTGTCACCCTGCGCGGGGTGAAGGCCGTGGAACGACTGGACGGCACCGGCTACGAGGTGGGGACGCGATGGCGGGAGACCCGGGTGATGTTCGGGCAGTCGGCGACCGAGGAGATGCAGGTCGCCGAGGTGGATCCGGAGCGGCGCACCGTCGTCGTCGCCGAATCCCGCGGCGCCCGTTACCGGACCGTCTTCGACCTGACCCCCTCGGCGGGCGGCACGGATCTGACCGTGGAGTTCTCCGGGGAGAGCGGACCGCTCGGGGCCTTCGCGCAGCTCGCGATGACCTTGTTCGCCCCGCTGGCGAAACGCGCGACCCGCAAGGCCCTCGAACAGGACCTCGCCGACATCGCCGCCGCGGCCGAGCAGACCCGATGAGCTAGGCGGCGGGCACGGTCTCCTCGAGCTTGCCGGTGGTGATCGGCGTGAGCAGAACCGTTGCCCGTTTGACGGTTCCGGCCCTCGGGTACCGCTCCCCTGCACCCTACGAACGAAGGACGGACGTCGATGGACAACGCCCCCAAGCACGGTTCGGGCCGCCCCGAGGACAACGACGACCTCACCGGCCAGAAGATCAAGCATCTCGTGGACAAGCTCGAGCAGAAGGTCGAGAAGGAACGCGAGGAGGAGGGTGCGCCCGGCAACGTCGCGGACCGGGTGAGGACGGAGAAGGTCGAGCCCGACGATCAGGCTCCCGAATGAGCCGCCCTCAGCCGTAGATCCGCCCGTAGAGTTCGCGGATCTCGTCGGCCGTCGGGATCCTCGGGTTGTTGTTCGGGGATCCCGACGCCAGCGCCTGCTCGGCCATGACCGGGACCCTCTCGTCCCAGGTCTGCTTGTCGATGCCGTAGGACTTCGGTGTCGGCACTTCCACGTCGCGGCACAGTTCCTTCAGCGCGACGACCAGGTCGGCGGCGGCGGTCGCATCCGAGGCATCCGCCGAAGTCGCGCCGAGGGCGCGGGCGCAGTCGGCATAACGGGACTCGGCGGCATCCACGGAGAATTCGGTGACCGCCGGGAACAGCATGGCGTTCGACAGGCCGTGCGCAACATGGAAGTGCGCGCCGATCGGCCGGCTCATGCCGTGCACGAGCGCGACGCTGGAGTTGGAGAACGCGATGCCCGCCTGCGTGGCGGCCAGCATCATCCGTTCGCGCGCCTCGGCATCCTGCCCGTCCGCGTAGACGCGTCGCAGCACCTGTCCGATGGTGCCGATCGCGACCAGCGCGAGGCTGTCGGAGAACGGGTTCGCCTTCCTGCTGACATAGGCCTCGATGGCGTGGGTGAGCGCGTCCACGCCGGTGTCCGCGGTCAGGCGCGGGGGCATCGTCAGGGTGAGCCGGTAGTCGACGATCGCGGCGACCGGCAGGAAGGCCAGACCCGGGCACAGCATCTTCTCGTCGGTCTCGCTGTCGCTGATGACCGTGAACTGGGTTGCCTCCGAGCCGCTTCCCGCCGTGGTGGGCACGGCGATCACCGGTAGCGCCGGACCGATGTTGTCGCGTGGCGCCTTGTAATCGCGCATGTGGCCGCCCTGCCGGGCGAGCAGGCCGAGTGCCTTGGCCGTGTCCATCGGGCTTCCCCCACCGAACCCGATCACGCAGTCGGCGTCGTGCTCGGCGACCGCAGCGACACCCGCCTCGAGCGAGGCGGTGGTGGGGTCGGGCACGGTCTCGGCGAAGACAGCGGGCTGCAGTCCGGCGGCCTCGAGCTGCGCGACCATCCGATCCACCGCGCCCGTGCCGACCAGGAACTTGTCGGTCACCACCAGCGGTCGGGCGAGTCCGAGTCCGGCAACGACCTCCCCGATCTCGTCGACGGCACCCCCGCCGACGCGCATGATGCGTGGAAGTGCGATGGAAGCCACGTGCGATCCCTCCTCGAGTATCCGGCCGACGGGTCGTGTCTACCGCATCACAGCCGCGAGCGGAGGCATCCGGCGGATTCCGGGAAGTCTCACCCCTCGACGACCCGCAGTGTCACCCCACCTTCCCGGAGGAAGGCCATGTCACCCCACCTTCCCGGAGGAAGGCCATGTCACCCCGCCTTCCCGGAGGAAGGCCGTGTCACCCCGCCTTCCCCGGAGCCCTTCCGCGCGGTGAGCAGCCCGAGCCGCTCGAGGTCGTCCGCACGGTAACCGGGCCATCCGTGCAGCATGCGACGCCACCGCTCGGGCACCGCGGACGCACCCCACCGGGCGCCGAGCAGTCCGCCCGCGATGGCTGCGACCGTGTCGGTGTCGTTGCCGGCACGCACGGCGAGTTCGAGTGCCTCCGGCAGGTGTCCGGGGCCGTCGGTGCGGGCGTGCGTGATTGCCCACCACGCGGCCTGCAGGGCATGGACGACCCAGCCGTTGTTGTCGAACACGCGCGGACTCGGCGCGGTCTCGGCCTCGTCGAGCAGCGCCGTCCACCGCTGTGCGGCGGGTCGCGGCAGGTGGGTCAGCGCGACCCGCACGCCGTCGAAGGTGCCGTGGAGGACGGCGTGACGGATTGCGAACGACCACAGCCGGCATGCCTCGGAGGCCTGCTCGTCCGCGTGGGTGAGGCTGCTGATCGCATGTGCCGCGGCCAGGCACCGCTCGGCGTCGTCGAGGTAGGCGAGCCCGACGGGTGCGGTGCGCATGAGCGATCCGTTGCCGCCGGTACGTCCCGGGAGGCTGCGGGCGCGCGCCGTCATGGTGGCGGCGGTGGGACCCGCCTCGCGCAGGACGGCACGCGTCTGGTTGCCGATGTCCTTGGGGTTCGTGGCGTACCAGCGGAGGAACTGCGCCGCGACCGCGTCGAGTCCGGCGCCCTCACCGATGTCGACGCCGGTCGCCGAGACCTCGGCGATGGCGAGGGCCATGGAGGTGTCGTCGGTCCACTCACCGGGCGCGAACGGCCCGAGTCCGCCGCCGATCATGTCGATGGGCGTGGCGTCCGTCGGATAGGTGAATTCGTATCCCGCCCCGAGTGCGTCTCCTGCTGCGGTGGCGAGCAGGACTCCGGCGGCCCGGTCGTTCTGTGCTGCGGTCGTTTTCATGAACCCCCCTATTCGCTCAAGTTTGCGCTAAAGTTAGCGCATCAATGATTGAATGTCCACCATGGGCACACCGACCGACTCGACCGGCAGGTCGCTCACCGATTACCCGCGCCCCTCGGTGGCCGTGGACGTCGCGGTCCTCACCGTCGACGAGGCACTGAAGGTGCTGGTCGTCGAACGTCCCGACGGCAACTTCGCCCTGCCGGGCACCTTCCTGCACCCCGGTGAGCGACTCGCCGAGGCCGCCGAACGCGCCCTGCGCGACAAGGCCGGGCTCACGGGCGTGGACTTCTACCAGCTGGCCATGCTCGACGATCCCGAGCGCGACGACCGCGGGTGGGTGCTGTCGATGGCCCACGGCGCCGCGGTGCCGGTCGCCGAGATCCCCGCCGAGGCGCATCTCGTGCCGACCACCGAGACCAGCGATCTCGCCTTCGACCATGCCGAGATCGTCGACCTGGCCGTCGCCGACCTGCGACGCCGGTACTCCGCCGAGGTCGACCCCGGCAACTTCCTCGGCGAGCAGTTCACCGTGCTCGACCTGCGACTTCTGTACGAAACCGTCTATGCCCGCAGCTATCCCAAGGACACATTCCGCAGGCATCTCCTGCACGGTCTCGAACCCACCGGCGAACTGCGGAGGGAGGGCACGGGCCGGCCCGCCGAGATCTACCGCCGACGCAGCACTCCCCTGCCGTCGTCCACCGCCGCCTTCCTCCTGCAGTGAGGAATCAGGACGCCAGCGCGTGCGCGATCTCCGCAGCGACCGCGACGTTCCCGCGATAGACCGCGACATTCGTCTCGAGCGAGCGTCCCTCGGTGGCCCGGTGCATGTGGTCGAGCAGGAACGGGGTGATCGCCTTCCCGCGCGTCCCGGCCTCTGCAGCTGCGCGTTCGGCCTCGGTGAGCACGCGGTCGTGCAGTTCCGGATCGATCTGCGCCTCGGCCGCCACCGGATTCCCGACGAGCACCGCCGACCGCAGACCGAGCCCGTCCCGAGCCCGGGCCACCTCCGCGGCCCGCTGCGCCGACTCCACCTCGTCGACATCGCAGCCGCTGTCGCGCACGTAGAAGCCGGGAAAGCGGGTGGTCCGGTAGCCGACCACGATCACCCCGAGCGTCTCGAGCCGTTCGAGCGTCGCCGGGATGTCGAGGACGGATTTGACGCCGCCGCACACCACCACGATCGGAAGTGTCGCCAGCGCAACGAGATCCGCGCTCTCGTCGAAGGTCGACGTAGCTCCCCGGTGCACGCCGCCGAGCCCGCCCGTGGCGAACACGTCGATCCCGGCGCGATGCGCGAGCAGCGCCGTCGCCGACACCGTCGTCCCGCCGTGCAGCTGCTTGGCCGCTGCGACCGGCAGGTCGCGGACACCGAGCTTGACGACCGGGACGTCCTCCGCGCCGAGCATGCGGATCTGCTGTTCCGACAGACCCACCGTGGGTGTCCCGTCGACGACCCCGATGGTCGCGGGCAGCACCCCGGAATCGCGCAGACGTTGCTCGGCGTCGAGCGCGACCTCGATGTTGCGTGGCCGGGTGAGTCCGTGCGTGAAGATCGTCGATTCGAGCGCCACGACCGGCCGCCCGGCCGCGATCGCCTCGCGCACGTAGTCCGCGACGCGGATCGTTTCGCTCATACGACCGACGATAACGCGGCCTAACCGATCGACGCGGCCGTGCGGCGCCCCATCTTCGCGAGGATCCGGGTCGTACGGTCCGCGTCCTCGGGAGCCGGCACGGCCGGAGCACAGACACCGTCCATGTAGAGCGCGTCGCCGAAACTGTCGGCGCCGGCCTCCATCCGGTCGAGTTCGGCGGCCGAGAAGGTCGCATCGATCCCGGCGCTGCGCGCGATGTCCCAGCGGTGCACGAGCATGTCCCAGATGTAGAACTGCTCGAAGGTCGCGCCCACCGTGGTCGGCCCGAAGTATCCGTCGTAGGTCGTCGAGACGAGTGTGTCGTCGGCGAGGATCTCGGCGATGCGTGCCGTGTGCGTCCTCCACGCCTCGACAGGACGGTCGGTATCGGGCCGCTCGCCCACCTCGACGCCGCGTCCGGCGAAGAAGTCCCGCTGCGTGTCGATGATGTGGGCCAGGACGTCGCGTGCCGTCCACCCCTCACACGGCGACTGCACGTCCCAGTCGGTGTCGCGGAGCGACGAGATCACGTCGGTGAGCGGCTTGTCGGCCTCTGCGTGTCGCAGTGCTGTTGTATTCATGACTCGATACTGACGACCGGCGAGCGTGAGGTATTGATGAAACCCGACGGCGGCGACCCTCTCGGCGGTCGCGACGACACCGACCGTGTCGGCGGTCGCGACGACACCGAACGTGCCCACCTGAAGGATCCGCACGACGCCTCGCACACCATCCACCGCTATCCCGCCGCGCCCGACCTCACGGATCTGATGCAGCGATACTGGATTCCCGTCTGGTCGGTGCCGGCCGGCCGGGAGGCACCCCAACGGGTGCTGCGCTATCCGGTCTGCCAACTGGTGGTCGCACACGACTACGCACGCTTCTACGGTGTCGAGCACGGACTGTCCACGGTCACCCTCACCGGCGAGGGCTGGGCGGTCGGGTCCATGCTCAGCCCGGCGACCGGTGCCCTGATCACCGGCACCTCGCTCGCGGCGTTCACCGACCGGGCGGTCGACCTCGCCGACGTCCTCGGACATGCCGGGTCGCGTCTGATCACGCGGGTGCGCGAGGCGATGGCGCACGACCCGGACTCTCGCGAGTCGCACCGCGCCGCGACGGAGGCGTTCGACGACGTGCTGCGCGCCTATCTGCCGATCGACGAGGAGGGGCGACTCGTCAACCGGGTGGTGGCGTTCGTCGAGGAGAACTCCGACGTCCTGCGGGTCGAGCAGGTGCGGGCGGAGTTCGGCCTCAGTGAGCGCGCGCTGCAACGTCTCGTCCAGCGACGGATCGGGCTGACCCCGAAGTGGCTGATCCAGCGACGGCGACTGCAGGAGGCCGCCGGTCGCCTGTGCGAGAAGCCCGGATCGTTGTCGGAGGTCGCCGCGGTCCTCGGTTACGCCGACCAGCCGCATTTCGTCCGGGATTTCGCGAGGGTCGTGGGCATGACGCCGGGCGCGTTCGCGGCTCGCTACGGCGGTGGATGACCGACTTCCCGGGCGAGCCCCTCGGATTCAGGCGGATGTACCACATAGTGGAACGTCATAAACCTGCGACGCTTCGCGATCAGGTAAATGTAACGAAGCACACAGAGAAGACGACCTACCTGTCGAAGCACGACGAAGAACGAAGGGGTTCATCGTGGGACACGACCGCCTACTTTTCATCGGACGTCCGGATGCGGACGAGGTCGCGCACTGGAGCACTCTGCGCGAACTCGCTCCTCAGCGAGGATGGAAGCCCACCCGGACATTCGAGCCCGGCGAAGTCGCCTGGGCCGTGGCCGCCGGTAGCGCCTTCGAGCAGTCCGGACCGATCGCCGAGGTGATCCATTCGCTGCAGGAAGCTCATATTCCCTGCACCAGCGCACTCGACGCGATCCGCCACGCGTACTCGGCCTCGCGCCTGTCGGTCTGACTCGCAGGCGGGTGGCCGCGCCTCAACGTCGCGGTGCGGCCACCCGCTGTGCGTTCTGCCTTCGGGCTAGCCGAAGGGACTGACGTCGAGCCAGGACGCCAGGAACCCGGTGTCGCCGAAGACCTCCACGTCGGCTGTGTCCACAGCGCGCCGACGATAGAGCACCAACAGCAGTTCCGTCAGCGGTCCGCGTACCGCCACGGCACTCTTCTCGTGGGCATGCCGCCACGCGAAGTCCTCGCCGGTCAGGTCCACCACCCACTCCGCCGACGTGTCCGTCGCGTGGAAGTGCAGCGTCCGATCGGGTCCGTGCAACGCGCGGTGCCGTTCGACATCGAGTCGTGGCCAGGTGACCACCGCCAGGTCGAGCCATTCGTCCACGCAGTCCACGGCGAGATCGTGAGCCGGCTCGAAATCCGCTCCCAATGCGAGCGCGGCGTCGGCGCGATGCACCATGGTCTCGTGGGCGAAGCGCCTGGCGAAGAACTCCGGGGTCTTCTTGCCGCCCGGGATCGGTGTCCACACCCGCATGTTCGGACCGACCTCCCGCAGCGCGGCCTCGAATTCGCGCGCTCCTTCCCGTAACCACGGAATAAGCTCGTCCGGATCCTCGTCGACGTAGTCCGACAACTCCCGCATCGCCCGGTCGGTGCGCGGCATCGCCCCTTCACCGCGGACCGCCTCGGTCGCCCAACGATGGCCGTAGCCGATGTGCCGGGCGAGCTGACCGACGTTCCATCCCGGGCACGACGGCACCGGTGTGGTCATGTCCTGTCCGGCCAGTGAGTCCACCAGCAGTTCCGTCTGTTCGACGATCTCTCCGCAGTAACGCGCGTAGTTCAGCATGTCTGCCCTTCGTACTCGGCTCCCATACCCGCCCCGATTCTGCACGGTCGGCCGTAGTCTGGGCGCCATGCCGGCCGACGAGAGCTCACTCGAAGCCCTGTTCCCGCCCACCGGAGTCGCCGCGCTCGCGACGATCAAGCGCGACGGACGACCCCAACTGTCGAATATCACCTACCGGTACGAGTCCGCGACCCGCACGTTCTCCGTCTCCATCACCGACGACCGGGCGAAGACCCGGAACATGCGCCGCGACCCGCGTGTGAGCCTGTTCGTCGACTCCGACGACAAGTGGTCCTATGCCGTCGCGGAGGGCGAGGCCGAACTGTCGCCGGTGGCGGCCGATCCCCACGACGACACCGTCGAACAGCTCGTCGAGTTGTATCGGGCGGTGCAGGGCGAGCATCCGGACTGGAACGACTTCCGGGCCGCGATGGTCGCCGATCGCAGGTTGCTGCTGCGCGTGCGGGTCTCCCGCTTCTACGGCTTCGCGCGCTGATCCTGCGGCACCGCGACGGGCACCGGCACGTACCGCGGGATGTACCGGTACATCGCTCCGGCGCCGACGAGGGCCAGCGCCCCGATCGCGGTGGCACCACCGGCGAGCGACACCATGGCCACTGCTCCCACGACGAGAGGTCCCGCGAACGATCCGGTGTCGTGGGTGAGTCGCCATGCCGCAAGGAACTCGGCACGCGCATGCGGTGGTGAGACGTCGGCGCCGAGCGTCATGACGATGCCGTTGCTCATGCCGTTCGCCGTCCCGAGCACCACCGCGACGACCACGAGCCACCACAACTGCTGCGACAGCGGCAGGATCAGGAAGGCCGTGCCGAACAGCAGCAGCGCCGGTACGGCCGTCACCCGGCGGCCGTACCGGTCCATCAGGACTCCGGACGGGTAGGCCAGTGCCACGTCCACTGCCGCAGCGACACCGAAGATCAACGAGACGGTCGCCGGCGCCACCCCGATATGATCGGCCCACAACGGAAGCACCGCGTCGCGTGAGGCGCGCGACGCGCCGACGAGCATCGCACCGACACCCAGAGTTCCGAGGACCGTCCGGTGCGAGGCCGCCACCGCGATCACGCCACCGCTGCGCTGCTCCGACCTGTCCGGTTCCGGCACAGCGGCATTCGCGACGAGCGCCCCGGAGACGACGATTGCGATCACCTGGACGACCAGCCCTCCGCTCACGCCGGTCAGGTGCACCGCGACGGCCCCGACGAACGGACCGACGAACACACCCGCCCGGCTCATGGCTGCGTTCGCGGAGATACCGCGGGCTCGCATGTGCAGTGGAAGGGCACCGGCGAGATAGCTCTGCCGCGCGAGCCCCCACACCGCGTTCGCGAAACCGGTGAGCGTCGCGCCCACTGCGAGCACCGCCGGGGTGGGCGCCGACAACGAGACGAGAACGCCGGTCGCACCGAGCGCCGATCCGAGGACGATCGCGCGACGTTCCCCGAAGCGCGCGACCACCGTGCCCGACGGTAGGTCGCCGAGGACCGCCCCGAACGCGACCAGCGCGACGATCAGTCCCGCGACCGGCACGGACGCACCGAGTTCGCGGGCGAGCAGCGCCATCATCGGAGCACCGGCACCGGTGCCCAGACCGAAGATCGCCGACGGGACGAACAGCGACAGGAAGAACGGACGGAGCCCGGGTCCGGGCTCCGTCCGTGCGGTCACGCGGTTCAGACTGCCTCGAACGGTTCGCCCTCGAGCGCGACGGATTCGCGTCCGTCCGGTCCGACCGGCACGTCGCCTTCGAGGGTGATGCGGTACAGGCGCCGGTCGTGTTCGGTGACGAGATCGCTCGGCGCGAGATGCACGGCGGATCGGTTGTCCCAGAATGCGATCGATCCCGGCTCCCACTTGAAGCGGACCGTGTACTCGGGACGGCCGAGTTCCTCGAAGAACAACCCGAGCAGACGCCGGCTCTCGTGCGGCGAGACCCCCGAGATGTACTGCGTGAAGCCCGGATTGACGTACAGTGCCTTCTCCCCCGTCTCCGGGTGCAGCCGCACTACCGGATGTTCGCTCACCAGGGGGCGACGTTCGACGCGGCGCAGGTAGTCCTCGGTCGGCTTCGCACCGTCACCCGGGGTGAAGCGGTGCACCGCGCGCAGCTCGTCGGCGAGTCGCTGGACAGGCGCCGACAGACCGTTGTACGCCGCCACCGCGTTCGACCACTGGGTGTCGCCGCCGTAGGGCGGGAGGGTCTCGGCACGCAGGATCGACGCGAACGGCGGGTTGACCGCCGCAGTGACATCGGCGTGCCAGCGTACTTTGTCGTAACCGCTGCTGTTCGCGATGCGCGCCTTGAACCGGTCGCGGAAGATCGGGTAGATCGTCGGGTAGTCCGGGTCCGGAATCGAGTCGAACAGCGGGTGCGCGGGCGTCGGCTTACCGAAGTACGACGAGAACCGCAGATGCTGGTCGTGGTCGAGGAACTGGTCGCGGAAGAACACGACCTTCCACTTCAGCAGTGCGTCGCGGATGGTGCCGATCTCGTCTTCGGCGAGTTCGCGGGTCAGGTCGACGCCACGGATCTCGGCTCCGGCATGGCCGGACTGAGGGATGACGTCGAGTCGGGTTGCGGCCTGGGTCATGTCGGCTACTCCTTCGATCGGTGGAATTGCAGTGATGGATCGGATCAGGGGAGCGGATCCGGAACGCTGTCGTCCGCCTCGTTCTGCGCGACGACGATGTCGTTGTAGCGGCCGTCCACGTACGGCGAGATATCGACGGGAACGGACATGGTGCCCGTCTCGTAGAGCCCGTCCGAGACGCTTTGGAACAGGGCGATCGACTTCTCGTCGATCGGATAGAACCGTCCGGTGCCTGTGTGGTCGAGCAGTTCACGGCCCTCTTCGGGCGTCATCCCCTGGGTACCCACGTGATAAGCCGCCACCCACTCGTCGGGATGCCGGCCGATCCAGTTGTTCGCTGCGACCGAGCGTCCGACGTAGTCGCCGATCGCTGCGGCCTTCGCGGGATCCTCCAGGGTCTGCTTCCGCACGATCAGGGTGTTGATCCCGGTGTTGATCCCGGTGCCGTCGCCGAGGATGGGTGGCGAACCCACCTTGTAGTACTGCACGCCCGTGAGGATCGCGGCGTCCACGGCTCCTGAGGAGAAGGTCGGCGCGACCTCCGCGCCCGCCAGTTCGACCGCGTCGATGTCGGTCTTCGGGTCGAGTCCGGCCTTCGCCAGCAGGCCTGCGACGATCATGTGACGTCCCGTTCCGGGTGGGTAGGCGACTTTCTTGCCTTTCAGGTCGGCGACCGTCTCGATGCCACTGCCCGGCTGCGCCACCAGGAAGTAACCACCGCTGCTGCCGGGGTTCGCTTCCAGCGCGATCGCCACGATGTCGGTGATCCCGTTGGACACCGCGATCGGAATGGGCGCCTCTCCCAGCGACCCGATGTCGGCAGCACCGGAGCGCAACGCCTCGATGACGGCCGGTCCACCACTGAAGTCGGCGAATTCGAGGTCGTACGGGAGATCTTCCCCTGCCCCCGAGAGGTAGAGGGGCTGGGAGCGGGACGCGTTCTGCTCGGCGACGACGAGTTTCACCCCCTCGGGGATGCCCTCGCCGGTGTGGGCGATCGTGGCCTCGGCGAGGGCCTCCTGCCCATCACCACCACCCAGGCCGCACGCGGATGCCGCGAACAACACTGCGAGCGACGGCACCACAAGCCATCGCGAGCGAACACTACGAAACACAGTCGATCCTTCTCGGGAGGCGTCCTGACCTGCTGTCCGGACACAAGTGGGAATACCGGCCGCACTCAACGCGAGTCGGGCTGGTCGCCGACACCGAGTTCGGTGAGCAGGCGGCGCCGCAGAGCGACGAACTCGCTGGAGTCGCGACCTCTCGGACGCGGCACCTCGACCTGTGACGACAGGGAGATCACCCCGTCGGTGAGGACGATGACGCGATCCGCGAGCAGGATCGCCTCGTCGACGTCGTGGGTCACGAGGAGCACGGCCGGCCGGTGCTTGGCCACCAACTTCTCGAGCAGGCCGTGCATGCGGATCCGGGTGAGTGCGTCGAGAGCTCCGAAGGGTTCGTCGAGCAGCAACAGTTCGGGTTCGCGGACGAGTGCCCGGGCGAGCGCGACCCGCTGTGCCTCTCCCCCGGACAGCGTCCGCGGCCACGCCTTCGCCTTGTTCTCGAGCTCGACCTCTGCGAGCGCATCGAGCGCCTCGGCACGGGTCCGCGCGTTATCCGGTCGTCCGATGTTGACGTTCGTCAGCACCTTCTGCCACGGCAGCAGCCGGGGGTCCTGGAAGACGATGGCCTGTTTCGCCGGCACCCGGAGATGCCCTTCGACGTCGGGGTCCAGGGCTCCCAGCGCCCGCAGGAAGGTGGACTTCCCGGAGCCGCTCCGACCGAGCAGCGCGACGAATTCTCCGGGGGCGATGTCGAGGTCGAGGCCGTCGAGCACTACCTGCTCGCCGAACACGCGCCGCACACCGCGGGCGACGACGACGGAATCGAGCGCGGTGCGTTCGGTCACATCAGTTGCCATCGAACGACCTCCTCCACGTGAGCAGGCGTGTTTCCAACGCCCGCACGATGAAGATCGAGAGCAGACCGAGGAGGGCGTAGACGGCGATCAGGACGAAAACCACGTCGAGCTGGAAGTATTCGCGCGCGTCGCTCATCATCCGTCCCAGACCGCGTTTGGCGTTGATGGTCTCGGCGAAGATCAGCGAGAGCCACGCACCGGTGAGGGCGAGACGCAGGCCGATGAGGAATCCGGGCAGCGCACCCGGCAGGATGACCCGCCGGATCAGTTCGCGGCGCTGGACACCGAACGATCGTGCCGCCTCGACGAGTCCGGCGTCCACGCTCCGGATCGCGGAGAACGTGTTGATGTAGATCGAGACTGCCACGGCGAGGGTGATGAGCAGGACCTTCGGGGTCTCGCTGATACCGAACCACACGATGAGAAGCGGAACGAGCGCGAAATTCGGTACGGCACGCAGGATTTCCATATTGGCGTCGACGAAGTTCTCACCCACCCGCGACAATCCGGAGACCAGCGCGAGGACCAGACCAAGCGCGATGCCGATGAGCAGGCCGTTGCCGACCCGCAACAGGCTGACCGTCATGTGTTCCTGCAGTTCCCCGCCGGCGATCAGTCGCCACGCCGCGGTGAGCACCGACAGCGGTCGGGGAAGGACGTTCTCGCCGAACAGGCCGCTGGACGCGGCGAGTTGCCACGCCACGACGAGCAGGACCGGCCCGAGCAGCCGCTGGACCGAACTCGGAATGCGGGACGAACTGCGGGTCTTCCGGCTGATCGCGGTGGGATCGATCAGTCCCGATGGTCCGGTCATCGCAGGCGTGTCCGCCGCGTCCGGTGTGGTCCTGCGCGTCCTGTCGAGGATGGTCGCCACGATCAGCTCACCCCGGTCCGGCGTCGAAGCATGTGATTGCTCGTCATGGCCGCCGACAGTAGGGAGTGCCCGCACGGACGAACCACCCTTGTGATCGAGGTGATCGCAATCGGCCGCCGCGGAGGACGCAGCAGGAATCACCGTGATCACAACGGTTCGCTCCGCGTCGGAAATGGACTGCACTGGCAAGGATCTCTGTCGGGACTTCGGAAGGTGTCCGCCTTGCCCTCTCAGCTCCATCTCAACGTGTTCATCACCGGCGCCGGCCACCACGAGGCGTCCTGGCGTCTGCCCGGTACCGCACCGGAACGGGTCGACGACGTGCACTACTTCCGCGAGATCGCGCAGACGGCCGAACGCGGGAAGTTCGACTCGATCTTCTTCGCGGACGTCCCGGCCGTGGGTCGTCACTACGACCGTGTGGCCCAGAGCAGCTTCGAACCGCTCACCCTGCTGTCCGCGTTGGCACTGGTGACCGAGCGGATCGGGCTCATCGGCACGGTCTCGACGACCTATACCGAGCCGTACAACCTTGCGCGCCAGTTCGCTTCGCTCGACCACATCAGCCGTGGACGTGCGGGCTGGAACATCGTGACGTCCTGGTCGTCCGCCGCCGCGTACAACTTCGGTGTCGACGGACGACCCGGCCACTCCGACCGCTACACCCGCGCCGCCGAATTCCTCGACGTCGCAACGGCATTGTGGGACAGCTGGGAGGACGACGCGGTCGTGCTCGACCGCGACGCCGGCGTCTACGCCGATGCGAGCAGGGTGCACCGGATCGACCACGCGGGCACGCACTTCCGGGTGCGCGGACCGCTCGACGCGGCACGCTCCCCACAAGGCCGACCCGTGCTCGTCCAGGCCGGATCGTCCGCCGACGGTCGCGCGTTCGCCGCGCGTTACGCCGAGGCGATCTTCACTGCGCAGGTCGACCTCGACGATGCGCGCGTGTTCTACCGCGACGTCAAGCGGCAGGCCGCCGAGTTCGGACGCGATCCCGAGGCTGTGAAGATCCTGCCCGGCCTCTCCCCGATCGTGGCGTCCACCGAGGCCGAGGCGCGGCGCATCGAACAGGATCTCGCCGACCTGTCGATCCCCGAGGTCGGACTGGCGCACCTGTCGGCGCGGTTCGACGACGTCGACCTGTCGGGCTTCCCGCTGGACGGACCGGTGCCACTGCACGCTCTGCCCCGCCCCGAGGACGTGCAGGGAGCGCAGAGCCGATCACGCATCATCTTCGACCTCGTCGAGCGCGAGCCGGGTCTGACGCTGCGCGAGTTGCTGCACCGGCTGGCCGGGGCCCGCGGTCACGGCACGGTCGTCGGCACACCGGAACACGTCGCCGATCGCATCGTCGCATGGTTCGAGGTAGGCGCCGCGGACGGTTTCAACATCATGCCGCCCTACCTGCCCGGCTCGTTCGAGGTCTTCGTCGACGAGGTCGTGCCGATCCTGCAGCGTCGTGGAGTGTTCCGCACCGAGTACGAGGGCACCACACTCCGCGACCACTACGGACTGTCGCGGCCGGCCGGACTGTTCTCGCAGGTCCCCGCCTCATAGCGGAGCAGTTTCGCCGCTCGGTCGTACTGTGGAGCCATGTACTCGTACAAGGTGGTCGAGATCCGCGAAGGCATGTTCGGTGGCAAGATGTCCGGCGACAAACTCGAGAAGATCCTCAACGACCACGCCCGCCAGGGGTGGCGTCTGAAGGCCATCACCTCGGCCGACATCAAGGGACGGGTCGGTCCCGGCGGCGTCGAGGGAATACTCGTGACGTTCGAACGCGAGGAGTGAACACGATTTCGGTGGTTCCGGCCCCGCTGAGCGGGGGTGGAACCACCGAAATCGGTCCTCTGCGAGTCAGGAGGCGAGCAGGCGGCGGAACGAACTGCGGTGGAACACGATGGGTTCGACGTCGGCGTCGGTGAGCAGTTCGTTGATGCGCAGCACGACGATGGCGTGATCGCCCGCCGGGACCTCCTGCTCCACCGTCACGTCCATGCGCACGCTCGTGCCGGACACGAACAGGGCACCGCCCTCGCGGCTCTCGATGTCGATACCGGCGAAGCGGTCGCCGTTCTTCGCGGCGAGCACCCGCGCGGCACCGTCGTGCTCCTCGCTGAGCACGCTGATGCCCAGGTGCGGGAGCGACGACAGTCGCGGCCACGTGGTCGAGGTGTTCTGCACGCAGAAGGAGACGAGCGGCGGGTCGAGCGACACCGGCACGAAGGTGCTCGCCGCCATCCCGATCCGCTCTCCGTCCACCTCCGCGCAGATCGCGACGACGCCCGAGGGGACGTGCGCGAATGCCTGACGCAGAGACGGTCCGTCGAGAGTGGTCATGAGGCGGCCTCGTTTCGGAGTGCGGCGGACAGCGCCGGCGACCAGCGTTCGGCGTAGTCCGCAATACGGGTATCGGTTGTGTAGGTCGAATCGTGAAGATACAGGCCGGGCGCCGGGCTCGTGGCGCCCAGTTCCACCAGGACGGGCTTGAGCAGCAGGTCGGGCGCGAGTGCGTGAGCGGGCCCGGCACCGAGCATGAGCGGCACGGCGACGACGTCGCGCAACCCGTCACCGGTGGCGAACTGGTCGAGGAACAACTTGAGGACGCCCGTGTAGGTGGCCTTGAAGGTGGGGCTCGCGAATACCACGAGATCGGCGGCCGCGACGGTCTCGACCGCGGCGGCGACCTTCTCGTCGCCCCAGCCGAGCAGTCCCGCTCCGAGTGTGATCACGTCCACAACGTGATCGGGCTCTCGTCCGGTAAGCGCCGTGGCGAGGCGGGCTCCGGCGTCGAGGGTGCGGGATGCGGGCTTCGGGTTGCCCGCGACGACAACGATCGTCACTGGAGTTCACCTTCCGGATCGGCCCTCCGGTGGAGAGCGGAGTACCCCGCCATCCTTCTCCCCGGTCACACGTACCGGAACCGTTTCGATCCGTACGAGCGGAAACCTCGACGCCCCCTCGGTAGGGTCGGGTGGATGAGTGTCGCGGATTCACAGTCAGCCCCCACCGACGGTCTCGCGGGATGGGCGCTCGACCTGATGGACCGCCTCGGCGGTGTCGGTGCCGGCATCGCCATCGCACTCGAGAACTTCTTCCCTCCGTTGCCCAGCGAGGTCATCCTGCCGCTCGCCGGATTCGCCGCGAGCCTGGGCAGTTTTACCCTGTTCGGTGCGCTGTTCTGGACGACCCTCGGTTCGGTGGTCGGCGCTCTCGGCCTGTATTCGGTCGGCCGCTGGGTGGGTGAGGACCGGATCCGTAAGGTCGTGCGGAAGTTGCCGCTCGTCGACGTCGAGGACCTCGATCGTTCGACCGCGTGGTTCGAGCGGCACGGACGCAAAGCCGTCTTCTTCGGCCGGATGGTGCCCGTCTTCCGGAGTCTCATCTCCATCCCCGCCGGGGTCACGCAGATGCCGATCTGGCAGTTCCTCGTCTTCACCACCACCGGCAGTCTGATCTGGAACTCGATCTTCGTGCTGGCCGGCTATCAGCTCGGCGAGAACTGGAGCGCCGTGGAACCGTATGCCTCGGCGCTGCAGTACGTCGTGATCGCCGTCGTCGTCGCGGTGATCGGTTACGGGCTCGTCAAGCGGATCCGCTCGCGGTCGAAGGACACCGCTTCGGACAACCGCAACTGACGGCTCAGCCCCACACGGTGATCGCCGTGCACGCGCCCACCACGACCAGGACGGTGACGACGTCCCCGATCCGCAGTCGCAGTGGCGGGCGGGTCGCCGATCGTGGTCCCCGCACCGACAGTGCGTCGCCGAGATCTCGGACCTGCCGCATCGACACCGACACCACCGCGCCGACGGCGTCGATCACCTCGTGCCACCATCCCGCCGGATTGCGGAAGCCGGGTCGGCCGCGGACCTTGCGGGCAGCGAACAGCACGCGCATCTCGGCACGCACGGTCGGCAGCATCCGCAACGCCAGCGCGCACACCGTCACCCATTCGTCGACGGGCAGCCGCAACAACCGCAGCGGGGCGAACAGGACCGGCAGGGCATCGACGAGATCGGACAGTCGCGTCGTCCACCCGACCAGCGACGCGAGGAGCAGCAGGCCCACGCCGAGCAGGATCGTCCGGACGTAGGCGGCGAGTCCGCCGCCCGCGGCGTTGAGGACCAGGCCGACGGCGAGGACCGCGAACACCCACCACGGAATCGTCGGGACCACCCCGCGGGGGATCCGCGCGACGAGCACGCCCACGACCAGCACGGCGAGCAGGATGCCGAGTCCGGTCCAGCTCGGCGCGAAACTCACCGCCACCGACAGCGCCGCTGCCGACAGCACCTTCGTTCCGGCCCACACTCGGTGCAGGGGGGTCTGCCGCGGCACGGGTCGCAGCAGGATGACGGGGCGGCGCTGCCGCGTACGTGTGCGACTCATGCGATCACCGCTCCCGTCTGCTCCACGATGCGTCCGTCCTCGAGCACCACGGTGCGCGAACACACCTCTTCCATGCCGTGCAGGTCGTGGGAGATGACGATGATCGTGACGTGCTCGACCGCGCGCAGGTGGGCGAGGATCGACACGACCTCGCGGCGGCCCTGCAGGTCCAGCCCGGCCAGCGGTTCGTCGAGCACGAGCACCCGCGGAGTGCGGGCGAGTTGGGCGGCGATCGCGACCCGCCGCATCTCTCCTCCGCTGAGCCGGTCGATCGGCCGGTCGATGAGTTCGGGACGCAGACCCACCCGGTGCAGGACGGCGGCGACGTAACCGCGGTCGGTGTGCGGAAGCCCGGCCACGTCGGAGATCTCCTGCGCGACGGTCGGTCGTTGCAGCTGGAGCCGGGCCTGCTGGAAGACCATGCCCACTTCCCCGTGCAGGTCGGCGGTCGGGGTGTCGTGCAGGACGGCCGTTCCGTGCGTGGGGCGCATCAGTCCGGCGACGATCCACGCAAGCGTCGACTTGCCCGAACCGTTCTCCCCGACGACGAGCACGCCTTCGCCTCGGCAGATCGTCAGCGACACCTCGCGGAGGGCGGTATGAGCCCAGGGTGTGCCGGACGCGTAGACGTGCGTGATATCGCGTAGTTCGAGGACAGGCTGCGGGACGGACGGGGCGGTCGCCGGGACCGGTGGCGGCAGTGGGGGCGACGCGACCCGCGGGACGATCCGGCCGTCGGCGATGTGCACGACGCGATCGGCGGCGCGGGCCTCGTCGTCGAGGTGGGTGACGAGCACGACCGCGGTACCGTCGTGCGCGACGTCCGCGAGCAGGCGGATCAGGTCCGCGCGACTGTCCGCGTCGACCATCGCGGTGATCTCGTCGGCGATGAGCAGTGCGGGTCGTCGGGCCAGTGCGCCTGCCAGTGCCAGTCGCTGCAGTTGCCCGCCGGACAGATCCTCCGTCGCGCGGTCCTCCATCCCGGCGAGGCCGACGCGGGCGAGCAGATCCTCGACGTCGACGTCGTCGATCCCCCACCGCAGGTCTTCGGCGACCGTGCGACCGAGGACCTGGCTCTCGGGATGCTGCAGGATCATCGCGGTTCCACCGGGGCGTCCCGGTCCGACGGGTCCGGGCCGGTCGACAAGGCCGACGGTCGGCTCGAGTCCCGCGAGCAGCCGCACGAGTGTCGACTTACCCGAGCCGTTGCCACCGACGATCGCGACGAACTCTCCCGGTTCGATCGTGAGGTCGATGTCCGACAGGGCGTCGCGGTCGGTTCCCGGATACCGGTAGCCGACCAGGCGCAGGGCGACGGGCAGTGGAGCCGGGTCGGCGGTGGGGTCCTGCTCGGGCCAGTCGACCGACCGGGTCGCCCACGTACTGCGGAGGGCCACCACGCGGAAGATCCCGAAGCACAGCAGTGCGGTGCCCACGGTCCCGATGAGCACTGCGCCACCGATCCACACCCACCACAGCCGCACCATGATCTCGAGGGTCCGGTCCCAGGTGTCGACGAACTGCCGGCCTGCACCGGCCGCCTCGAACGCCCGGATCGTGCCGCGCATCGACGCTTCGAGGGCCTCGAGCAGCAGCACCCGGGTCCGGTCGAACAGCAGCAGCAGACCGCAGGCGGCGGCCGCGAGCAGCAACCCGGCCGGGACGGATCCGGCCAGCACCGCGAACACCGCGGCGTGACCCCACCGGCGGTGCGCGAACCCGACGAGTGTTCCGATACCGGAGAGGACGACGACCGCGGCGACGGCGAACGGCCCGCCGGCCACGAGCGCGACCACCCCGGCGGCAACGGTCGCGGCGACGATCGCGCGCAGGCGGCCGGTGGCCGCGAGGAAGGCGACGGGCAGCGCGACCAGCACTTGGGCGACACCGACGGGTATCAGTCCCGCGACGACCGACAGCACAGCCGTCAACGTCCCGAAGACCGCCGCTGCGGCGGCCTCCGGTGGTCGTAGAGGTCCCCGTGTCCTGGTCACCGATCGCACCGGGCCCAGTCTGCCAGCCGTTAGGGCGACCGCACGTTCTCCGGTGGCGTCATCTCCACCCGCACTCCGACGAGCCGGACCTCGCGTTCGTGATCGAAGCGGTCGAGCAGTCCGACGGCCGCGTCCGTGACGGTCGTGAGATCCGTGGTGGGCGACGGAAGAGCGACGCTCGCGGTGTGGGTGACGAACGGCGCGTAGCGGATCTTCAGCGCGACCCGCACTCCCTCACGCCTCTCACCTCGGACGTCGTCGACGGCCCGCGCCGCGAGGTCGCGCACGCACTCGGTGATCGCGTTCCAGTCGCCGACGTTGTGTTGGAAGGTCGTCTCCCGGCTGCGCGACCGCGCCACCCACGGTTCCGCCGACACCTCCGTCGAGCCCGCACCGGCGCCGAGGCCGACGAGCCACGGACCGATCTTGGGTCCGAACCGCGCTGCCATCTCGTCGACCGGGGCACGCGCCAGCTCGCGGACCGTGCGGATACCCATGTCGTCGAGTTTCTTCACCGTGCGCGCGCCGATGCCCCACAACGAATCGGGTGAGCGCTCCCCCATCACCGCGAACCAGTTGTCGCGCGTCAACCGGAAGATCCCGCGAGGCTTCCCGAATCCCGTCGCGATCTTCGCGCGCAGGACGTTGTCGCCGACCCCGACGGAACAGTGCAGCCCGGTTGCGTCGAGCACGGCGGCCTGCACCTCGCGCGCGAACGCCTCCGGATCGTGGGTCTGCACGCCCATGAACGCCTCGTCCCATCCGAGCACGTCGACGACCGTGCCGAAGCCGCGGAGGGTGTCCATCACGACCTGCGATACCTCGTTGTAGGTATCGGCGTCGACAGGGAGGAAGACCGCGTCGGGGATCTTGCGCGCAGCGACCCGCAGCGGCATCCCCGACCCCACCCCGTGCGCCCGCGCCTCGTAGGACGCAGTGGAGACCACGCCGCGCTCGGTCGGATCACCGCGACCGCCGACGACCACCGGACGGCCCGCCAGTTCCGGATTGCGCAGCACTTCGACCGCGGCGATGAACTGGTCGAGGTCGACGTGGAAGACCCACTGGTCGATGCCGGGCGTGCCCATGCCGACAACCGTAGGACGCGCGGTAAGTGTGCGTTCGAGAATTCCGACAGTGTCCGGGTTCGCTCGCCGAAACGAGGTTTGCCCCTGCTGCAGCAGGGGCAAACACCGGTTCGTGTAGCGAGGATGTTGTTCAGTTCTGCGCCGCGGGCAGCATGTGCCCCATCCGTCGCCGCTTCGTCTCGAGATACCGCACGTTCGCCGGTGCGACGCCGACGTGCAGCGGCTCCCTCCCCGCGACGACGATGCCGTTGTCCTCGAGTCCGGCGATCTTGGCGGGGTTGTTGGTGAGCAGTAGCACCGAGCCGATGCCGAGATCGTGGAGTATCGCCGCGGCGCCGCCGTATTCGCGTCCGTCGGCCGGTTCGTCGAGTTCGAGGTTGGCCGCGACTGTGTCGAAGCCGCCGTCCTGCAGTCGGTAGGCCGCGAGCTTCTTGAGCAGGCCGATCCCCCGGCCCTCGTGGCCACGCAGGTAGACGAGGACGCCGCCTTCCTGAGCGATCCGTTCCAGCGCGGTATCCAGCTGGGGGCCGCACTCGCAGCGCTGCGACGCGAACGACTCGCCCGTCAGACACTCCGAATGCACCCGGACCAGCGGGGCGTCACCCAACGGTCCGGCGATGAGCGCCATGTGATCGGCGCCGGTGTGGCGGTCGAGATAGCCGACGGCACGGAAGGTTCCGAAGCGGGTCGGCATCGATGCCTCGTCGGCCCTCACGACCCGTCCGGACGGCACCACCGGTGACGGAAACGGATGCGCCGCGCGGTAGCGGATCAACTCCTCGATCGTGAGCACGGGCAGGTCGTACTGCGCTCCCAGCGCTTCGATCTCCGGCATGCGCATCATCGATCCGTCGTCGGAGACGAGCTCGGCGATCACACCGACCTGCGGCAGACCCGCGAGTGCACACAGGTCGACGGCGGCTTCGGTGTGACCGGGACGCTCGAGCACTCCACCGGGGCGGGCCCGCAACGGCAGAATGTGGCCGGGGCGGATCAGATCGCGCGAGGTGGCCGTCGGATCGGCGAGCACACGCAGGGTCGTAGCACGATCCGCGGCACTGATGCCGGTGGTGACGCCTCGCGCGGCGTCGACCGTGACGGTGTAGGCGGTCTGCTTCGGATCCTGGTTGTCGGCGACCATTGCCGGCAGGTCCAGGGCGTCGGCGCGGGCACCGGTCATCGGGGCGCACAGCAGACCCGAGGTGTGTCGGACGGTCCACGCGATCCATTCCGGGGTCGCGTGCTGCGCGGAGAGGATGACGTCGCCCTCGTTCTCCCGGTCCGCGGCGTCCGAGACGAGGACCGGCTTACCCGCCCGCAACGCGTCGAGCGCCGCCTCGATGCGGCTCACGACGCCACCAGACGTCGGAACGAACTGCGGTGGAAGACGATCGGCTCCGTCGCGTGATCGGCTTCATCACAGAACAGTTCGTGCACGCGCAGCACGACGATCGCGTGATCGCCGGTCGGCACCTGCTGTTCGATCGACACGTCCATCCGCACACCGCAGCCGTCGATGAACAACGCTCCGCTGTCACGGGTCTCGGTCTCGATGCCCGCGAACCGGTCGCCGTTCTTCGCTGCAAGCACCCGGGCGGCGATGTCGTGTTCGGACGACAGGACGCTGATGCCGAGGCGCGGTTGCGCTTCGAGCTTCGGCCAGGTGGTCGAACTGTTCTGCACACAGAACGCCACCAGCGGCGGCTCGAGGGAGACGGGAACGAAAGTGCTTGCGGCCATGCCGATCCGCTCACTGCCGGTGTCGGCGCAGATCGCGACGACACCCGAGGGGACGTGGGCGAACGCGCGGCGCAGGGTGGCGCCGTCGAGGGCGAGGGTGGTCATCGTGCCTCCGTCCGGATGGTGGATCGCAGCACCGGCGCCCAGCGCTCGGCGTACTCGGCGATCCGGGTGTCGGTGGTGTAGGTGGAATCGATCAGGTACAGCCCCGCGGCGGGGCAGGTGGCGCCGAGTTCGACGAGCACGGGCTTGAGCAGCAGGTCGGGCGCCATCGCATGGGCCGGGCCGGCGCCGAGCATGAGCGGCACCGCCGTGACGTCGCGCAGACCGTCGCCGGTCGCGAACTGGTCGAGGAACAACTTCAGGATGCCGGTGTAGGTGGCCTTGAAGGTCGGGCTGGCGAAGACCACGAGGTCGGAGGAGGCGACGGTCTCGACCGCCTCCTTCACCGCGTCGTCGCCCCAGCCGAGCAGGCCCGGACCGAGAGTGACGACGTCGACCACGTGATCGGGGGCCTCCCCGGTGAGCGCGGTGGCCAGCACGGTGGCGGCGTCGAGCGTACGGGAGCCGGGTTTCGGGTTACCGGCAACGACAGTGACCTTCATGTGGATCTCCTTTCGGGCGAGACTTTCCGCCCGTCACCGGATATTCGACCCGACGGGTATGTCGGGAGTGCGACCGGAATGTGGCGTACATATTGCGCCGTTGCACATCGCCCCCGCAGACCGTTCACCTGCGGAAGCTGTGCGACGCGGCGGTGATACCGCGGAAAACTCGATCTATCCGCCGGTGGGGACCGACCGGGCGAGGCGCTCCCGGAACGTGCCCTCTGCATATTCGTTGCGGGCGAGTCCGCGGCGCTGGAGTTCGGGGACCAGACCGTCGAGCACCTCGTCGAGGTAACGCCGGGTGATGAGGCCTCCCCCACCGTGGAAGAGCAGGAACCCGTCGCCGCCGACGATCTCCATCGCTTCCTCCATGCGGTCCGCGACCGTCGCCGGCGTTCCGACCAGGTCGAGGGAGGTGGATTCGCCGGTGCTTTCGAGGACCTGCCGGAGCGAGGATCCCTCGGTCAGCCGCTTCATCGTGTCGAGGATGCTCTGCGCCCCGTTGGTGGTGGCGTCAGAGGGAATCGGTGCATCGAGATCGTAGGTCGAGAAGTCGATCTCGGAGATGTTGGACAGCTGGACGATCCGGCGCAGGAAGTTGTCCGACTCCGGCGAGTACATGCGGTCGCGTTTCGCAGCTGCTTCGGCGTCGGTCTCCCCCAGGATCGGTGTGACCATGTAGAGCACCCGGCATCGGTCCGGATCGCCGCCGCTGCGTTCGATCCGTTCCCGGATGCCGTCCCGGTACTTCTTCATGGCGTCGATGCCCACCGGGACGGAGACGATCAGGTCGGCCCATTCGGCTGCGAAATCCATGCCCGCGGGTGATCCGCCGGCCTGGCACAGGACCGGCCGTTCCTGCCGACTCATGGGGGCGGCCGGGCCGTTCACCCGGTAGTAGCGGCCGTCGAAGTCGATTCCGTCGGTACTCGACCACATCTCGGAGGTCACGCGGAGGTACTCGTCGGCGCGGAGGTAGCGCTCGTCGTGTTCCCACAGCTTCTCCAGCCCGACGTTCCGCGCCGCGAGGTCCTCGAACGAGGTGACGATGTTCCACCCGTTCCTGCCGTCGGACAGTTCGTCGAGCGTCGCCTGCATCCGCGCCAGCCGATCCGGTGGATACAGGCTCGTGCTCATGGTGGTCACCACGCCGAGGCGGCTGGTCTCCTGGGAGATGGCCGCCGCGAGCGGAAGCGGATCGTGTTTGGGGGCCTTCACGGTGGCCTTGAACTCCGCGACCATGTCACCGCCGAAGTTCTCCGGAACGACGCTCGAATCCTCGAGCATGACGAAGTCGATGCAACTGCGCTCGAGGGCCTTGGCCATGTCCACGTAGAAGCTGCCGTCGGTCCATGCCCGCGGATCCGGTCCTGCCCAGGGCCGGTTCCATCCGGTGGGCATGTAATTGACGAACCATCCGAGCGTCATCGGCTCGTTCATACCGGTACCTCCTGTTCGGCGTGATACGGGACGAACTCGAAATCGGATGCGCTCAGACCGAATCGGTCGCGGAGGAGACCACCCCTCGGAGCGGGCACGAGCGCTGGTAGCGTCTCGTGCAGCACCTGCCCGAGCAGACGGCCGTCGGTGACGCCGCAGAAGGCGTAGCCGTCGGCCGAGGTCACCGGGGGTGCGGCCGTGGCCTCCCCCGCGACTTTCAACAGCACGCGATCCGCGCTCGCCCGCGCTCCGGGAATGTCCTCCTCGGATCCGACGACGAGAACGTCGGCGACGTCCGATTCTGCTGCGTTCGGCCGATATTCGGCGAAGCGCACCGCGCGTCCCTGTGGTGGGCGGGGCGCGTTCAGCGGACCGCGGGTGGAAAAGTAGGGGCCGTGATAGTTCGTGACATGGACGCAGTCGGCATCGACGTATCTCCCGGAGGGCACGTCCGCGACGAGAGCGTCGGGCTCCCACGAGTTGCCGAGCGCGGCGGTCGCGGCGAGATAGTCGGCGAGCGCGTCCTGCCGTTCCGCTGCGGTCGCGGTGCCGGCCGACCAGCGTCCACTGTCGTCGGAACAGGTGGTGCCGGTGTCGCGACCGGAGACGAACCATCCCGCGCGGCCGCGGGTCAGGGCGTCGAGCGTGCCCAGGGCTCGGGCGGTGAGGAAGGGCGGCCGGCTCCACGGTGAGATCTCCGCGACGAGACCGATCCGCGGCGCACGCCGTGAGGCCGCTGCGGCGAGCAACAACGCCTCCGGGCAGTCCGCCTCGTCGGGAAGGACCACCGCATCGGCACCGGCGAGATCGAGGTGGAGGACGGTGCGGAGCATCGTCGCAGCGTTGCCGGGTTCGAGGAACCACACGGCTATCGGGCTGGTGGGCATTCGACCTCCTCGGAGACGTCGGTGAGGAATTCGATGTAGTGCTCGAGGACCGTGGCGGGATCCTGGTCGAGGATGTATCCGCCGCCCTCGAGGGGGACGTACCGTGCGTGTGGGATCGCCCGCCTCGTTTCCGGGACGTAGGGATGGAGCACGTCGGAGGTGCCACACAGCAGGAGCGCCGGGGCCGCGACGGCCTCCAGCAGAGCACCGACATCGGTGGAGAAAACCGCGAGATACGCTTCGTGCCAACGCAGTCCGGCCCGGAGCTTGTCCACCACCTCGCGATGCCGGAGCGCGACGTCCGGCGCGAACGCGAGGTCCGCATCGATCGTTCCGACCTGTTCCCAGGCCGTCAGCAGATGTGCACCGTCGGCGGCCGGCGTCATCGCCGTGACCCCGGCGTGCCACCGGGCACGGTCCTCCGGCGACATGGCCACCGCCCCGACCATCGCCAGACTCGCGGTCCGGCCGGGGTGACACGCTGCGATCGTCGCTGCGATGGCGGCACCGGTGTGATGCCCCAGCAGGTGCGCGTGCAGGACACCGAGGGAATCGAGCAGCGCGATCATGTCGTCGGCCCACCACTGCAGGGCGTACTGCTCACGTGGGGCGAAGGACATCCCGAAGCCCGGAGTGTCCGGGGCGATCAGCGTATAGCGCTCGCCGTGACCGGCCTCGAGGAACTTCGCGGCGAACGCCTCGTACATCTCCGACGACGAGGCCGTCTGGTGCAGCAGGAGCACGACCTCGGGGCCCGACCCCGCCGTGCGGGCGTGAATCTGCCCGCACGGCGTGTCGACATAGATGCGATACATCATCAGCTGAACGAGCGGAGGTTCTCGCGCAGCGTGGAGTGGGCGTAGTCGGTGCGCAGCAGACCGCGGCGCTGCAGCGCGGGAGCGACACCGTCGGTCATCTCGGCGATCGACTGGCGGCTGATGGGCTGTCCGTAGATGAGGAAACCGTCGCCACCGACCTCCTGCATGAACTCGTCCATCTGTGCGGCGATCGAATCCGGGGTACCGACCATTTCGGTGGTCTGGACGCGCATTCCGCTGAAGCCCTCGCGGATGGTGCGGCCGCCGAGCTGCTTGCGCCAGACCTCGAGCTGGCTCTGGTGGCCGTTGGTCGAGACGTCGTCCGGGATCGGCTGATCCGGGTCGAACTGGGAGAAGTCGATCTCCATGGTCGCCGCGAAGTGCGCCATCTGGACCTCGAAGTTGTGTTCCTTGCGGGCGTACCAGGCGGCGTTCTTCTCCTTGGCCTCCTGTTCCGTCTCACCGACGATCGGGTACACCACCGAGAACACCTTGATGTCGTCGGGGTTGCGGCCGAACTTGGCCGCCCGGGCGCGGATGTCGGCGCGGTACTCCTTCGCCCCTTCGACGCCGTGCGGGATGGTCAGGATGATGTCGGCGTGCTTGGCAGCAAAGTCGCGGCCGCGCGGCGATCCGCCGGCCTGGCAGAAGACCGGACGCCCACCCGGTCCCGGAGGAACGTTCAGCGGTCCGCGCGACTTGTAGAAGCGACCTTCGTGGTGGATCGGGTGGACCTTCTTGTAGTCGGCGTAGTAGCCGCTCTCCGGGTCGGCGAGAATGGCACCGTCCTCCCACGATCCCCACAGCTTCATCGCGACGTCGACGAACTCCTCGGCCATCTCGTATCGGAGATCGTGTTCCGGCAGTTTGTCGAGGCCGTAGTTCTGGGCGGCGAGGTCCTCGCTCGAGGTCACGATGTTCCAGCCCACTCGGCCACCGGTGAGGTTGTTGAGCGTCGCGAACTGCCGCGCCAGCTGGTAGGGGTGGTAGAAGGTCGTCGAGGCGGTGGCGATGATGCCGATGTGCTCGGTGGCGGCGGCGAGCATCGAGGCTGCCACGACCGGGTCCATCTTCGGTGCGTAGCGGGCGTGCTTGAGTTCGATCTCGGCGGTGCCGCGGTAGATGTCGCTCACCATGAGCGAGTCCTCGATCATGAGGAAGTCGAAGCCGGCCCGCTCGAGGTTCCGGACCATGTCGACGTAGAAGCGACCGTTGAAGTAGTTGGTGGTGGCGTCGATGCCGCTGTACGGCGACTTCCATTCGGGGGCAGCGAGGTTGCCGAACCAGCCGAGACGGAACGGATCTGCAGTCATGTTCGTGGTCCTTCTCTTCGTCGAACGCGGTCCCGCCGTCGCGGGACCCGGAGTATGTGCCGTCGGGATCCGACGGCGGGGTCAGTGGGTTGCCAGGAGTGCGTCGTCCGCCGGGGACTCGCACGCTTCGAGCAGTTGCTGCTCGGTCAATCGCGGGCCGGACAGTTCGTCGATCAGGCGGCCGTGGTGGAGCACCAGCACCCGATGGCACACGGCCGCGAGGAGTTCGTGTTCACCGGAGAACACCACCACCGCCGCACCCTTCGTCGCTGCTGCCATCGCATCGGCGAGCAGGTCCTTGGCCGAGCCGGGATCCACACCCTGGGTCGGTTCGTCCAGGAGCAGGACCTTGGGGTCCAGTTGCAGCCATTTCGCGAACACGACCTTCTGCTGGTTGCCGCCGCTGAAGGCGGACATCGGCAGTTCGGGCCGGTTCGGGTGGACGTTCACCTCGGTCATCAGCCGGGCGGCACGCTCCCGCATCGCGTTGATGTCCAGCCCTTTCCAGCGCCGGTGCCGGTGCACCACGGGGAGGATCACGTTCTCCTCGGCGGTGCCTTCCACCCAGCATCCGTCACGCAACCGGTTCCCCGGGACGAGGGTCATCCCGTGGTCGATCGCCTGCCGCGGATCACTCGCGCGCAGTTCGGCTCCGTCCACCGCGACGGTTCCGGCGGTGGGCCTCTCGTCCCCGGCCAGGAGCATCGGCAGTTCTTCCTGCCCCATGCCCGCAAGGCCGGTGACGCCGACGACCTCGCCGGCGCGGACCGTGAGATCGACGTCCGTGACGCGCCGGCCGGTGAGTCCCCGCACCGTCAGGCGCGGGGCGCCGAACTCCACGCTCGGAGGGGCCGGGTAGAAGTCGTCCATGCGCCGGCCGAGCATGTGGGCGACGAGTTCGGAGCGGCTCGTGTCCTCGATCGGGACCTCGACGACGTCGCGGCCGGCGCGCATCACCGTCGCGCGGTCGCACACCTCCATGACCTCGGCGAGCCGATGGCTGATGAAGATCACGCCGGCACCGGTGTCCGCGACGCGGCGCATGAGCGCGAGCAGCCGGGACGCCTCGGGACGGGGCAGAGCAGCGGTCGGCTCGTCGAGGATGAACAGCTGCTCGTCGGTGTTGCCGTCCATCAGACGCATGGCCCGGACCACCGCGAGCAGGGCGCGCTCGGCGGGGCTGAGGGTCGACACCTGGGCGTCGAGCGGGAAGTCGAATCCGAGCCGGTTCATCAGTTCCCGGTAGACGGCCTTCTCCCGTCCGACCCGCACCGGGGCCAGCAGGCGGGCACCGTACCTGGCGTTCGCTCCCAGGTTCTCGAGCACGGTCATGTCGTCGACGAGCCCGATGTCCTGGTGGATGACGGCGATGCCGTGTTCGTGCGGAGCGTCCACCGGCAGGGTCAGGGTGCGGCCGAACACCTCGACCGAACCCTCGTCCGGCGTCACCACCCCGGTCAACGACTTCACCAGTGTGCTCTTGCCGCAACCGTTCTGGCCGAGCAGAGCGTGGACCTCGCCGGGGCGGACGTGCAGGTTCAGGCCGTCGAGCGCGACCGCGCCGCCGTAGGACTTGCGCAGGCCGACCACGTTGAGTGCCGTCATGTCCGGGCTCCTGCCCGGCGCTTGCCGACCAGCTTGGCGGCGGTGACCGACACGATGAGCGCGAGTCCGTAGAAGACGTTGGTCACCCAGGTCTGCGCGCCGAGCAACTGGAGTGCGGTGATGCCGACGGTCAGCAGGTAGAGGGCGGCGACGGTACCCCACGCGTTGAACCGGCCCACGGTGATCGCGGTCGCGCCGAGGAAGGCTGCCGCGAAGGGCTGCAGCATGTACTGGGCTCCGACGCTCGGGTCGACCGCTCCGAAGTATCCGGCGAAGCAGATGCCGATGAAGGCCGCGATCAGGCCGGACACGATGTACGCCGAGGTCCGGATGCGGTCGACGGAGATGCCGGCCAACCGTGCCGCGGCGCGGTTGCCCCCGATGAAGACCGTGTACCGCCCGAGCGGGGTGCGCTGGTAGACGTACCAGAGCACCACTACGAGCACCCAGGCGTACCAGGTGATCATCGGCAGGCCGAGCAACTGCGAGCGGGAGAAGTTCACGAAACCGTCGGGGACGCCGGCCACGATCCGGCTGTCGGTGATCAGGTACGCGAAACCTGCCAGCGCCGTGTACGAGCCGAGTGTGGCCACGAACGAGTCGACACCCACCCGCACCACGATGAGTGCATTGATCGCTCCGACCACCGCGCCGAGGGCCAGGGCGGTGAGGATCGCGACGTAGGCCGGATAACCGTTCTTCGTCATCACGGCCACGATCGCCGCGGTCGCCACCATCGTCTGCGAGATGGAGAGGTCGAAGTCTCCGAGCCGGAGCACGATCGTCGCGGTCAGAGCGAGCAGAAGCACCAGCGACTGGGCGTTGAGCATCGTGGTGAACAACGATGCCGTGCGGAACTGAGGGAGGATGGCGACACACAGCAGGACGAGCAGTCCAAGTGCGCCGACGAGGGCCCAACGTTCGAACGCCCCGTCGAAGCGGGAGGAACTCTTCGTCACGGGGGATACAGTCTCCGTGAGCGTCGTGTCGGGGGTCGTGGCGGAAGTCGTCATGGGATCTCCTGTTCGGCCGGTTACTGAGCCGAGGACCACGCGGACACGAATGCCGCCTGGTAGTCCGAGTATTCGGGCGCGATCGACTCGACGCTCGCATCACCCACGTTGTCGGCGTCGACGACGCGGGTCGGGATCACGTAGCCCGGAGCGCTCTCACCGAGGATGGCGCGGGCGAGATCGTCGACGGCCAGCCAGCCGATCCAGCCGGCGGGCGGGGTCGCGATGTCCATGTCCTGGCCGGAACCACCCGCGATCGCGTCGAGGTTCGGCTGCAGTCCGTCGCGGCTGAGCACCTTGGCCTTGGAGTTGGCCGCGGCCAGCACGGGGTCGACGTAGGTCACGGCGCTGTCCCACACGGGGAAGATGTAGTCGATGTCGGGCTGGCGCTGCAGCGTGGTCTGCAGCTGGCTGCCGACGTCGGTCGCCACGTTGGCGACGTCGACGTCGATGATCGTCACGGTGCAGTCGGGGCATTCCGCCTCGATCTGCGACTTCGCGCCCTGGGCAAGGTAGTCCCACACGGTGACCGAGGTGGACGAGATGATCGCCAGGTTCCCGGCGCAGCCGCTGTCGGCCATGACCCAATCGGCGGCCATCGCCCCGTCGGCGCTGAAGTCCGCGGTGAGGTTGCCGTACATGCCCGACGGGACCGCGTCGTCCGGATCGGAGTTGAGGGTGTTCTGCACCGGGATGCCGGCGGCTTCGGCGGAGGCCAGCGCCGACGACACCACGCTCGGATCGATACCGACCAGGATGATGCCTGCCGCCTTCTGCGCGACGGCCTGTTCGATGCCTTCGTTGAAGCGGTTGGTCATGCCCTGACCGTCGAAGCGGACCACCTTCATCCCGGCGGCCTCGGCGGCTTCCTCGACGCCTTCGACCATATCCACCGAGAACTGGTTCATCGTCACGGTGATGAACCAGATGGTGTCGCCCTGGAGCGCGGCGAGGTCCAGGGGTGCGGTCGGGGCGATCAGCTCGGACGGAGCGGTCGCGGTGGCGAGACGCGCCTGCACGCCGTCGACGCATTCCTGCGCCGAGGCGGAGAGGGCCCTGTCCGAAGTGTCGTCCGACCCGACGTCGGTGGCCGCTGTGCAGGCGGACAGTGCGAGCGACGCACCGAGGAAGAGGGCCCCGACGGCCGTATGCTTGAGCGATTTCATGCGTTCTCCGGTTCCAGCTACACGCCCGTGATGCAGAGCATCGGCCGGGCACGGGATCGAGTTCACGGCGACACCACAACTCGTTCGCCTCAGTGACGACGCTCAGTCAACGCGGCATCGATTTCGCCGCCTGGTCGACGCATTTGCGCGTCGATTTCGCCGTGTAACCCTCTCGGGCGCTGCATCGGGTGAGCGATTCGTGCAGGTCGACGGGCTCGGCGGGTCCGGGCTCGATCCGGCATCCGGTCAATACGCCGAGAGCGCTCCCTTATTCGCCGGGGCCGCACTCCCCCGGAAAACGAAAATGCCCGCATTCCTTCCGGAATGCGGGCACGTCCTCCCGAGCCGATCGTCAGGTGCGGGTCACTGCCCCACCCGTTCGGGTGCCGTGCCGAGCGGGAAGGACACCCGATCGGCCCGGTAGTACGAGAAGGTGTACTCCTGCGCGGTCCCCTCCACATCGCGCAGGAGCTGTTCGCGCATGAGTACGGGGGAACCCTCGCGCAGGCCGAGTACGCGGGCGGTGTCCGTGTCGCAGGCGACGGCGTCGATCACGGTGTCCACCTTGCCCAACGGGACGCCGTAGACCAGTGCGAAGGCGTCGGCGAGACTCGGGCAGCGTTGCCACACCTTGGGCTGCTCGTACTGCTCGCGGTAGTAGGCCATCCGCACCCCCAACGGTTCCACGCCGGAACTCGTCACGTGTTCGAAGACGTGCTCGACGAGTCCCACACGGGTGTCGTGGGTACCGAGCCGCGTCCTGATGGACGGCCCCGACGGCACCACGCGATTGTCTGTCTGCCGCACTGCGAAACCGGGCGGGGTGTGCCACGGAAGGATGTCGTCGACGGGGACCTGGAAGTACTCCTGCCGCACTCGGGTTCCCGTACGCCGGCGCCGCTCGACCAGTCCGTCGGCCGCGAGTTGCTGAAGCGCCTCCCGGACCCGGGCCCGCGGAATACCCATCGTCTTGACGAGACGGTCCTCGACGAGTTGTTCGTCGTCGACGAGAAAACCCGACCTGATCAACGAGCGGATCAGGCCGTATGCGCGGCGGGTCTGATTCGTCGAACCTCGCACTGATGAATCGTCGCGACGCATGTCCTGCTGCACTGTGCCTCCTGGAACACCGACCGGGCTCCATGCCGGTCATGGGTCGTTTCTATCCCATCGGCGTTTCGAAATCATTACGAGGACAATCCCACTCGACTCCGATGTCCCTCAGCGTAAGGGGTGGTGTCGCTCCGGGTCCTGCCCGCCGGTCGCGTGCAGGTGCGGCGAGGCGACCGCCGCGGTCGACGGGCGCCCGTGGACGAAGGTGACACGGTCGGCGCGGTAGTGGTCGAACGCGATCTGGATGGGCCGCTCGTGGGAGTCGTAGAAGGTCTGGTTGCGTACGACGACCGCGGAACCCTCGGCGATCCCGAGGATCCGGGCGGTGCGCGCGTCGGCGGTCGTCGCTCCGATCGAGGTATCGATCCGGGACACGGTGCGTCCGAAGAACCGGGCGGCGACCTCGCTCATCGCCGCGCGCCCGTCGTAGCTCACCGCTTCGAAGGACGCCCGGAAGTACGCCGTGCGGATACCGATCACGGTGCCGTGCAGCACGAACGTGTTCTCCACCATCCGCAGGCGACGATCCGAGGTCGACAGCCGGGTCCTGAGCAGTGAGGTGCTGGGAACCGTGCGCTGTTCGGTGATGACGATGTCCATCTCGTCCGGCGGTCCGTCGGCGAGACGGATGTCCTCCAACGCGATCCGCACTCCCGTGTTCACCACGATCGTGCCGCTGCGCGGATGCCGTTCGACGACTCCCTCGTCCGCCAGTTTCCGGAGTGCCTCACGGACGGCGGTGCGGCTCGCGTCGAGGTGGGCGATCAACTGGTCCTCGACGAGCACCTGGTCCTCGGCGTAGATGCCGTGGTGCACCGAGGCCAGCAGCATGTCGTGCACGCGCCGCGAGAGGGTGTTGCGGTTGCCGGCCGAGCCACCCACCGCGCGGGGATGCGTGGCTCGCTCTCTCATGATGACGTTCTCTCTCATACTTCTCGGTCTCCGGAAATTACGGGCCGGTGGACAGCGGAGGTGCCGAAACCGGTCGAGGACCGCATCGGGTGGAT
>NZ_JBLWIU010000008.1:74236-453909 GCF_048381395.1 Rhodococcus shunpengi
CCTCGACCGGTGCCACCGGATCAGAACTCGTGGATGTTCTCGTTCAAGGTCGTGTAGGTGTATCCGTCGCGGATCGCTCCGCGACGCTTCAGTGCGGGGGCGAGTCCGTCGGCGATCTCCGCGATGCTGTGGCGGGTCATCGGCGAGTACAGCAGGAAGCCGTCACCCCCGACCTCGTCCATGATCTCCTCCATCTTCGCGGCCACGGTGTCTGGGCTGCCGACGAGACCGAGGTCGGTGATCTGGAACGACTCGGCCGCGACCTGCCGCAGGGTCTTGCCCTCGGTGTCCTGGAAGAGGTTGGCGATCGAGGAGCGCTCACCGTTGCCCTTGGACAGGTCGATGTCGGCGACCGGAGTGTCGAGGTCGATCGCACCGAAGTCGATGCGCCCGCCGCTCGTGTAGCTCATGTTCCAGAGGTTGTACTCCACCGCGGCATCGGTGTACCGGTACCGGCGCAGCGCCTCGGCCTTCTCCCGCGCCTCGGCGTCCGTGGGGGCAACGATCGGGGTGGCGAGGAACAGCAGTTTGATGTCGCTCGGCTTGCGGCCGTGGGTGATCATCCTGCGGTGGATGTCGTCCCGGTAGGCCTTCATGTCCTCGACGGTCTTGCACATCGCCATCTGCGTGTCGCCGTGGCGGGCGGCGAGCTCGCGGCCCGGCACCGAACCGCCGGCCGAGACGACGGGAATGTCGCGCTGCGGGCCGGGGATCGTGTTGAGGGGGCCGCGCGAACGGAAGTATTTGCCCTCGAAGTTGATGGGGTGGACCTTGGTGTGGTCGGCGTAGATGCCGTTCACGTCGTCGGCGACCACGGCGTCGACATCCCAGGAGTGCTGGAGCTGCTTGACGACGTCGACCCACTCCTCGGCCATCCGGTACCGCTCGTCGTGGTCGAAATGTTGCTCGAAGCCGAAGTTCTGGGCCACGCGGTCGGTCACCGAGGTGACGACGTTCATGCCCACCCGGCCCTCGGTGAGGTGGTCGAGCGTGGTGTAGAGGCGGGCGGCGAGATAGGGGTGGTACTGGATCGTCGAGACGGTGGGAACGATGCCGATGTGCTTGGTGCGCTGGGTCATCAGCGGCACGAGGGGCATCGGATCGTTCTTCGGTGCCATGAAGCCCCGTCGGAGCGACACCTCCGCGGAACCGTTGTAGCTGTCCTCGACCATCGCGGTGTCCTCGATGAGGATGTAGTCGAAGCAGGCGCGCTCTAGCGAGGCCGCGAGATCGACGTACAGGTCCGGCTTCATCCAGTCCCGCATGTTCGCGCCGGTGTACACACCGTCGCCGCCGGCCGGGTTCCAGGGCTGGATGCCGAAGCCGCTTCCGAGAAACCATCCGAGATGAAACATGTCTTCCGCCTTTTCTTTCCGAAACTGGGTGACCGCATGTCCGCGGTGGCGTGTGAAGTGTCGTCGGTGAGCGGCGGCGATTCGGTTCCGTAGCGGTAACGCGCGCGTTGCGCGAGTCTTCGGAGCGGGGTTCCGGAGCGTTCGTCCTGATACGGGACGAGTGCCCCGCCGTGTTGCGCAACCGTGACAGCCGCGCAAT
Source organism: Rhodococcus shunpengi (assembly GCF_048381395.1). Lineage (NCBI taxonomy): Bacteria > Bacillati > Actinomycetota > Actinomycetes > Mycobacteriales > Nocardiaceae > Rhodococcus > Rhodococcus shunpengi. Next base: position 75,791 of record NZ_JBLWIU010000008.1, read on the forward strand.
ACGACGAGGCACTCGCATTCGACGATCTCGCGGCCCGTCTCAGCGCGTGGAGCGTGACGCCGTGCGGCGCCGCACCGCGCCGGACAGCGCGACCGCGACCACCAGTGCGCCGCCGTAGAACAACTGCTGGACGAAGCTGGCGACACCGAGCATCTGCAGGCCGACCACCCCGGCGACGAGGAAGTACACCGCGACCAGCGTGCCGAACGCGTTGAAGCGGCCGGGGACGATCGCGGTGGCGCCGAGGAAGGCGGCCGCGAAGGCGGGCAGCATGAACGACTGGCCCGAAGACGGGTCGGCGCCACCGAGCATGCCGGCGTAGACGATGCCGGCCAGAGCCGCGACGAGCGCGGAGGTGACGAGTGCGCCGCCGCGGATGCGGTCGACGTGCAGGCCGCTGAGCCGGGCCACCTGGGCACCGCGTCCGACGAAGAGCAGTCGGCGTCCGATCGGGGTGTACTGGAAGACCACCGCCATGATCAGCACCAGGGCGAGGGCGTAGTAGAACTGCAGCGACACCCCGAAGATGCGGGTGCCGATGGTGGCGTCCACGAGTGCGGCGTCGACACCGGTGACCGAGGTCGAGTCGGAGATCCACTGCACCACACCGAGGACGACGGTGCCGCTGCCGAGGGTCGCGATGAACGAGTCGATCTGCAATCGCACGACCAGCAGTGCGTTGATCAGGCCGACGACGAGGCACGCGAGTACGGCGACGGCGATGGCCGGCAGCAGCGACCAGCCGTGTTGCACGTTCAGTACCGCGATCGTCATGGCGGCCAGCGACATCGTCGACACGGCCGACAGGTCGAACTCACCGGCGGTGAGCGGGACGATGAGCCCCAGGGCCAGGACGAGCAGGACGGCCTGGGATCCGAGGATGTTCTGCAGGTTGTTGGCGGTCGGGTAGGTCTCGGGTCGCAGGGCACTGAACACGACGATGACGGCGATCAGTGCCAGGACGAGCGCGTACTTCTCGAACAGCGGACCGAGAGAGCGACGGGGGCGCGCGGGATCCGATTCGGTGGATGCGGTTTTCGCGGTGGTGCTCTTGTCGATGGTGACGGACATCAGGCGATCACTTCCTGTCGGGTCAGACCGAGAACACTGTCCGAGATGTGATGCTTGGAGAGGTTGTCGCCGGTGAGTTCGGCGACGACGTGCCCGTGGGAGAAGACGAGGACGCGGTCGCACAGGACCGACAACTGCTCGTAGTCGGAGCTGGCGACGACGATGCCCGCTCCCCCACGCGCGGTCTCCCGCAACATCTCGAAGATGCGGGCGCGGGCACCGATGTCCACACCCTGGGTGGGTTCGGCGAGGAGCACCAGTACCGGGTCGGTCTGGAGCCACTTGCCGAGCAGAGCCTTCTGCTGGTTGCCGCCGGACAGCGACCCGTAGACGGCCTGCGGGTCCCGTGGCCGGACGTCACAGTGCTCGGCGAGCGCGGTCGCGATGTCCTTCAGCGCCCGCGGTTTGACGAATCCTGTACCGAGCACGGGCAGGGTGACGTTCTCGGCGACGGTCAGCTCGGGTGCGCTGCCCTCGACCTTGCGGTCCGGCGGCACGTAGACGACCTTGCGGGCGAGCGCGTCGATCGGTGTCATCGCGGGCAGGTCCACGCTGTCGTCGTCGACCGTCAGCCGCCCGCCACGAGCCTGCCGCGCCCCGTACAGGGCGGGCAGCACGTCGTCGTATCCCGAACCGGCGATGCCGGTGAGTCCGACGACCTCCCCGGGCCGCACGTCGAACCCGACGCCGTCGACGGTGGTGGTCTCGAGGTCCTCGATCCGGGCGAGGGCCGGTACGTCCTCGAAGTCGCGGACGGGTCCGGCGACGCGCGGGTCGGCGGAGTCGAGACTGCGTCCGACGATGAGGTCGATGAGCGAGGTCGCCGTGAGGTCGCGGGTACGGTGCGTACCCTGCGACACCCCGTCGCGCAGCACGGTGACGCGGTCGGTGTGGTCGAGCACCTCGTCGAGGTCGTGGGAGACGAACAGGACGGCGGCCTTCTTGTCGGCGACGATCTCGCGGACGACGGCGAACAGCAGGTCGGTGCCCTCACGGGGCAGGAAGACCGTGGGTTCGTCGAGCACGAGCAGGGTGCGGCGCTCCCCCAGTTCCTCGGTCGCCCGCAGGATCGCGAGGAGGGCGCGTTCGGTCTCGTTCAGGCTCGACACCGGCGCCTCGGGATCGATGTGGAGTCCGAAGCGCTCGAACAGTGCTCGGGCGGTGCGCTTCTCGCGCCGCCACGAGATCCAGGGCCTCGATCCGGCCACGACCGGTCCGACGCGGAGGTTCTCGACCACCGACAGGTCGGGCACGAGGGCGAGGTCCTGGTGGACGAAGCTGATGCCGAGGTCGCGGAATCCGCCGGCCGGGACCGGCAGTGTCACGTCCCTGCCGCGCACCTGCAGCGCAGCGCCGGGGTCGGGGGCGTGGAAGCCGGCCAGGACCTTGATGAGCGTGGACTTGCCGGAACCGTTCTCCCCGAGCAGGCCGTGCACCTCACCGGCGTGGATCGTCAGGCCGACCTTCTTCAGCACCGTGTGCTCACCGAAGGTCTTGGACAGACCGACGATGTTGACGATGGGATCAGGACTGCTCACTGGGCCCCCACAGTGCTTCGTAACCGGTGACGTATGCCGTGCCGTAGCCCTTGTCGGGCTGCGGCGGGGTGCCGGTCTCGTCGATGTTCTCGGCGGTGATGAGCTTGAGCGGGGTTTCCTGTGCGCCGTTCGGGACGGGGTCGTAGCCGAGCAGGAGGCGACCGGCCTGGTCCATCGTCGCCCATGCGAGCCACGGAATGGATTCACCGACGTTCATGGTGACGATGCCGTCGTCCTGCTGGATCTTGAGGACGGCGGGGGTGCCGTTGACCGAGGAGATCTCGACCTGGCCGGTCTTGCCCGCGGCCTTGATGCCCGACTGGGCGTAGAGCGACATCGAATCGTAGATGGGCAGGATGAAGTTGATGTTCGGGTCGGCGGAGAGTGCGGACTGCACCTCGGACTGGATCTTGGTGGCCCACTCCGTGACCGGGACATTGACGATCTTGTAGGTGCACTTCGGGCAGTACTGCGCGATCTCGTCCTCCATGGCGGCCACCTCGGCCTTTGCCGGGGGAACCTCGTTGGAGGTGATGATGAGCGCGTTGCCTTCGCCTTCGGTGCGGTCGATCATCCAGTCGACGGTGAGGCGGTTGGCCTCGGAGAGCGGGGCGTCGGTGGTGGCGTCGATCAGTCCGTCGAGATCTGCGGGTACCGGTTCGCCGCGCAGGATCGTATGGGTGAGCAGAACAGGAATCCCGGCAGCGTCGGCCTTTTCGAGCGCCGGCTTGATGAGGGATGCGTCGACACCCTGCGACAGGATGATGAGGTCGACCTTCTGGTTCACGGCCTGTTCGACACCGGTGGCCCACTGGGCGGGCTGGCCCTGGTTCGTGTACTCGATCCAGGTGGCGCCGTAGCTTTCGGCGACCTTCTTCGATTCCTCGTCGACGGCGACGTTGTACGGGTTCTCGCTGTTGGTGGGGATCGCGAAGATCGTCTTGCCGGCGATGTCCTTCATCGGGAACGGCTCGGCCTCGAGCGTGAACTCCGGGTCCGCCTCGTACAGGGCGAGCTGGGCGCGGGCGTACTCGATTCCGGCGGTGACGTCGGCGTCGGACACCTCGCCGCCACCCGAACCCTCACTGCTGCACGCGGCGAGACCGAAGACAGCCGAGAAGGCGAGCGCGGCGATCGCGGCGCGGCCGGGAGGGAATGACGCATGGATTCTCCTGAGGGGATGAGGAGGGTGCCGAAGAAGAAGCGGCCGCGTCGTTGCGGGACCGGCTGGGGAAGGCGATGACTTCGAATGTATCCGCAGCGTGTTGCGTGCGGCGACACCCTTGGTTCGATCGTGTTAATTGCGTGCGGAAATCGTCTTCAGGTACTCCCGTGCCCGGGCGAGCGGCCACACCTCCGCCATCTTCTGCTGCATGTCGAACAGGTTCGACGAATGGATCGCCGGATCACGATCCCCCACAGCGTCTTCCACGACGACCGGAACGAAGCCGTGCTGCATCGCATCCAGCGTCGTCGCGCGGACGCAACCGCTGGTGGACAACCCGGCGATGAGCACGGTGTCCACGCCGAGCGACGTGAGGTGCGAATTGAGAGTGGTCCCGAAGAACGCACTCGGATACTTCTTCGTCACCAGCATTTCCGCGCACGTCGGTTCGAGACCCTCGATCAACTCTCCGTACGGACTGCCTTCGCAGAACGCGACGAGAGTGCCCGACTTCTTGAAGAACACCCCGGCGTCGGCACCGTCGGCACGCAGACGAACCTCGGTGATCACCACCGGGATTCCGGCTTCGCGCGCAGAAGTGAGCAGGGTGCGCATCGCCTCGACGTTCTCCTCGACCCCTGCGTACAACGGGCAGTCGGGATCGATGTAGGCACGGGCGGGATCGATGACGACCAGCGCGGGACGGGTTCCGGGCTGGAGCTCCTGCCCGAAACCGGCGCGGGCGTAGTCGGCGGCCTGTTCTGCACGATCGACGATGGTCATGCGGACTCCTTCAGTGGGGTGACGGATTCGAGGGTGTGGACGGTCGCGGCCGGATTCCGGCGCGGAAAGGCGAGACACACACCGACACCGAGCAGGGCGACGACGGCGAGCGCGATGCCGACCACTCGCACGTTGTCGACGAACCGCGCCACCTCCGCACTGCCGAGCGTGCCGAGGGTCCCGCCGTAGGCGGCCTGGCGGGCAGCGGCGCTGAGGCCGGCAGTGGCGAAGACGAGCGCCAGCGCGGTGCTGAGCAGGTAGCCGACGTTCTGCAGGGTCGAGCGCAGCCCGTTGGCGATGCCGCGGCGGTCTGCAGGGGCCGTGAGCATCAACGCGCTGGTGCTCGGTGTCATGAACAGTCCGGTGCCGCAACCGAGCACGAACAGGAAGGGGGCGGTCGCCCCGAGTGAACCGCCGTCCGGCGACAACAACAGTGCCACTCCGAGCAGGCCGACGGCGTTGAGTCCCATGCCGGCAGCGGTGAGCGTACGAGGACTGAAACGCAGCATCAGAGATCCCGCTGCTGCCGCGGCGACGACGGTGCCGATCGCGACCGGCATCACCAGCGCACCAGCAGCGACCGCGGAAATTCCGCTCACCGCCTGCCCGTACAGCGACACGAGCAGCGTCACGGCGTAGGTGGCGATCGCATTCACGAGCACCGCGGCGAGAACGAGTGCGATACCCCGGTTGCGGAACAACGACAGGTCGACGAGCGGATGGGTCCGTCTGATCTGCACCGCGACGAACGCTACGGCGAGGACGAGGCTCGCCGTGCCGCACGCCCAGGGCAACCAGGGCATCGAACCGACCCCCGGCGTGAGAGCCAGGACGACCGCGGCGAGCAGCGCGGTGGACAGCACCGCGCCGGAGACATCGAAGGGCTCCCGGGTCACCGCCCTGGAGGGACTCCGCGGAATCACCGCGATCGACGCGGCGATCGCGAGCAGCCCCACGGGCAGCACCACGACGAACAGCCCGCGCCACCCGAAGACTGCAGTGGCGGCACCGCCGATCACCGGTCCGACCACCTGCGCGACGGCCGCGACCGTCGCGTTCCAGCCCAGCGCCCGACCGAGGGTCCGCGGCGGGAAGGTGTCGGTGAGCAGCGCCGTGTTGTTCGTGACGATGGCAGCCGCCCCGGCTCCCTGGAGCACGCGAGCCGCGACGAGCCAACCCGCCGAGGGCGCCAGCATGCACAGTCCCGTCGCGACGGTGAAGGTGATCAGTCCTGCGAGGTAGAGCGGTCGTCGTCCGATGATGTCGGCGAGCCGGCCGAACACCAGGATCAGGGCGGTCGTGACGAGCATGTAGCCGAGCAGGATCCACGTCGACTGGGCGCCGGAGGCATCGAGTTCGCGTGCGACCGTGGGCAGTGCGACGGTCAACCCGCTCAGGCTGAGGAATACCGCGACGACCCCGATGCTCGTCGCCGAGAACACCCGCCACGGATGCGAATGACGCTGCGGGGCCGTGCTATCCATCAGCACGGCTATCCATCGGCACGGCGGTCGTGGACGTCGGTGACGGACTGCAAGACCTGCGCCAAGCGCAGGCACGTGTCGTCCGCCCACGGCCGTCCCACCAATTGCACGCCGACCGGCATTCCGTCGGAGAAGCCGGCGGGCGCCATGACGGCGGGCAGGCCGAGATAGTCGAACAGGCCGGTGTTGCGGCCGACGATCGACTGCATCGGGTACCGCGCCCCGTCGATCTCCATCGTCACGTCCGACAACCGCGCCGCCGTGGCGCCGATACCCGGCGTGACGAGCACGTCGATACCCGCGGCGTCGAAGGCGCGGACCGTCTCCCGCTGGGCGAGAGTGCGCCGGCGCACCGACCGCAGGTAGTCCACCGCAGAGGGCACCAGTCCACGCGCGATCCGCACCTGGGTACCGATGTCGTACAGCGCGAACTTCTCCAGGGAGCCCTCCTGATTGGAGGCCAGCTCGCAGGTCATGACGATCGTGACGTCGTCGTGGAGGCGGTGTGCATCGGGGATGTCGACGGGCACGATCTCCGCGCCGCGCTCGCGGAAGGTGTCCACGACGGTTTCCCAGGCGGCGAGTACGCCGGCGTCACACAATTCGGTGAACCAGGCAGTAGGTACGCCGAGACGTACGCCGGCCAGCGAGACGGGCCCGGTGGTGCCGGTGGCGGCGAGCCCATCCCGTACCTGCCGGGCCGTCTCGTCCGGGACGGCGGCAGGGTCGTACCCGTCGGGCCCTGCAAGCACTTCCAGGACGATCCGCAGGTCCGCGGCAGAACGTGCCATGGGACCGATGTGGTCGAGGGTCCACGACAGCGACGCGACGCCGGTGCGCGGCACGAGTCCGTAGGTGGGCTTGATGCCCGTGAGGTTGCACAGGGCGCTGGGCACCCGGATGGATCCACCGGTGTCGGTGCCGAGGGCGAGCGGGACGAGCCGCGCGGCGAGGGCACCGGCCGAGCCGGTCGACGAGCCACCGGTCCATCGGGTCCGGTCCCACGGGTTGGTCACGGCACCGTAGCGTGCGTTGTGCGGTGCACCGCAGGCGAACTCGGTGGTGGCGGTCATGAGTACAGGGATGGCCCCGGCCGCGCGAAGGCGTGCGACGACAGTCGCGTCGGTGACAGCGATGCGGTCGCCGGTGGTGCGCGAGCCGGCGGTGACGGGCGCTCCGGCCACGTCGATGATGTCCTTGACGGCGAAGAAGATGCCTTCGAGCGGGCGGGCGGTGCCGTCGCTCCATCGTCGGTCCGAGTCCGCGGCCGCGTCGTCGGCGCCCTCGATCACGGCGAGGATTGCCCCTCCGGACAATCCCGGGTCGCTCCACCGGGCCCGCAGCGCGTCGAGGACGTCGGTGGGTGTGGTCGCGGCGGACCGATAGGCGGCGAGCAGGTCGAGGACGCCGAGTTCGTGCACGGGTGCCTCGGTGCTAGCGGAGTAGGCCGGCGCTTCGATCGGCGACGCGAGGACCGGGCTCGCCGCCAGCAACGCCGCGGAATGCGCCGGCTCGCAGGCCGAGCCGTCCGGCACCGGGGCCAGGGGCGTGTGTCGCCCCGCCTCGAGAAGCGGCTCCATGTCGGCGCGGGCCTGCGGGAGCAGGTCGTCGACGGTCGTGGCGGACGCGGCGGTGAGGTCGGGATAGTCGGTGGTCGTCATCGGAGCACCTCCGTCGTCGCGGAGGCCGGCCGAGGCAGCGGAGCGGGCCGCACGGTGCCCGCGGTGAGGTCTGCGAGCAGGCGCAGTACGTCCGGGCGCCGGTCCCGGGTCAGCGGAAAGGCGGCGCGCTGCGTGGGGACCGCATCGAGGTCGAGGACGAAGCGCAGCGTCTCCCCCGCACGATGGGCCGGGGCCTGGGCGACGATCGCACCGTTGGGGGCGATCACGCACGACAGGCCGAAGTAGTCGACCGTCACGCCGTTGAGGGTCTCCGGGCCGGCGCGGTTGGCCGCGACGATCCACATCTGCGATTCGAGGGCGCGGGTCTGCAGTTCGGCGAGGAAGAGGTCCTCGCGGGTGCCGAGCGACGAGACGATCGCGAGCATCACCTCGGCGCCGAGAGCACGGGCGACCGCCCAGTTCTCGGGGAACGTGCGGTCGTAGCAGATGACGCACCCGAACCGGGTGCCGAAAGCGTCGACGGTCGCGGGCGCCTGCCCGGGCGCGAAGTGGTACTTCTCGTCGATGTCGACGTCGCCGACCTTGCTCGCCGGCAGCGACAGTTTCCGGTAGGCGGGCAGTGTTCCGCCGTCGGAGGTGCGCCAGCTCAGGATCTCGCCGGTGGCGTCGATCATCACGACGGAGTTGTGGGTCACGTCGTGGGCGGTACGTTCGAAGACTCCGAAAACAATGGCGCAGCCGAGTTCTCGCGCGAGTGCGCCGAACAGGTCGGTGGCGTCACCGGGGATCGTCTCGGCCCAGGACGTGCGGTCGACCTCGTGGCTGGTGCAGAAGTAGGGGGTGGTGATCAGTTCGGGCAGGACCACCAGGTCGGGGGTGGTGCCGTCGCCGTCGGGTGCTGCTGCCGCGCGCACGAGGGCGGCGAGCCCGGCAAGGTTGCCGAGGAGGTCCTCGGTCAGTTCGCCGGCCTGAACGATGGCGACGTCGAGGGTGCGCGAAGTCAAGAGGAACCTCCTGGAACTGGGAGGACGGGTGGGAGCGCGGCTCGACACTCGCGCTCCCACCCGTCGTTCGTGTCAGGCTGCGGCGGCCTGGATGGTGTTGCGGCTTTTCATCAGAGGTTGGATGCGGGTGCCGAAGTTCTCGATGCCCTCGACGAAGTCGTCGAAGGTGAGCATGATGCCCTTGATGCCCTCGAGTTCCGCGACCTCGTCGAGCATCTTCGCGACGGTCTCGTAGGAGCCGACGAGGGTGCCCATGTTGAAGTTCACCGCGCCCTCGGGAAGCGAGATGGTCTTCGCCGTGGAGGAATCGTCGGCGGTGGCGTCGGCGGCGGACTGATCGGCCATGTAGCCGAGTGCGGCGAGGTCGGCGTTGTCGTGGTAGTCCTGCCACTTCGCCTGCGCCGCTTCGTCCGTCTCGTCGGCGATGATCATGAACAGGGTCAGCGCACCGACGTCCCGGCCGGTCTCACCGGCCGCCTCGACGAGGGTCGCCACCGAATCCGAGATCGCCGTCGGAGTGTTGATCCCGGTACCCATGATGAAGTTGAAGTCGGCCATCTCGGAGGCGAACTTCATGCCACTCTTGGACTGTCCCGCCGCGACGATCGGCACCCCGCCTCCGGTGGGGCTCGGCGACAGGACGCACTCGTCCATCGTGTAGTGCTCGCCCTTGAAGTTGCTGACTCCGTCGGCCCACAGCTGCTTCATCACCGTCACGTACTCGGTGGCCTGCGCGTAGCGGTAGCCGAAGTACTCGTCGCCGGGCCACAAACCCATCTGCGTGTATTCGTTTGGCGCCCAACCGGTCACGATGTTGACACCGAACCGGCCGGGAGCGATCGAGTCGATCGTCGACGCCATCCGGGCGACCATCGCCGGCGGCAGGGTGAGGATCGGAGTGGAGGCGAACAGTTTGATCTTTTCGGTGACGGCCGCGAGACCGGCCATGAGCGTGAAGGATTCGAGGTTGTGGTCCCAGAACTCGGTCTCGCCACCGAAGCCTTTGAGCTTGATCATCGAGAGTGCGAAGTCGAGGCCGTGCTTCTCCGCCTTCTGCACGATCGTCTTGTTGAGTTCGAACGACGGCATGTACTGCGGGGCGCTCTTGGAGATGAGCCAGCCGTTGTTGCCGATGGGGATGAAGACGCCGATTTCCATGTCACTCACTCCTGAGAGGCGGGGAGATTCGAGGAAGCGATCCGGCGGCACTGCCTGGCTCGCTGTGACTTCGAATGTATTCAGGAGTTGTTGCCGGATGTGTGTCGACGGGTAACGGGATTGTTGCCCGCGTTAACGATCGGCGACGGACTGCGCAAAGGGCACCGAACAGGGTGCCGCACTCCCCCGCGGCACCCACTCGACGTCGAAGTTCCGATGCACCGGCCGTCCCCCGTCCCCGTCGATCCGCGCCAGCAGCAGCTCCGCGGCGGCCACCGCCATGTCCTCGAGCGGCTGGCGCACGGTCGTCAGATCGAAAATCGACCAGCTCGACTGTTGCAGGTCGTTGTATCCCACCACCGAGACCTCACCGGGCACATCCAGATCGAGCCGCTTGGCCGCGTCGAGGGTGCCGTACGCGATGTAGTCCGTCGCGCAGAACACCGCCGTGGGACGATCCGGTCCGGTCAGCAGCGTCAACCCGCCGGCGAGACCGGTGGCCGCATCGACGGCACCGCGGTGGACGCACCCCTCGTCGATCGGTACACCGCGCTCCTCGAGCCGGTCGCGGAAGCCCTTCTCACGCAATCGGATGCTGGGGTTCTCCAGAGGACCGGAGATCAGGGCGATGCGGGTGTGTCCCATGTCGACCAGATGGTCGGCGACAAGCCTGCCACCACCGATGTTGTCGGAGGTGACCCGATCCACCCGGTGCGCATACCGACCGTCGACGTCGCGATTGAGGATGACGAGGGGAATCTTCCAGTCGATGATCTCCGACACCATCGGTGAATCGAGGCGCGAGGAGATGAACACGACGCCGTCCACCAGTCCCCCGCGCAACGCGAGGATGTCCTTCTCCAGAGATCCCTCGGTGCGGTCGCTCATGAGCAGGACCCGGTAATCATTGCGGGCGAAGCAGTCCTGCAGGGTGTTCACCAGCGTCGGGTACGACGGGTTGTGCAGGTCGCCGCTGACGATCCCGATGGTCGACGACTTCCGGGTGATCAGGCTCCGGGCCGTGACGTGCGGGACGTACCCCATCTCCTTCGCGAGAGCCCGGATGCGCAGGCGGGTCTTCTCCACGACGCGCGGGTCGTCGCGCAGGGCGCGCGAGACCGTCGATTGCGACACCCCCGCGCGGCGGGCGACGTCGTAACTGGTGACCGACCTGTTCCCCATTCCCGGATTGTAGGGACACGAGACAGGGAGAGCAGAGTTCGCGCGGAGAACAGGACGAACCCTCCGGCCTCTCCCGCGCATTCGCTACGACTTTTGCTACCCGCTGCAGAAAATTTCCGTAGCGGATGACCATTCCTGTAGCGGATGGACGATCACATGATGTGGTGCCGGCCTACGGGCAGGACGAGCGGCTTGCCGGAGACCGGATCGGAGATGACGCGGCTGTCCAGACCGAAGACCGCCTTCACCGTCTCCCCGGTGAGCACGTCCGAGGGGTCCCCCGACGCGTAGATGCTGCCGTCGGCCATCGCGACGAGGTGGTCGGCGTACCGCGCGGCGAGGTTGAGGTCGTGCAGCACCATCACGATCGTCGTACCCCGATCGCGGTTGAGGTCGGTGAGCAGGTCGAGAACCTCCACCTGGTGACTCACGTCGAGGAAGGTGGTGGGTTCGTCGAGCAGCAGCAGGTCGGTCTGCTGCGCCAGCACCATCGCGATCCACACACGCTGCCGCTGCCCGCCCGACAGTTCGTCCACGGAACGCTCGGCGAGTTCGGTGGTGTGGGTAGCGGCGAGCGCATCGGCGACCGCCGCGTCGTCCTCTCGGCTCCAACGCGAGAGCACCCGCTGGTGCGGATGCCGGCCACGGCCCACGAGGTCGGCGACGACGATACCCTCGGGTGCGATCGGCGACTGGGGCAACAGACCGAGGGTGCGGGCGAGCTTCTTGGCGGGCAGTCGGTGGACGTCCTTGCCGTCGAGCAGGACGTGCCCGCCGCGCGGCGACAACAATCGCGACATCGACCGCAGCAGGGTCGATTTCCCGCACGCGTTGGCGCCGACGATGCACGTGATGCGCCCCGGCGGCACCTGCAGGTCGAGGTTCTCTACGACGGTGCGGTTGCCGTAGCCGAGTTCGAGATTCTCGGCGATCAGGGTGTGCGTTGCGGTCACAGCGAGCCTCCCGCGCGGTTGGAGCGAATGATGAGGTAGACGAGATAGGGCGCGCCGAGCGCACCCGTCACCACGCCCACCGGGTAGCGCGTGCCGAAGGCGTACTGGCCGACGAAATCCGCGACCAGCACGAGCAGCGCCCCGACGAGTGCCGCCGGGACGAACAACAACGTGCCCCGTCCCACGATCCGCGCGGCGATCGGGCCGGACAGGAAAGCGACGAATGCGATGGGTCCGGCCGCGGCGGTCGCGAACGCGATGAGCCCGACCGCCGAGACGATCGCGAACACGCGTGTGCGTTCGACCCGCACACCCAGTGCCTGCGCCGCGTCGTCGCCGAGCTGGACCATCGACAGGTTGCGGGTCTGCACGAGCAGCACGGGCCCGAGCATCACGAGCGCGACGATCACGGGCACCGTCGCACCCCAGGTCGCACCGTTGAGGCTGCCGGTGAGCCAGCGCATGGTCTCCTGCAGGTCCCACGTCGCCGCGGTGCTCAGCAGATAGGAGGTGACGCTGTCGAGCATCGCGGCGATGCCGATGCCGATGAGGATCAGGCGCGTGCCCGCCACCCCACCGCGATAGGACAGCCCGTAGATCAGGAGGGCGACGGCCAGACCGGCGACGATCGCGAAGACCGACACTCCGGTACCACCGAGGCCGAGCACGATGATCGCGAAGGCCGCCGCGGCGCTCGCCCCGGAGCTGATGCCGATGATGTCGGGGCTTGCGAGGGGGTTGCGGAGCATCGTCTGGAAGGTGATGCCGCCGAGGCCGAAGCAGATGCCGGCGACCACCGCGAGGACCGCGCGGGGAAGTCTCAGGCGGCCGACGGCGAAGGTCGCCCCGGCCACGTCCTGTCCGAAGACGACGCGCAACACATCCGCGGGCGGATAGAAGGTCCGGCCGAACATCAGGCTCGCCACGAAGGCTGCGGCCACAAGGGTCGCGAGCGCGGCGATGACGAGACGACGACGTCGCCCGCGTCGTACCCGGTTCGCGGCGAGTTCGTCGATGCCGGTGTCGGTGGTCTCGAGTGTGGCGGTCACAGTTCGCGCAGTTTCTGCCGTCGGACGATGTACACGAAGAAGGGCGCCCCGATGAGCGCGGTGATGATGCCGACGTCGATCTCGGCGGGTCGCGCCACGATGCGGCCCACGACGTCGGCGGCGGTCAGCAGTCCCGCCCCGACGAATGCGGAGAAGGGCAGCAGCCACCGGTTGTCGATACCGATGAGCAACCGGCACAGGTGCGGCACGACGAGACCGACGAATGCGATGGGGCCGGCGATGGCGGTCGCCGCTCCGCACAGCAGCACAGCGCCGAGCGCGGCGATGCCGCGGGCGAGAGCGACGCGTTCCCCGAGTCCGGCGGCCATGTCGTCGCCGAGCGCGAGGGAGTTGAGGCTGCGCGCCGACAGCAGGCAGATGACGAAGCCGACGACGAAGAACGGCAAGGCCTGGGAGATGGCGTCGTAGTTCGCGCCGCCCACGCCGCCGATCTGCCACGACCGCACGCTGCCGGCGATGTCGCCGCGCGGCAGGATCACGGCGGTGACGAACGACGCGAGCGCCGCCGAAGTGGCGGCACCGGCGAGGGCGAGTTTGAGGGGTGTCGCTCCCCCACGCCCGAGCGACCCGATCGTGTAGACGAACACCGCAGCAGCGGCGGCACCGATGATCGCGATCCAGATGATCGAGGTCTGCGTCCACAGTCCGAACCACGCCATGCCGATCACGACGGCGAGCGAGGCGCCCATATTGACGCCGAGAATGCCCGGGTCCGCCAAGGGATTACGGGTCACCCCCTGCATCACGGCACCGGCGAGACCGAGCGCCGCGCCGACCAGCAGCGCGAGCACCGTGCGCGGGATGCGCTTGGCGATCGCGCCCTGACCGATGTTGTCGGTGGCGCCGCCGAGGGCCGCGACGATGTCGGCCCAGTCGACGTTGCGCGAACCGATCGTGATCGATGCGATCACCAGCAGGACGAGCACACCGAGCAGAACGAGAAGCCAGACGGAATTGCCGATGGCCGAGCGCCCCTTCTCGGGGGCGCTCGGCATCGACTCGTCGTGTAGTGCGGTCACTCCGCGTTCGTCTTGGCAGCTGCGTCGGAGAGCAGCTGGACGTAGTCGGAGAGGACCCAGGAGATCGCCAGCGGCGTCGGGTTCGCTGCGGTACCGAGCGGGCCGGAGCCGTCGAGGAAGACGATCGAGCCGTTGCGGACGGCGGGCATCTGCGACAGCAGCGGATCGGCCTCGAGCGCGTCGACGAGTTCCTGGTCGCCGTAGGTGACGATGATCTGCACGTCGTCGAAGACGTCGACCTGCTCGGCGCTGACCTTCTTGGAGAAGGCGTCGTCGGTGGAGGCGTCCGCGACGCTCTTCGGGGTGGCCAGTCCGAGGTCCTCGAAGAAGGCGGCGCGGGTGTCGTTGGCGGTGTAGAAGCTGACCTGGCTCAGGTCGGCGGTGTCGACGTGGGTGAGGAACATCGTCGCCTTACCCTCGAGTTCGGGGTGGGCGGCGGCCGCGTCGGAGATCTCCTGCTCGAGGCTCGCGACGAGCTCCTTGCCCTCCTCGGCCATACCCAGCCCGGCGCTGTTGAGCTCGATCATGTCGCGCCACGAGGTGGCCCAAGGAGCTTCGGGGTACGCGACGACGGGAGCGATCTCGCTGAGGGTCTCGTAGTCCTCCTGCGTCAGACCGGAGTAGGCGGCGAGGATGACGTCGGGGTTCGTATCGGACACAGCCTCGAAGTCGATGCCGTCGGTCTCGTCGAACAGCACGGGGGTCTCGGCGCCGAGTTCCTCGAGACGTTCCTCGACCCACGGCAGCATGCCGTTGCCGTCGTCGTCGCCGAAGTTGGCGGCCGCCATACCTACCGGCACCACCCCGAGGGCCAGCGGCACCTCGTGGTTGGCCCAGTTGACCGTGGCGACGCGCTCGGGCTTCGCGTCGAGGGTGACGGTGCCGAGCGCGTGCTCGATGGTGAGGGGGTACTCACCCGAACCGGCGGTGCCGGAGTCGGTGGTCTCCGAGGAGTCGGATCCACAGGCGGTGAGACCGAGGGCGACCGCGACGGATGCGGCGGCGATCGTCAGAAAGCGCTTCGAACGCATGGAGGCAGAACTCACTCTCGTACGGGGTAGGGCCCTCGGTCTTACCACCGGCGGCAGTTAGGCGAGGTTTGCCTAAACCGTAATGTTCGCCCGAATCCGACGCAATCGCTCGATCGGGACAGCTCCTGTAGCGATCGGGACATCAGCCGACGCGGAACACCCCGGGCGTCGTGCCGGTGACCCGGCGGAAGGCCGCACCGAACGCACTCGCCGATCGGTAGCCCACCTGCTCGGCGACGTCGTCGACGTCGGTGCCGTGACCGAGCAACATCACCGCTCTCTGGGCACGCACCGCCGCGACCCAGCGCCCGAGACTCAGGCCGGTCTCCGACCGGAAGGTGCGAGTGATGGTGCGGGTGCTCACACCCAGTTCGGCCGCCCAGTCCGAGAGCGTCCGCGGATCGCTCGGGTCCTCGGCGATCGCCTCGACGATCGGCCGCACGACCGGCGACGAGGGCACCTGCACCATCAGTTCGTTCTCGGCCGGCGCCAGCACGTCGATCACCATGCGTTCGGTCAGCGAGCGCGAGTCGTTGCCGAGACGATCGTCCGTCAGCCGGTCGAGCAGCAGTCGCAGCAGGGATGTCATCTCCACCGCCACCGGTCCGTCGGACAACGACGGGGCCGAGTTGATCCCGAAATGCGCGGTGCGGTACCAGGTTCCGGCGGGCAGGACACCCCAGTGCAGCAGGCCCGCCGGAATCCACAGGCCCATGGTCGGGGTGATCGTCCATGTGCGCGAACCGATGGTCGCGGTGGAGGCACCCCGGTCGTTCCACAGCAGTTCGTGCGTCGGATGCGAATGCGCCTCGAAGCGGGTCTCGCGGGAGACGAGCTCGTCCATGCCCGCGATGACGAAGGGCACGTCGATCTCGCCGGCCTCGTAGACCGGCAACGTCCTGCTCTCGACCGCCTCGACGCTCTTCACCCGACGCCCTCCTCCGCTCCGTGACGACGACAATCCTCACATGTCCCGCCGCCGCGGCTCAGGTCAGGATCTCGACGTACCCTTCCGTGCCGTGTACGCGGATACGCTGCCCGTCGCGGATGATGCGGGTCGCGTCCTCGACACCCACGACGGCCGGCAGCCCGTACTCGCGCGCGATGACCGCGCCGTGGGTCATCACGCCGCCGACCTCCGTCACCAGCGCGCTGACGGTGACGAACGCCGGGGTCCAGCTGGGGTCGGTGAACGCCGTGACCAGGATGTCACCGGGTTCGAGATCGGCCCGGTCCATGTCGGTGACCACGCGGGCGCGGCCCTCCACGACACCGGTGGACACCGCGATACCGGGTAGCGCCCCGTCGGGCAGGCCGTCACGGCTGTACGCACCGGTGAGTGTCTCGCCTGTCGACAGCAATACCCGAGGGGGTGTGAGAGTGGCGAACGAGGCGAACTCCCGCTTCCGCTCGGCGACGAGGTCGCCGACCGGACGTGGTGCGCGCACCACGTCCTCGAGTTCGTCGAACCTCAGGAAGAAGATGTCCTCCTTCTCGTCGATCACCCCGGCTCGGACGAGACGCTCCGCCTCGCGCAGCAGCGCCTGCTTGTAGACGAAGTAGCGGCCGACCATGCCGTACTTCGGATACTCGCGATATCCCGCGAACGCGCGGACCCGGTCGACGAGCCTCTCGATCTCCCGCGCCTTCTGCTCCCCGTCGGGCAGACCCCGCACGCGTTCGAGGAGTTCGCGCTTCTTCTCCTCCGCTCGGCGGCGACCCTCGTCGAAACGCTGTGCCGCGGCACCGGGTTCGAAGTTGTCGAGATTGCTGACGATCATCGGCACCAGCATCGTGGGGCGCTCACCCCACCTGGGCCGGGTGATGTCGATTTCCCCGACACATCGTCTGCCGTACTTGCCGAGGAAGTCCTCGAATGCCGCTCGTACCTGCGGTCCGCCCTCACTCGCGCCGAGTGCGTCGAGGAAGCGTGCGTCGTCGAAGCCCTCCTCGTCGACCTGCCGCAGGAACGCCACGACGTCCGGGTACGGGCGCGCAGCATCGGCGACGCCGAGCAACGCCAACCCCATCTCCGACGTGACGTTGTAGGGCACCGAGCGGGAGACGACGTCCGCAACGTTCTTCTCCCCCAACCATTCCTGCCCCAACTCGTTGAGCCGCTCGGCCGCCTGCATACCGGCAGCGAGCACCTCTCCGACCTCTTTACCGAACAACGAATCCTGCAGCTCGCGGATGTCGGCGCGGATGACATCGAATAGCGCCGAACCGGTTTCGTTCTCGATGCGACGTGCCGACTCGGCGATCGCGGCCTCGTTGCGGGCGACGAGTTCGGGCACGACGGCCGGGTCGATCTCGTCCGGGGCAGGGGGCAGACCGACCCGCGCGGCAGCAGGGCCGTCCGGGCGCGTCGGGACGAATCCTCGATCGAGCACGGTTCGCAGCGCGTCGCCGAAGAGCGGGTCGGAGCTGCCGATCATCCCGACGATGCCCGGCCCCTGGGTGGGTGAGGCCAGCATGGGCGTGACGTCGACGAAGAGCCGTCCACCCGCGTGACGCATGGGCGCACGACTGGTCAACTGCCACACGGAGATTCCCAGTGGCTTCAGCGGATCGGTCATCATCTGCTGGTGACCGACGGACAGGTACACGTGGTTGTCGTCGTCGCCGGCCTCCGGAACGGGGAACAGCGTGGTGATCGGGCGGCTCTGCACGATGTGGAAGACGTCGTCGGCCAAGCACCATTCGATGTCCTGGGGACGCCCGAAGTGCGCTTCGATGCGTCTGCCCAGCTGCACGAGTTCGACGAGGTGCGTGTCGCTCAGCACCGGTACCTCCTGGCGCTGCGTCCGGTCCACGACCTCGCCGGCACGCACCGCGTACGCGTCGGCGTTCACCAGACCCGACACCAGGTCGTCACCCAACCCGGCGACCGCATCCACCCGGGACACCGTGCGGTCCGAGGTGACAGGATCGGCGGTGAACAGAACACCCGAGGCCTGCGGGAACACCATCCGCTGCACGACCACGGCCATATGCACCTTCCGGTGGTCGAAGCCGTTGTTCACCCGATAGGCGACGGCGCGCTCGGTGAACAACGAGGCCCAGCACCTGCTCACATGCCGGAGAACGTCTTCGACGCCCCGGATGTCCAGGTAACTGTCCTGTTGCCCCGCGAACGACGCCGTCGGCAGATCCTCGGCGGTCGCGCTCGAGCGCACCGCGACAGGCACGTCCTCCCCGAGGTCGCGGACCCACGCGGCGATCTCCTCCGCGATGTCGCCGGGGATCGTGCACCCCTCGATCTCCGCGCGAATCTGCGCGCTCAGCGCTGCGATGTCGTCGGATTCGGCCTTCGCGAGTCGCTCGAGCAGGTCGTCGACGCGCGATAGCTCGGAGAGCACCATTCGATAGGCGCCCGTCGTCACACAGAACCCGTCCGGCACGTCGACGTCGGCGATGCGCCACAACTCCCCCAGACTCGCTCCCTTGCCACCCACGATCGACACCGCCGTGCGGTCGATCTCCCGAAAATTCTGTACGTAACCCATTCCAGCTCCCCACCTGCGACTTCAATGCTGTGTGGGCGAGTATGAACCCAATTTTCGATCCTCATGAGGGCCGAGGATCCGGTATAACGTGAGAAGGGGAAGACGAAATCCACCTCTACAGCGGCGCGCCGAACTGCGAGCCCAACCGCAACGCCTCGTCCGCCACCCGTACCGCCAGGTCCACCCGTTCCTCGAGACTGCCGGTGAGCAACACCCACGAGCGTCCCGTGGCAGTGAGCGCGTCGACGAACCACTCCGTCATCCGCGCGCGGATATGCTCGCCGTCCCGGATGCCGTCCTGCACGAACGGAACACCGCTGTAGTCGGTGAGCAGGCACAGCGCTCGCCGATCGCGGACACCGCGCCACGCCCGCTCACTGCTGCCGAGATAGCGTCGCTCCCAGACGGTGGTCGCGAAGGCATCGGTGTCGCAGACGAGCAGCGGAGACCCCTCCCGTGCTGCCCGTTCCTCGAGTCGCGTCTGTTCGACGGCGATGTTCTCGAAATCGTCGCCGGTCCACACGATGTCGTCGACGGTTCCGGTGCCGAGCTTGTCGTAGGTGACCTGTCGACCGTATTCCGGCACCCAGCCGGTTCGTTCCCACACACCACCGCGAGCACGGAATCGACGCACCAACTCTCGGCTCACGGTGGTGGTACCCGTGGATTCGGCGCCGAGGACGACGATGCGGGTCGCGAGGCCGGCCCGGGCGGGTGCGTCGAGATCGTCCCAGCGCCCCGCGAGATCATTGCGACAGGCCGTGCCGGAGGCAGGATGCGCGACACGCAGCGGGTCGACGCACACGTGCGTGGCCGAGAAGCGTCGAGCGAGCTCGTCGCCGTACTTCTCGCTGGAGACCACCGCATCGACCGGAACATCGGTGACGGTGCGCGCGGCTGCTTTCATGCAGGCGACCTGCGCGGTCCATACGGTGTCCGATTCCAGATCCATCGGTGCGTCGCACGGGATCCCCGTCACGGTGACCGCCGTGTCGGCGACGTGCGATTCGCGCATCCACGACACGCGGTCATCCAGCGGAATCGTCTCTGCCGCAGAGGACATCACGACGACGGTGACGCGTTCGGCGACCTCCGCGCCACGCCGGACGAGGTGATGGTGACCGACGTGAGGTGGGTAGAATTTCCCGATGACGAGTGCGTGCCGATACATCAGCGCACCTCCACGAGTTCCCGCTCGGCCGCCATGGAGCGTCGCCAGGCGAGCAGGCCCCGAATGCACAGGAGCAGGAAGCCCGCGTACAACAGCGCCGTGAGCGTCAGCCCCTTGTGCAGGTAGAGCGGGATGTAGATCAGGTCGGCGGCGATCCACAGCAGCCACGACTCCCACCGCTTCTTCGCCTGCCCCCACGTCGCCAGCAATGACAACACGGTGGTGGTCGCGTCCCAGAACGCAACGGTCGAGTTCGTCGCGACTTCCAGCAGTGCCGTCAGCCCGATCACCGCAGCGACACCGACGACCGCGAGCACGCTCCATTCGGTCGTGTTCGTGCCCGTCACCTGCAGAGCGTCGCCGTCCCTGCCCCGCGCCCAGTTGCTCCACCCCCACACGGCGAGCGCGATGTACACGACCTGCAGTCCGGAGTCGGCGTAGAGCCCGGCGGTCGCGAAGAGCAGGATCCACACGAGGTTGTTGGCGATCCCGATCGGCCAGTTGAGGATCGACTGCCGTCCCACCAGGTACACGCACCACGCGCCGCTGACGAAACCGATCACCTCGGCCCAGGTCGTGGGCGTACCGAGTGCGGTGAACGCCGTCGAGTTCAGAAATGCGATCATCATCGCCGCCTTTCGCTTGTGGCAGCGATTAGATCATGTTTGCTCTAACTGATGCAACGGCGAAACCGACTTCGGTGTTCTCGACAGCGCTGTGCGACGTCGAGAACACCGAAGTTTCATCGAATCAGCGGGGGTCGGGGCCCTCCACGAGCGGCAGGGACTCGTCGGCGGTCCACGCGTTGAGCGAACCGTCGTACACCGCGACGTCCGACCGACCTGCCGCTGCGAGCGCGTGCGCGAGGCCGGAGGCAGCGATACCTCCACCGCAGTAGGTCACCGGCTTGACGTCCGGGTTGAGGGCACCCGCCTTGTCGAAGATCTCGCGTAGTTCCGCCGCCGGCTTCAAGCGTCCGGTCGACGGGTCGACGAGGTCGCCAAAGGGGATGTTGATGCTGCCGGGGATGTGGCCGCGTCGCGGGTAGGACGGGCTCTCACCGCGGTAGGTCGCGGGATCCAGGGCGTTGATGATCAGCGTGTTCGGGTCGTCGAGCGACGCCGCGATCTCCTCCGTCGACCGCACGAGCTCGGGACGGTGCTGCGAGGTGAAGGTCGCGCCGTGCGGGACCACCTGCTCGTCCGAGACCGGATATCCGGCGGCCTTCCAGGCGGGCAGCCCGCCGTCGAGCACGGCGGCGTCGTCGAAACCTTCGAGCCGCAGCTGCCACCACAGTCGCGCGGCCCAGATGCCGTTCTTCTGGTCGTACAGCACCACCCGACGTCCCTCACCGATTCCGACCGCACCGGCGGCGGTGGCGAACCGGTCCGACGATGCGGCGGTGAACGGTTGTGGCGCTTCGTGATCGGAGAAGTCGGTGAACAGGTCGGCGTAGACCGCGCCGGGAATGTGTTCCTCCAGGTAGGTCGCCAACCCGGGCTCGATGTGCACGGACCCGTCCGGTGGCATGCTCAGGTGCACGGTCGCGTCGACGATGACGAGGTCCTCGTCCCCCAACTGCTCGTACAACCACTCCGCGGAGACGGTGTTCGGCTTCGTGTCGTTCATCGAGGTCCTCCTCTGCTCTCGGTGTCTCCTTCCAGTAGAGCAGTCACAGGACTTCGGTGGGTTCGTCCCCGCTCAGCGGGGTCGAACCCACCGAAATCGACGTCAGATCTGTTCGGTCCGGGCAGCGGCGAGGTTCTTGCCCCGGGTCTCCGACGCGATCCACGCGGCGAAGATCGTCACACACGCGGTACCAACGAGGATGAGGCTCAGCGGCAGGCTCGATCCGTCCGACGCGACCAGCAGGCTCGCCGCGATCATCGGCGTGAAGCCGGCGCCGATCAGGCTGGCGAACTGGTAGCCGAACGACACCCCGGTGTACCGCACGTCGGTGCCGAACATCTCCGACAGCATCGGTGCGAGCGGCGCGTACATCGCCGACTGCACGACCTGCCCGAACAGCAACGCGACCGTGAGCAGCGCGATCGAACCCGTGTTGATCATCATGTACAGCGGGAAGGCGTACAGCACCGCGACGGCCGCACCCGTGAGGCTCACCGCGCGACGTCCCACGCGGTCGGACAACGCCGAGAAGCCGGGGATCGCGAAGATCGAGACGACAGACATCAGCACCAGAATCCGCATGACGGTCGACGAGCTGTATCCCACCGATGTCGTGTAGGCGATGATGTGCGACGTGATCAGGGCCGTCATCGCGAACGGGCCGATACCCACCGCACACGCAAGGATGAGCGGGCGCGGACGCCGGAGCAGCTGCAGCACCGGCGGTTTCGCCTCCGCGGCGTCCTCCGCTCTCGCCGGGGCCTGCTCGAAGACCGGGCTCTCGACGACACTCATGCGCACGTAGAGGCCGATCGCCAGAAGCGCTGCGCTGGCGATGAATGGCAGTCGCCATCCCCACGATTCGAACGACTCGTCCGGCAGCAGGGTCGCGAGCATCACGGCCGACGTCGACAACAGGAATCCGATCGGCGAACCGAGCTGCATGAGGCCGGTCCACAGTCCGCGACGACGGTCGTCGGAGTGCTCGGCGACCATCAGTGCCGCGCCACCCCACTCGCCACCGACGGCGACACCCTGCACGACACGCAGCGTCACGAGAAGGACGGGCGCCAGCATGCCGATCTGTTCGTAGGTGGGAAGGATGCCGATCGCGAAGCTGGCGATACCCATCATCACCATCGTGATGACGAGCATCGACTTGCGCCCGAGCCGATCGCCGAAGTGCCCGAACACCAGGCCGCCCAGCGGTCGCGCGACGTATCCGGCCGCGAGTGTTCCGAAGGCCGCGATCGTCGAGACCGCCGAGTTCGACGACGGGAAGAACAGGTCGCCGAAGACGAGGGCGGCCATCGTGCTGTAGAGCAGGAAGTCGTAGTACTCGATGGTGGTGCCGAGCAGGCTCGACAGGGTGACCTTCCGCAGTTGCGCGATGTCACCTGACGGCGGGCTCTGTACGTCGCGCGCTGTGTTCGTTTCCTCGGTCGGGGTCGACGCAGGCTGCTCCATTCAGTACTCCTGGGGTCGCAGGGACGGAGTCGATGGGTCACAGCGGTTGCGTGATGCCCATCACTTCGACTCTGTCGACCCGGGCGGGCCGATCCAAGGATGCGCCCGCTCAATGGGACGTTCCCGGAAGGCTCAGGACCGAACGACGATTTCGGTGGATCCGGCCCCGCCGAGCGGGGTCTAACCCACCGAAATCGGGCGGGCGTTCCAGCCGTCCTCGACCACCCGCGGCTTGCAGGCCTGATAGGCACCGGTCACCAGTACCGCGACGGCGACCGTCATGAAGGCGAACGAGGCCGTCCAGCCCGAGGTGAGGTCGTGGAAGACACCGAACAGCAGCGGGCCCAGGCACGCGACGGTGTAACCGACGCCTTGCGTGAAGCCCGACAGGGCCGCGGATCCGGCGTGGCTGCGGGAGCGCAGGTTGATGAGAGTCAGGGCCATCGGGAACGTGCTCGGCCCGAGTCCGAGCAGCACGATCCACAGGATCGGGGCACTCATCGGCGCGATCCACAGACCGGCGAACGCGATGAGGAAGCACGACGCACACGCCACGACCACCGGGAACGGATTCGTCATCCGCGCGCACAGCGACGGAGCGCCGAACGCGGAGACCAGGCCGAGCAGGGCGAACAAGCCCACCATCGCACCGCCGAAGGCAGCGCTGGCACCGGCGTCGGCGAGGATGTCCGGGATCCACGTGAACATCGAGTAGGTGACGAGGGATGTCATGCCGAACATGCCGGCCATTCCCCAGCCCACCGGCGACCGCCACACCCTGCCGTCGACGTTCCGGTCGACGGGAGCCACGTCCCCGGCATCGGCGTTCCGATGACGCAGCAGCACCCACACCCACGGAACGGCCGCGGCGAACCCGATGAGCGCCCACACTCCGAGCGAGACGCGCCAGCCGAAGGCGTCGGCGAGGGGAACCGCGACGAAGGCGGGCACGATGGTGCTCAACTGCACGCCGACGATGTATACCGAACTGACGAGTGCCAGCGTGTCGGAGAAGTAGCGCTTGACCAGAGGAGGGATGACGACGTTGCCGATGCCCATCCCACCGAGCGCGAGCCCCGACAGGAGCAGCAGCGACCACGTGTCGGTCATGAGCGCGCGGGTCGCCATGCCCACACCGGCCATGAGCATCGCGATCAGCGCGGTGCGTTCGAGCCCCCATCGTCGGCCGAGCGCCGGGGTGGCGAGGCCGAAAGCCGCGAACATCGCGGTCGGGATCATGCCGAACACGCCGACGACCGTGGACGAGAAGCCGATCTCCTCACTGATCTGCGCGGCGAGCGGGCTGAACGAGGTGACCGCGAGTCTCAGCACGAGGGCCGACATCGCGATCGCACAGAACACCAGCAGCCGACCACGCAGAAGACTCACACCGGAAATCATAGGATGATGGGATGACTTTGGGAAAACCTGTTCAGCGGACGAACCTGATCGAGCAGGTCACCGAGCAGTTGCGCAGTGAGATCTGCAGCGGACGCTGGAAGGTGGGCGAGAAGATCCCCACCGAACCGCAGCTGTGCGAGTTCACCGGCACCGGACGCAACACCGTCCGCGAGGCCGTGCAGGCACTCGTCCATACCGGCATGCTCGAACGCCGGCAGGGCTCGGGCACCTATGTCATCGCGACCTCCGACGTCACCGGCACCCTCGGCAAGTACTTCGCCACCGCCCACGAACGCGACGTCCTCGAACTGCGGCAGGCACTCGACGTCACCGCCGCCGTCCTGGCTGCGCGCCGACGCACCCCCGACGACGTGGCCCGGCTCGAGCAGTTGCTCGCCGAGCGCAACCGGTTGTTCGCCGGATCCGACACCGACGCCGCGGTGGCCGCCGATGTCGCATTGCACCGCGGCATCGTCGAGGCGAGCCACAACGCGGTGTACCTCGAGTTCTACGACTCGCTGCTCCCGTCGATCCGGCGGACCATCGACCGGCACGTCCGCGTCACCGGTCTCGGTTTCGAACCTGAACACACCACCCTGGTCACCGCCGTCATCGCCGGCGACGAGAACGCCACCGTGGAGGCGGCGCGGGCACTGTTCGCGGAACTCACCGACTGAGGCCGCCGCTCATCGAACCCCGGCCGAGCGCAGGGCGTCCGCGAGGGCGTACGCCTCAGGAGAACTCAGGAGAAGTTCGTCGAACTCGACGCCGGGGCCACCCAGCGCGACGCGCAGCACCGGATGACCTCGCTTCATGGCGACCAGGCGCTTGATGCCGCGCGGGTGCCGGAAGGTGCCCACTTTCAAGAGGCCGGAGATCACCATGCCCGATCTGATGCCGAGGATCTCGGACGTCCATCCCGGAAGGACCTCTACGCGGGTGATCGCCGAGATCGGCATCTCCATCGCGGCGCGGCGGACCAGGAAGGCTTCCCACCGAGAGAAGGACAGGTGGAGGGTTGCGTTGTCGTATGTCGTTTCGGCCATGACGTCGGACCTTCCGTCGACGGTAAACTGGCTACAGCACTGAGAACATTATCAGGGTGATAACAATGATGGGTAGGTACCGATGACGAAGACGTCCCCGATTGCGAAAGTCGTGCTGCATCCGGTTCGGCTGCGGATCGTGCAGCAACTCGGAGGACGGCAGCTGACTACGAGCGAACTCCGGTCGGCACTTCCCGACGTCACCCAGGCCACGCTCTACCGACACGTCGCAGCATTGATCGACGCCGAGATCGTCACCGTCGTCGACGAACGTCGCGTGCGCGGGACCGTCGAACGCACCCTCGCGCTCGGCGACCGCATGGCACACGTCGGCCACGACGACCTCGCCGCGATGAGCGACGCCGAACTGCGCAATGCCTTCGTCACCTTCCTGGGTGCGCTCGGCGAGAGCTTCGACAAGTTCATCGAGGACGACGATCGGAGCCTGCGGGACTATCTGGGCTTCGGTACCACCCCGCTCTACGTCACCACCGACGATCTCGCGGAGATCCAGAGCAGGTTCGCCGACATCCTTGCCCCGTATCGCACGGATACCGGTGACGACCGGATGCGCATCACCCTGACGACCGCGGTGATACCGGCTCCTCCCGGCGCTGCTTCCGAAGAGGAGAAGCGCTCGGAGGAGTAGACCTCAGCGGAACTCGTCGACGTGCGCGTCGGCCCACTGAGCGAAAGTCGTCGCAGGCCGGCCGAGCACGTCCGCGACCGCCGTCGTCGGCAGTTGCGGGTTGCCGACGAGTTCGGAGCGACCGTCGAGATACCAGCCGGCGTACTCCCCCATCGCGTCGGCGAGCACCGCTTCGGCCTCCTCGCGTGGCACTTCGACGAACGGCACGTCGCGGCCGAGGGCACGTCCGATCTCGTGGACGATCTGCGGGTGGGTCAGCGACTCCGGTCCGGTCAGGTCGTACGTCCGGCCCGCATGCGAGTCGTCGAGCAGTGCGCGGGCCGCGACCGCGGCGATGTCCTCGAGAGCGATCGGAGCGTTCGCCGCGGTGGGATAGGCGCCGAGGACCCGGCCGGTCGTGCGGATCTGCCCGGCGAAGATGGTCGCGTTCGCCATGAACTCCCCCGGTTCGAGATGCGTGCACGGCAGACCCGACGCTTCGACGTCGGCCTCGATGCCGTGCCACTCCGTCCCGGGCGCTCCGGTGAGGGTGACGAACCGTTGCGCACCCGCATCCCGGGCGAGTACCGCAACATCGCGCGCTACGGCCGGAACCGGAGCAAGATAGACGGTGTCGATGCCGTCGAAGACGCCGTCGAGGGATTGCGGTCTGCCCACATACCCTTTCACCACCTCCACGCCCGCGGGCAGTGCTGCCCGAGCGGGATCCACGGTCAGTGCGCGAACATCCGAGGCGCCTGCCCGCACCAGTTCGTCCACCACGAGTCTGCCGACGTTTCCGGTCGCCCCCGTTACGAGAATCGTCACCGCACCAGCGTAGGTCCGAGTCCGAATCGATGTCGGACGGTTACGTCTTCCCGTACCGTGTCTGCGGGAGGTAGACATGACAATTGCCGGTTCGCTCTTCCGTCTCGCAGGTCCCTTCAATTCCATGGTCATGGCAGCCGCCGGCCTACCCGTCATCGGTAACCGGATCCGTAACTATGTCGCACCGATCACGTACACGGGTCGAAAATCCGGCAGGACGATCACGTTACCGATCAGTTACCGACGTTCGGGCGACTCTGTGACGATCGGCGTCGCGATGCCCGACGAGAAGTCCTGGTGGCGCAACTTTCTCGGCGTCGGTGCTCCCATGAGCATCGAGCTCGACGAGGAGGAACGCACCGGCCACGCCGTTGCGACACGCGACGAACGCGGTCGCGTCGAGGTTGTGCTGCAACTCGATCCCGCCTGATCCGGTCATCCGAGACGAGTGGGGCACTCAGCGGCACAACGCGCCATATCATTCCGGTGAACAACGCGCGTAAGGGAATTCGGCGGCGGTAACCTGAGCGGTACACGACATCATCACGATGCCGCTGGACACCATCCGGAAAATTTCGCTGGGATCCTCTCGGAGGCCGACGTGCGTGGATTCGGTATCGATCTCGGAACAGCCAACACCGTCGTCGGAACGCCCGACGAGGGCATAGTCCTCAACGAACCGTCACTGATGATGGTTCGGACGAAGGAACCGCGCCGCGCGCTCGCGATCGGCAAGGAGGCGAGCGACCTCGTCGACCGCACACCCGGTGGGATCACCCCCGTCCACCCGATACGCGACGGGGTGATCGTCGATCTCGAAACGGCACGGACATTCGTCACGGCCGTGCTCGCCCAGCTCGCCCCGCGCCGCCGCTACGGCATCCGGCCCGTGGGCGTCATCGCAGCTCCCGCCGGGGCCACGCCGCTCGAGCGTCGTGCGCTGCTCGAGGTCGGACACGAGGCCGGCCTGCGGAAGGTCGGGTTGATTCCCGAGCCGGTCGCCGGTGCCATCGGTTGCGGGATCGACCCGCTCGAGCCCCGAACCCATCTCGTCGTCGACATCGGCGGTGGCACTTCGGAAGTCACCGCTCTCTGCTACGGCGGTGTCCTGTCGCACCGCAGCTGCCGCATCGCCGGGGACGACCTGACGAGCGCGATCCTCCGGTATCTCCGCGCGGAACACCAGATCATCGTCGGTGAACTCACTGCCGAGCGCGCCAAGGTGGGTGCGCCCGAGACCGCCGACGAACGGTCGCTCGTGGTCGAGGGTCGCGACGCCGCGACCGGCCGCGCGCGTCTGGTGACGCTCGAGACCGAGGAGATCATGGATGCGGTTCGGCCCACCACGACGAGCATCGTGCAGACGCTGTCGAGCTGCCTGGACGACCTGCCGCCGCGCGCGATCAGCGACGTGATGGCCGAAGGCATTCTGGCGATCGGCGGCGGATCGATGCTGCGTGGCGTGCCGCAACTGCTCGAGGAGGCCTTCGGCCTGCCGGTGAAGACCGCCGAGCGGCCGCTCACCTGCGTCGCCGAGGGCGCGACCTCGTGCATCGAGCACGCCGACGTGATCGCCGCCTACGCCGCCTGACCCCTCGGCCGCCCGACCCACTCAGGGATTCGACGTCCGGAGCTGTGCGAGGTAACGCTCGAGCAGACCCTTGACGACCGGTCCCGAGGTGGCCGATCCGAAACCGCCGCCGCGCACCAGCGCCGTCACCACGACCTCCGGCGACTCGGCGGGCACGACCGCGGAGAACCAGGCGTTGAGTCCCTTGCCCGGCGCCGACGGATCCTCTGCCGTGCCGGTCTTGGCGGCGGCCGTGACCGGCAGGCTCGCGAGCTGACCGGCGGTGCCGGCCGACGCCGACGCCCGCATGCCCGCGCGCACCGGTTCGAGCTTGTCGGCGAACGACAACGGCCGCGGTTTCTCGGTAGGAATCGGGACCGCGTCGCCGGGGCCGTAGGCGGCAGCGAGCTTCGGCGTCACCATCTGCCCCGACGCGATACCCGCCGTCCACCGCGCGACCTGGATGGGGGTTGCCGTGACGGTGCCCTGGCCGATACCCATGAGCAGGGTCGAACCCGGATACCAGGCACCTCCGATGCTCTCGACGTTGTCCGGGGTACCGAGGAAGCCTGCGGACTCGGCCGGCAGATCGATCCCCGAGGGGGCACCCGCGCCGAGCTCGGAAGCGATCTGCGCGATGCGGTAGGGACCGAGAAGGTCGGCCAGTTGGTAGAAGTAGACGTTGTCGGACCACTGGATCGCCCCGAGCAGGTTGTTCGGGCCCATCGGCTGCCAATTGGCGAAGGTGTGACCGCCGTAGGTGTAGGCCGCACCACCCGCCAGGAAGGCATCCGGGGACAGCACGTCGAACGCCGCGTTCGTCGACGCTGTGACGATCTTGAACGTCGACCCCGGTGGCGCTGCCGTCTGCACCGCGTGGTTGAGCATGCGGCCCGGACCCGATGCCGCGGTCTGCGCCGCGATCGCGGCGAGGTCGGCCGGGGGTCCGTAGACGTTGTTGTCGTAGCCGGGAACGCTGGCCAGCGCCAGCACCGCACCGGTGCGGGCGTCCATCACGACCGCCGCGCCCAGGTCGCCTCCGCTGGTGCGCACCGTCTGCGCGAGCGCGTCGGTCGCGGCCTGCTGCATGCCGAGATCGAGGTGCAATCGCAGGTCGTGGCCGCGGATCGGATCCACCCGCTCCCCCGTGCCCACCGGGAGCCCGGACGGGTCGACGTAGACGCACTGCCTGCCGTCGACGCCGCGCAGCAACGCGTCGTACTGCCGCTCGAGCCCGGCCTTGCCGACCCGTGATCCGAGCGCGAGTGTCGGCCACAGCTCCATGTCCTGCTCGTCCGCGATACCGACGTACCCGAGGAGCGACGCCAGCACCTCTCCGTGCGGGTACTGCCTGCGTCCCGTCGGGTAGACGAGCACCCAGGGCAGCCGAGCGTCCACGATCGCCCGGGCCTGTTCGGGTCCGACGCGTCCGAGCACGACCTGGATGTCCCCGCCGGTACTGCTCCGCAGTTCCTCGTCGAGCTTCTCCGGGGGCATGCCGAGCAGCGCGGCGAGCTCGTAGCGCGCCGACGGGGCACCTTCGGCGAACATCCGGGCGACCACGGCGACGGTGTACTCGGCGACGTTGGTCGCGACGGGAACGCCGGTCCGGTCGAGGATCTGGCCGCGCTCGGCGGGCAGACGGATGCAGCGGAGCATCTGGGTATCGCTCGTCGCGCGGAACTCGGTGCCGTGCTCGGTCTGCATCTGCCACGCGAACACCGACATCGCGGCGAGCGAGGCCGTCAGCGTCAGCGCACCCACCGACACTCCTCGCGGCAGACGCCGCTTCTTGGGCTCGGTCACCCACAGCGGCCGGGTCACCCCGTCGCGGCGCACTGCGAGCACCAACCCGATCGAGACGAACCCGATGATCGAGGCGGTGCCTCCGTAGCTGAAAATCGGGATCGGCATGCCGGTGTGCGGCAGCAGCGACAGGCTCTGGGCCACCGACACCACGGTGTGCAGGCCGAAGACACCACCGATGCCCGCTGCGACGAGTGCCGCCTCCCGGGTGCGTGCGACGCGGGCGGCGACCACGGAACGCCACACGATGACCACGACGGCCGCCACCACGGCGATGCCGGCGACCAGACCCCACCCGTACACGAGACTCGCGAAGGCGAGGTCGTGTTCCGATTCGGGGAGGTACTGGGCCCGCAGGTCGTAGTCCGGTTCGCGGCCGAGGCCCCACCACCCCGCACTGCCGATCGCGATGTCCGCCTGCCATGCGGCCCAACCCGATCCCTGCGGGTCGGCGTCGTTCGACAGGAAGACGTGGATCCGCTCGAGCTGATACGGACGCAGGAACAGCACGGCCATCGGCAACGAGGCGAGCCCGAGCGCGAACAGTGGGAACAGCGACCGCAGCGGGACTCTCGCCAGGATCAGCATGAGCAGCACGGTCGCCACGAGCACCACGGCGGTCGAAAGGTCGGGTTGCAGCGCCACCAGGGCGATCGGCACCGCCGACACGATCAGGACACCGACGAACCTGCCGAGCGTGTATCCGCCGGCCAGTATCGCGGCGGGAACCATGACCAAAGCGAGTTTGGCGATCTCGGAGGGCTGCAGGGTGAACACGCCGAGATCGAGCCAGCGTTGAGCGCCTTTGGTCGCGATACCCACCAGCGGCACCGCTGCGAGGAGGACCACCGAGGCGGTGAACAGCGCCCACCCGAAACGGCCCAGAGCGGCGATCCGCATGCGCGAGGTCGCCCACATCGCACCGAGCCCCACGGCCGCGAGAACGGCGTGACGCACTGCGAGCGACGACATGCCCGTCGAGATCATGTTGAGCATGCCGAGAGCGACCAGTGCGACGGCCGCCGTGACGAGCCAGGGATCGGATGGGTGCCTATCCGCCGTCACGAGTGCCCCCGGGCACGCAGGCGGCATTCTCGGCGGGAACGTACATCGGCTCGGACGCGGCCGATGCGGGAACAGTGGTGACCGCGGCGACGGCGAGTGCCGATCCGGGCGGCAGGTCGACGCTTCCGATGCCGTAGGCCTCCGGGCCTCCCGGTGGCACCGGCACAGTGATCTCCCCTCCCGGCTGTGTCACACCCGTACATCGGTCGTAGACGGTCAGATTCCATGTGACTGTACCGATATTCGCCGCGGGGTCGAGCCCGACGTCGACGCGGACGGTGCACGATTCTCCCGGCTCGCAGGGACCGTTCGCAAAGCTCGCGGCGACCCGCGTGATCGGTCCGGCGCTTCCGGGAAGACCGGTGCCGACGGGCCCCGGCACGGGCGATCCCGGTGCGACTTCGGGCACCGGTGGCGGTGGTGAGACCGGATCGATCCGGTCGTCCATCGACGACTCCACCGGGTCGAGAAGGGTTTGCCAGCCCCGGTTCAGTTCCGACCACGCGGCGGGAGCGACCCATGCCAGCCCGACGAGCGCGATGATCGAGAGCAGCGCGATGACGGTCCGGCGTCGCGGCAACCGTCGCTTCTTGCGATGCCACACCTTCCCGGCCGGCGGACGACGGCGATTCGGGACGAAGGTCCCCTCTGTCGTCGAGCGCGGCACGTCCGTCCGTTCCGCCGTACCGTCCACCGGACGAGCAGTTCCCTTCACGACCGAGACGAGCGCGGCGATTTGAGATCGTTTCCTTTCGACCTCGGTTTCATCGAATTCGGTTGCAGCAGCATAACGAACGCGTCTCGCCAGGCCGACGAGATCCGACGACTCGGTGATCGCCGCGTCCACTCTCTCCTCGAGCGCTTCGTTGCGGCAGTTCGTCACGATTCGGCGAAGAAGATCGGCTGTCGCGTCGCGCACCTCGTCCCAGGAGCGTGCATTCTTGATGCAGTCGATGGTGAGCTGTCCGCTCTCGGACACCATCACGGCGTCGCCTCGGAGGCGGATCGGATGGTGGCCCCGGGTGTGTGCGAGTTCGAGTTGATCGACCGTATCGGTGACGAGCAGCGCGGCCTGCGCAGGCGTCAAAGTCGCTACGGCAAGCAGTCTTCCGAGTTCTACGCCGCCGCCCCCTGCGTCGTCGTCCGTTCGCGTGGGCGGTCCGGATCGAACCTCGACGGGCTCGTAGTCTCTCGCATGGATTCCCAAGACTGCTTCGATCATCGCACATCCCGAAAACGCCAGGCCTCCCGCAAGTGTCAGCAGACCGGAGCGGGCGGGTGAATTGACCTTGAATTGCCTTTCCCACTTGACGACTCGTTACCGAAATCCATTGTGTGTCATTTGCGCAAGAGTTGCCTCGACTTTCGAACGAAACCTTGTGACACTCCTGCCCCGGAGACTGTTACCCCCGGGAACACCCACCGGTCACTCGTCGTCCGCATACACCGTGTCGGGACGTGCCGGGAAGTGACGTCGAGCGTCGAACGGTTCGAGCCAGACCTGCACCGTCGCGAACAGTCCGCGTTGCGGGAGCCGGAAGTCACCGAGGCGGTCCTGCTGGGTCAGTGGACCTTCCGGGCCGAGATCCACTCCATTTACGACGGCGTGTTCGGTGTGCGCGGCCCACAGTTGCCGCGGGTTGGCCCGGAACCACTGCCCGTTCGGCAGGTGCCCACCGAGCCGCATCCGGCCGGCGCCGAGCACCGGTCCGGCGACGCGACCCATCGCGGCCAGCACCGTCGGGCTGTGCCAGAGGGCGTCGGGCATCAGACTGCCCGCCGCGTTCATGAGGGTGGTCGCCGGCGACGTCGTCATCCGGAGATCCCACTCCAGTTCGCCACCGACCGTCACGTGCAGGTCGGCCGGTCCGGTCCACTCGGCGCGCACGTCGGTCTGCTCGGTACGGCTCAGCGCGCGACCGAGATAGCGCGGGCAGCTCAGCTCGGCGGGCACGTCGCTGTAGACAGTCCACGTGCCGACCGGGTTGCGGTGCCACACGGACGTGAAGCCGTCGCCGATGCTGTTGATCGGGAATCTGCGCAGCGCGAGATAGTGGCCGCTTGCAAACGGCGCGCCGATCACGGCGTAGCCGGCGAAACGCTCTCCGGAAACCCGGGGCAGTTCGCAGGACTGCTGGGCGGCTTCGTGCGGGGTGATGGTCATGTCGTCCTCCTCGATTGCGGGTACTTCGATCCTGTGCTCGCCGCGTCCGCACGTCATGAGGCCGCTGCCTCATCTTTCGGACCGGGCATCGTGCGAGGACACTGATTCCATGACGTCCACGGGTGACGGTCCGCGACGGGCGGAACTGGTCGCCGCGTTGTCCCTCGCTATCGATCTGGGTCTCGGTCAGCCGATGGAGCACATGCTGCGTTCCGCAGTGATCGCCACGCGCATCGCCGACCGGATGGGGCTGAGCGGCGACCAGCGGGACGTCGTCTTCTACGCCAACCTGGTGGCCTGGATCGGGTGCCACGCGGATTCCCACGAATTGGCACGGTTGTTCGGTGACGACATCGCGTTCCGCGCCGACACCTACGCGGTGGACATGACGGGACTCCCCTTCTTCCGCATGCTGATGGGCCACAGTGGGCGGGGACTGCCGTACGCCGAGCGCTTCCTCCACGCCACGGCCTTCCTGTTCACCGCGCGCCGGCAGGTGTCCGAACTCATCCGGTCCCACTGCGGGTCCGCGAGTGTTCTCTCCGATCGCGTCGGGCTGGACCCTCGGGTGAGTGCGATGTTGACCTTCACCTTCGAGCGCTGGGACGGCGCGGGGTTACCCGAGGGCGTTCGCGGTGACGAGATTCCTGTCGAGATGCAGATCGTGCAGCTGGCCGATGTCGCGGAGGTGTACGTGCGTCTCGGTGGGTCCGCGCAGGCGGTCGCTGTCGCTCGTGCGCGAAGCGGAACCCAGTTCGGTCCTCGTGTAGTGCAGGTGTTCGTCGACGACGTCGACGCCATCACGGCGGGTGTCCTCGAACAGGACGCATGGTCGGCGGCGCTCGCCCAGGCGTCCGATCGTGACTACATCCTGAGCAGACCCGAACTGGACGAGATGCTGCGCGCAATGGCGGATTTCGTCGACCTGAAATGTCCTTACCTGTTGGGGCATTCGAGACGCGTCGCGGATCTGGCAGCAGCTGCGGGCCGGCATCGCGGACTTCCGGTCGACGAGGTCGAACTCCTGTACCGCGCAGGTCTCGTGCACGGACTGGGACGGATGGGTGTACCCAATCAGATCTGGGAGAAGGTCGGTCCGCTCACCACCGCGGAATGGGAGCGGGTCCGCTTGTATCCGTATCTGACCGGACGGATCCTCAGCCGCGTCGGCGGGCTGGAGTCCGTCGTCGCTGTCGCTGTGACGCACCGCGAGCGACTCGACGGCTCCGGATATCCCGGCGGACTCCGGGCCGCCGACCTGGGCGTGACGGCGCGCATCCTCGCCGCGGCGGAGACCTACCAGCGGCTACGGGAACCTCGGCCGCACCGCCAAGCACTGACAGCGGAGGCCGCGGCGGCCCGGATGTGCCGCGACGCGCAGGCCGACCTGTTCGACACGGAAGCGGTCGAGGCCGTGCTGCTCGCGGCGGGGCACCCGACGAAGCGACGCGCGCCCTGGCCTGCGGGACTGACGGGTCGCGAGGTGGAGATCCTCAGACTCGTCGCTCTCGGCTATTCGAACCGGCAGATCGCCGACGAGCTGGGCATCGCCCATAAGACGACCGCAATCACGTCGAGCACGTGTACACCAAGCTCGACGTCCACAACCGCACGCAGGCAGGACTCGCCGCCATCGACCTCGGCCTCAGCTGATCTGTGTGGGTTGAGCCCCGCTATCAGGGGTCGAACCCACACAATCAGTGTCCGCATCAGGCGATGCGCCAGATGTACGCCGACGTGCTACAGGACCGGGTACTTCCTCGCCTCCGCACGCGACGGCGCGACGAGCCGGAAGATCTGGTGTTCTCGACCGATATACGCCGTCGAGAACACCGGATCGGAACGGCGTCCTCGTCCCCTTACCGCGGGTCGTCGGAGTGGCTGACGATATTGACGACCGTGCCGTCCGGTGCGCGCACGAAGAACCGCCGCACTCCCCACGGCTCCGTCGTCAGCGGATACACGATCTCGAACCCGCGACGCTGCGCCTCCTCGTAGGCGGCTTCCACCTCGTCGCCGACATGGACGGAGATCGCCGAGTCCACGGGAGCTGACTCGTCGCCGCTGACCAATTGGACGACAGCGCGACCATCGGGAGTGGTGAACCGCGCGACCCACCCGAGGTTCATCTCCTCGACGCTCAGCCCCAGATAGTCCGCGTAGAAGCTCCGCGCCTCCCCGATGTCCGGGACGTTGATGTTCGTGGTGATGCCGGTCGGACGCATGCGGTTCACTCCTTCGACGATCTTGGTGGGTCAGACCCCACTCAGCGGGGCTGACTCCACCCGAATCGGGGCGATGGGCCATCTCGAATTCGAGTACACCACTACTCGCGCCTCGCGGGTTCGATCGCGCCGAACTCGTGTGAACACCGGGTTTCCCGTCGTCGATATCGATGCCGGTGGAGACCGGCTAGATGCGAACCACCGAGGCGAGCCGGTACGACGCCGACAGTCGCCGCGGATTGTTGGTCATGGTCAGCGGAGGTGAGTACCGGGAGTTCATGGTCACCCGGAAGACCACCGAGTCGGCCACGCGCGGGTCGCTCCCGACCGTCCGGCGACGAGGGAAGCCCCACAGGGGATTCCACGACTCGTTGACCGGTCCGAGTGCCGCAGTGCAGTCCAGCAGGAGCGCGGGATAGGTCGACGCGACAGCCGGATCGATCTCGACACCGTGCCTCTCGGCGTTCGACAACATCCAGGCCAGGCTGATGTCGGCCAGCGAGGTCGTCGGGAAGCCACCTCCGACGTCGCAGTGCACTCCCGCGAACCAGACCTGTTCGATGGTCTGCCCCTCCGCCGCTGGACCTTCCCAGAGGGTCGGCGGGAACTGTCGACGCCGCTCGTCGAGTGACAGCGCGTGGTAGCCGGCCTTGACGTCCCGGTGGAGCCGGGTGTCCAGGAAGCCGTAGTCCTTCTGGTCGAGCCGGCCGAAGAGTGCGCCCGGGATTCCGAGTGTTCCGACCGTGTCCCACACGCCGATCATCTCGATGTGCCCGTCGACCATGCGGATTCCGTCGGCAGGACCGGTCCACTTCTTGTCGGTGGGTGTCCGGTTGCGGTAGGCGCGGAAGGCCTGCTCGACGAGGCGACCCGTGGGACGACGGGACGGCAGCCCGCAGTAGGCGATCATCCCGCCGAGACTCCGCGCGGTGTACGCGCCGCGGCTGAAGCCGATGAGGAAGAGACGGTCACCTTCCTCGAAGACGTCGGCGATGCGTCCGTAACCTTCCCGTACGTTCTCGATGAGGCCCCGCCCGAAGGCGCCGCCCCGCAAACGCGAGAGCAGGTTCCCTTCCGTACCCACTCCGGGGTCGTAGATCTTGACCTGGGTGGGGGTCGACGCGAGCGCTTCGTGGAAGCGGTGCACGTTCGTGTTCGTCCGCTTGCCCGAGTTCCAGGTTCCGTCAGCGCAATAGATGATGTTCTTCGGCATGTCGATTCGTCCTTGCCGCATCGGTTCGAAGCTGGTGCAACGATCGTCACGCGGCAGGGTGCGGCAGGCACGAGTAGTGCGCTACGCGAATGTCGTCGCCCCCATTCGGAACAGGGAGAGTGCACTTCCATCGCACGATGCATATGCGGGGGCCATCCGGATCTCAGAGCGAGTCGGGGCGAAGTTCCACCGCCACTTCCACCGAGTCCTCAGGGTTCGACACGTCCGCAGTGAGATGCGCCGGTCGGTACTCATCCGCGTAGATCATCAGCGCATACGGCCCTCGAAAAGGTGTGTCGACGGCGAATCGCCCGTCGGCGCCGGAAAGGATGGCGATGTCGGGCATCGGCCCCGGTCCCATCTCCACCATCACGCGGGCGAACGGGACCGGGGCACCAGCAGACCGGACAATTCCTCGGATCACGCGGTCCACGCTTTCAACCGGTCGAAAACGGGCTGGGTGATCCGTACACCCGAGTTCACGGGTACTCCCGGGGACACACCGTTGGTGTGAATACCGACGGCGTGCCGCTGGCCGTTCTCCAACCTGTACACCGCGCTACCGCTCTGACCGCCGAAGGTGTCGACCTCGTAGCGGAGCCGCTGCGCCGTCACGGATGACATGCGACGAGAGTGGTACCACTGCGTCCCCGTCGGCTTGTCACCCGGGTAGCCGGCGATGTTCGCCGTCGTCGCCAGGAGGGTGGCATCGCTGTAGTTCGCGAATCCGAGCCAGCCGGTCTGCGAGCCGAGGTTCGACGGCAGGATCAGTGCGCCGATATCCCAGTTCGAATCTCCGCTGTTCGTCCAACCCGATACCGACCGGATCCCTGCCGCACCAACAACGACCGAGCCGTAAGGCAGAGACGTGCCGTTCCGTCCCGGCATCACCGTCACCGACCGTACCCACCCGCGACTGGGGCCGGTGCCCTGAACGAAGACGCAATGGCCGGCCGTGATGACGGTACGCGGACCGATGAAGAATCCCGTGCCGGAAGCGAAAGATCCGTCCGCCATCTGGATCAGCAGTGACGCGTGGACCCGCCAGGGGTACACCGCAGTGTCGACGATCCGCACCCGGTCGTCCGTCCCGATCACGGACTCGGGAGACGGCTGGCCTTGTTCTGCCGGACCGAAGGTCGCTTCCGCGGCGTCCGGCAATTGCCGGCGCAGCAGCTCTTCCAGTGTGGTGCCCAGGGGTTGCGGGGTTCCCGCATAGTCGGTGAGCACCTCTACGCCAGACAAGGTCCGATCGATCACTCCCGAATCGGATCCGGTGGATGGGGGTGATTGCTCGAGTACCGTCTCGGCGGCGACGAGATCCAGTGGCGAGGTCTCTTCCGCAGCATCGGTCACGACGACGGCACCGTTGAATGTAAGGGTCATTGTTCTTCCTTCCGAATTCGACCGAGAGTTTCACTCGGACTCGTGTCGAGGATGGAAGCGGACAGCGCCGACCGCACGAGTGCCCTACTACGCGGATTCGGGTGGCCGAGGGGTTGCCGAATCGAGTAGACGTCGCGAGGTCGGATCCTGCTGTCGTACTCGGGCAATCGTCCGAGTACGGAATCACCGTGCTCCCGTGTGCGGGTGGCGTCGCCCCGTCATTTCGGGTAGCGCCCTACTCGTGTAGTCCCCAGGAATCACCGCGACGATTGGGGCGTGCCGACGGCGCCACCCACCATTTCAGCGCCGTGTTGAAAGGGGATCCAGGATGCCTGCAAAGAATCGCGGAAACGGGCGCACACCCCGCTCTGGAAAGGACGACCTCGCCGTCGCTCTACGGAAGTTCATCCGCACCAAGGGCGCTGGCTACCTCGACGATCCGAACGTCTCGTCCGTCGGCGTCGGTTACAAGCATGTGGACGGCAAACCCACCGGCGAGCTCGCCGTGCAGTTCACGGTGAACGAGAAGGTATCGGAGCCCGAGGCTCTCGAAGCGTTGGGTACCTCCCCGCTTCCCGAGAGCATCACCGTGAACGGTGTGGAGGTTCCGACCGATGTGATCGAGCGGTCGTACGCACCCGCATTCCATCGCGTACCGGAGGCAGCGACGCCGCCCCGGAAGACGCGACTGGATCCGATCGTCCCGGGTGTGAGCGTCGGGCACACGAGTGTCAGTGCCGGGACGATCGGATGCATCGTCTACGACGTCGACAACCACACCCCCTACATGCTCAGCAACTGGCACGTACTGCACAACGCGACGGGTCGGGTGGGTGACACGATCGTCCAGCCCGGTCCGCACGACGACAATCGCATCGACGACAACCGGGTAGGACGACTCGTGCGGTCGCATCTCGGGCCGGCCGGGGACTGTGCCGTGGCGACGATCGAGGAT
Source organism: Rhodococcus shunpengi (assembly GCF_048381395.1). NCBI lineage: Bacteria > Bacillati > Actinomycetota > Actinomycetes > Mycobacteriales > Nocardiaceae > Rhodococcus > Rhodococcus shunpengi. Next base: position 114,934 of record NZ_JBLWIU010000008.1, read on the forward strand.
CGGCAGTTCGATCCGGAGATCTGCGGGCTCGGCGTCGTGCCGGACGCCATAGGAGAACCTGAGCTCGGCGACAAGGTGATCAAGAGTGGTCGCACCACCGGCATCACCCACGGCCTGGTGCGTCGTGTCGATGTGATCGCCAAGATCACGTATCGAGGGGTCGGCACGAAGTCCATCGGTGGGTTCGAGATCGGACCCGACCCGAAGCACCCCGCAGCCGACGGTGAGATCAGCAGCGGCGGCGACTCCGGAGCAGCATGGATGTTCCGGTCCGGACCCGGCGCGGCGACCACGGTCCTGGCCGGTCTGCATTTCGCCGGGGAGGCCAACGGCAACTCCGACGAGCACGCGTTGGCGTGCCTGCCGCAGTCCGTCTTCGAGAAACTGGGCGTGACCCTCACCCCGCCGGCCTCGGCGGAGGCGGTCGCGAACGTCGGCTACGACCCGAACTTCCTGTCGACGCCCGTCCCGCTTCCCGAAGTGACGGCCGAGGTGAAGCCCGACATCGCGAAGGCGAACGACGGGTCCGAGGTGCTGCACTACACGCACTTCTCGCTGGCGATGCGCAGGTCGCGTCGGTTCGCGGCCTGGGTGGCGTGGAACATCGATGGCGGATCCATGAAGAATCTCAGCCGCAAGAACATCGACTTCGTCAAGGATCCGCGTCTGGCTGCGGACGCCCAGGTCGGCAACGAGCTGTACCGGGCGAACCGACTCGATCGTGGCCACCTCGCACGACGCGCCGACCTGCTGTGGGGCAGCACAAGCGAGGCGAAGAAGGCGAACACCGACTCGTTCTTCTACACCAACATCACCCCGCAGATGGACGACTTCAACCAGAGCGCCCGCGACGGCGTCTGGGGCAAGCTCGAGGACGCCGTCTTCGCAGACGTGGACGTCGACGATCTGAAGGTATCGGCGTTCGGCGGCCCCGTGTTCGCGGACGACGACCGCGAGTTCCGGAGGGTGAAGATCCCACGCGAGTTCTGGAAGGTGCTCGTATTCGTGGAGAACGGCGAGCTCAAGGCCCGAGGCTTCCTGTTGAGCCAGAACCTCGACCAGCTCGAGGTGCTCGACCTCGACGAGTTCCGGGTCTTCCAGGTGCCGTTGATCGAGATCGAACAGCGCGCACTGCTGCGGTTCCCGCAGACGTTGCGTGATGCGGATCTGCAGGTCGCGGCGGAGGCGATCGCGGAACCATTGGATTCGGTGGCCGCCATCCACTGGTGACGGCTCAACCGATGCGAGGACGCGTGAGGCGTGTCCGCGGAGTCGTGACGATTCCGACCGATGCACCCACCACGACGGCGCGGGTCGTGGTGGAGGTCAGGGACGTGTCGTACGCGGACGGGACTGCGTCTGTGCTGGCGAGTGTCGCGATGGAAGACATTCCAGTGCGGCCCGGGGGGCGTATCTCCTTCGTACTCGATGTACCGGAAGTGTCTGCTGCTACGGCACTGTCGCTGCGTTGCCACGTCGACCTCGTCGGTGAGGGTGTGGTCGCGGTCGGCGATCTGCTGTCGACCCGGTCGATACCGGTGCCGGTGACCGGTGACGCCGGTCCGCTCACAGTGCCGGTCGACGTGGTCACGTGACGACTCTGCGATCACAACCTCTGCGGGAGAAGGCCATCGGATCCCGCACCGAACGAATCGATTCCCGACCGGGACGGTTCGCACCCCACGGAAGGAACACATCCCATGTCCATCGACGAAGCACCACTCACCCACGCCGAGGACTACGGCGACACCGGCGAATACCGGTCGGGGCCGGTCGCCGGCACAGCCGTCGTCCACACCACCGACGGTGATCGGGAAGTCCAGTACGCCGACGTGGACGGCCTGGCGGTGTTCGAAGGCGACATCGTGCTGGGTACGGTCGAGGAGGTCGCAGCCCAGGCCGGTCCCGAGGGGATCGGCATCACGGGCCCTCACCTGCGCTGGCCGAACGCGACCGTCCCGTTCGAGGTCGACCCCGCATTCCCCAACGCTCAGCGCATCACGGACGCCGTGGCACATTGGACCGCCAACACCCGAGTACGGTTCATCGCGCGTGCGGGACACGCGAACTTCGTTCGGTTCCGTCCGAGCACAGCGAGCCGGTCACCGGTAGGTATGCGCGGTGGTCGTCAGGACATCGAGATCGCTGCCAATGCTCCTGTCGGCACCGTCGTCCACGAGATGGCCCACGCGCTGGGACTGTGGCACGAGCAGAGCCGCGAGGACCGCAACAATCTCGTCGAGATCCGTTTCGCGAACATCGATCCCGCGAGTCAGCACAATTTCAACCAGCACATCACGGACGGCGACGACATCGGTGCCTACGACTTCGGATCCGTCATGCACTATTCGGCGACGGCCTTCAGCACCAACGGGCAACCCACCATCGTGCCGCGAGTTCCACTACCGCCCGGTGTGGTGATGGGGCAACGGAACGGCCTGTCGCGCGGCGACATCACCGCAGTGCACACGCTGTACCCGGATTGGTCGGGCATCGGTGACCGATGGCGCAACATCGGAGGCGTCTTCCCACCGGGAGCACCGCTGTCCGTCACGTCACGTGGCGCCGGCAACCTCGACGCGTTCATCACAGGCAACGACGGACGCGTCTACACCTCGTGGTGGTACCAGGGCAACGACTGGTCGGGTACCGGCAATCGATGGCGGAACATCGGTGGTGTCTTCCCCAAGGGCGCGCCGGTCACCGCGATCGCCAAGTCGTCGAACAGCATCGACCTGTTCATCACCGGCAACGACGGCCGTGTCCACACCTCCTGGTGGTACTACGGCAGCGACTGGTCCGGACTCGGCGACCGCTGGCGCTCCATCGGCGGATTCTTCCCTCCTGGTGCGCCCATCTCGGTCACTTCACGGAGCCCCGGCAATCTCGATCTGTTCGTCACCGGGAACGACGGACGTGTGTACACCTCCTGGTGGTACCAAGGTGGCGACTGATCCGGCATCAACAACAACTGGCGCAATATCGGCGGTGTCTTCCCGAAGGGCGCACCGGTCAGCGCGATCGCGAAGTCGTCGAACAGCATCGACCTGTTCATCACCGGCAACGACGGACGTGTGTACACGTCGTGGTGGTACCAGGGCGGCGACTGGTCCGGCATCGGCGACCGCTGGCGTTCGATCGGTGGTTTCTTCCCTCCGGGCGCCCCTGTCGCGGTCACGTCGCGCAGCGCCGGCAACCTCGACGCCTTCATCACGGGCAACGACGGCCGCGTCTACACCTCCTGGTGGTACCAAGGCGGCGACTGGTCCGGCATCAACAACACGTGGAGGAACATCGGCGGTATCTTCCCGAAGCGTGCGCCGGTAAGTGCAGTTGCCAAGTCCCGCGACAGCATCGACCTGTTCATCTGCGGAAACGATGGTCGTGTCTACACGTCGTGGTGGTACCAGGGTGGCGACTGGTCGGGCATCGGCGACCGCTGGCGCAACATCGGCGGAGTTTTCCCGGCCGGTCGTAAGGTAACCGCGATCGCGCGTGGTCCTAAAAATCTCGACGCATTGATCTGTGGCAACGACGGTCGCGTGTACACGTCGTGGTGGAAGGGGTCGTAATCCAGAAGGCCCGGGGACCTGTCTCCGGGCCGCCTGCGCCCGTGCAACTCTCGCGCGCTGAACCGAGACTCGCCCCGCGTGTAGTGCGGGCAAGCCCCGGTTCAGCGCGCGAGGAAGCCCACTGGACTCCCCTATCATCTACATATCGAATTCGGGTTCGAGTTCGATCATTGCGGGCCGCTCGTCGTCCCTGTCTCCATTCGGATCCGCCCCACAAACAGTGACCAAACGTCACGATGCTGCTCGCCCATGCTTGAGCCGAGCAATAGATCGCTCTCACGTCGCAGGACATCTTCGATGAACGATTCGGATTGACAGAAGAACCGCATCGACCGAGCGCTCTCACCGCACGACCTCCGGTTCAGAATTCGTAGCGCGAAAGCCTCACGGCTCGAGCGGCGGATATTGTGCCGGGATGAGCTACGCGGCACTTGATCCTCTCGACGTCGCCGGCCGCGTCGTGCAACTCCTCGAAGCCGGTCGCCGCAATTCCACGTACAAACTCGCGACCGTCATGGCGCTCGTCGATATCTGTGTCGAGAACACCGCTGCTCCCGACGGGAGTCTCACCGTTCCGATCGACGAGATCGCGCAGCGGATCATCGGCTATTACTGGAATCAGGTTCGCTCGTTCCACCGCCACGGACGGCTCGTTCAGGTCCGGCGCGGACGTTCGATCCCGGATCGCATCGCAGAGGTCAGAGACATCCTGATATCCGATGGGCTTCGCACCGCAGAGGCAGCTCGGGAGTCCGCCCATCCGGTCTATCGACGACTCGTTCGCTCCGTGCGGCTGACGATCGCGCAACAACCGCTCACGCACCTTCAGACCGTTCCCCACAGCGCTGCCCGCGACGAGTTCCTGTACGACGCGGCGGGCTTTCACAAGAAGATGACCGTGAGTGACGTCGACCGGATCGCCGTCATCGTGCTGCGCCCAGGTGTGCCCGAGGGGCTCCGCCGCACATCCGTGCTGCTCAGAACCTTCGTCCGCTCCGTATGGGCGCACGATGTCATCGATCTCAACCGCGCCGAACTCGATGCCGAGGACGTCGACGGCTTTCTCTTCGGCACCGACCGCACCGCGCTGCGTGCTCTCGTCGACCCGCTCCGTGACCTGCAGTCGGGTCGCTGCTTCTACTGCGACGGTCGTCTGCAATCCGAAGTCCACATCGATCACGTGGTGCCGTGGTCGATGATCCCCATCGACGGTGTTGCCAACCTGGTGGCAACCGACGCGCGATGCAACCTCGACAAGTCGGCCAGCATCCCGGTGCAGGACCATGTGACGCGAGCCCTGGAACGACAATTCTTGGCCGACGTTTCCAGCCTCACCCGGATCCCGGTTCTGCACAAGCGGACGGCGTCGGCCGCTCACGGCGTCTATGCGGCCTTGCCTGCCGGCTCGTTGCTGTGGAGATCGTCCGGTACGTACCAGCCGCACTCGCCCTGAACGAGTTGGGGCAACCCTCACCGATATAGTTCTGTCTGCGGCCCGACGGACTTCCGCTGCGATGAGCAGCTACGGACATGCCCCCACCCGCACGAGTGGATTCGTGCTGCCTTGGGGACCTGACTGTGACGCTGCTTCGTACTACCGCCCGCCGGATCGTCGACCTCGATCGTCCCGAATCGCTCGCGGAGCAGTTGTTGGAACAGATGCTGTTTCGCACGGGACGACGCGCCGGAGAATCCGAGCAGAAGTCCTGGGCACGGAGCCTGCCCGTTCTCGCTCGCGACCTCGTCGACGCCGGGTTGGACGACGTCGAGATGCTGCTCGAATATCACCTTCCTCTGACGTCCCAGCGTGCCGACGTCGTCCTGGCGGGGACGCATCCGCAGACCGGTGCAGCTTCGTATGTGGTCGTCGAGTTGAAGCAATGGTCGGCAGCGCGGCGGTACGAGGACAACCCCGAACTTGTCGAGGTAGCCGGGATGCCCGGAGGACCGAAGCTGCACCCGGCCGCACAGGTGAAGGGGTACTGCGACTATCTCGTGGACTTCGCCCGCACGGTGTCCGATCAACCCGACGCTCTTGCCGGTATCGCCTACCTCCACAACGCCACCGATCAGAGCGCCGTCGCCGATTTGCGTTCCTATCCGATGAGCGTCACGGGACGCATGTTCACCGCTGCCGAGCGCGGAGACATGATTGCGTTCCTTCGGAGCCGTCTCGCCCCTGCGCCCGGCTATTCCGCCGGCGACGCTCTGATGAAGTCGGCGATCGCCCCCTCCCGGCAACTCCTCGAGGTTGCCGCCGCAGAAGTACGCGACCGCCCCCAGTTTCATTTGCTCGGAAACCAGCAGCTCGCCGTCGACCTCGTACTCCACGAGGTCGAGCAGTCACGCGCCGCCGATCGCAAGCGCGTCATCATCGTCACCGGCGGTCCCGGCAGCGGCAAGAGCGTGGTGGCGTTGTCACTGCTCGGCGAGCTCGCTCGGCGTGGACGAACCGTCCTACACGCGACCGGGTCTCGATCGTTCACGCAAACCCTCCGGAAGGTTGCGGGGCACCGTGCGCCGCGCGTGCAGAAGATGTTCAAGTACTTCAACCAATTCATGACGGCAGATCGCAATGGGTTGGACGTCCTCATCCTCGACGAGGCCCACCGCATTCGCGAAACTTCCGTAGACCGCTACACCCGAGCCGAGCTCCGCACAGACCGACCGCAGGTCGACGAACTCATTGCGGCCGCGCGCGTCCCTGTCTTCCTTCTCGACGAGCACCAAGTGGTACGCCCCGGAGAGATGGGGTCTTTCGCACAGATCGAACGTTATGCAGCCGCGCTCGGGCTCGAGACGCAGCACATCCACCTGGGAGAACAGTTCCGCTGCGGGGGTAGCGAAGAGTATCTGCTGTGGGTGAAACGGCTGCTCGATCTGGAGGACGGAGGGCCGTTCGAGTGGAAGGGCGATCCGCAGTTCACCGTTCGTGTTGCGGACAGCCCTGAAGAGATGGAACATTTCCTCTCCCAGCAGCGGGAGCGCGGATACTCGGCGCGGATGACGGCGGGCTACTGCTGGCCGTGGAGTAATGCGGACAAGGCCGGAAATCTGGTTCCCGACGTTCGGATCGGCAGCTGGGCGCGTCCGTGGAACAGCAAGAGCGACCGCCGGGTCGGCGACGCTCCCCCAGCAGCGTTGTGGGCTACCGAGGGCGGCGGCTTCGGCCAGGTCGGTTGCGTCTACACCGCCCAAGGTTTCGAATACGACTGGAATGGAGTCATCCTCGGACCTGATCTGGTCTGGCGTAACGGACGATTCACCACGGTCCGAGAGGCCAACCGCGATCCCGACTTCAAGAACCGCACGCGAATTTCCGACGTGCGCTTCGACCGGTTGGTCCGCAACGTCTACAAGGTGCTGCTCACCCGCGGAATGATCGGCACCGTCATCTACTCGACCGACGCCGAAACGCGCGATGCGCTCCGTGCACTGATCGCCGACTGACACCTCACGACGAGTATCGAACACCGAGCACGGCCCGACGGGCTTCCGCAGCAGGACATGCCCCCACCCGATGCGAACCTGAGAAGGCGCATGGGCAATGACCAGCTGGATCGTCAAGATCAACGAGAAGACGCCACAACACTGGGATTACGCGCGGGACGATGGCTTCTGGGATGTGCGTAGCCCGTCGTACTTCAAGAAGATTGTGCCCGGTGACGACATCTACTTCTGCATAACGAGTCAGGGCAACGGGTTCGTCGCGTACGCACGAGCAACTTCCGGCCTCTACGAAATCACTCCCAGCGCGCCGCCCGCACATTGGAGCGACGGTCGAACCGGCGGTTACACCCACCGATTCGAGTTCGACACAATCAGTGAGGACGTAGTTTCATCTCCCACCTGGGCTCAGTTGCAGAAGTTGCTCGGGAGGAATCTCGCGGCGCAGGCCGGAGCCAACCAAGTGTCCGACCCGTCTGCCGAGAGTCGCTTGCGCTCTCTGTTCGGCCCGGAAGCCGATCTTGCTTTCACCCACTTCCCCGTCGTCGATGTAGAGCTGCCCGCCAGCCTTCCCACCTACGAGAAGGGCGACGATGTCCGTAAGCGCGCTCAACGAGCCATTGCTGTGCGATACGGTCAGCCCAAGTTCCGTCGCGCACTGCTGGCAGCGTATGAACGTGGTTGCGCAGTCACCGGATGCGACGTCGAGGCGGTCCTGGAAGCAGCCCATATCGACCGCTACTTCGGAGAGCACAGCAACCATGTGGCCAAGGGTCTGCTCCTCCGCGCCGACCTCCACACCTTGTTCGACCTGCAACTGTGGACGGTGCGCAGCGACCTCACCATCGAAGTGGCTCCCCAACTCGCGGGCAGCGAGTACGCCGCACTGGCCGGCAAGCGGCTTCGCGTACCGAAAAGCTCCGCTCATCGCCCGGACGCTGCGGCGCTCGGCCGGCATAGAGAAGCGTGCAGCTGGATCTGATCGGCTCCCTAACTCCGGCAGAAAGACCCGATGACGACCGCCGCAGAGATGTCGCGGCCCGCGTGGTCATGTAAACCGTTGCGCTGAAGCGACTTCGAAGTTTTTCCTTGCGCACACAACCAGAGGAGTGCCAAGATCTCAAGATCGTCACCGATCCGCGTGGCGTCACAAGTGAAGAAGGCCCGCCAGGAGCGGCAACTCCCGACGGGCCGGATGTCCGACTTATAGGGAGTCGAACGTGGGCCAGAATACCCTGGCTGGCGGCGTGCGTCGTGGACCGCGCCTGGCCAGCAACTTCACCATCCTCAGCAACGCCGTCATCAACGACGAGCGCCTCTCCTTCCGCGCACGCGGTGTGCTCATCTGGTTGCTGTCCAAACCGGACGACTGGCGTACCCGGTCCGACTCGATCGCCGGCCAGTCGCCGAAGGAAGGTCGCGACGCCATCCGCTCCGCTCTCCGAGAGCTTGCCGAACTCGGATATCTGATCCGCGAGAAGATTCAGAACGAGCGTGGCCAGTGGATCACCATTCAGACGATCTACGAGGAGCCGCACGTCCAGCCGGGGCCTGAAAATCCGACCCGCGGCAACGCGGACATCGGAGAGCCAGGCGGTCTTTTAAGTACTGATTCACCAAGGACGGAAACCAACCGCACGTCCCAGGTCTCGAACGCATCGCACAATCCCGAGGTCGCCCGGTTGGCGGCGGCATGTAGAGAATCCGGACTGACAGCAACATTCGCGTACCTCAGGCCGGATGCCGTAGCCGCGATCGAAGCGTTGATCGCGACGCACGGCGTTCCGACGCTGGTAGCGACCGCGAAGGCTGCGCATCGCCCCAGCGATCCGATGCGATACGCGCACGCGTGGCTACCGATGTGGCAGGGACTGTCCGTTCCACGGATCCGACCGGCGAAGTGCGGAGCGTGCGACGAGTACGGGTGGCTACCGGACGACGCGCACGGCAGGGCGGTGAGGTGTCCCTGCCGAACTGCTCAGGCAGCGTGAAGAGCCGAAACTGCGGCTACTCGCACAGGTTCATTTCGTCGAGATTCTCTGCCTCACTGATGCAATCGCTGTAATCCTGCAGGTCGGTTCCGATCTGGTCGAGATCGTTTCCGAGCTGGTCGACGGCGGTGAAGAACATGACGATGCCAACGATGCCGAAGATCACGGCAAGGGCACTGAGAATGATGCCCGAGATCGCGGTCTTCTTGTTCGTCGCCTTGTTCTTACGACAACGGCTGATACCCGCTAGACCCAGAGCGAGCCCGATGATGCCGAGAATGAAGCCGATGAACCCGGTGATCGGCATCAAACAGAACAGGAGACCCACGATCCCCAGAATCAGCGAGGCCAGGCCCATCCCATTCTTCTCCGGATTTACGGGAGCCGGCGCTCCGAATCCCGGCCCCGACATCGGACGAGTCTGCTCTGTCCATTGATTTCCGTCCCACCAGCGCTCGACGCCCGGGCTATTGCCGTCTGCGTACCATCCCGCTTGCGTGCTCATGTCTTGTCCATTCTCGACGGGGATTTGCTGGACTAACCGGCATGCTAGCGGGCATTGTTACCACTTCCCGCTTATGTCGTGGCGCGGCTTTCCTCTGGTTTCCGGGAAGCGACCTTCAGCGCCTGTTACCCTGCGTTCGGTAGGACGCAGATCCGATGATCGTTGACTCAACCCTCGAATGGAGTAGCGGGCTTCCCCTACTGAGTATTTCCTGCAATGCCGCTGTCCCCCGACTGTCAGGCATCTACTGTGTGCGCCACAAAGACTTCGATGGTCTCGACTACATCTGGTAGACCGAACGAAGTCTTCGCGAGCGCCTGGGCCCATTGTCCCGGTGCCACGCGAAGCAAATTCCCTATCGCGCCCCTCATACGGCTGCACCCGCGCTCTGGGCATTACGCCATGCAACCGACGGTGAATTCGAGGCATCGTTCGCAACAGTTGCTAGGGATTCCCATACCCGGAAGGGACTGGAAGCGTTGGCGATCGGGTTGTACCGCCGGGAGTTCGGTTCGTCCCGACCGTACGGTTCGGCTGGGTACCGGACGGTTATCGCGCTCCCTCTCCGAACAACTCGCGCCTGCGGTGGCCGCAGGCTCCAGGTTCCGTGGAGGCATGTACGACGGACCGCCAATAACAGAGCACCATGCCGGGACGCCCCCAGTTGATTCGCTTACGCCAGACATCCAGAGCCAACCGTGGGTGCGGACATCGTTGGAGCACGTGGATAGCGCTGCCGAATGTCCGCTACGCGCTCCCCGCCAACACGGTCGGCCTGTATCGCATCAGGGCGATCGAGACGACGCCCTGCTGTATATCGACCAAGGCGTACTCCCGAATCGACCTCTAGCGCACCTCGCAAAGATCACCACAGTCGGTCATTCGCAAGGCGCGATCTTCGTCGAACAGCAACGAATCGAGGTCTCCTGGGTTGCAGCACCGCAGCGACCGGCAAACCAGCTACTGGGCCCCAGAATGACCTTACCGCAGCACACGTTCTTGATCTGAACAGCACTCCCGTAGCGCAGTTCAAGGCATGACTACCGAAGATGCGCAGGTAAATTCGGCAGATTCGAGCGGCGACTGAAAGACGTTGAGCCTGTCTCCAGCGAAGCGCCTTATACGTCAAGTCGCCACGAAGATCTTGGTTCGATGCCAACCAAGATATGCACGGTTAGGCAGATCCGCACTGCTGGGAAGAATCAATTTGTCCGCTAGCGGAGGCTTCCCGAACGCTCGACGTAAAGGCTCCTCTTCCTCCAACGCGCGCTCCAGGTCTCGCGCATAAGTGATTGAGAGGTCCTCGGCAACTGTGATCAATCCAGTGTCGAAAGCGACGTCGTGGGTGGGGCAGGCAGCCAACCCGTTCAGATGGTCGAGCCTTTCCTTATCCGAGCTGTCACGCCACGGTTTGATATGACTGGCCGTGAGCATTCTCGGCCAGCGTTGCCCACCGACGACGCTGCTCATCCCGCAAAAAACGCAACGATTGCCGTGGTTGCCCATAACAGCTCTGGCGAAGCGGTGTTGTCCGATTCTCACCGTTGAAGTGAGTACGCGCTGCGTTACTTCGATCGGGATATCCGTGCGGTCACGTGCCCATTTCTCGATCGTCACTTCCAACTCGGACTCGATCTCACTCGGAACGAGTTCCTCCTGACCTGCAAGCCAGAGAGTTCCTCCGTGCTCCAGCTCTAGGAAATCCGGTAATGGATCACGATCAATACCTTCTGCCCGAGCCGCACGCAGAATTCGAAGATAGACATCCTGCAACAGCTCGCTGTCGGAACTCATTCGGGCCGATACTTCGAGTTCATGTCGGCCACCATTGCTACGCGTCCCGTCGAGGTTCGCCATCTTTGCCAGGATGCTCGTCGGTGGACGTTTGTACAGGGCTGCAAGTTCTTGCACCGGGAAGCCCGCACGATGTGCACTGCCACTACCGAACCGGCTGTGGTCGACAAGTAATGAGGCACATAAGCAGAGGACGACTTCGCTGGGCACGAAGTTCACCTGCCTCTGTCCTGGCGTTACCGGCTGCCTGGCCAGAACCGAGCGCCATTCCATGCGGAGTGATTGGTCCGACGGCTCCAGAAAGTCACTGAGGCTGTGCATACCCCGGCGATTCACCACTTTCCTACCTCCTGATCAAATGCTATCCGCACTCGTCCGTGGCACAAACAAGATCGATATTCAGCGCGAAGCCGCACGCAACGGGACCAGAGAACTCAGTAGGTCCCAGCGCGCTGTCTAATGAACGGACGATTCGATCGCTCGTCTGCGACGACTACCACAGTCCGCCTTCAAGCCTCCACTCCTTTGTCAGCAGACCAACGAGTTCTTCCTGACGCTCCTCAAGAATGTCGGCCGTCCACTTTTTCTGTTGCAGGACCTGAGTAGTGATCGCGAAGGACGCCACGCCGTACTTCGCCGTGAAGTACTGGGTCTTCTTGCGGTCGAAGTCGTAGTTTCCTGCCGAAGCATTCTTCGTCCGATTCAGCAGCACCAAGTTGCCGAGTCGATGAGTCCAGAACTCGCGCTGCGCAGGAGTGAACCATTTCGTCCAATCCGACCCGACCTTCGGATTCTGCGGGAGCACATGTTCGACCGAGATGCGCGGGTGGTCGTACGAGACTCCGGACGCATTCGACAACAATTCATCGAGCCGGAGAAGTACGTACTTCCGCACGGGAGCGACCTTGTAGATCTCGCCACGCAGGCGATCTCCGGTTTCCTTGACCTCGTCGCCACTCAACTCGAACGCAGGCGAATCGAGACCGTGGCCGGCCGTAAGGTCTTTCAGCAACTGGATGTAGCGAGAGGCTCTGGGAGTCGCATACACGCGCCGGACGAGCATGCTTGCCGCGAGTCGCTCGAGGGAGCGGAAGAAGCTGTTGAGGAACTCCGGGTCATCACTCTTGTTTCTCAACGCCCACAGAGCAGGTGCACGCCAATCGCCGTTGTCCAGCTGATCCAATCGCTTCAGCCAGCGGTTCACCTCCTCCGCACCCGACGATGAGGTGTAATTCTGATCCCGCAAGGTGCCATATGCCTCGGCGTACGGCACAACGACAGAGTCGACAAACTCCGCTCCCTTGCCGGGAATGTAGGACGAGAGGACCGATTCCTCGAACTCCTTCAGCAACTCCTTCTTGGGACGTTCCTTGACGACAATCGTTCTGATATGCAGGAAAAGGTCAGCGAAGTCGTCTGTTCCCAAAGCTTCTTCAGCGTCGTCCCACCGATCGGCATACTCGTCGCGACGACTCTCTGCCACGTCGCCGACGACCCGCGCTTTGAAGATGTCCGCCGCTGACAGGTCCAAACCGCGCGAGTTCATGACGCTGAAAATGCGGTGCGCGCTCGCAAGGTCCGGAGTAGTAACCACCACGAGGAAGGTTCGGGCCGCAAGCATTTTCGTGAGTTGAAGCCGCCGATCCTCGGCCCATTCGGATATCGTTCCGAACAGAGCGCGACCATTTCCATGGATGGCGCGCTGCGCGTCCGTCCTCAGATTTCCCGGCTTGACGTATTCAAGAAGCTTGATCCCGCCCGGCGACTGGACGTGCTCGGCGAAGAACTCGCGATCCCTGGCTCGAAGCGCCAACCGCGGTTTGCTTTCGAGGTCGAGCATCAGGCTTCCCTGCTCTTGAAGCATCGCATCGATCTGCTTCGCAAGTTCCGGGTTCGTCGTGGAGTCGCGAAGCACCGCGAGCAGGATCGTCAATGTGGTCAGACGTTGCTGACCATCGATGACTTCTGCGCGCGCCGCATTCGGAGACTTGACCAGAACGATCGATCCGAGGAAGTAAGGCTCGTCGCCGCCGCGTTCCATCGCTTCCACAAGATCCTCGAGCAGCTGGCCGGCCTGCTCGACCTGCCATGCATAAGGCCGCTGATACTCCGGAATATGGAAGTCGTAGTCGCCACAGAAGACCTTGTTCAGCGGCACTTCACGCGCCTCGAGCTGTTGCATGGCGTCCATCATGCAGCATGCGCTGCGGACTCAATGATGCAGCCCCCCAAGGCTACATAGATCAGCGGATCAGCTCAGCACACAACAGCGATGGCGAGCTTTGCAAGATCCGCGACGAGGTACCCCGCGCCCGTTAAGCCAATTGCCTTTTGAAGATCGCAAGGTAGAGCTGACCCTTCACGTTCCCCGTCAGATTGCCCATCAAAGGGATGTTCTGGTAACTGATCATTTCCCACCCCTGTGCCCCGAGACCGTTCAAGCGGTCGCTGAAGTTTTGCAGCGACTCTGCTTGCTTCTTCGGGTTCCACCGCTCGGTGACACTGATCGACTCGGTGAGATATTCCCACTTGATCAAAGGATTCACATCAACCCCATTGTTCTGATACCCGAGCCGGGGTCGTCACAGGTCAGCACGACCCCGGCTCTTACATTCGATGTCGAATCAGCAGGGATTCGGCTCGGTCAGCTTCACAACCGAGAGCACCGCGTCACCCTCACCGATCGGAACACCTACGCCCGGAGTCTGTCCGACCACGACCCAGTTCGCATCGAGTACCTGGTTCCGTCCCTTACCGGTCGCATCGGTACTACGCGAGTAGAAGACGCCGAGCTCCTGAATAAGGTTCTGCGCGTCCTGAAGATTCATGCACACCACGTTCGGCATGGGAACCGTCGTCGGGACAGGCGTAGCCGACGACGTGGTGGTCCTCGGCGCAGCTACAGGAGCAGGAGGCAGCTCGGTGGTGGAAGAACTCACGGGCGCTTTCGTCGTGGTCTCCGCCGACGTACGTGCCTGGGTCGTCGTAGACGGTTGAGACACCGATGATGTCACGGAAGTCGAGGCCGATTCTGTCGTGGACTCGGAATCCGAGCCGCAGGCCGACAGACCTGCCGCCAACCCCACAACCGTCAAGACGGCTCCTGCAGCACGAACAGAAGTACCGACGCTCCACGACATGATCTATCTCCTTCTGGATACCGGCACTTCGAGCCGGACAATGGAGAATCGTCGCGAGTAACTCTGTCGTTACACGGGATTCGGGATCGAAACGGTAGCCTCGACCGCGCATGCGTTCTGACCGCCAACTAGCCATCGCACGCGCTGTCTCATACCCACACCCCACGCTGAGCAAGGATCCACCTCACTGGGTCCAAGCACCGGAACGGCGAAATGCCGTTGTGGTGCAGCCGATCCCCCACCGGCGACTCGCCGAGAGCGGAGACAGCGAAGAATCTGCTGTTCAGCGTCACTCCGGTATGCGGCTGATCCACCGACATCACCATCGACTTCGCTTCGAGCTTGTCCAGCAGACTCCGGACCTCCTCGTGAAGGAGTCGCCCGTCCATCTCGTTGTACGGCGCGTACTGCAGACTCGGGTCGCGGGAGAACGCTGCACCCGGTTGCCCCATGATCTCACTCCAGTCGCTGCCCTCCACGTTGTGGAGTGCTTGGAGCGCATCGAATTTGGACAGCACCACGGCAAGGTTCGGTGTGAAGTTCCCGATGATCGAGAGAACTGTGCGCAGCACCGAACGCGGGTCACCGCCGACCCGCTCCTGCACCGGCACCAGGTCGTGCAGCTGCTGACGTACGGATTCGACCCGGAGTGGATCGAACATGAACACCACGCCGTCGGCTTGCGCGAAGAATCGCATGTGCTGGACGTGGACGTTGTTCGGATTCTCCAGGTCCTCCCCCGCCACGTCCCGCAGGATCAAGTACTGACGGCGTCCGTTCCATACTCCGAGCGAGAAGACCAGCGGTTCACGCTGGTACTGGTTGCTCGTATGCGCTGCGGGAGTCGGTTCGAGGATGCCGCGTTCTTCGTAGAGCGGCTTCTCGTACAGCTCGCGATACACCATCTCCGTCTCGGACGTCGCCGGCTCCACGACGCAGTTCAGTCGCTCCCCGAGCAGCTGGAGGGCCTTGACGAGAACCGCAATGTAGACGGTCTTTCCGGTCGCGCGCGCTCCGGCCATCGCGAGACAGGTGGTCTGCGCACCCCGAAGTCCGACAGGAAGCCGGTAGTGGCAGGTCGGGCATGCCTCGACAGCCGGCCCTCCGGCCTTCTCCTCAACCGTCTCGGCCTCGGGCCACCAGTCCTCCCCTGCTGCAGCGGGGCGGTCGAGGTAGACAACCTTCCCCGACCGGACGGGCGTCCCTTGATGAGCGGTGGCGATCTGGTCCGGCTCCACCTCGGCGGGCGCAGTGGGCAACCAAGCAGTCCGGTCGGCCGGAAGGTCGGTGAAACACCGTGGGCATTTCGTCATCAGAAGGCACCTTCCGTCTGCATGCCAGGGGCCAGTCCCGCCACGAGCGACTTCACGGTCCGGAACAGATCGTGCGGATCGTCCAGCCACCCCCGACTCGCGTGCGTCTCGGTCGCGGTCGATACGACCGTCCCGCCCGGTTCGAGCTCGTTCGGCGAGTCCCCTCCGGCCTGCAGGATGATGGGACGTCGTCGCACCCCCTCGACCGGGACCGCGGTGTGATCCGCCGGCACAGCGTCGGTCACCGTGAAGACAAGAGTCGGTTCGGCGGGGTGCGACCGGTCGACGGTGGAAGACCGGAAGCCGATACCCAGTCCGGCAACGTCCAGAGCGCCCTGCACGGTATCTGCAGCGCGTCGCAGTTCCTCGATCGGCAAGGCCGTGACCCCGTGTCCGATCAGGTTCACGTGCAGTTGCTCCCGACGTCCGACGACAGCAGCGATGCCGGTCAGAAGGTCGACGACGTCGCGTACGGTGCCGTTCTCGATGAGGGGAAGCATCGACATTGTGGTGTCGATGTCGACCTCGATCCGAACCTGCCTGGACTCCGGCAACCGGTCCACACCGAGCACTCCTCGGGCGGCCGAGCGCGCTCGCGCACCGAGTTCGTTCAGCGGGACGTCGACTGCGGTCTTGCGCGCGCGGACGACGAGCCGATCATCGGTCGGGGTGATGGTGGCAAGTTCGACATGGTGTAATCCCGACACGTCCAAGGGCGTGAGTTCGGCCCGGTCCGGATCGACAGCATTCGTCGTGTCCACCGCGACGATCGCCTGAAGCACCGTGCCCTGCGGGAATCCCGAGTCGTTCCCAGGGGTAGCAACCACGACGACATCCCTGTCGATCCGCGGCAACACCACGAAGCCGGGCTTCGGATGCAGCGCCGATGGTAGGTCCTGGCCGTCCGCGGTCGTCGCACGAACGACCACCGGAACGTCGAGCGCTGTGACGGTGACGGCCAGCGGTTGCCGAGGCAACTCCACCCGCCCTGCCCCGTCGAGTACGTAACCCGGCATCAGATCGATCCTCTCGGTCCGGAAATCACACGTTCGGCGTCCGCCAGCCGCTGGTCGAACCACCACACGACGAAGGCCTCGTAGGCTTCGCACACCTGGCTGGCGTCGCGGCGCCCATGAGCCCGTAGTTCGGCGTGGATCGTCGTCATCACAGCTCCGGGCCCTCGGAACCACGACGCGGGCAGCAGGCGTGTCACAACTTCGTCGAGCAGTCCTTGCCGGCCACCCTCGGACTCGATCACGAGCCGAGTCAGCAACTCGGTCTGCGCCGATAGTCCACCCGCCCTCGGTGCTCGGGGCGAACTGAACACCGCGTGCGCGATCAGCCACTCGACTTCGATGACACCGGATTCGACGAGTTCGACGATCGACTCGACGGCATATCTCGCTTCGGTCGCAACTGCGTCGACGAGTGCGTCCTGGTGTGTCGCCGGCAGGTCGAGTTCCGCCAACGGATCTCGGTGCGGTCGGGCAAGTGCTCCCAGGAGAAAGACGACAAGTCGCGCGAGCACATCGCTCGGAAGCTCGGCTGCGTAGTGCCGGGCGTAATCGGTGAGTACCGGTAGCCCGTCCTGCTGCCAGGCACGATCGAACTCGAGCCCTCCGACCGTCGACCAACTCTCCTGCCAACGGATCGCGGCCCAGCTCTCTGCGAGGTCATCGAGGTACCGATGCCCATGCCAGCGTCCCCTCAGCTCACCGCGACGTACTCGGATCAGGTGAGCGGCGACAGCTTCGACATCCGACGCCCATGAATTGCACACGACAGCGTCCTGCAGATATCGCGGCGCGACCACCCGGGGAAACGTCTCGATCGCCTGATGCCATTGAACGACAGTCCATTTCTGGGCTGCGACCACCTCATCCAGGCTGTCGACACTCGCAGCGCCGTCTTCGAGTTCGAAGAAGGCACGCCACGACGCAACCGTCGCCAGATCGCTGCGAACACGTCCACCGTCGGCAGTGAGCCCGAAAACACCCTCGGCAACAAGGACACTCACCGGGGACGTCACGACGGAACTGTCCGCCACGAGCTCGTCGAATGCCGGCCGCTCCCTCAGGCTGCTTGCGACCCATGCGAAGACCGAACGCTCCAACCGGCGCCCCAGTGGTCGGGCGAGGAAGTCGGGATGCGTGACCACCGCCGGCTGCACGAAGTCGACACAGGTGCTCTCCCCCACCTCCCCGACTTCGGCGACGACCGCAGGTCCTGCCTTCGGATCGCACAGGACGGGCACGACCGCGAGTTCGAGAATCTCGAAAACGCGATCCTCACTGCGTGCGGTGAGGAGTCCTGCTCGCACCACCACATCGATCGTGCGTAGAGCTTCCACAGTGACGTCGATGCGGTTGCTTCCCACGCCCACCTGGTGTCGAAGCCGGTCGATTGCGCGCTCTGCCGCGGTGACGAGTTCCGGTGCACGATCACAGTGATCGAAGAGTTCGCGGCGCGTCGGGTCGGCACTCGCGATCCATCCGACCTCGGCGAATGCGCGATGCGCAAAGACCAAGGCGGCGAGAGTGCGCACCGCTGGCGCCAGGGTGTCGTCGCGTGACCAGCGATCGAGTCCTCGAGCCGCGTCCTCGGCGCTGTCGCCGAGGTTGTGTTCCGCAATGTTGGCGATCAGTGCCGCCCATTCCGTACCTGCGACCGTCTCCGGACTGTATTCCAACAGAATCGTTGTCGCTTCGTCGAGAGCGTCGTGAAGTTCGTCGTCCGACACCACAGCTATCGCCAACGGCCACATCGCTGAGAGACCGTCGTCGCCTACTTCCGCTGCGATCACGTCCTGACGGGCAAGCGCACGTCGCGCCGGTTCTTCCTCCACCAAGATCGTCTGGGCGAGCAGCGACCACGGAGTCACCGGCACAAGATCACCGTTGTCGACACAGTGCGGTTCGCCGTCGAGTTCACCGAGATCGGGCGACTCGTCTTCTCCGAAGACGACGCATCCGGGCGTATCTCCGGGCAGATCGTCGAGCGGCACGGCGATCAGGTGTGCGCCGCACGCGACCGCGTCGTCCACCGCATGGAGTCGATCGAACGTCGACCACCCGAACCGCCGGCTCGTGCCGGGCGACATGAAGTGCGAGACCGAGGCGATCCACAACGCTGCTCTGTGCGGATCCCGACAACCGAGAACCACCGGCGGCCCGCCTTCGAGCGCTCGTGCCACTGCATCCAGAAGAACGCTGAAGACACCGACGCGCCATGTGTCCGGATCGAGCAGGAACTCCAGCACGGCGTCGTGGGAGACGAGATCGCTCGGTTCCGGCTCGGTGGCACCGAGAGTTGCTGCAGCGACCTCGTCCGCACCGTAGGGCACGAGCCAACCCGACGAACCCCACCGCTCGATCGGACGACCATCGGCCGCTTCGCCACCGACACGATCGATGAGACAGTGCGCGAAGACATTTCCGGGTCGTCCCGACGCATCCGCACCGGCCGGAACCGTGTGCCAGTACATACCGGTACGACCTGCCCCGGGCGCGTACATCAACCGTCGTGGGCGATTGCGAAGCTCCTCCGCATTCGGGAAACGAGGGATCGGAGGTATCGCGTCGAATCGGGTCACGATCCCCGCTCGCAGCCGTTCCTTCTCGTCCGCGTCGAGGTCGCCGGTAGTGTTTTTGACCTGCCAACCTCCCGCGGTCGCGGTACCCGGACGGTCGAAGGAGGTATAGGTGAGCTGGCCGAACCTCGGGCGTTCGGTGTCGTGGGCGCTCACGTCACTCCAGCGGATCGTCGATCGGACGCCGGTCGATCAGATCGAGGTTGATCTGCTCCACCGGCGGGTCGAGCAAGGCGATGGTGCGCGCCTTCTCGGGTCGCACATCCGCGAACACGCGCACGAATCCCCTCGGGTCGCTCACGTCGACCATCCACGGCTGAGACCACTCGCGACGCAGGCCGTTCGGATGGAAGCTCCGCGCTCCCGGTTGCGTGCCACTGCCTCCGCGGACCTCGAGCGGTTGACCGTCCCGCGCACTCAGCGGCAGCCGCCTGAGATTGTGCACGATGAGGAAGGGTGGTGCGGTGGACAATTCGATCTCCGACGCCAACCGGATGGCCAGGGCCAGTCCTCCACCCGGAGCAGGCCGGGATTCGATCGTGTACTGGATTCGCAAGAGTCCGGGATAGTCGACGGTGGACGGTTTACCGACGATGCGTTCGCCCGCCGTGTAAGCGATGGCGACGACATGCACGGCGCACCCCTGCTCGGGAAGTCGATCCCGCAGATGCAGCCCACCGTCCCGCTCGTACTGCGAACGGGAGATCTCCGCGACCGGTCGCTGCTCGATGGCGTGTTCGGCAGGCACCTGTGCCGCGCTCACGTAGACCGACACCGACGCGGCGCCGTCCGGCCACGGAAACATCACCACCTGCTCGGTGCACCGCTCGACGATGCGAACCCCCTCGAGCGCGGGGAGCGGCCGGGTCGCGATGACGGTACGACCCACCTGCACCTGCCCGTCGAGAACGGTCACCGGAGTGAAGTAGGCACGCACCCACCCCCGCGGCCACGACACGTTGGCCATGCTGTGGCGGCCCTGCGAATCGATGACGACCGGGTGCACGAGCCGCGCGGACGCGGGAAGCCCACCGGAGACGTCCAGGGCGCTCGCTTCCAGGAGTTCCCGGTCGATGCCCGCCTTCGGCGCGGTCTCCGTGCGGTACATGACCACGCTGCCGATGTCCGGCGGGGTCCACCCCAGGTCGAAATGGAGACCGTCGTCGTGCTCGTGAGTGGTGACCTGCAGATCGGTGACCGGTTCGAGGACGGCGGAGACGAGCACCTCGGCCTGCGCCGCCGGCGACAGACGTGTCTGCCCGTCCACCTCGATCTCGCAGATCGCGCGGTAGAGGTAGCGGTGACCACGCAACGCATCACGGTCGACGAACCCACCGAAGTTCGGCTGATCGGCAAGGATCCGGTAGCGCGGGTCGTTCGTGACGGGCGAGCGGCCGTCGAGTGGGATGCGGAGGACCCGGACGCGGGAAACTCCCGGCCACACCGACCACTGGCCGATCACCGCACCGTCGTCCTCGATGACGACGAAATCCTGGACGGCGCTCAGGACGTGTCCTTCGGCGATGAGCACCGGCTGGCGTTGCGCGGCATCGCGCTCGTTGCTGCCGATGTGTGCCCACACCTGCAGATGACGTACCGCTGCTGCCGCGGGTTCGATATCGATGATGATCGAGCCCCGGGTGACGCCGACGAGTCGACCTGCTTCGGGCTTGTAGGCCCGGTGGGTCTCGCCCGACACCACTCGATACAGCACCGTCGTTCCGGACCGCCCGGGCAGCGGTGTCCATTCGATGCGGTGCCCACCTCGCGGTTCAGCGGTGATGGTGAGCGGACCGACCTCGTACTCCGACTCGCCGTGCAGATACTCGCAGAAGTCCTCGGTTCCGAGGTCGACCAGGAATTCGCTGCCAGGTAGAGGTTCGACCGGTTCGACTACCGGTTCCGGTTCGGGCTCCCGTGTCGCGGACGTCGTCTCGGACGGAGCGGTGTCGGGGCTCTGCGCGCTGGCCGACGTGAGCGCTTCGACGAGACCCTCGACGAGAGGCTTCGCGTGGCGAGGGAGCATCGACTCGATCTCGGCGACAGTGCGCCGATTGGTTCGGACGATCTGCTGCAGATGGGTGTCCTTGATCAGTCCCGGCCGCAGTCGACCCTTGTCGATCTCGGTCTGCCGCCACTGCTGCAGCGCTTCGATGACACCTTCCGACACGGAAATCCTCGCTCTCAGAAGTTGATGCCGTCGACGGCAGGCGCGATGTACGAAGTTCGACCCGACTTGTCGGCGGGTGCTTCCTCGCGCTGCGCGGGACGCAGATCGATATCGGGGATCTCGTGGATCTCCTCGGTCCGGACATGCTTCGACGTCGGTCGGGCGAGATCCTCTGCGGAGACACCCTCGGTGAACTGGGTGGTGACCGCGACGAGTCCGCAACCGACCCGTGTCCGCGAGTAGAGCTCACCGGCCACCGCCGAGGCACCGCGCATCGTCGCAGTGTCGGTGAAGGCCGCGCGGTCGAGGAAGCCACCCTCGGTCGGCACCCCGACCCCGGCGAGGAAGTCGTCGATACCGGAGCGATGGACGGTGCCGTCGGTGCGGTACTCGATGACGTCGAGAAGGTCACGAGCGAGTTCGGTGCGAGGACCGGTGAGTTCGCTCATCGCCCGCTGCCAGAGCACTGCCGCACCGGTGGACTGCACCCGGCCGCGGTAGAACATGAGCGACCATTCGTCGAGGGGAGAGCCCGAGCCGGCACCGGCCTTGGTGGTCAGCAGGCTCGGGTCGCGGGTGATGTCGTGTGCTACTCCGCCGAGAGCCACACCGGCTCCTGCCGAGACCGTGTCCCATGGTTCGGTGAGCCATCCGACGGTGAACAGATCCTGCCGTAGCTGATCGGCGACGCGAGCGATCTTGTCGTCGTCGGGACTGCCGGATCCGATGGCACTGTTGCGCGGCAGACCCCAGTCGATCCGCCGGCGAGCAGTCAGGACGTGCTTCGGCACACCGAGGGGCCGGGCCAGGAAGGCGCCGAGCGCGCGGCTCCACGACAGGTACTGCCGGTAGGCACCGGTCAGAACCTCGATCTCGCGCAGAGCCGCACGAAGATTCACTCGGTCGGCCTCGTTGGCGGCGGTGATGGCTTCGCGGCTCGCCAGCAGATCCTCGAGGTATTGCTGCGCCTTCTGGCAGATCAGCGTGACAGCAATGGCCCACCCGATGACACACAGGGCGATGATCGGGCCGCCCGCCCACCAGGAGATGAACTCCTTCCACGCGAGGACACCTGCCAGCACGCCCAGCACGAGCGCGATCAACGTTGCGATGCGCACGCGCCAGAACATCCGCCTCTGAACCTCGGCGCTCTCCTCGGCAGGGTCACGCAGGGCTTCGACACCCTTGATCCGCTCGAGCAGTGTTCCCGCTTCGGTGATGTCCGCGCTGAGTCGGTTGGTGAGAATGGAGCCGAAGGACACCGCGAAGCTGTGGCGCCGCTTGGCAGCCCACGTCTGGATCGCTGCGCCGGTGCGTCGCGCGTCGAGACCGATCACCGGATCCTGCTCGAGACCACGAAGTGTGGTGCGGAGCTCCTCGACACCGAGGATGTCGGGGGCCTCAGCCACGTGCAGCTGCGTCGTGGCGGAGACGACACCGGGGATGTCGGTGAAGTCGTCGTCAGGTCCCGGAACGATGTCCGCTGCCGACCGGAGGACGGCACGATGCGCACCCACCTGGATCGGGGGCAGACCCGCCGATCGTTCACTGGCGTCGGCGAGGGTCAGCGCACCGCGGGCGTAGTCCCGCCACAGGGCCGACAGATCGGGTGCCGCCACTTGCGGCGTCCCCTTTGCCTCGTCGAGTACCGCACCGAGCTGGCGCGAGGCCGATTCGTACTCGGTCCACGACACGCGTTGACCGTCGGCGTCGACACCACCCACGAGAACCCGGTATGCACCGGGCGTCGATCCGAACAGTGCTCGTTGCGCGGCGGAGGCCACCGACGTCGAGGCTCGGTGGATCGCCCGCGTGATGAGGATGGACGGAGCATTCTTCAGCACCGCGAGAAGAAAACGTCCGGTCATCCGCACCGCGTCCATGAAGGTGATGGTGCGGACGTCCCGCTTCGGGGGCGCGCTCTTTCGCGGGCTGGTCAGCAAGTGTCCGTGCTTGACCCACACGGCACGTGCCATCTGCCGGGTCGCTGCCGGAACATCATCGGCGTAGAGCACCGCGGTGCCCGCGTCGCGCGGAAGCGGGAGCTGTCCGTCGAACTCCAGCAGTTCGGAGTGCAACCGGTGTTCGGCGTGCGACGTGTCGAGGCGGCGGTAGAAGGACCGCACCACGCGCAGCGAGTTGCCAGGCAGGACGGGAGCATCGTCGAACGGGGTGTGCTCGATGTCCGTCCACAACCCGGTGATGCCGGCGATCACCGGTGCGGCCTGGCGGCCCACATCCACCGGATCGTGCGTTGCCGTCAGCGACTCGTGGCCCATGCCGGGTCCACGGGAATCCTCGGGTGCGACGAGCAGGTTGTGCCAGCCGGCCAGAGCGGGGATCGCGGAAGCAGGCTGCTCGTCGGCAGGACGACGCAGCAGAACCCGCAGTCGCACGCACCGCGCGCCTCCGGAGTTCGACGACAACAGCTCGGCGAGCATCGTCTCGGTGGCCAGACGTACCGGTACAGCGCCCGGCCCACTCGGCACCAGGACACACAGTCGAACCAGGTCGTAGTGACGTGAGGCCAAGACGTCCTGAAGCGTGACCGACTGGGAGGTTCCTCGCTCGGTCTCCACGGCCGGCACCCGGGTTCCGGCGCCATCGATCTCGGAGTCGTCCACCCATACGAACGAACCCACGAGTTCCGCTGTCGAGAGGTCGCGCAGGACGTCCCGAACGCCGTCGGCCGGACCGACCGAGCCGACGAAGACCGTCAGAACGCTCTTGCTCTCCGTCGCCATCTCAGAACTGCCCCATGTCCGGGATTCGGAAGGTCTGCGACGAGGTGGTCGCGGTGCTCACGGCGGGAGTGACGGTGTCGACGTTCTCGGGCTGCTCGGCGCGAGTCTTGCACTCCTCGACCAACGCGATGAGCTCGCCTGTCGCCCAGTACACATCGGCAGCGATGTCGCGGTAGATCGGGGTCTGGGACGCCTGCTCACGCACCGTAATGGTCGAGAACACGCCTCCGCCGGGCGCCCCCTCCCGACCCGGTGCCAGGTAGTGCTGGCCGGTCAGATCACGAACCTTGGTCAGCCAGGCGATCACGTTCTTCGCGCGCGCATCGATCGAGACACCCGCGCCGGTGTCGGCGACCTGGGACTGCCAACCGGTTCCCGTGTCGCCGGTGCGCAGCCAGTCGGTGAGCACGGACTTGGCCGACACCTCGAGGATGCCGCTCGCCGGCTTCTCCGCCGACGCGTCGTAGATCCCTCGCAGCGCGCGGTAGGGAGCCATCGACGACATCACGGGCGACTCGTGCGAGCGAGCCATCGCGATCAACACCGATTCCATGACGGCGGGAAGCCAGTCGTTGTTCGCAAGGAACCGTGCCGGCGGCGTCAGCAACGGGTTCGGGAAATCCACCCAACTCGACGTGGCACCGTCCCACACGCGGACCGGCTCGTCGTAGGGCTCGGAGGGCAGACGCAGTCGACCCGTCACCAGACCGAGGAACCACCCGGCGGTCATCGCGCGCCGTTCGCTCTCATGCATCGGCAATGATGCGGCGAGCGGACGTGCACGACGCCACTGCCAGAACGCTTCCTGCTGCGCGGGGGTGGAATCCGCCCACTGCTTCGCGGCCGGAGCAAGCACGGAATCGTATGCCAGCGGGGAGTAGTTCGGATACGAGCCGAAGATGTCGATGCGGGTGAGCTTGTCCTCCTCGGACAGCAACCGGACGAACTCCGACCGGGTCTCGTGATCGATCATCGGGTTCTTCTGCAACACCTGCGACAGAGCATCCGCCACAGGGAGATTGAGGAACGGGATCGACGTGAACTTGTAGCGGTACTCGATCTGCTGACCGGGATGCAGCGCCTCGAGGGCCTGCTGGTTCACACTCGCCAACGGTCGAGCGAGCGAGAGCGCCTCGACGAACTTGGAGCGAAGACGCTCGCGTCGCTCGTCGAGTGCGTACTCGGGCACCGAGATGTCCTCGATGTACTCACGCAGGGAGACCCGGCAGAACCTGTCGAACGACTCCCCCGTCCTGGCCACGAATTGCCTTGCGCGTTCGAGCAGTTCGGCCGGTCGCACGTGCACGTCGAACCGCGCGGCGGAGGGCACGAGAGCTTCACGGGTACCGGGATCGAACGGAAAGGCACGGGTGCGCCACGCCGACGTGCGTTCGAGCAGCGGGTGCTCCTCCCCCGGCGGCCGGCTGCCGTCGATTGTGGTCCAGATACCGGTGACCACCTCGGCGACCGCGCGATTGACGGCCTCCTCGAACGGCGGAGTGCCCAGACCGTCCGACGCCACTGCGAGCGGAAGGTCGGACCGGTACTGGTCCATGAAGTCGGCCGACGGAGTGAGCATCACTTCGTTGTTGGCCTCGGCGAAACGCTTCGGGACGCGATCGCTCTTGTCGGCCGGCCAGGCACCGTACTGGTCCGTGGCAAGGCGGGCGAGGCCGACGTCGCTTGCCGGCTTGCTCCGCGCCTTGCGCAGCGCCGTCTGGGACTCGTTGAGGGCGTCGAGCAGCGGCTTGAGGATTTCCGGCACGAGTGCGGCCGCGACCTCGGAGACCTTGCCGGACAACGATGCGTACAGCTGGCGGTAGACATTGTTGCTGCAGCTGGAGATCACCCGCTCGAGGAGGTCGGCGTCGCTCTCGATGTTGCCCTTGAGCGCGGAGAGCATCTGCAGGGTGTCGGCGGACTGGACGGTGATGTCCTCGGGCGCGTGGCGCGAGAGTTCCTCGGCACCGGCCCGGATCTGGTCCTTCACCAGGATCGACAGCCTGTTGACCACTGCCGTCGCGTAGGGCAGTCCGAGGTCGGCAACCGCCTTGGCCACCTGCTGCTCGATGCGCTGCGCCAGTCCTCGGTGCCACTGGAAGGCGTGACCGAGCGCATGCTGCTCGGCCGAGTTCACCAGTGCCTGACGACGCGCCGCGAGTGCTCGCCGGACCTCGGGAACCCACTGCGACGCGCTCAGGCCACTGCCGGACGGAAGGTAGGCACGCAGCTCGGTTTCCACGATCTGACGCGCCATCCGCTGGGCTTCCGCCGACGGAAGAACGCTGTCGGTCAACCACGGTCCGACACCGACCTGCGCTCCGGCAGGATTGTTCTGCATGACCGGCAGTCCCATGTTCGTCAGCAGTGTCTGCCACTGGCTGTCGAGGATCGCATTGACCTGGTCCTCGTCGGAGGCGACGCTGGCCGCGTTGCGGTGGCCGTCGAGCAGGCGATCCACGGTGCTGCGTGCCAGTCGCTGAGCGGAGTACTCGGCGTAGCGGTCGCGTCCCATGCTCAGGCTGGAGAACCCGTAGGTTCCCCACGGCAGGTTGTCCCACTGGCCACCCCAGCCGATGTTCTCGCGCTGGCCGGACAGACCCGCGCCGTTTGTCAGGTCGTACTGCACGAACTGGCGGGTCGCGGCGCCACTCATCATCATGCCGGCGAGACCACGCGCGAGACCGCGGTAGATCGCCTTCTGCGAGCCGTCACCGAAGGGTGCACCCTCGACGCCCACGCGGCGACCGACGGGGAATACGCGGGCGAAGGGCACCTTCTCACCTTCGCCGGCCTGCTGGCCGAGGGCACGCAGGATCTCGACGTCGTGTTCGCGCGCGGAGCCGAGCTGGCTGGCGACGATCTCGCCGAGCATCGCGAGCGCGTTCGCGCGCACACCGGTCGTCGCGCTGCGACCGAGACCGTCGAAGATATCGGGAGCCACCATGAACACACCCATCAGGCGCGGGTCGAGCTTGGGGATGAGAGTGAGGAGTCGGCAGATATCCAGTGCCATCGATGCGCCGGCACCACCGGCCATCGACGAGACGACCAGGACGATCGGCGACTCCTCCTGCTCGAAGCTTCCGCCACCGGGGATCTTCATGGCAGACATCTCGGTCGCCGTCTGCACCGTGAACAGCTGGTCCCACGCTTGCTGCAGCGTGTCGCGGATGCCGCCGGCCTTGCTCAGGGTGATCATGCGACCAAGTGCCCGATACTGGCCGGCGCCCGAGCCGATCGGCACCGTCACCGCGGAAGGGTCACGAGGTGCCCAGGTCGCGATCTCGTGGAGGCTGTTCCGTGCGCCCAATTGGTTGCTCAGCGCATTGTCGAGCACGGCATACGCGTCGCCCTGCGGGCCGCTACCGAAGTAGTAGCCGCCCTGGTCGCGCACGTTGCCCAGACCGTCCGGGCCGGCCTCTGGGGCGGTGGGCACGTCGACGCTGACGAACTGCCAGCCGCCCGGGATCTTGTCGATGCCCACGGCAGCGAGATCGGACCGGAGCTGGTCCATCATGTACGCGAGGGTGACGGCACCGGATCCGCCGCAGCCAACTACCAGAAATCGCCTCATTGCGGTCCTTCCGAATCGAGATAGAGAGTTGTTGCGCGGCCGTCAGGAACCGGGCGGACGGAACGGGTCGAAGGGTTGTCCCGGCGGTGTCGAGCCGGGACTGGTCGGCGGTTGGCCGCCAAAGCCGGGGCCACCGGTGAACGGCGGCGGAGCACCGAAGGTGGGAGCCGAAGGCGCCCCGGGTGCCGCGAACGGATCGAACGGAGACGCGGGGGCACCTGCCGTTGCCGGCTGAGGCGAGGTCGGGTTCTGTGGGGTGCTGCTGTCGGAACCCTGTGCGCGGGCCCGCAGGTCGTCGATGATCCGCGGTGCTCGCCGACCTGCCTCGTCCACGAGTCCCCGTACCCGTTCGTTCGACGCATTGGCGCCGACGAGCAGGAGCAGGACCGCCTCGTCGACGGGTCCCTCGGGGTCGTGGAGCAGGACCCAGTTGTTGTGCACGGCGAGGGGCAGACGTGCCTGGCCGGTGCTGCGATCGGTAGCGGGAGTCGCACCCGAAGCACCGAGCATGCCGTCGGCCCGCACGAGGACGTAACCGGCGCCGACGGGCGACATACCCATCTTGGCTTCGAGGCGAGCTCCGTCGACGTCGAGGTTTCGAGCCGGCTTGTCGAGGTTGCGGACGATCTCTCGCAGGTCGTTGTCGTTGAGGGTGAACGGTCGACCGTCACGCAACAGCCCACCGTCGGACACTCGCACAAGGAAGCTCTGCGACTTGAGGGTTTCCGCCGGGATTCGAGACGCCCACCACTTGAGCGCATACAGGATGGCGAAGGGGATTCCGACGCCCAGGAGGAACACCGCCAGGAAACCCAGCAGGAAACGTGTGGTGTCGAGCGGCTTGAGCAAATCCGCCGTGAACGGAACGTCGACGGGCATCGCACGATCGGGCTCGCCTTCGGGGGCGATCATCAGACGGACCGCCCCGTTGAAGGCACCGTTGCTCGCTTCGGGGACAGCGAGTTCGAGGGGCAGGGTGCCGCTCGTTCCTTCCTCGATGGTGAGGCAGTTCTCCGGCGAAGTGGCTCCGCCGACGGTGAGTGCGGCATTTCCGACGCCATCGGGAATTGCGTCGACACGGACGGGCGAGGCAGGGTCGACCCACACGCACCCGGGCCCCTGGATCACGAGCTCGCCGGGGAAAGTACCGGAACCTTCCACCTGCCCGAAGTCGATCCGGCCGGGCATCGTCGGGTAGCCGATCGGCGGAGCAAGGTTCAGCGGCACGTCCACGTACTGCGGCGTGAGGTCGGTGCCGGGAGCGATTACGGAGCCCGACTCGTCGGTGGCATCCGCGGTGGTCACTTCGAGGACGAGACGCAGTGTCGCCTGACCGGGCGCGACGTTCGTCAGGTCCAGCTCGATCGGTTCACCGATCGCGTCCTTGGACACCCCGGACGCCAAGGTGTGATCGACCTGGGCCGCATCGGTGAGCGACACGCCCAGATACGCGGATCCGAGAAGCTCGGACGGATCGATCTCCTCGCGGTCGGAATCGACGATTCCCAGCCGAACCGCGGACGTGACCTCACCGGCGTGGATGGCGGTGACGTCCTGACCGAGCAGCGCCGGGAACAGGTTTCCGGAGATGTGGATGTTCGACTTGGAACGGGCACCCGGCTCGGACCCGTCGGGGTCGACGAACACAAGAGCCCACATACCCTGCCACTCGCCGGCGGCGTTCTCCGGCTGTTCCATCGTGAACGACACCGAGCGATCGGAGAGCCAGCGGTAATCGACCGCGACGCCGTCGACCGACGAACCGGACTCTGCCGCGGTGTAGGCCATGGGAAGCTCGTCGCCACTCGGGCTGACGAGCGTCGGCACCAGACCTTCCGCATCGGCGAAACCGAGAACCGTGACAGAGCCGATCGAATCGTCGAGCACGAAGCGGTGCTGCGCCTCCTCGCACACCTCGTAGGCGCACACGCCCGTCTCGTTCTCGAGCGGAGCCTGACCGGGGCTGCTGAAGGCGTCGAATGCGAACAGCAGGTCGTCGATGTTCTGTGCGAGGTAGAAGTCTCCCGGCGTGGGCTCGGTGCGCGCACCACACGCTTGACCGGCCACGGGCTCGCCTGTCGCGATGGAGCGCATCAGGTCGAAATCGGCGGCCTGGGCGGTGCCGTTGGCGAGGCCCACCGCGAATGTCGCGATACCGGACGACCGCAGCTGGTCGGCGACGCCTGCGGGACGACAGATGGATTCGCGCGCCGCGCCGACGACCTGGGCGACACCTTCGTCGGTGGACAGCGAAAGACCCGGCGCATAGGGCTTTTCCCCATCGCGAGCCGTGAAGTCGAGTTTGCCGTCGGAGAACCAGGCAATGGCCTGGCACGACGTGGAGCCTCCGGACGAGTGCTCCGCCAGTGCGCCTCGGGCGCCGTCGAGCGCGAGCCAGTAGTCGGTGTCGAGCCCGGACGTCCGTGAGCGGAACGCATCGACCTCGGATTGCAGTCCGCCCAGCGTTCCGGGCTCCAGACGGGTCCACGGCGCATGCATCGTGAACTCGGACGAGAAGCCCGCCACGGCAACGTCGAGCGCGACACCTGCGGACGCACCGAAGGAAGCAAGCTGGCCGAGAAGGTAATTCGCGGCTTCGACGCGGGCGGCATCGGGGTCCGACTGCTGCAGGCTGCCCGATTCGTCGATCATCAGGAGCAGGTCGCCCTCGCGCTGCGACGCCAAGCAGCCACCGAAGTCGGCCACCGCGGTCTCACGGGGTTGGCCGGACGCCGTTGGCGCGATCAGCAGGCAGCCGAGGAGAACGATGATGACGGTTGCAAGCTTCTTCACAGTCGACCGAACCAATCCGCAATCTGCCATGCGCCGAGGAGCACTCCCGCCGCCGCGCATGCGACGGTTACCCAATAGATGACCTGTGCCGCTTTCGACGGCTGATAGACCGGAAGGGCACGTTGCTTCGTGTCCGCGATCATGTACGTGGCGAGGAGCAGAGCGGCGATGGGTCCGGCGAGGGCCCAGCCTGCGACAGCGAAACCCGCGGAGCCGAGCGCGAGTGCGATGATCGCCAGAGCCAAGCCCACGACGGCGACCGCGCACGCCGCGGCGACGCGTCCTACCGGTGTTTTGCCCTGCGAGAATCCGGACGAACGCACCGGTTGGTCGGAAGCGAACACATCGGTGGACGCGAATGCCGGCGAGGACGCTCGCGGCCCGAACGGGTCCGGGTGGGAACCGAAGGTTGGAGCGCTCCCCCATGCAGGTCCGCTCGGGGTCGTCGATGGTGTGTCTATCCCGTCTCGCGAACTCGAGTACTCGCTGAAATCGAACGGGTCGGACGGTGACTGCACAGGCTTCTCTCGGGGGCTAGCTTCGGACCGATTCCTGAGCGAGTACATCCCGGCAGATATCGGCGTTATTGCTCCTTCAATCGGGGGACACTCATAGCCCGTTACGAGTGCTAATGGGATCGTTACCCCAACGTAATATCGTGCGCAGTTGGTCCCATCGACGCAGAGGATTTGGTCCCTGCGGACGCTGAGATCTCGACGATGCGCCCCTCTCCTCCCAATCCGACCGTCCATGCCATCCAGACGGGACCGGTGGTTGATTTGTCCGGGTCGAGTGGCACACTGTGCCGACCACATTAAGGAGAGCCCATGGTCCTACCTCTGATTCCGGCCGCGCTGATCGCCATCGGTGCCGTGACGGGCGGCGGCGGCGTCGCGCTCAGCGGCAAAGGCATCGCCGACCGCAAGAGGGCAGCGGACCAACTGCGCAGGGCTCACGAGCAATACACCAAGCGCCGCGACGCGATCGTAGAACGAGTCGGGAAGACCAACGCCCAACTCGAGGCGCTGGGCGGGCAGCAGCAACAGGCGTTGACCGACGTTGTCATCCGCATGGCGGAGTTCTTGCGTCGACACGAGAAGCAGGTACGTGAGAACGAGCGGCTGCTGGCCGACGGTCTCCAGGCCGGCATCACGCAGGTCGACGGACCGAACGGCCTCGATCTGAATCTGGGAGGTTGGCTCGGCGGAGCCATGGCATCGGTTGCGACCGGTGTCGGCACCGCATCCGCAGTATCGGCGGCCGCCACAAGCTTCGGTGTTGCAAGCACAGGGGCCGCCATATCGGGTCTCTCGGGAGCAGCTGCACAGAGCGCCGCAATGGCATGGCTCGGCGGAGGCGCGCTGTCCGCCGGTGGTGGCGGTGTGGCACTCGGCGCGGCAGCGTTGAATGTGGTGACGATCGGCCCCGCTCTCCTTATCAGCGGCTTCGTCATCAAGGGGCAAGGCCAGAAGGCACTCACCGAAGCGGCCGAGTTCCAAGCCAAGATCGACATTGCGAATGCCGAATTGGGCACCACCGACACTCTCCTGACCGCTGTCGACCACCGCATCGACGAATTGCGCTCCGTGCTCGGCACACTGACTGTCAAAGCAGTCGCAGCCCTGGACGTACTCGAGTCCGAGCCCTTCGATGCACGCGCTCATGCGTCGCGCTTCCAAAAGGCGATGGCGCTGTCCGTAGCCGTTCGGGACGTCGCCGCGACCCCCATTCTCGACGAAGACGGCGAGCTGACCGAGAACAGCGCGAATCTGACCGTGCGGTACCGCCCGATGACCGAAGGAGACGACCGTGGCGCCGAACAAGGCTGACCGGAAAGTGCACGAGGGCGAGGTATTGGGCTCGGTGAAACGCAATATTGCTGCGGTCGACGGTTTCGCAGCGCTATCGCAGCTGGTCACCGCCGCGCAGGAATGCATCGAGATCCACGCCGTCGAACAAACGAAACGCGCCCGTCTGCACACATACGCAACCGCGGAAGTTCAGCGCATCAAGTCAGCCGAGTCCATCGTCAGGGACTACTTCGAGCAGTCCTTCGCCGAACGCCGCACAATCTTCGATGCCTTGTTCTCCCGACTGGATCAGGCACTGGAGCAAGAGAATTCACAAGTGATCAGCGAGGTCCTGCGAGGGATCGTCGACATCGCCAAGACTTCTCCCCTCGCTGATCTCGGTGATCTCGGACAGATTCGGGCGGCGCTCGATGATCCCGATCAGGTGTGGGACCTGTAGGTCGCAGCACCGTGCAGCGTTGAGGAAGCACCCCGTGAGCGGTGTGTGTGCCGATGATTGAGTACCGGCACACACACCGATCCACCCCCGCGCACTATCGGGAGCTGCGGTGCGCCCAGGTGTACGAGATCGGTTGCAAATCATCGCACTTCGGCTCGAACTTGATAATCTCGAAAGAGCCGGAATCCTGATCCAGCTCTCCATTCGAGGAGAACTTGATTCCAGACCAAATTCCCATGAAGCAACGCCCGGGATTTGCCCTGGCAAAATCGACTTCGCCGCGAGTAACTATGACCGACTCTCCGCTCGATTGGGTCCCCTTCGCTTCGAGGTAAAGTCTTATCCCGTCTTTCTCGGCGACCGCGTCGAACGGGTTCCCGTACCGCGTGTCGTGGACTGTCCACCCCTGGGAACGGTACGTCTCCATAAGTCGGTGCTGTGCTGCATCCTCCACTTGTCGGCGGCGCTTTACGTCGACTTCGCGCCCCTGCCCACCACGACCGGGTTTCGCGAGATGATGCGACCATAGCTCAGCCAAAAGGGGCGCAACGTCGGGCTTCAATTCAGTACCGCTACTCTGCGGCGACCAATGTTGATTCGGAAGTCGCCGTTCGAGCGCCTCGGTCGGTAAGCAGCGGTCTGGTTCGACTGCGACATCCCAACGAACCATCACATAGTTCGCTGTACCACCCTCCTCGTCCCAATGATCATCCTGGTAAATCTCACTGAGAGCCGTGCCACTAGCGACAACTCCTCGTCCCGCAGCCCCCTGCATCAGCATGAATACCTGGTCCCCAAACGAGATTCCGCCCACCCTCGAGCCGGTAGACCAGTCATGCTCTATCGGAGTCCCCTCGCGTGCCCCTTGGATCACCGAATCGTAATCGTTCCATCCGGCTCGCGACGGATTCCATGTAAGCAAGAACGCCCGGCGAGTATGTTCAAGAACATCAGCATCTTCGACTGAGGGATCCGGTAGGTACTGGATCGGGTTTCGACCTGCCGCTGGAACCGGCGAACCTATCAGCGCCCGTCTGACGCGACTATCGCGCGGCAGTGGCCGCCCGATGAGCGCAATCTTCGATCCTCTTCTTGGGTCCGAGACTCGCTCGAAGTCATCGATTCGGTATACCGCGACGACGAGACCATCTACAGAAAATGATGCAAATTGCTCGTCCTGCAGTCGCTGTTCCGACAGGGACCACCGACCCCTGTTGTGCTTCCACAACTCTCGTTCGCTGACCCGCGGATCGTAACCGACCCATCGTCGATTCAACGCGTCCGACGCAACTTCGTCCTCTGAAAGTTCCCGCCGACGTTGCAACCTGATGTTCACCACCATGAAGCGAGTGTGACACGAGCTGAATGCCACTCGTGTGCATACCTGGACTCGCCGACTCACGCCTACAAGAGGTAATCCGCCCATTGCCCTGAATGCAGATATCGTCGCACCGTGACCGCTCCTGCCACGCAGATCGAAATCGACGAGTCGAGTAAGAACACCCGAGGCCACCTCTCCGTCTTCGGCCTCGACTTCGTCGGCCTCGTCGTCTCCCTGTTCTTCTTCGCGTGGAGTCTGAGCCCCTCCCTCATTCCCCGCGAGTGGTATTTCCAGGGACTCATCAGCGGTGTGACGGGCATCGTCGGGTACGGCATCGGTGTGCTCGTCGCGTTTCCTGCACGACGATGGATCGCGCCGCGCCTCGCGTGGTGGCGACGGCGCCACACGGTCCGCCGCATCGCCGAAGTGGTGGTGGCCCTCATCGCGGTAGGGACACTTCTGGGGAGCCTGCTCGCCGCGGCGGAATGGCAGAACGAAGTCCGTGCGCTCATGGGCATCGAGACCACAACGGGCTTCGCGTATCTCCGCACCGGTCTGGTGAGCGTCGCGATCTTCGCTGCCCTCCTCTACATCGCGCGCGGATTGCGGTGGGTCGGACGACGCTTCGCGGAGTTCCTCGCGACCCGCCTGCGTGTTCCGGTCGCCGCGGCCGGCGTCCTCGCACCGGTCATCCTCGTGCTCGCGGTGGTCGTGTTCGTCGACCAGGTTCTGCTCGCGAGCAGCTCAATGGCAGCACGCATCGTCTTCGCCGACGACAACAACAGCACCGACCCCGGCGTGGAGCAGCCTCAGATTCCCGAGCGGTCGGGAAGCCCAGCGTCGCCGTCGACGTGGGAGAGTCTCGGACGTCAGGGGCGCACGTTCGTCGCCGGTGGGATGGACGCCGAGCAGTTGACCGAACTGAACGACGCTCCCGCACTCGAACCCATACGGGTGTACGCCGGACTCGAAGCGGACGGCACCACCGATGAGCAGGTGCAGTTGATCCTCGACGAACTCGACCGTACGAAGGCGTGGGAACGCGAAATCCTCGTGGTCGCCGGCACCACCGGAACCGGGTGGGTGAATCCGTTCGCCGCCGACTCGATCGAGATGATCTACAACGGCAACTCGGCGATCGCCGCGATCCAGTACTCCTTCCTGCCGAGCTGGATCTCCTTCCTCGTCGACGGCTCGGCGGCCAAGGCAGCCGGCAACGCACTGATCAACGGGGTTCACGAACGCTGGTCGCAACTACCGGAGGAGCAGCGACCGAAGCTCGTGGTCTACGGCGAGAGCCTCGGCTCGCAGTCCGCCGAGGCAGCCTTCGACGACCTCGCCGACATGCGCAGCGAGATCGACGGCGCGCTGTTCGTCGGACCGCCGAACTCGAACCAATTGTGGCGCAGCATCGTCGACCGTCGCGATCCCGGCAGCCCTGAGGTCCTGCCCGTCTACGAGGACGGCGTCGCGGTGCGGTTCGCCTCCGACCTGCAGACGCTCGAGGACCAGCAAGGGCCGTGGAACGGCCCGCGGGTGCTGTACCTGCAGCACGCGTCCGATCCGGTGGTGTGGTGGGGACCGGGACTGCTGTTCGAGCGACCCGACTGGCTCGCCGAACCTCCGGGCGCGGATCGCTCACCGTCGATGCGGTGGTACCCGATCGTCACCTTCGCTCAGGTCGCGGCCGACATCATGGTCGGCACGTCGCCGCCCGTCGGTCACGGCCACAACTACGAGGACCTCATCCCCTACGGCTGGGCCGCCGTGACGTCCCCCGAGGGGTGGACGCTCGCCGACTCCCAGCGAATCGCCGAGGCCGTCGAGCAGTTGAACACCGCGGACGAGTAGCCAGTACGGCACGCTGCTCGAGGATCTTCTGGGCCGGCATTCTCGAAATCGAGGACGAGGTGCGCGCGAAGGCGGTCTTCGACGCATTGTCGTCGGGCGGGTGACGACACAAATTCACCCTCATTCTTAATCCGGCGAACCGAGTTTCCTCCGCGTTTCTCGCACCACGCCGTGATAGAACCTCGATATTGCTCGTGAATCGACACAGGAATGCGAACCCGAGTACGTCGATTCACGGGTACCGGAAATTCATCGACGCGGACCCCCGCGGAGAGGTGTCGCGCATGTGCACGTGAGTGGTGTGGATCGGTCCATCCAGCCAGGACCGGTAAGCGCGCCGAACCCAACACCACATACACGAAAGACCCCCGAAGACAATGCCTTCGGGGATTCTTCGTCGCTCGCGGACTTACTGGCCGCTGAGGCTGCTGATGCTGCCGATGAGCTCCATGAACGGGCCGAGCAGCTTCGCCAGCTCGATGAGGGTCTGAAGTTCTTCCATGGGGGACTCCTGTCACAGGGGGAATTACGCGCAACGAGACTCGCTGCGCATCAATAAATATCAGGAACCCGTGTACTTCGCTGAAGAAAGCGCGTGAAAAGACGCACTGTAACGTTCCCGATCGAGAAACGATGTGACCGAGTCGATTCAGTAGTCGTCCGGCCCCGCAATCATTCGCGTCCCCACATCGGAGATTCACCGACAACCGTTGCGTCCGTCCGACCGGCGGATTCGATGAACTCGTGCGACTGTCCGTCGCTCCGGAACTCGATCGACGGCCGGGACAGTTCGGGCGCAGGAGTATCCACGCGACCGGGCGTGATTCCGCGACGCTCCAGCTCCTCCCAGAGTCCCGAGAGGGCTGAGGCCGGGTCGAGGTAGTACTCCGATTCCCGGACCCGCCAGAACTTCCAGCCGCTGCGGTGCAGTTCGCGTTCCCGCTCCAGATCGGCACTCTGTCGGTCGGGGCTCGTGTGCCACTGCTCGTCGTCACACGCGACTGCCAGCTTGCCTGCCGCACCGGTCACGACCAGATCGATGAAATGGCCGTTCACCTCGACCCGCGGATTCACGTGATAGCCGCGGACGGCGATGTCGAGAAAGACGTCCTGCTGGAAGAGGCTGTCGAACGCCTCGTGCCGCTCGTCGCGCGTCACGCCGTCGGGCATCGGTTCGGCCGGCCGCGGGGACGTCGTCCGCATGTGGGTGAGCAGCGAGTACCGCAGGTCGGTGCGACGCAGCGTGTCGATGGTCCTCGAGTGGAACAACCACAGCTGGTCCTGGGCACGCGAGGCGGCCACATTGAACCGTCGCTGGTATTCGGTCCGCGTCAACGCCGCGATGTTCTGTTCGGGCGCCACGACCATCGACAAGAACACCACGTTCCGTTCGTCGCCCTGGAAGTCCGGGGGCGTGCCGACGCGGAGCCTGCGTTCCTCCCACTGCTCCGGGGTGAGTCGCTCGAGCAGTTCGTTCTGGATGATGTCGACCTGCAGTTGCCCCTGCAGCACCACGACACCGAAGGTCTTGCCGTCGTAGGCGGGGTCCTCGACGCACTTCACGAGCGTGTCGACGAGGGCGTGCGCCTCGGCGTAGTTCGTCAGCGTCGAGTTCTGCCCGGTGACGGCGCCGTCCTCGACCAGCGTGGTGCGCAGCGGCTGCAGACGATCGGAGCCGTACTGCCGCATGGGCACGAGCGGGTCGTCGGCGTAGAACTGGTCGCTCGACCACGCGATGATCTCCGGCATCGACCGGAAGTGCTCGCGCAACCGGACGATGCTGCCGAACCTCGACCGCAGCAACGAGAACAGACTCGATCGCGGAGTGAAGCTGTCGCGCAGGTAGTTCGGGATGTCGGGCAGATACGAGTCGAGACGGCTGAACACTCCGTCGAGTGCACCCAGCGACACCGCGCTCGGTGCACACTGCTTGTCGTCGCCGACGACGATCACGCGCGGCGCCAGCCACAGCAGGAACAGGCTGCTGATGTCGGTCTGGCTCGCTTCGTCGACGATGACGACGTCGAACGAATTCTGTTCGGGCGGAATCGAAGCCAGGACCTGTTGCAACGGCATCACCCAGGCCGGCACCGCTCCTTGCGCGACCTGCATGGCCTCGCGTGCCGCCGCCCGATAACGCTCCGCATAGCGGCCGGTGCCCTTACCGATGCTCGCGATGTGATCGCGGTACGAATGGAGTGCCTGCACCTGCTCGGCCGTGGTGCGGTCGAGACATGCGCTCCACGCCTTCTCTTCGACGAGCTCCGTCGTGAGGCGCGCGATGTCCGTCTCGAGTGCGTCGAGGTCGCGTTCGAACTGCCCGTCGTCGCTGCGCTCGTGGAAACGACGCACCCACTCGTCCGCACGTCGCCACGCCCACGCCTCGTCGATGTCGGCGAGGCGAGCCGGCCAGGCCAGGCTCAACGGATTCTCCGCGAGCGCCTGAGCAAGCGCCGGTGCCGCGGTGGTCAGGCGCGCGTGCAGGGAGACGAGTTCCAGCTCCTCGCGCTGCTCTCCGGCCGCTCGATCCCACGCGTCCAGGGCCGCATTGATGGCGTCGAAGTCGGCCTCCTGGAAGGCCCGTGCCAGCGCGCGTCCTTCGGGCGACGCTCCCCCGGAGATCTGACCCCGCACGTACATTCCGATGGATTCGAGCCAGTTCTTGCTCGCTTCCGCCGTGCCCGCGGCGGCGATGGTCCGTGCCGACTCGGCGGTGGACCGCGCCTGCTCGATGCTCGTGATCCGCGGCGCTCCCGGATGGACGTCGCGCAGTGCGGATTCGACGTCGTGTACCCGTGCCACGAGATTGTCGACGATGGCGCGGTCGCGGTCGAGGAAGGCGAGGGTGCCGACGGCGCGGCTGCGCGACTCGTCGAGCTCGATGTCGATACCGAGGTCGCGAAGGACGACCCGCGCGACCCGGATCGCCTCGAGCGCACGCAGGTGTTCGGCGACGACGCGCGCCGTCTGGGCGGTGGTGGCGGCGACACCGTCGACGGTCGCGATCTCCCCGAGTGCCTCGACGGCGGATTGCTCGTCGCTGCGCCGGAACCGGGTGAAACCGCTGCGCCATGTGTCACCCGCCTCGAGTTTGCGGGCGAGCGCGTCGTACGCCTCGAATGCCTGTCGTCCCGTCACCGAGATGTCCACCGAACTGGCACCGACGATCCGGTCGGCCTCCTGCGCGGCCTGCACGAGCCGGGCGAGCTCGGCGGTCTTCCCCCACAGGTGCTGGGCGCGGCCCGACAGGACGTCGTCGGCGACGCGCTGGATCCGGGCGTCGAGTCGATCCGCGTCCTCGAGGGCACCCTGCAGCTGCTCACACAGATCGCGGATGCGGCCGAGTGCTTCGAGCGACGCACCCTCGAGGATCCGCAGCAGCCCCTGTGTCTCGCCGTTGGTCGTGCCGCTCGACGCCTGGGAGACGGCGGCGCACGCGTACTGCAGTTCTCTCTGGGTGGGCAGCGACAGTTCGGGGAAGCGCTGCTGGCGACGGCGCGCCCGCTCGACGCTCGACCGCTGATGCAGCGAGTGGAGGGTGACGAGTTCGTCGACCGTCAGCGGCGAGGTGTCGGTGAGCAGAGGCGCGGGCAACCACGCGTACTTGGCCTCGTTCGCGCGGACCCGCCGGACGATCGACGCGGCCGTCCCCTCGTAGCCGGCGGCGACATCGGCGTGGACCTCGGTCTCCTCCGCGCGCGCCTGCCGGATCTGTTCCATCAGCGTCGCGCGACGCTCGAGGGCGTCGTTGCGTTGCGTGGTGAGTTCGTCGATGCGTTCCTGCGCGCGTCGAACGTTGAATTGTGCCTTGCGGATGGCGATTTCGCTGACACTGCGGGTGAGTTCCACGGTGCCGCCGTGCACCGGGTCGGTGACGGCTACGCACAGTTCCTGCAGCTCGGACGGGAGCTTCTCCCGGAGCACACGCAGCGCCTGCGCCTTCTCGCTGGTGACCAGCACACGCTGCCCACGCGCGAGCAGCGCCGCGACGATGTTGGCGATGGTGTGGGTCTTGCCCGTACCCGGAGGTCCCTCGACCACGACACCGCTGTCACCGGCGAGCCGGTCGATGATGTCGCGTTGTTCCTCGTTCGCGGGCAGCGGCAGCAGCTGCTCGCCGGTGAACTCGGTCGAGGGCGTGCCGATGCGGTCGAGCCACGCGACCCGGTCGGCCGGTTCGATCGCTTCGACGAGCTGCGCCAACCCGAGCGGCACCGGATTCGACTCGTCGGCGGCCGCCTCGGTCATGCGGCTGTAGTACTCGATGAGCGCATGCGCGCCACGCTTGCGCAGCACGAGCACCGGCGACGGCGTCACGAACGCGTCCGATGACGACGCTTCGTCCGCACGATCGACGACGTCGACCGGCACCGTGAGCGCACGCTCGGCCCAACTCTTCAGGAACGCGCGAGCCGCGGGGTCGAGAGGCGACGCGACCTGGGTGACGAGGGCGTCGTGCAGCTCACGGACACTCGTCGGGTCGAAGACCTCCAGACCGGTGAGGAGCTGGACGTCTTCGAGCGACGGTCCGGCGCTGGGACTCAACCGCACCACCAGGTCGCCGGAATCGCCCTGCCGCTCGATGAGCGCGGCTTGAGTGATCAGGTGCGTGTGGACCCGCGCGCCCGCCACACCCTCCGAGAGGTGCAGCAGACCCGACGCGACGACGAGCTCCAGCGATTCGGGCTGATCCTCGAGGTCGAGCATGGCTCGCTGCAAGAAGGAATACAGATGCGAGGCGGCCTGCCGTTCGCGATCGACGACCGCCCACATCCGCCATTCCGTCAGCCAGGCGTCGAGACCGTCGATGCCGATGGCCTGGGGGTCGAGTTCGGGCTCGACGGCGGAATCCGCGATGTCCCCGTGCACGTACTTCGCGAGCTCAGCGGGCGGGCGCGGGGGCTCTTCGAGCTGAACGCGACGCGCGCGCAGGACGATGTCGCCCGATGCGGCATGAGCTCGCAGGCCGGCCCTGATGTTTCCCTCCTCGAGGGACATCACGGCGCGGTGTTTGTCGACGACGCGGACGGGCGCGCTGCGGGCCTTGACGAGCTCGGCCAGGAAGGCAAGCAGGCGCTGCACGCGATCCCTCAATTCGGGTTCGCTCTCGCCTGACTCCACTTGCACTCCACTCACCCTTGCGGACGTCCTTCCACCCGTCCACGGAGACGGGCATGTCCACCTTAGAAGTCTTGGTCGACATGCGCGTTTCCGGACCCGGACGACGTCCACCGGCATTTCCGCCGATCCTCATCGAAAAGGCGCTGACCTGCAGAAATAAGTGAGGTGACAGTATCAGGGGATGGTGACCGTGCGCGAGGCCGTCGGCGCGTGGTTGGTCGCGCCGAGTTCGCGTGCCGTCTGCCGCGGCGGCACCCGATCGAGCGCCCACCGCTCGACCAGCAACGTGATCTTGGTCAGCATCTCGGTGCGCAGGCGCTGGAACGAATCCTCCGGATCGGTCCCCACCCACCCGAGGAGCACCCACCACGCCCACGCGACCGCGCCGGCGTTGGCGACGAAATCCGGGATCACCGGGATACCCCGTGCGGTGAGCACAGCTTCGGCGTCCGGTGTCGTCGCGGAGTTCGCGGCCTCGATGACGACCCGTCCGGCGACCCGGTCGACGTTCTCCGCCGTGATGGCGTAGGAGATGGCGGCGGGGACGAAGATGTCGGCGGGAATGCCGATCACCGCGTCGCGCGGCAGTTGTTCGACGTGCGACGGGACGCGGGACCGGTCGATCTCCCCGTACTCGTCGCGAAGGTCGAGCAGTGCCGGGATATCCAGTCCGTCAGCGTAATACAGTGTTCCGGCGGCATCGGCGACGGCGGTCACGCGCATGCCCGCTTCGTGCAGGTACCAGGCGGCGCCGCCTCCCATCGTGCCGATTCCCTGGATCGCGACGGTGGTCTCGGCCGGTGCCCAGCGGTATGCGTTCGCGGTGGCGATGCAGGCCTGCGCGACGCCGTAACCACCAATCACGTCGCCCAGCAGGAAACCGCCGTCGACCGGCGCATTCAGGGAGGTGCGCACCCGGTCCAGGGTGATCGCCGGGTCCGCCGCACGGCTGATCGCGGCGTGGAAGGACTGATGCAATCCCAGCCGCTCGAAGACCTCGTCGAGGAGATGCTGGGGAACGCCCAGGTCCTCGGCGGTGACCCAGTGCGCGTTCAACCAAGGACGCATCGCCTGGCAGAAGCGCTGCAGCACGTCGACGGCACGGGGATCCTTCGGGTCGAAATCGATCCCGCCCTTCGCGCCGCCCACCGGCAGGTCGAACACCGCGGTCTTCGCGGCCATGCCGCGCGCCAGGTCCTCGACCTCCGACATCGTGCACCCGGCCCGCATGCGGGTGCCGCCGGTCGCCAGATCGCCCACCAGGGTGTGGACGACGAGATAACCGTGCGCACCTGTCACCGGGTCCGTCCAGGTGAGACGCATGAAAGGTTCGTCCCTGCGGGTATCCACCGCGTCGACGCGTGCTGCCATGGTGGTCATATGCGGTCCCCCGTTCGTCAGAGCCGTCGTTACGTCGATTCGGCCGGTGACGCCAGCGTGCCCGGGGGTAGCGCGGGGCGTCCAGTTACGAAACTCGAAGGTGAGAGTTCACGATTTCTACACAACGCGAGCTCACAGCGGTTGCAGGTCCCCGGACGCGCCCTACGCTGACGGCATGGAGTTGTCCCTGCGCCGGTTACGGATGCTTCGAGAACTGCATCGCCGAGGTACCGTCACGGCCGCCGCGCTCGCCCTGCACTACACCACCTCGGCGGTCTCACAACAGCTCACCCAGCTCGAACGGGACGTGGGCGCAAAGCTTTTCGAGCGCCGGGGACGTCGGGTCCAGTTGACGGAGGCGGGCGTGCTGCTCGCCGAACATGCCGAGGAGATCCTGCAGTCGGTGGAGCGGGCGACCACCGCGCTCGAACAGACCCGCGACGGGGTCAGCGCGCGCCTGACCGCCGGTGTGTGGGCCTCCGTCGCATCCACTCTGATCCCCAGTGCGCTGGCGTTGTTGGCCGACGAGCACCCCGGCATCGAGGTCCGCACGAGAGAGCTCGCCCCCGAGGAGACCGCCGGCGCCGTGCGGGACGGTTCGCTGGACTTCTCGTTCGTCATCGAATACTCCGGCTACCCGATGTTGTGGGATCCGGAGCTGACCAAGGTGGTGATCGCGGTCGAGCGCCTGCACGCAGCGGTGCCGCCCGGGACGGTGCCGGCCGGCACCATCGCGCTCGCCGACCTTGCCGAACATCCGTGGGTGCTGGCCGGTCCGAAGTCGCACTTCGGTCGCGCGGTGAGCCTCGCGTGTCAGCGCGCGGGGTTCGAGCCCAGGATCAATCACGAGGTCGGCGAGCAGGCGACAGCGCTGTCGATGGTCGCTGCGGGGTTGGGCGTCACGCTCGTCTCGGATCTCGGGCTGACGTTGAGCCCGCCCGGAGTCGAGGTGGTGGCGTTGACCGAACCGCTCTTCCGCACGATCTCGATCGCCCATCGCGGGATCGCGTCGGAACGGCCCCCGCTGCGCCTCGTGATCGACGCGGTGCGCACCGCCGCAGCGGAGCGGGGGCTCGCGGCGCAGTAACCACGAGCCCCCGCCTGTCGCTGCCTACTGCGCGAGCTGCTTACGCAGCACGTACTTCAGGATTCCGCCGTGCCGGAAGTACTCGGCCTCGGCCGGGGTGTCGATGCGCACCGTCGCGTCGAACTCCGTGTCCCCCGCCTTCACGTGCACGGTCCCGGGGATCTCGTCGCTGTCCGCGAGTCCGGTGATGGTGAACTCCTCCTCCCCGGTCAGGCCGAGGCTCTGCGCCGACTCGCCCTCCGGGAACTGCAGCGGCAGCACGCCCATGCCGATGAGGTTGGAGCGGTGGATGCGCTCGTACGACTGCGCGATCACCGCACGCACGCCCAGCAGCAGCGTGCCCTTGGCGGCCCAGTCACGCGACGAGCCCGACCCGTACTCCGCGCCCGCGAGCACGACCAGCGGGGTGCGGTCCTCCGCGTACTTCTGCGCGGCGTCGTAGATGCTCATCTGCTCGTCGCTCGGCAGGTAGCGGGTGACGCCGCCTTCGACGTCCGGCACCAACTGGTTGCGCAGCCGGATGTTGGCGAAGGTGCCGCGGATCATCACCTCGTGATTGCCACGTCGCGACCCGTAGGAGTTGAAGTCGGCCTGCTCGACTCCGTGCTCCTGCAGGTAGCGACCGGCAGGGCTGTCGCGTCGAATCGCACCGGCCGGCGAGATGTGGTCGGTGGTCACCGAGTCGCCCAGCAGCGCGAGCACCCGCGCGCCCTCGATGTCGCTCAGCGGCTCGGGTTCCGACGACATGTCCTCGAAGTAGGGAGGACGCCGCACGTACGTCGACTCGTCCTTCCACTCGAAGACCTCACTGTCGGGCACGTCGAGGTTCCGCCACGTCTCGTCGCCGGTGTAGACGTCCTGGTAGCCGGTCTCGAACATCTCCGCGCGCACCGCGTCGTCGATGACCTCCTGGATCTCCTGCGTCGTGGGCCAGATGTCGCGCAGGTAGACGTCGTTGCCCTCGGAGTCGGTGCCGAGCGGGTCATTGAAGAGGTCGACGAGCATCGACCCGGCCAACGCGTACGCGATCACCAACGGCGGCGACGCGAGGAAGTTCATCTTCGTCTGCGGATGGATGCGTCCCTCGAAGTTGCGGTTGCCCGACAGGACGGCCGAGACGTTGATGTCGTGCTCGTCGATCGCGGCCGCGATCTCGTCGGGAAGCGGGCCGGAGTTGCCGATGCAGGTCGTGCAGCCGTAACCGACGAGATTGAAGCCGAGCTTGTCGAGATAGGGCGTCAGACCCGAACGTTCGTAGTAGTCGGTGA
Source organism: Rhodococcus shunpengi (assembly GCF_048381395.1). Lineage (NCBI taxonomy): Bacteria > Bacillati > Actinomycetota > Actinomycetes > Mycobacteriales > Nocardiaceae > Rhodococcus > Rhodococcus shunpengi. Next base: position 159,847 of record NZ_JBLWIU010000008.1, read on the forward strand.
CGATCCGCGACCCCGGAGCCAGCGACGTCTTCACCCACGGCTTGCTCCGCAGCCCCTTCTCCACGGCGTTCTTGGCGAGCAGCGCCGCGCCGATCATCACCGACGGGTTCGACGTGTTCGTGCACGACGTGATCGCCGCGATCACCACGTGCCCGTTGTCGAGTTCGAACTCGTCGCCGTCCCCGACGCGCACCGGAACCTTCTTCGACGGTGGCGCCGAGGTGTCGGCCTCGTCGGGCACCGGGTCGCGCGGCTCGTCGCGGGAGTCCTCGCTGCGCACCGACACCGGGTCGCTGGCGGGGAACGATTCGAGCACGCCCTCGTCGACACCCGAGTCCTGGACGCGGGAGACGACGTCGGGCACCTCCTCGCCGTTGAGCAGCGAGGTCACGGCCTTGGGCGCGAGGGCGACGGGGATGCGGTCCTGCGGTCGCTTCGGGCCGGCGACGGACGGCCGAACCTTCGACAGATCCAGTTCGACGACCTCGCTGTAGTCGGGTTCGCGATCGGGGTCGTGCCACAGGCCCTGTTCCTTCGCATACGCCTCGACGAGACGGATCTGCTGGTCGTCGCGACCGGTGAGGCGCAGGTAGTCGAGGGTGGCGTCGTCGATCGGGAAGATCGAGATCGTCGAGCCGTACTCGGGGCTCATGTTGCCGATGGTCGCGCGGTTGGCGAGCGGCACGTTGGCGACGCCGGGGCCGAAGAACTCGACGAACTTGCCGACCACGCCTGTCTTGCGGAGCATCTCGGCGACGGTGAGCACGAGGTCGGTAGCCGTGGTGCCCTCCTGCAGTTCGCCGGTGAGCTTGAAGCCGACGACCTGCGGGATCAGCATCGACGCCGGCTGGCCCAGCATTGCCGCTTCGGCCTCGATGCCGCCCACACCCCAGCCGACGACGCCGAGGCCGTTGATCATGGGGGTGTGCGAGTCGGTGCCGACGAGCGAGTCGGGATAGGCGACGAGCCCGCCGTCCTCGTCCTCCCGCGTGAAGACGACGCGGGCCAGGTACTCGAGGTTCACCTGGTGGCAGATGCCCGTGCCGGGCGGGACCACCTTGAAATCGTCGAACGCTCCCTGTGCCCAGCGCAGCAGCTCGTAACGTTCGCGGTTGCGCTGGAACTCGAGGTCGGTGTTGATCCGGAAGGCGTCCTCGGTGCCGAAGACGTCGGCAATCACCGAATGGTCGATGACCAGCTCGGTGGGGATCAGGGGGTTGATGCGCTTCGGGTCGCCGCCCTGCTGGGTCATGGCGTCGCGCATCGCGACGAGGTCCACGACGCACGGCACGCCGGTGAAGTCCTGCATGAGGACGCGTGCCGGGGAGAACTGGATCTCCGGGTTGTGCGTCGACTTCGGATCCCATCCCGCAACGGCCTCGATTTGCTCCCGGGTGACGAGTCGCCCGTCCTCGGTGCGCAGCAGGTTCTCCAGCAGGACCTTGAGGCTGTAGGGCAGCCGCTCCGAGCCCGGGACCTTGTCGATGCGATAGATCCGATAGTCGGTGTCGTCGACCTTCAGGGTGTCGCGTGCGCCGAAACTGTCGTCACTCATGAACGTGCCTCCCGACTGCGATGTTTCCGGTGGTTACCCGGATGGGTAGCCCGTTCCGTCGCGCGGCAATCACGGGGAGGGTTCAGGTGGTCGTGCGGGCAGGGCGACTCGCTGATGCTGCGGCTGAGTTCCAGCGCAGGGGGGAGCAGGACTGACCCGATAGCGGAGCGCGAAATGGTCATCGGTGCGCGTTGTTGCGCGCTCCGATGACCATTTCGCGCTCTTGTTCCGGGTGCTGTGTAACGCGGGTGGAGGCAGGCGCGACACCCATACGGTCATTCCATACAGAACGGACATTGCATTGAATCTGCCCGCCGGCTCGCGGCCGCGTCATCCTCGGCCTGCCTCGAGTCGACGAGGACGGATCTTCGTGCGCAACCATCTGTGTTGGGAAGCGCGACCTCAGGAAGAAGTCGACGACCCGCGGCCATAAGCCGCTACATCCCAGACCTCCACGCCCCGTCCACATACGGACTGCAGCCCACATCCAGGGCGGGGTGCGCTCGACCGACAGCATTCACACAAGGATTGGATTCAATGAAGAAGTTCATCGGAACGCTCGCTGCTGCTGCCACGCTCGCGGCAGGCTCGGCAGCGCTCACCACGCCGGTCGCTCAGGCTGTGACCATCTCCGGCAGCGGGGTGAAGTACGTGTTCTGCAGCTCCAACCAGCACAACAACCAGATCTCGTACGAGGATCGTTACGGCCAGGTCAGCAAGATCGTCAGCCTTCCCGCGAAGGCGCAGGACGGCACCTATTGTGGAGTCATCGAGGTGGGCATCGAGTCCGACTCTTACGTGTCGGCAATGATCAAGAACGAGCGTGCGCACTACGTTTACGCCGCCGTCTACTCGGTCTCCTACCCCCTGTTCTCGGGTAGCACCGGCGCACCGCCGAACTACACCCTGGTTGCGAGGGACGAAAACCACAGCAGCTACGGCGGATACAACTACGCCTTTGCGTACTGACGCGCACCACTGAGCCTCGCGTCCCGCTAGTCGGTTCGGTGAGTATGACGATCCGCGCGGTCGCTACGACCCCGACAGCGAAGCGGGAAACGGTCATCAGAGCGCGCAATAACGCGCTCTGATGACCATTTCGCGCGCTCGAGTGCCGCCCTAAGCCGCTGTGTTAACGTCTGCCCGACAATCGATCGGGGGGTCGCATGAGCAGGTGGGGAACAGTCGCGCTCGCTGCAGCGGCGGTAGTGGCGACGGCGTGCAGTCCGAGCGCCGCGGACGACGCCGCTGAAGACGAGACGACTACGTCGACCACCCGCACCCCACGCATCACCGACGACTCCGGCAGACCGCCAGTCACCTTCGACCCCTGCTACGACATCCCCGACGACGTCATGAACGCGGCGGGGTATGACGCGGCAAAGAAAGAGCTCGCGGACATGCCGATGGGGACGTACACCTTCCTCGGATGCACATATCGCGATGACAACAAAGTTCCTGGCATCAGACGTGGATATGGCCTCAACATCCTTGCTGGAAACGTGACCCTCGATGAAGAACTCAGCAACAACGCGCACATCGCCACAGCAGTTTCCATTAATGGCAGGCGTGCTCTCCTCGAGGTCGATCCAGATCGTGACGACACCTGTAAGTACGTCGTAGAGACTGGCTTCGGCCTCGTCATGCTCACCCGGATCTATCACACGGATTACCCAGGATCTGCTCCGATCGAGGAATGGTGCACAGGCTTGGAGGAACTTGTTACCTCGATCGAACCTTTCATCTCTGCGTGACCGTCAACTACTCGAAGGGTCTTCGATGAGGGACTTCGCCAGGCTCGAACCACACGTCGTCGATGAGATTGTCCGCATCTGCGAGGTGATGCTTCGGGAGTTCGAGGACGCCCAAACAACAGCAGCAAAGCTCCCTGACGTTCGCGGCTTCGGCGACTTCGCGTCCGCCCAACAACTCGCCGCCGGCTATAGACGCAAAGCCTCCGGCACCCCTGAATCCGCAGTTGAACGTATTGAACAATTCACTCTTGCCCTCACCCAACTCCGCGACGCCTTCGCAACCGGCGGAGAAGCGTTCCTCGACACCGAATCTGACTGGGCGCGACAACTCGCCGCCACCGACCCCAACAGCGGAGCGGGAAATGGTCATCAGAGCGCGCAATAACGCGCACCTCTGACCAATTCGCGCTCCGGAGCACTGACCCGGCGTCTCCCGCCGTGCAGCCCGGCTGCAGCGACGGGGTGCAGTCCGAGGCCCGCGGACCGCGCCGCCACCGACCTCAACAGCGAAGCGCGAAATAGTCACCAGCGCAGGCAATAACGCGCACCGATGACCATTTCACGCTCCTATAACTGCACAGCTACCCCTGTGGACGGCGGTGACCCCAGTAGTGGGCGGAACCGTAGCGGGTGGGGAGCCAGTTCTCGTCGTCGATGAGAATGCCGCCGACGCCGTACTCGATGCCGAAACCCGAAGGGCTGCGGACGTAGAACGAGATCATCTTGTCGTTCGTGTGCTTGCCGAGGGTGGAGAGGATCGGGATGTCGCTGTCCTCCACCTTGTCCCACTGGCGACCCAGCAGATCGAGGTCGTCGATCTCGAACATCAGGTGCCCGATGCCCTGATTCCGGTGCGGCGCATGGGCGAACGCGAACGAGTGATGGCGCGGGTTGCAGTGCAGGAAGGTGCCCACCGAGCCCGGCATGTCGATGTGGTCGCTGAGCCGGAAACCGAGGATGTCGCGGAACAGACGGTCGTAGACCTTCGCATCGCCGTGCAGCGCCTGGAAGGCGTGCCCGAAACCGATGTCGCTCGCGACGAAGTTCGCGCCCGTCGGCGAGACGAACTTGTCGATGGCGTTGCGCAGACCCCAGAACAACTCGTGGTCGAGGACGTCCTCGGGGTCGCGGAAGCGGACGAGGTCCATGACCTGCCGCTCCTCGATCACCGAGGAGTCCACCGACTCGACGTGGTAGCCGGCATCGACGAGGCGCTTGGACAACTCCTCGAGCGCTTCCGGTCCACCGACGTCCCAGCCGAGCGCGGTGACACCCGGGTCGTCGGAGCGTCGCACGTCGAGGCGGTAGGCGTACTCGTCCATCCGCATCAGCATCCGGTCGTCGTCGCGGTAGGCGACCTGCAGGCCGAGGAGTTCGGAGCCGAAGGAAACCCACTCGTCGAGGTCCTTCGCGCGGACGACCGCGTATCCCAGTGCCCTGACTCGAGCGTTCATCATTTCTCCTTGGTCGATGGGGTGCGCGCGGCGAGGGCCTCGGCGGTGTCGGCGGCGACGGATCGTAGGTCGTCGATCCAGCGCAGCACCTGGTCACCGGACGCGGCGCGCGGAAGCCGGGACAGTCGCAGTGCGATGCGGGTGCGTCCCTCAGGGTCGGGGACGGGGACGACGACCGAGTGCAGGTCATACGTGCCGTCGGGTTCGATGTCGGGTTCGTACAGCGACGCGGTGCCGGAGATCATCTGCTTCATCCGGCGGTCGTGCTCGGGCAGGACGTCGCATCCCGAGTAGTCGTTCATCACCGACACGCGAGCGAGCTCGGTTTCGGGCATGAGCGACATCGAGTAGCCGCGTTCACGAACCTTCTCGAGGTTCGAGACGAAAGCTGTTGTGTCGTCGTTCCTTCCGGCACGGCCGAGCCACTGCTGCACTTCGTCGTCGGAGGCCTGGCTGTGGAAGACGGTGCCGAGCGGCGGGATCAGAGGAATCCGCTGTCCGATCTCGACGGCATCGGGATCACCGGAATGGTTCTCGGTCATCACGAAGACCGCTTCGTCGCCGACGCGTGCGAGCACACCGCAGTCCGCGCCGACGCCGGCGGCGAGCGCTTCGAGTCCGTCGCGGGCCGCCTCCGCCATGCGCACGCCTCGGATGAGTTCCGGGTCGGCGGGTGCGACGGAGGTCGGGAGGGAGAACCTTCCGTATCCGCCCTGGAAGAACAGCAGCGGCAGCGTCGGGCGGGCCACGTCGAGATCCTGCACGCGACCCATGACGATGAAGTGATCGCCACCTTCGAGTTCGTCGGCGACCTCGCAGTCGATCCAGGTGACGGCTCCGTCGAGGATGGGGGATCCCGACGGCGCCGGCGTCCACTCGACACCCGCGAACTTGTCGTCGCCGCGGGCGGCGAACCGCCCGCAGAGTTCACGCTGGTCGGCGGCGAGCACGTTGACGCAGAAGTGGCTGCTCGTGCGGAGCCGCGCGTAGGTGCGCGACTCGCGGGTGGGCAGGTACGCCACGATCGGTGGGTCCAGCGACACCGAGGTGAACGAACCGACCACCATGCCCACGGGCTGCCCGTCGGCGTCGATCGCGGTGATGACCGCGACGCCGGTCGGATAGTGCCCGAGGGTCTGGCGGAAGCGCGCGGGGTCGATCGTGCCGTGGATCTGCATGACCTCTCCCCTACGCGGTCGCCGGGTTGCGGATGAGGGTGTAGACCTCGGCGCGCAGGTCGGCGAACTCCGGCAGCGCCTTCGTCGACAGCTGGTCGCGCGGCTGCGGCAGGTCGATCGGGAGCATCGCGGTGACGCGCGCGGGACGACCGGACAGTGCGAGCACGGTGTCGGCGAGGTAGACGGCCTCGTCGATGTCGTGGGTGACCAGCATGACCGTCAGTCCGAGATGGTCGCGGACACGCAGCACGAGGTCCTCGAGGTCGGCGCGGGTCTGCGCGTCGACGGAGGCGAACGGCTCGTCCATGATGATCGCGCGCGGGTTCGACGCGAGGGCGCGGGCGATGGCGACGCGCTGCTGCATGCCGCCGGACAGCTGCCACGGGTACGCCTGGGCGACGTCGCTCAGGCCGACCTCGACGAGCGCCTGCCGTGCCTGCTTGAGGCGTTCGGCCTTCTTGACGCCGGCCGAGCGCAGCGGCAGGGCGACGTTGTCGATGACCGACAGCCACGGCATCAGCGACCGGCTGTAGTCCTGGAAGACGATCGCGAGGCCTTCCGGGGGTTCGGTGACGCGCTTGCCCTCGAAGAGGATGTCGCCTTCGCTGGGGCGGATGAGTCCGGTCAGGCACTGCAGCAGGGTGCTCTTGCCGACGCCGGACGGGCCGACGATGCACACGAATTCACCCTTGCCGACGGTGAAGTCGAGGCCTTCGAAGATCTGCGGTCCGCCGTAGCTGTGTCCGAGACCGCGTACTTCGAGCACCGTACCCGTGCGGGTCTCGGGCTTGGTCGCTTCGGTAGTGGTCATCATTTGCCTCCACGGTTGTGCGCGGTCATGCCCGCATGCCAGGCCAGCACGCGACGCTCGACGAGCGCGAAGAGCTTGTTGAGCAGGTAGCCGAGGATCCCCAGCGCGATGATTCCCGCCCACATCGAGGTGATCTTGAATCCACGTTGTGCGTCGAGGATGTAGTAGCCGATGCCGCCGGGGGTACCGACCATCTCGGCGACGACCATCGCGACGATGGAGATCGCCAGCGCGGTGCGTGCACCCGCGAAGATCTGCGGCGACGCGGCGGGCAGGATCACGAAGCGGATCCGGTCCGCGAGCGTGATGCGGTAGCTGGCGGTGACCTGGTGCAGGACGGGTTCGACGGAGCGGACACCGTCGATGGTGTTGAGCAGGATCGGCCAGGTCGCGACGAGGGCGATGATGGCGATCTTCATCGAGTCACCGAGGCCGAGCAGCAGGATCATCACGGGAAGGATCGCGACGCCCGGTGTGGCACGGAGGAATTCGACGATGGGTCGCACCGCGTTGTCGACGCGGGTCATGACGCCGAGCGCCAGTCCGAGGCCGACACCGGCGACGCAGGCGAGTGCGAAGCCGACGAACAGTCGCTGGAGACTCGGCCAGATCTCGGTGCGGATGCCCTCGAAGAACCACACGTCGGCGAACTTGTCGAGGATCTCCGACAGCGGCGGGAAGTAGGGGTCGGTGCTGGTGGCACTGAAGATTGCCCACAGTGCGATGAGCAGGACGGGGAGCCACAGCTCCCATGCGAGGCGGCGTACGACGGTCACGGCTTGTTCACCCTTTCGGACGGGTGCCACCACAGCACGCGGCTCTGTGCGAGAACGAGAAGACGGTTCAGGCAGATACCGAGTACACCGGCGGTGAACACGTAGACGAACATCCGCTGGGTGTCGTCGACGGTCAGGGCTTGGTAGAGGCGCTGGCCGATGCCGTCCGCACCACCGAGGAATTCGGCGGAGATCGTGATCAGGAGGCTGATGGTCGCGGCGATACGCAGACCCGTCATGAGGAACGGCATCGACGACGGGAGGTAGATGTCCCGGATGCGGCTCGCCGGCGACAGGCGGAACGCCCGGGCCACCTGCTTCATCTGCGACGACAGCTGCTGTGCTGCGTAGGTCGACTGGACGAGGATCGGCCAGACGGCGCTGAACATCACCAGGACGACGGCCATGGTGCGGGTGCCGCCGAACAGCAGCAGCACCAGCGGCAGGATCGCGACACCGGGGATCGTGCGTCCGAAGTCGACGACGAACGAGGTGCTCTGCTCGACCTTGCGGTAGGTGCCGTTGACCAAACCGAGCGGAACACCGATCAGCACGGAGAGCCCGAAGCCGATCAGGGCGGTCAGCAGGGTGTTGCCGACGGCGTCCCAGTACTGGCCGGTGACGACGAGGTCGGCGCCGGTCTCGATCAGCTGGAGTGGCGTCGGGATGCCCGAGGCCTTGCCCGGTCCGGTGACGAACACGTGCCAGGCGACGACGACGATCGCGAGGGCGACGAGCTTGCCGGCAGCGGAGGTGAGCCGCGCGGACATCGTCTTGCGCTTGCGTGCTGCGGCACGTCCGATCGAACCGGCGGGGCGCGGTGGGGTCACCTCCCGAGCTGCCCCGGGCGCATTCGCGGTGGCGGTGGGGCTCATGTCAGCCACCCACGATCATGTCGCCGGGAGCGGGAGCGTCCGCCTCCTGGACCAGGCCGTAACGGACCATCCGGTCGAGGGTGGAGTTGATGTTGTCCTCGGTGATCGGGGTCGTCGGGAACTTCGGGTAGATGGCCTGCGACAGGATCGCGGGATCGACCTCGATGTAGGTCGCGGCGACCTCGGCGGCGAGACCGTCCTGCTCGGCGAGCATGGTGTTGGCCTCGACGACCGCGTCGCGGAACTTCTCGACGTTCTCGGCGTTCTCCGCGGCGTAGCGCGGGGTGGTCACGTAGGCGTACGACAGGTCGCCGCCGGCGTTGACGAAGTGGTCGAGGACGCGCAGATCCGGATCGTTGAGGGTGGCGGTGCCGGAGGGCTCCGCGGTGGTGACGACGTCGACGCTGCCGGAGCGGAGTGCGGCGAGGGTGTTGGGGACCTCGACGAACTCGGTCTTCGAGGAGTCACCACCGGCGTTGTCGATGGCCTCGCGCACGTCGAGCCACAGCTGGCCCTTGGTCTGCGGGATACCGAAGGTGGCGTTCTCGAGGTCGGCGACGCTCTGGATGGGGCTGTCCGCGCGGACCCAGAAGCGACCGCTGGTCAGACCGTCGTCCTTCGCGGGGGCGCCCACGGCACCCGGAGCGGCCATCACGAGGTCGACGCCTTCGGTCTTGGCGATGATCGGGCTGACCATGTCCATCAGGGCGAAGTCGATCTTCCCGCCGAGCAGCTGAGGAGTGGCCTCGCCGGGCGTCGCGACGGTGACGAGCTCGACGTCGAGGCCGTGCTTGTCGAAGACTCCTTCGAGATCGGCGGTGCGCGGTCCGAGGGCGTTGAAGCTCGGGAACACGGCGACGCGCACGGTGCCGTCGCCGGCGGTGTCGGCGTCGCTGGATCCGCCGCACGCAGTCAGCGCGAGCGAGGCCAGTGCACCGAGGGCCAGCACCTTGAGCGGGCGCGGGAAGTTCGTGATGTTCATGGGGCTCCTTGGGAAGAAGTCGCTGTACAGGTGGGGAACGGGCGTCGAGGGGGCGGGACTGCTCGTCCGTTCGTCGACATCAGGCCCGGTCGGCACCGGCAGCACCGCAACGAATGCTGCTGAATCTGCCAGGGCCGGGGCGGCGGGGGAACCGAAATTCCATTGGGTGATTGCAACCACGAAATCCGGGTGGGCCGCCCCTTAACGTGGACCGCATGGCAAGCGATTCGATCGTGTCCATCGCTGAGTGGAGGAACCGTTGACCGTTCTCGACGACACCCCGAACGGGGCCCGCGAGGAGCGGGCCGGCCGCCAGATGACGTCGGTGGCGAAGGCCCTGCAGTTGCTCGACGCATTCCGCAAGGCACGCGCCGACATGAGTCTGAGCGAACTCGCGCGTCGCGCCGATGTGCCGAAGTCGACGGCCTTCCGTCTGCTCGCCGAGCTCGAACAGTCCGGTTTCGTCGCCCGCAACGGTACGAAATACCGGCTCGGACTGTCCTGCTTCGAACTCGGCGCACGTTACAGCATGTGTCGTCCGAACGGTCTGCGCGACACGGCAAGTCATTTCCTCAGTCACCTCCACACGGCTACCGGTCTCACGGCTCATCTCGCTGTCCTCGACGGTCCCGAGATCCTGCATGTCGAGAAGGTCCAGGGCCCGAACAACCCTGTGGTTCTCACGATGCCGGGCCAACGCCATCCCGCATCCTGCACGGCACTCGGCAAGGCACTTCTCGCTTTCGGCGATTCCGAGGGCGTCCGTACCGCGCTCGACGCCGGTCTGCCTCGTTTCACGCCGCATTCGATCACCGACCCTCGTCGTTTCATGTCCGAGCTGAAACGGATCAGGGAATCGGGCGTCGCCTACAACCGTCAAGAGCTCTCGCGCGAACTCGTCTGCGTCGCTGCCCCGATCATCGTTCACGGGACGATCGAAGCGGCCGTGTCGGTGTCCGGACCGACCGCGGGTGTCCGGTGGGACCGGACCGAGATGCTCGTTCGTCGTGCCGCAGCGGATATCTCGGCTGCTCGCGGTCGGAACGCGAGCTCACAGATCTGAACTTTTCTCGAGGCGGGGGACGGTGCGCACCGTCCCCCGCTTCGTCACATCCGGACGTTCTTGGGGGGTTCGCCACCGAAGGTGACGGTGCCCGCGGCCTCGTAGATCGGCTCGGCGACGTTCGCGCCGTGCCCGAGGGCGATGTGCATGTCGCGCCAGAACCGCTGGATCGGGTTGTCCATGCGCATCGCGGAGCCGCCCGCGTGGGAGACGAGCTTGTCCACGGCGGCACCCGCGCGTCGGGACACGCGTGCCTGATTGCGTCGCACCTCGGCCCGCAGAGCGATGTCGATCGGCTTGCCCGACTGCGCCACCTCGTACAGGCGGTCGATGTCGGCGAGGAACTGCATGCGGCTGGCCTGCAGGTCCGATGCCGCTTCGCCGAGTGCGTGCAGCTGACGCGGGTCGGTCGCAGCGGTGACACCGCGCGCCGACACGCGGGTCCGCGTGTAATTGATCCAGTGTGCGAGAGCGCCTTCGGCGGCAGCGAGGGTGCCGGCGGTGATGGCCCCGCTGAACATCGAGTGGAACGGCATCCGGTACAGCGCCACGTCGCCGCGGCCTGCCTGGCTTGCGGCTGCTCCGGATCCGAGATCCTCGGGGTCGATGATCCGGTGGTCGGGCACGAAGGCGCCGTCGATCACGACGTCCTTGCTACCCGTGCCCTTGAGGCCGACGACGTCCCACGAGTCGTGGAGGATCGTGTAGTCCTTGCGGGGAATGATGAAGTGACGCAGACCGTCCGGACGGACATTGCCGTCGTCGTCGGTGAGCATGCCGCCGAGGACGACCCAGTCGCACAGGTCGGTGCCCGACGAGAACGGCCAGCGGCCCGAGAAGATCCAACCACCCTCGGTGCGACGTGCCCGCCCGATGGGAGCGTACGGCGAGGCCACCCAGGTGTCGGGATCCTCGCCCCAGATCTCCTCCTGGGCCTGACGCGTTCCCTGCGCCAGTTCGAAGGAGTGGACGCCCACGACCGACGAGACCCATCCGGCAGACGCGTAGCGGCTTCCCACCGCCAGCACGGCCTCGAAGAACTCGCGCGGGTGGAGTTCCGATCCGCCGAAGTCCTTGGGCTGTAAGGCGCGGACGATGCCGACCTCACGGAGGGTCTTGTGGGTGGGTTCGGTGAGGTGACCGATCTTGTCGGATTCCTCGGCCTGGGATTCGAAGAAGTCGGCGAGTTCCTCGACCCGCTGCACCAGTTCGCTCATCGTTGTCTCTCCGGTCTCAGGCGTTCGGGGCGGTGTTGAGGATGAAATCGCGCACGACGCGGTTGAATTCGTCGGCATGCTCGAGCTGCGCCCAATGGCCGCACCGGTTGAGGAGCAGCAGACGCGAGTCGGAGATCATCGACACCAGGCGGAGGCCGGCTTCGAAGTGCACCACTCGGTCGTCGCGACCGTGGATGACCAGCGTGGGAGCCTTGATCGACGCGATCTCGTCCATCGACGCCTCACCGCGGCGCGGGCGACCCAGTCCGGCAGCGAAGTTGTCGAGGTGGTCCTGACGTGCGCGGGCGTTCTCCGAGCGCTGCAGAACCAGCTCCTCGGTCGCGAACTCCTTGTCGAAGGTCATGATGTCGACCAGCGCGCGCATCGTCTCCGGCGACGGATCGAGGTAGCCACGGTGCAGAACCTTGAGACCCTCCGAGGGGCCGTTGCCGGGGCTGAAGATGCGCGGGCCCGGGGCGCCGGCACCCATCGAGACGACGTGCGACACGCGATCGGGATGGCGCGCAGCAACCTTCAACGAGGTAGCGCCGCCCATCGAGTTGCCGACGAAAGCGGCCTTCTCGATTCCGAGGGCGTCGAGCAGGTGGATCGCGGAGGTGACGTGGTCGCGATCCTCGTAGGTGACGGAATCGGACTTGCCCCAGCCCGGCATGTCCGGCGCGATGACCTGGAAGTCCTCGGCGAGCTGCGCCATGTTGGGGTTGAAGTTGCTCCAACCGGTGGCCCCCGGGCCGCTGCCGTGCAGCATCACGATCGGATGTCCCGCACCGGCCTGATGCAGGTGGATCTTCCCGTGGGGAGTGTCGATGTACCGGCTGGTTTCGGCCTCCGAGAGGTGGGCTGGCATGACTGCCCCTTTCGTCTCAGCTTGTGTGCCGCAAGAAGAGGTGCGCGGCTCTTGGTAAGGAGCGTCACATCCCTGCCGAAGCCCTTCCATCGGATCGTTCCGATATGCGGCACATTTCGAAAGATTGCCGAAATCTGTTCCGGCGACACCATTCAGGAGCTGCACAAGGCGATTTCGCGGCAGGCATCGACAACGAGGTCGCGCACCTCGTCGTATCTCTCCGGCGCGATCCTGGTGGTGGCGCCGGCGATGGCCAGCGCCGCTGGTACTCCCCCACCAGGTGCGGAGATGGGCGCGGCGAGAGAGGTGAGTCCGTCTTCCATCTCGTCGACGGACACGGACCACCCTCCTGCCCGGATCGTCGCGAGATCGTCGGACGTGGGCAGAGTTCTGTTGCGGTGCACCGGGAACTGTTGAGACACTCTGCGGACGGTCGCGTCGTCGGCATAGGCGAGGAGCAACTTCCCCGCCGCCCCGTAGCCCAATGGCAACGCTCTGCCCAGGACTACCACCGGGCGCAGCGCGTGCGGGCCCTCCACTGCATGGACGCAGACCCGCGAGTCACCGTCGCGGACGTAGAGGTGCACGCTCTCGCGGACCTGGTCGCGCAAGGTCGCCATCACGGGTGCGGCGATGTCGCGGATTCCGACGGACCGGTCGGCGAGTCTCCCCCACTCGACCAGCCGGTACCCCATCGTGTACTCGCCGTCGCCGCATCTGCGGACCAGTCCGTGACGCGCGAGTTCGACGAGGAGCCGGTGCGCCGACGACTTGGGGATGGAGATCTCCTCGGCGAGCGCCCCGAGACGCATCGGCCCGGGAGCGCGACCGAGGGTGTCGACGAGCTGCACGGCCTTGTCGAGAACGGACACCTCAGCCCACCGAACGGAGAGAAGGAGGCAGACCGTCGCTGACGGCGCGCGCCGTGTCGACCACGGCATGGACCAGCGCACCGATGTTGAACCGAGGACGATGCACCGCGATGCACACGACCGACCGCACCTCCCGGGGCTTCGCGAAGACCGGCGACGCGATCCAGTACATACCGTCGGCGCTCTGGACGACGGCTGCGCCGGTGCGCCGGATCTCGCACAGTTCCTGCCGCAGGCGGAAGGCGTCGTTGTGGTCGTGCTGGGTGTGGGCGGTCAGCTCCGACACTTCGTCCGGGGACATGTAGGCCATGAAGACCGATCCGGGCGCCGAGTTCACGAGGTCCAGGCGCCGGGGAAGGATCCGACCCGTGCGAGTGGAGCTGCCGGCGATGACATCGGCCAGCACCACACTGTCCCCGTCGCGGGAGGCCAGGGCAACGGCTTCCCGCGTGCTGGTGTGCAGGTCGACCAGGTGCGGGCGTGCGACGTCCTTGAGGGTCCGCGCGCCGGGGACACCCCACCCGAGACGCCACAGGCGCATACCCAACCGGTACTTGCCGCGTGCCGCGCGCTCGACGGCTCCCCACTCCACGAGGCTGGCCAGCATCCGGTGGACGGTCGCCGGCGGGAGACCGGTCGCCGCGCACAGCGACCCGATCGTCTGCTCCGGCTCGGCGTCGGTGAAGCACTCGAGGATGTCGAATGCGCGCCCCAAGACGGATCGACGGTTCTCGTCGGTGGTGACAGCGGCGGAGTGGGTCATAGCGGCCTCGCAGTTCGGAACGTCGTTCTACTATTCGGAACGATGCAGACAGTAGATGCGATTGCAGTCACAATCAAACTGATCTTGTGAAGCACAGCACCGTTGCTTTGTCTGCGCGCGGAGCGGGAATCGGTCATCGGAACGCGCAACAACGCGCTCTTGTGACCACTTCGCGCGCCGGAGTGCCCGACCGATCCGTTGTGTTAGCGTCTCCCGACGAATCGATCGGGGGGTCGCATGGGTAGGTGGGGAACAGTCGCGCTCGCAGCACTCGCGGTCGTGGCGACGGCGTGCAGCCCGAGCGCTGCAGACGACGTGATGAGCGACGAAGCATCCACGTCGACCACCCGCACCCCGCGCATCACCGACGACTCCGGCCGACCACCGGTCACCTTCGACCCCTGCTACGACATCCCCGACGACGTCATGAACGCGGCCGGGTACGACGCGGGGAAGAAGGAGCTCGCGGACATGCCGATGGGGACGTACACATTCCTCGGCTGCGCTTATGAAGGAACTGTCAGCGTCCCCGGGGTCCTGGCTCGTTACGACCTGAACGTCCTATCCGGCAATGTCACGCTGGAAGAAGAACGTGACAAGAACGGCCATGCGGCCGTACCAACCACTATCAACGGGCGACCAGCATTACTCGAGGTCGATCCGGGCAATGTCGAAACATGCAGGTACGTCCTCGAAACAAACTTCGGCATGGTGATATTGAGCAGGCTCTACCAGAAAGACCATTCAGGACCGGTACCGCAGTCCGAATGGTGCGACGGATTCGAACAGACCGTTTCTACGATCGAGCCCTTCATTCAGAACTGAACAAGACTGGCAGGTGCGCATGCCCGACTTCACAAGGCTTGAACCAGAAGTTGTCGACGAGATTGTCAGGATCTGCAACGTCATGCTTTCCGAGTTCCGGAGCACGAGGCGAACAGCGGACGCCCTGAGTGCAACTCATGGTTTCGGCGATTTCGATTCCGCACAGCAGCTCGCCGCCGGATATCGCCGCAAGGCAGCTGGAATGCCCGAGTCGGCCAAAGAGCGCGTCGAGCAATTCATAGAAGTGCTTACCCAACTCCGCGACGCTTTCGCAACCGGCGGAGAAGCCTTCCTCGACACCGAATCCGACTGGGCCCGCCAACTCGCCGCCACCGACCCCGACAGCGGAGCGGGAAATGGTCATCAGAGCGCGCAATAACGCGCACCGATGACCATTTCGCGCGTTCGAGCAGTTGTGTTGGTGTCGGCCGACAATCGATCGGGGCCGAATAGGCAAGGGGCGCAGCTGATTCGACTTCCATCCGCTCGCAGGTTCGTCATTCGCTACGGTTACGGCAGGTGCAGATAGCAATTTCGCGAGCGGATGCATTGAGAAGGTGCCCCAAGCACCGACACCGAACCCGACAGCGGAGCAGAAGTCAGTCGTCGACATCCACCCCGTATCGGCGTGCGAGGGCCGCGAGGTCGTCGTCGTACCCCTGCCCCACCGCGCGCAGCCGCCACTTGCCGGCGCGGCGGTAGATCTCGGCGAGGACCATGGTGCGTTCGGTGGTGCCGGCGTCGAGCACGAACGTCGCGGCGGTTCCACTGTCGCTGTCGACTCCGACCGACACCGCGCCGAGTTCGCCGAAGGTGCGGTTGCCGTCGATGGCCGCGGCGATCGCGATGCGTTCGCAATCGGCGGGAAGCTCCGCGAGGTCGACGCGGATGCAGTGCTCACTCGAACCGTCGATGGTCAGTTCGACGACGCCGTCGTCGTAGAGCGGGTTGTTGTAGAAGACGAAATCGTCGTCGGTGTCGACCTTCTCGTCGGCGCCGAGCAGGAAAGCCACGACGTCGAGGTCGAACTCGTCGCCGGCCGTCTCGGCCTTCCACGCGACGTTCACCGCCCAGCGGTGACTGTCGGACGGCAGGTCGATCACCTCGCCGCGCGACAGCACCGGCGCCGTCAGCCACGACTCCACACGCATGTGCGGGGGCACGACGCCCTTCTCCACCGCGGCATCGACGTCGTCGGGCCGGAGGACGGGCAGCTCCCGCGCCGCGACCCGCGCCATCCGCTTGTCGGCCTCTCCCCCGTCGAGCACGAGCACGTCGGTGACGGCGGCCGTGAAGTTGAGGGCCGGGCGGGCACCGAGCTGGGTGAGACGCGAGCGCATCATGACCGCCTGCAGGTGCGTGCCACCGAGCAGCAGCACCTTGCGTCCGGTCCACAGCTTGGGCTTCTGTCCGGTCGACGGCCGGACCGGGGGCGCCACCGCGACCTGCGGTTCCGGCGGCGGAATGATGTCGACGACCGTCGCCACCTTCGGTTCACCCGGCCGCACCCGTGTCAGGAGATTCTCGAGCTGCTGTTCGCTGATCACGGGGATGCCCTCGGCCATCGCCTTGCGGACCTTGGCGGTCTGCACCGTGGGGTCGTTGCACACCACGACGCTGGTCTGCTTGCTCGCATTGTTCATGACGTCGAGTCCGGCCTCGGTCAGCCGGTTCGCGAGCGCGACCCGCGGGGTGACGGTGGAACCGCTGATCACGACCTTCATGCCCTGGACGAGGCCGTCGTCGCCGAGGCGACCCGGGTTCTTCCACTCGCACGCGACTCGCGGGACGGAGGCGGGATACACCGACTTGCGGCTGCGACAGTTGACGACGGGCAACGGCAACTGCAGGTTGTCGGCCATCGCGGCGCTGCGCAGGAAGATCTCCGACAGGACCCGCGCGTCGTCGTAGGCGTCGTGCTCCTGCAGCTGCTGGACCTGCCAGTGCTGCGCGAGCGTGGCAAGCCGGTAGTTGGGGACGTCGAGTTCGAGTCGGCGCGACAACGCGAGCGTGCACAGACGGTGCTCCGCCGGCAGCGACGTGCCGGCCCGACGGAACTCGGCGTCGAGGAATCCGTAGTCGAACGACGCGTTGTGGGCGACGATCGTGGCGCCGTCGAGAATCCCGGCCAGTTCACCGGCGATGTCCTCGAAGCGCGGCGACCCGGTGAGGCGCTCCCGCGTGAGGTTGTGGATGTGCACCGGTCCCGGGTCGCAGCCGGGGTCGACGAGGGTCGAGAACTCCTGCTCGACAGAGCCGTCCTCGCGCAACACAAGGGCGGCCACGCTCAGGACCCTGTGGGCGTTGGACCGCACACCCGAGGTTTCGACGTCGACCACCACCCATCGATGGTCGCGGGGCAACGTCACGGCGCCCTCCGCGGGTGCGTGCACTTCGATCACGTCATCCTCCGATCGCTTTCATCCCCCGACGAAAACCGACACGGTCGGACATTGTGGCCCTTGTTACCGACACTGTCGTCACCGCCCCGACACCGAGCCGATCCCGTAGGAGACGGTTGTCGTAGGCGTGTGCCACCATGGGCGCGATCGAAGCGAGAGGGAAGCTGTGTCGACTGCCGACCTGTACCGCCTGACGCGGCTGCGCGATCAGCACGCCGCGTGGACGCTGCTGCGCGCCGACCACGCCCCCGCAATCCTCGGGATGCTGGGACGACACTTCGATCGGGGAACCCGGCGACTTCCCGCCCCCGAACTGTTCGCCCGCCTCGACGCAGACCTGCAGGACCTCCGCGACCAGGGATTCGACCTTCCACGCACCGCCCAGGCCTACTGCGCAGATTGGGTGCGCGCCGGATTTCTGCTCCGACGTGCCGATACGGGCTCGCGCGAAGAGACGCTGGAGCCGACCGAGTCCGCATTCGTCGCACTGAATTTCGTTGCGCAACTGACGACCGACACCAGTTCGATCACGGAATCACGACTGACAACCCTGTCGAGCCAGTTGCAGGCGCTGGCTCGCGATTCGGACCCACGGAGCGAAACCCGTCTGGCAACGCTGCGGGCCGAGCGCGACGCACTCGACCGGCAGATCGCAGCGGTGGAATCCGGCGACTTCCCTGTCCTCGATGGCCCACGGGCCGCGGAACGCGTGTCGGAGATCCTCGCGCTTGCCGGCGAGATCCCCGGGGATTTCGCACGAGTACGGGCCGCACTCGAAGGGCTCAATCGCGAGTTGCGCGCACGGATCCTCGACGACGAAGGCGACCGCGGCGACACTCTGGGCGAGGTCTTCCGAGGTGTCGACCTCATCGGCAGTTCCGATGCAGGACGCAGCTTCACCGGGTTCTACGACATGATCATCGATCCTGAACGGTCTGCACAGCTCGACGACTGGATCGAGGCGGTACTGACTCGTCCGTTCGCCCGAAGCCTGTCTCCCGAGCAACGTCATCGGTTCCGATCCTTGCTCACCGAGATGGAGGACGCAGGTGGCGAAGTGCATGCGACGATGACGTCGCTGTCACGCTCACTGCGGCATTTCGTGCAGTCCCGCCATTACGAGGAACATCGCCGATTGCAACGTCTGTTGCGCTCGGCGCAACAGCACGCTCTGCAGGTGGCACCCCACCGCAAGCCTTATGAACCGCTCGACCTCGACCTGGTGCGGATCGGCATGAGTATCGAATCGGTCGCGGCATTACAGTTGCACAATCCCGCAGACGATCTGGTGTCCGAACCGGTGGTGTCGCAGACGCCAGGTGAGGTCGACCTCGACGATCTGCGGCGCATCGTCCGCGAATCGGAAATCGACATGGACGAGCTGGTCGGTAGCATAGCGGCCACACTGCGCGTGCGCGGTAGCGCGACGATCGGCGAGGTCCTGCGCGAACATCCCGCAACCCAAGGGTTGGCAAGCGCCATCGGGCTTCTGGTTCTCGCCGCCGAGCACGGACACCGCGTGGAGGGCGATGAGGAGATTTGCTGGAGCTCCCCATCCGGCGTCGAACGGGTGGCCACGGTACGCCGGCATCTGTTCGATCCCACCGATCCTGCCTTCACCACCTTGGAACAGGACAGCCTATGACCGACACCACGACCGGGCTGTATCCCGGCGACACCGGCGAACTCGAACTCGACACCCGGCGCGCATTGGTCCAGCTCCTCAAGGGTCCGCTCATTACCGCCGGCAAGCATCCCGAGGTGTGGCGGACGGTGATCCGCGACGAGCGCGTGCTGCGTTCTCGGTTGGCCGATGTGTTTCTCGATCTCGTCGTCGACGAGGACGAACAGCTCGCATTCACCCGTCCCGCCGAAACCGGCGATCACAAGGCCCCCGCAGTGTTGCGCACCGAGCGATTGACATTCATGGACACCGTGATGCTGTTGTCGCTGCGGCAGCTGCTCCTCCGCGCACAACCCGGTGATCGGGTCATTGTCGATTTCGACGAAATGGCCGGGCAGCTCGAGATGTACCGTGCGGCCACGAGTACCGACCCGGCCGGTTTCCGGCGCAGGGTCAACGCTTCGTGGGAGAAGTTGAAGAAGTACAGCCTTCTCGCGTCGACGTCGACGGAGGGTCGGATGGAAGTCTCTCCGGTGTTGCGGCAGTTGTTCGATGCCGATCAGGTTGCTGCTGTGGAAGCGGAGTTCCGGCACATCGTCGCGGAGAGTCAGCCGTGACGGCCACCCCTCCCCACCCGTCCCAGTTCCGGCTTGCCCGCGTGCAGGTGGTGAATTGGGGAACCTTACACGGTCACCACGACATTCCGATTGCGCGCAAGGGTTTCCTGATCACCGGCGCGTCGGGATCCGGAAAATCCACTCTCATCGATGCGATCTCCACGGTGCTCATGCCGGGCGGCAGTGTCCGATTCAACGCGGCCGCGCAGGAATCCGCGGCCGGTTCCGGGCGCAACTTCGTCAGTTACATCCGCGGTGCGTGGCGGCGCGAAGCCGATGTCGATACCGACTCCCTGACCGCTTCCTATCTACGTACGGGCGCCACCTGGAGTGCCGTCGCGCTCACCTACCGCACCGGCGACGGTGCCGCGCCCGTGACGCTCGTCAAGCTCATGCACCTGCGGCGTGGAGCCAACGCGAACAACGATGTCTCTCACCTGCATCTGATCTTCGATTTTGATTTCGACCTGATCGATCTCGAGCCGTTCGCCGGCCGCGGTATCGACACCCGGGGCATCCGAAAGCGTTGGCCCGGGGCTACTGTCAATCCCAGTTACACGCCGTTCGCTCGCGCCTTCCGCGCGAAGCTGGGCATTTCGTCGGAGGCGGCCCAACGGTTGTTGCACCGAACACTGTCGGCCAAGAGTCTGAACAGTCTCGATCAGTTGCTGCGCGACTACATGCTCGACGAACCCGACACCTTCGCGATGGCCGATCGCGCGACGTCCCAGTTCCGCGACCTGCGCGAGGCGCACCGTGTCGTCGTCGACGCGCGTCGGCAAGTCGAGGCACTCGATCCCCTTGTCGGTCTCGCGGAGGTTCGCCGCCGAGGCCTCCAGCAACAACGCGAACTACAGGAAGAGAACGACCACCTCGACGCCGTGCATGCCCGGATGACGGTGGATCTGCTGCGAGAGAAGCTCGACGAGGCCTACGCACAGATCGGACTGTTGCAGACTGCCGTCGACAAGACCTCGGTGGAAGCCGAGCGCGCGGCCGAGCGCACCCTCGATCTGCGGGTGCGGCTCGAAACCACCGACGGTGGACGGTTGTCCACTCTCAGGCTGCAACGCGACGCGGCGGAAGCCGACCTGACTCGGACCGTACAGTCACGGAGCAGGTTCGACACCGCCGTCGGATCGTGGGAAGCAGAGGCACCGACCACCGCTGAGGAGTTCGCGCATCTGCGAGCCCAGCTCGAAACGGAGTTGCGTGAGCTCGACGCGACAGTCGGTACACGCAGAAACGATGTGTACGAGGTGGTGCGAGCACTCGGCACACTGCGTTCCGAACACCGACAACTCATCGCCGACCGAGAGCTGCTCGCCCGGCGACGCTCCAATCTCGATCCCGCTCTACTGCGGATACGCGAACTGGTCTGCACCGCAGCTGGTCTCAGCGAAGACATGTTGCACTTCGCGGGCGAACTCCTCGAAGTGCGCTCCGAGCATGCCGAGTGGACCGGCCCCATCGAGCGCGTACTCGGCGGGCTTGCTCGCACGATGCTCGTACCCGACGAATATTATTCACGCGTTGCAGCAGTGGTCGACGCGCAGCATCTCGGCACCCGGTTGGTGTACCGCCGGGTGCGTACTCGTTCCGGCCGACCTGCCACCCCGGCGAGCGGTGATGAATCGCTGGTTCGAAAACTGGACGTGCGGCCGGGACCGCTCGCAGCGTGGCTGCAGCACCACCTCGCCGAGCGTTTCGACTATGCGTGCGTGGCGACCGTCGACGACCTGAGAGGTGTGCCGCGCGGCGTGACCCGGGCCGGTCAGGTCAAGCACGGCGGCGAGCGGCACGAGAAGGACGACAGGTACCGCGTCGACGACCGCAGCCGATGGGCGCTCGGGTTCGACAACGAAACCAAGCTCTCCGATCTGCGTCGCCGCATCGGCGAGGTCGAATCCGAGATCGCCCGCCTGCAACGTCGGCAGGAGTTGCTCGAGCACGCAGAGTGCACGGTACAGCAGCGTCGACACGCGGCGGAGATCATCCTCGACACGACCTGGGCCGACATCGACGTCGAAGCGGCCGAGGCAGCGGTTGGCGCGATCGAGCATCGACTCGAGGGATGGTTGCAGGGCAATGCCGAGTACGCCTCGCTCACGCTCGATCTTGCCCGTGCGGAAACCGAGGAGAAGGAGGCCCGCGCAGCGTATACCGCAGCCGGATCCGGTCTCGAACGCCACCGTGGCGATGTGGAGCACACTCGGCAGCGGCTTGCAGAAGTGGAAGCACACGCCGATTCGGCGGTTCCCAACGGGATCGACAAGCGCATCCGCGCACGCTTCGATGCTGCCGCACGTCGACCGACGAGCGAGAACATCGACCGGTTGCTGCATACCGTCGGACGAACCATCACGGACGAGCACCGTGCGGCGCTCACGAGAACCACGGACGCCGAGCGGCGCATCACCGCGATCCTCACCGCCTATCTCGCCGAATGGGAGTCACGACGCGCCGAGATGCGCTCCGACGCAGAGTACGTAGACGATGCTCTCGCGGTGCTCACTCGACTGCGCAACGACGGATTACCCGCATACGAGGACGAGTTCTTCCGGCTACTCAACGACCAATCGAGCCGCAACATCGGAGAGCTGGCCCGCGCGATCCGCAGGGCACCGGGCGAGATCCGTTCCCGTATCGAGCCGGTGAACGAATCGCTCCGGCGTTCTCCGTTCGACACCGACCGGACTCTGCGGATCGATGTGAAGGATCGGCGTTCGCCTGCCGCGGCCGATTTCCTCGCGGAACTGCAGCGCATTGTCAGCGGCTCGTTCAAGGAAGAGGACCGGGTCGCCGCCGAGCAACGGTTCGAACAGATGGAGCGGATCCTCGAACGCCTCGACTCGGGCGAACCCGCCGACCGGCGCTGGCGGCAGTTGGTACTGGACACCCGCCTGCACGTCGGCTTCATCGGAGTCGAGGTCGACGGGGAGGGCGTGGACGTCAATTTCCACGACTCCAGCTCCGGCCTGTCGGGTGGGCAGGCCCAGAAACTGGTGTTCTTCTGTCTCGCCGCCGCCCTGCGCTATCAGCTGGCGGCATCGGGGGAAGAGTTGCCGCGCTACGGCACGGTGATCCTCGACGAGGCATTCGACCGTGCAGATCCTGCGTACACGCGGCGAGCACTCGACGTGTTCACCCGATTCGGTTTCCATATGGTGCTCGCGACGCCGCTGAAGTTGCTGCAAACCCTCGACGATTACATTGATGGGGTGGCCGCGGTGAGCATCAGGGACAAGAAGTACTCGCAGCTGGCCTTGTTGCCGATCCGCAGCGCGGAGGAGCCCCGCGAGTGAGTACAGTGTGCGTGCCGCCGTCAGCCGTAAGTACCAGGGCAGAGACGGCCTACCGGAATCGTCGCAGCAAGTGGGTGGCCGATCCAATTGCAGCCGAATCCGATTCACTGTCGATTGCGTTGCACCCACCCTCGGAACGGCAGGTCGCGGAGGATCCCGACGCCGTGGTCGCATGGGTGCGCGCCTGGCAGATGCACCGCGGAATCGGTCGCGTGCACTGGGAGACGCGGCGCTGGCCGAGCTTCGGCACGCAGGATGTGCCGGTGCGGGTCGTGTTTGCAGGTCCCGGTGAGATTGCCGCCGCGGCAGGCCGGATGTCCGAATGGCACAGGCTCACCGCCCGGCGGGTGCAGTTGGTGGAGATTCTGGCACCCGGTACCCCCGCGCTTGCCGACGCGATCGGCTCGACGCTTTCACGGTGGCTCGAACTCGGCGAAGCCGACTTCGTGCGCCTTGTCGGCGTGGTCCGGTGGCTGGCCGACCATCCGGCTTCGGACGTTTTCATTCGGCAGCTTCCGGTGCCCGGTGTGGATACCAAGTGGATTTCGCGGCATCGCGGACTGGTCGAGGTACTTCTCGAAGGCGCTGTGGGGAATCGTGACCTCGGTGTGCGTTCGGTGCCTCGATTGTGCGAAATTGCGGTTTGTGACCGCACCTTGCTACCCACGGCACCGCGACATTGTGCAGCGCCGCTGGACGAGCTCGCCGAGTTGCCGCTCCACCCGGAGCGCATACTGGTCCTCGAGAACAAAGAGGGCCTCCATGCGCTGCCTGATCTGCCGGGCACCGTGGCCGTACACGGCAGTGGTTACGCAGTGCACGAACTGGCCGCACTATCCTGGCTCGCCGACTCGGATGTCGTTTACTGGGGTGATCTCGACACGCACGGCTTCGTGATTCTCGACCGTTTCCGCGCTTACCTGCCTGACGTGCGCAGTTTCCTCATGGACCTCCACACCCTGGAAGCGTGGAGTGCTCTCGCGGTAGAGGAACCGTCCCCCAGCTCGCACGTGCCGATGCGACTGACGCCCGCGGAAAATGAGGTCTTCACGCGGTTGCGCGTGGAACGACTCCGCCTCGAGCAGGAGCGGATTCCGTGGCCGCACGTGATGGAGGAACTTGCCCGCGCCTTCACCGGCGCGATCGGACATGATCGAGACTCGACCAGGATGGATCCGACCGCGCTTGGAGAAGGAGTCTCATGACCGAACCGGCCCTCCGCTCACCCCTCGAGATCGTGGCGCGACTGACCGTCGAGGAGAGGGCGTCGCTCACCAGCGGCCTCGACTTCTGGCACACCGAACCGATTGCGCGCGAGAATATCCCCTCGATCATGCTCACCGACGGGCCACACGGTGTGCGGAAACAGACCGCCGAGGGCGACCATCTCGGTCTGCACTCGTCCGTGCCCGCGACCTGCTTCCCGCCTGCCGTCGCGCTGGGGTGTTCCTTCGACCCGGAGTTGCTCGAGCGCGTCGGCGCGGCGTTGGGCGCGGAGGCCCGTGCACTGCAGGTCGGTGTCCTGCTCGGGCCCGGTATCAACATCAAGCGCTCCCCGCTGTGCGGGCGGAACTTCGAATACCTGTCTGAGGACCCGCTGCTCTCCGGTGTTCTGGGCGCCGCGCTCGTGCGCGGCCTGCAGTCGCAGGGTGTCGGTGCGTCGCTCAAGCATTTCGCGGCGAACAACCAGGAGACCGACCGGATGCGGGTCTCCGCCGACGTCGACCCGCGGCCACTGCGGGAGATCTATCTGCGTGCCTTCGAGCGGGTCGTGCGCGACGCGCAGCCGTGGACGGTGATGTGCTCGTACAACCGGATCAACGGGGTGTACTCGTCCCGTAACCCGTGGCTGCTCACCGACGTCCTGCGCGACGAGTGGGGTTTCGAGGGTCTGGTCGTGAGCGATTGGGGTGCTGTCGACGACCGCGTCGCGTCCCTCGCGGCAGGTCTGGATCTCGAGATGCCGTCCACAGGAGGTCGTACGGACGCCGAGATCGTCGCGGCGGTACGGGCGGGCACGGTCGACGAATCGGTCCTCGACACGGCAGCCGCGCGGGTGATCGAACTGGTGCAGAAGGCCGTCGCTGCGTCCGATCCCCGCGCGACCTTCGACGCCGATGCCCATCACGCCCTCGCACGCGAGGTGGCCGGGCAGAGCATCGTGCTGCTCCGCAACGAGAACGACCTGCTTCCCCTCGCCACCGACGCGAACATCGCGGTGATCGGCGAACTGGCCCGCACGCCGCGCTACCAGGGCGCCGGATCGTCCCGGATCGAACCGACGCGCCTCGACAACGCGCTCGACGAGATCCGGTCGCTGTCCGGCCGGGACGTTCCCTTCGCCGCCGGTTACGCGCTCGACGGATCGGACTCGGCCGCACTCGTCGACGAGGCGGTGAAGCGTGCCGCAGACGCCGATATCGCGGTCGTGTTCCTCGGTGTACCCGCCGAACTCGAATCCGAGGGCTTCGACCGTGACGATCTCGAACTCCCGCACAGCCAGATCGCACTGCTCGACGCGGTGCTGGTGGCGAACCCGAAGGTCGTCGTCGTGTTGTCCAACGGTGGTGTCGTGCGGTTGAGCGGCTTCGCCCATCGTGTTCCTGCGATCGTCGAAGGGTGGTTGCTCGGGCAGGCCGGTGGCGGTGCGGTCGCCGACGTGCTCTACGGGCAGGTGAATCCGAGTGGGCGACTCGCAGAGACCGTCCCGATCCGTCTCGAGGACACCCCGGCACACACGAACTTCCCGGGCGAGCACGGCCACGTACGGTACGGCGAAGGGCTGTTCGTCGGATACCGCTCGTACGACGCGCGTCGCCTCGACGTGTCCTTCCCCTTCGGTCACGGCTTGTCGTACACGACGTTCGAATACTCCGATGCCGCTGTGGAATCCGACGGCGATCTCACGGTGCACGTCACCGTCACCAACACGGGTGGGCGTGCGGGCGCCGAGGTCGTGCAGGTGTACGCCGGTGCACCCGGTTCGTCCGTTGCGCGGGCGCCGCGAGAGTTGAAGGGCTTCACCAAGGTCCGTCTGGATTCCGGCGAATCGCAACGTGTCGCCGTGAGTATCCGACGCGACGACCTCGCCTACTGGGACACCCGCGTCGATTCCTGGGTGGTCGAAGATGGCACGTACAGCATCGACATCGGTGCGTCGAGCCGCGACATCCGGCAGACGCTCACCGTCGACATGACGGGCGACGCGGTGCGAATTCCGCTGACGATGGAGTCGTCTCTCGGAGAACTGTTCCAGAACCCCGCGGCCGCCGAGATCGTCCTGCAGGCGTTCGGTTCGCTCGGCGGCGAGGTCGGGGTCGACGAGAGTGTTCTGAAGATGGCGGCGTCGATGCCGCTCGGTCGTCTCGCCGGGTTCGCTCCGGGGGTCGAGCCGGAGCAGATCCAGCAGCTTCTCGATATCGCCGATCAGCAGGAATGAGCGTCACGACCCGGCCGTGAGGAGTACTTTCAGCGCACCGGTCTCGCCGGCACGGGAGAACACGTCGTAGGCCTGTTCGAACTCGTCGAGCGCGAACCGGTGCGTGATCATCGGCGACGTGTCGAGCTGACCACTGCTCACGAGACCGATCAGTGTGGGCGTCGAGTAGGTGTCGACCAGGCCGGTGGTGATCGTCAGGTTCTTGATCCAGATGTCCTCGAGGTGCAGGGTCGCAGGTTTGCCGTGCACGCCGATGTTCGCGACGTGTCCGCACGGCCTGACGAGCGCGACCGCCTGCTCGAACGTTTCGGGATAGCCGACGGCCTCCACGGTGACATCGGCGCCGAGACCTCCCGTGAGATCTCGGACGACGGCCGCCGCGTCCTCGCGACCGCTGTTGACCACGACGTTAGCCCCGAACGCCTTCGCCGCGTCGAGGCGACTGTCGGCGAGGTCGACGGCGACGATGCGGCTCGGGCTGAACAGTCGTGCGGCGAGGATCGCGGCGAGTCCGATGGGTCCGGCTCCGATGACGACGACGACGTCGGCCGGTCGAAGACAGCCGTTGAGTACGCCGACCTCGTAGGAGGTGGGCAGAATGTCGGCGAGCATGAGCATCTGCTCGTCGCTCACGCCGTCGGGAATGCGGTGGGTCGAATTGTCGGCGTACGGAACTCGGACCAGTTCGGCCTGGGTGCCGTCGATCAGGTGCCCGAGGATCCAGCCGCCGCCTCCGAGGCACTGCCCGTACCGGCTCTCGCGACAGAAGCGGCACGTACCGCACGCGGTGATACACGAGACGAGCACTCGGTCGCCGGGAGCGAGTGTCTGCACTCCGTCCCCCACCTCGACCACGGTGCCGACGGCCTCGTGGCCGAGGATCCGGCCGTCGGTCACCTCGGGCACATCCCCTCCGAGGATGTGCAGGTCGGTGCCGCAGATGGTGACCGCGTCGACCCGCACCACCGCGTCGGTACTGTCCTGGATGGTTGCGGCGGGAACGTCCTCCCACGATCGTTTTCCCGGTCCGTGAAATACCAGTGCCTTCACAGTCAGGCCTTTCGCCGACGGTTTCGGTCCTATTTCAGGGTGCCACGAGCGATACAGGGATCGGAACCTTTCGGGGCAACGAGCATCTCCGGCCGTTGCCTTCGGAGGCTACGATTCGATCGAGCCGATCGGGCGAACGGCCTGCAGCACCATCACCCTGCCGTTGACTCCGTAGACATACACGGTGTCGGACAACTCGAACGGGTACGGGTCGAGGCGGACGCGGCGCTCGCCCACGATCAACGGCGAGTCGGTAGGAGACCAGGCACTCGGGTCGTAGACGACGCGGGATATCGGGCCTGTCCGTAGCTGCAGTGCGGTGATCAGATCGGGAAGTTCGGTGGCAAGGTTGTTCGTTCGCGGCCACCAGGTGGCGTCGATGTAATCCTTCGGGTCCGTACGTAGATGCACTCGCGGGGTCGGGGTAGGCGTGCGCGGCGGTAGGGATGGCGTGGACCGAGGTGCTGGCGTCATGGGACGCTCCCGTCGTGGCCTCCGGGAAGACCGGCTCGTCGACTCCGGCATGGCGCAACTGGGTGGTTTGCGCATGATGCCGTCGGATACAGCCGAGCCTACGCCTCCGTGTACGCGACCGGAGTGCAGCAGAATCGACTCGATCCGGATCGCGCATCGCCGTGGACACGCCGATCGGCGGTCCATACCGGTTGCAGCATGCGTCTGTCGGCCGGATGGGCGGCGAACCGGTCGGCCAGGGCCTGGGTCGTGGCCTGCACACCGCCGACGGTCGCAATCGGCGCGTCGACGTGGAACCCCCACCCGTCGGTGGTGAACCAGCAGCGCATGGGGAGCAGAGGCGCACCGGTGTCGATCGCAAGCCGAGCCGGACCGGGCGGCATGCACACCGGTTCACCGAAGAAGGAAACCGGCACGTCGGTTCCGGACAGATCACGCTCACCGAGCAGCCCGACTATCCGTCCCTGTCGAACCCGGGCGGTCAGCTGTTCCAACGGTGGCGCAGTGTGCCACCGGTGAGCGGAACGATCTCGAATCCCAGGCCTTCACGAAACCGGACGAAGCGCCGGAACAGTGATTCCGGTTGTAACCGCTCGGCCACGACGGTCGGTGTGCCGGCCCTCTGGACAATCCACACTCCCGCCAGGTCCCAGTTACCGCCTGTGCAGCAACGCCAGCACCATGCCGCGTCCACGAGCGGCCGCTTCGTGGATGTGGTCGAGTCCGGTGGCTGCAGAGTCGATGGTCTCGGCAAGCTGCACGGATCCATCGACGGCAACCGTAATGTTCGAGCATGCACCGACCGCTCGCGATCGCGACGCGGGTAGGCTGGGAGATGTCGGTGAGCACGAGACCATCCGCTCTCGTCGTCACCGTCCAATGAGCAGGCCGCTGAGCGGCCTAGTCAGGAGCGTCGCCATGACGCTGCACCACGACCGACTCCGTTCGGATCGACCCATTTCTTCGCCCTCTCACCACGCATCCACGCCTCCGGCGCGGTTGTCGCTGACACCCGGGCACCCGACCATGGGTCCCGTGGACGGGGCTTGGTGGCCGCACTCGGACGACCTGTCCGCCGAACTCGACGGACTCGAAACGCTGCTGGCGGGCCGAGCCGGCGTACTCGCCCGTCTCACCTACTGCATGACTGCGTGGCAGCCCATCGAAGGGCGCAGACGCGTCAAGGACCATCCCGTCCGTCTCGACGGGTATCACTACCAGTCCGTCGGCACACTCGGTGTCCGCAGCCTGGACGGAACTCGTCGCATTCTGGTGGTCGTACCGCCGGAGACCGACCCCGTATCCGCTCGGGCGCTGCTCTATCGAGCGTCGGAACGGTCGAACATGCTCACTGCGGAGGAGTTGTTGACCGCCGCGAGCCGAGCCGTCTCCGGCACCTCCGAAGCACTGCAGAGTTGGGACAGCGAGGGAGGTCACGCCTCACCCACCGAAGCGGACATCGGATGCCTCTACTGACCTCGATCCGTTTCCCGCACCGGAGTGTGACATGACAGAAAGCCCACGACACCCGTTCACCGGCCGCGGCCTGGGACGTTTCCAGGCCGCCGCCGACGGCGGACAGCCCTTCGACGTCCCGACTCGCACGGTGCGTCTGCTTCTCCGCGACCCCGATGAGCACTCCCCCGGCGTCGACGGTGCATGGTGGCCGCGAGGCGACAATCTCACCGCCGAGTTGCACGATCTGGTGTCCGCACTGACCCCACGCCTGGGACGAACCGAGCGGATCGCGTTCGACTGGAATGCGCTCAGCGTGTCCCAGCGAGGCATCGATGCTCCGGACGGAATCGACATCGTCGGCCCCGCTCCGGATCAACCTTCCGGCCTGATGTACGTCTACGGCAGCGGCGAACTCCGTCTCCGCCTGCTCATCATCGCGCCCACGCTCGACGCCGACCGCGCGTACGAGGACATGCAGAAGGCCGTGGCACCGGATCTCGGAAAGATCTGATCGCTCTCCGCATTCGAAAATCGACCGCCCTCCTTCGAGAGGGTGAAAATTCGTCTCCACATCGGGAAATACACGAATTCCGTGACAACGTCACAGAAACCCCGTTCTCTGGGCCCCAGATCCCGAAAGCAGACGACCTATGAAGACACTCGCAGCGTCGATCACGGCGGTCGCCCTACTGGCAACCTCGGCGTGTAGCTCCGGCGACACCGAGTCCGGTACGGATCCTTCCTCCACCCCGGCGGATCAAGCGCAACCCGCGTACGTGGCCGAGTTGGAATCCACCATCGACCAGTTGATGCGCGACAACGCCATTCCCGGCGCGGTGATACAGATCAGCTCCCCCGACCGCGGTGACTGGACCGGTACCTTCGGCACGTCCACCCTCGACACCGACGATCCGATCTCCGCCGACGACCATGTCCGTATCGGCAGCAACACGAAGACGATGACCGTCACCGCCATCCTGCAATTGGTGCAGGAAGGTCGCATGTCGCTCGAGGACCCGGTCTCGAAGTACATCGACGGTGTCCCGAACGGCGACACGATCACCATCGCTCAGCTCGCCGAGATGCGGAGCGGCCTGTACAGCTACACCTTCGACCCGGAGTTCAACGCGACACTGGACCGCGAACCCGAGAAAGCGTGGACGCAGGAGGAGTTGCTGCAGATCGCGTTCTCTCGACCCGTGAACTTCCCGCCCGGGGAACAGTTCGAATACAGCAACACCAATACGGTGCTGCTCGGACTCGTCATCGAGGAACTGACGGGCATGCCGGTGGCGGATGCGTTCGACGAGCGCATTTTCGCTCCGCTCGAACTCGGGAACACCTCGTTCCCGGCGATCGAGGACGCGTCGATCCCGGATCCGCATCCGCAGGGCTACATGTTCGGCACCAACGTCTCCACCATCGACACCTTCGAACTGCCGGACGACCAGCAGGCCGCGGTGGTCGCAGGAACACTGAAGCCGAACGACGTGACCGACGACAATCCCTCCTGGGCGTGGACGGCGGGCGCTGCGATCTCCACCGTCGACGACATGACCAGCTATGTGAAGGCGCTGGTCGACGGTGGGTTGCTCGACCAACAGATGCAGCAGACCCGGCTCGACAGCGTGCAGTCGGTGGGCGGGGGAACCGCCGGATACGGGCTCGGCATGGCCCGGTTCGGTCCGCTGCTCGGACACGACGGGCAGCTTCCTGGCTTCATGACCTTCATGGGCCACGACCCGGACACCGATCTGACGATCGTCATCGCCACGAATCTGTCGACGGTGCCGTCGGGTGAAGGTTCGGCGCTGACCCTCGTCAAGGGCATCCTGCCGATCTTCTACGGCTCCGATTATCAGGCGCCGGGCGATCCGGCACGCGCTCCCGACGCAGAGGAGAGCGCACCCGCGCCGACGCCGGGAGGCTGATCGTACCGGCGTCCGGTGGGCAGGCACGGCCTCGGCCCCGCCGGAGTTCACCTCGCCCGGGCACGCCTCGTCGCTTCCCGTCTCGACGCCGACGAGGCGCTCGGTCATGTGACGGCCGCGGTCGTCCACGGCCTCGACGTGTGGGACGCGCCGCTGGGCCGCATCCACGTCGCGCGTCCGCCGACGCGCAGCTGCCGGGCGAGCGACGATCTGCACATCCACACCGCCGACCTGGGCGGCGACGTCGTCGACGTGGACGGTCTGCGCGTCACGTCGCTCGCTCGTACCGTCGTCGGGAGCTCCAGAGCGCGAAACGGTCATCGGTGCGCTCTACAACCCGCTCCGATGACCGGTTCGCGCTCTGTTACACCGCCTTCAGACCGAGCGAGTCGCGCAGGGTCGACCCGGGGTATTCGGTCCGGAACAGGCCGCGGCGCTGCAGTTCCGGGACCACGAGGTCGACGAAGTCGTCGAGGGAATCCGGATAGGCGGGACACATCAGGTTGAAACCGTCGCAGGCGCCCGCGGTGAACCATTCCTCGATGCTGTCGGCGACGGATTCGGCGGTGCCGATCATGGTCGCGTGACCACCACCCGCGGCGAGGTAGCCGAGCAGCTCGCGCAGGGTGGGACGACGGGTCTCGATGATGCGCTGCACCGTCGCATAGCGACCCTGCGGACCGCTGAACTCCTCGATGGGCGGCAGGTCGGCGACGGGGGCGTCGAGGTCGTGACCGGTGTAGTCCTGACCCGTGAACACGCCGAGCTGGGTGATGGCGGCGTCGACGTCGAGGAGCGCATCGAGTTCGGCCTTCTTCGCCCACGCCTCCGCTTCGGTGCGACCGACGTAGGTGACGAGTCCGGGCAGGATGGCGACCGTCCCGGGATCCCTGCCGGCCGCGGCGATCCGCGCACGCAGGTCGGTGACGTACTCGAGCGCCGCGGTCATGTCCCACGCGACGGAGTAGACGGCCTCGGCGTGACGGGCCGCCAGGTTGCGTCCGGTCTCCGAGGCGCCGGCCTGGAACAGCACCGGACGACCCTGCGGGCACCGCGGCACGGTCAGCGGACCGTCGACGCGGAAATGACTGCCCCGGTGATGGATCGGGCGGATCGCGTCGGAGTCCAGGAAGCTGCCACCCGCCCGGTCGACGAGGACACCGCCGTCACCCCACGAATCCCACAGAGCGCAGAGCACCTCGATGAATTCCTCGGCCCGCGCATACCGTTCGGCGTGCGGAGGCAGGGCGTCGAATCCGTGGTTGCGCGCTTCCTCGTCGAACATCGAGGTGACGATGTTCGCGCCCACCCGTCCCCCGCTGATGTGATCGAGCGAGGCGAGCATCCGTGCGGCATGGAAGGGCGTGAAGAAACTCGCGGAGACGGTGGTGACGAGACCGATGTGCTCGGTCGCGCGCGCCATCGCCGACAGCGCAGTCAGCGGTTCGAGGAACCAGGTGGTGCCTGCCGTGTACTTCGGGTTGACGCTGTGACCGTCGGCGAAGAACACCGCGTCGAGGCATCCCCGTTCGGCGGTGCGGGCGAGTTCCTCGAAATACGTGATGTCGCCGATGCGTCCGGCCGCGGAGTCGGGATGCCGCCACGCCGACGAATGATGCCCGACGCCGTAGAGGAAGGCGTTGAGGTGAAGGGTGCGTGGTCCGGCCATCAGTTCATCACCAGTCCCCCGTCGACCACCAGGTTCTGTCCGGTGACGGCCCGCGACCAGTCGGAGGCGAAGAACAGCACCGCCGCCGCGAAGTCCTCGGGCGTGGTGACCTTCCGCAGCGGCGTCGACGACGCGATGAGGTCGAACACCGCTTCGGGGGTCGCCGACGATGCGTCGGTCGTGCGCAGCAGACCGCCGGAGACCATGTTGACGCGGATCCCGTCGGGGCCGAGGTCGGCGGCGAAGGTGCGGGTCAGCGACAGCAGCGCGGCCTTGGCCGCGGTGTAGTCGTGGTACGGGACGACGGGGTGCTGGAACAGGTTGGTGCCGATGTTGACGATGCTGCCGCCACCGGCCTCGCGCATGCCCGGCAGAGCCGCCTGGATGATGTTGACCGCGCCGCCGACGACACCGTCGAACTGGGCTCCGAACCGGTCGTATCCGATCTCGTCTGCCTTGGGCCGAGCGTCGCCGTTGAAGGAGAAATCGGGCAGGGCGTTGTTGACGACCGTGGTGACGGGACGTCCGAAGTGCTCGCGGGCCCGGGTGAACAGCGCTTCGACGTCGGCGCGGTCGGTGACATCGGCCTTCAGCGCGACCGCCCGCTCGGGTCCGATCTTGTCGGCCAGTTCGTGAGCGCCCTCGCCGCTGCGCCGGTAGTCGAGGACGACGGCGGCTCCTTCGTCGGCGAACGCCTGCGCGATGCTGCGGCCGAGGCCGCGACCGGCGCCGGTGACGAGGACGACCTGGTTCTGCAATGACATCTTCTGTGCCTTCCCTGTGTGGGGAAGGGTGCGTGAGGGCGACAGACCTGTGGCCCGGCGCCGGCTCGGCATCCCTTCGCTCGCATAATCGAGATCAGGTTCGACGGGTGTTCTCTCAGCCGTTTCCGGCACCCCGTGTCGAGTCCTGCGGACAGGCTACACGGCACCGGTTCGGCCTTCGAGAGCCGGCAGGGTCGGCGTTCACAGGATCGTCACATCGCCTACGCGAGAACTTAGCTCAGATCGACGTTAAAATGATCGTTCTCGTCCCCGACTCGTGAAAGGAGATTCCGACGCACATGCCGGCCACCCACAACGCTCCCTACGTCTCCCTTTCTCCGCAGTTCGGAGACGCTCCTCCCCTCGGCCGCTCCACGGTCCGCGGGCCGGCGAAACACCAGGAAGTGGTGTGGTTCGAGGATCGCTACGCCATCCCGATCACCACCACGACGCCCGACGAAGCGCAGATCGAGGACGTGCTGTTCCTGCGCCGCGTCCTCGATCGGGCGCACATCGACTACCTGCTCGTGCGCGACGACAGCGACCGCCCGATCCTGGCGATCGACCGCGCCGATCGGAAGAGGCTGCGTGCCGCGCTCGCCGAGGGGTGCGCCGACGAGCCGTTCTACTCGAAGGCCGTCGGCTCGAAGCGACGCCCGGTCCCGGTGTCGGACGGACGGCTCTCACGCGACAGGAAGGACCGTGTGTTCCGGCTGTTCCGCCCGCGCGTCGAACTGACCAGCGGGATGCGGTACGGCGCGTCGAACGGTGTGGACATCGAACTGTGGACCTACACCGACGACGAGGTGATCATGCCTCGCCCGAACGCCCTCACCCGCACGGTCGCCCTGCGCGACGAGATGCGCCGCACGACGGTCGAGCGGTACGGACAGCTGTGGCCCACGATCGAGGGCATGTTCGACCGCCACCCCGGCGACATCCCGTTCGAGATCGACCTCGTGTTCTCGTGGGTGGACGGGTCGTCGAAGTCGTTCCAGGCCAAGCGCGCGAAGCTGATGCAGAACTACGTCGTCGGCGAAGGCGACGACTCGCCGGCGCGCTACCGGCAGATCAACGAACTCAAGTACGCCCTGCGTTCGGTCCACATGTACGCGCCGTGGGTGCGGCGGATCTTCGTCGCCACCGACTCGCCGCGACCGGCGTGGCTCGCCGACGACCCGCGTGTGACGTTCGTGCGGAGCGAGGAGTTCTTCGCCGACCCGTCGGCGCTGCCCACCTACAACTCGATGGCGGTCGAGTCGCAACTGCACCACATCCCGGGGCTGTCCGAGCACTTCCTGTATTCGAACGACGACATGTTCTTCGGTCGCCGGGTGAGCCCGAGCCTGTTCTTCTCCGGCGGGGGTGTCAGCAAGTTCATCGAGTGCGACGTGCGGATCGGGCTCGGCCGGAACGACCCGTCGCGCAGCGGATTCGAGAACTCCGCCCGCATGAACCGCAAGCTCCTGCAGGATCGCTTCGGGGTCACCATCACTCGGCACCTCGAACACACGCCGGTCCCGTTGCGCAGGTCGATCATGGCGGAGATGGAACGCGAGTTCGCGGACGAGTTCGCTGCGACGGCGGCGAGCCCGTTCCGGGCGGCAGACAACATCTCGGTGACGAACTCCTTCTACCACTACTACACGCTGCTGACCGGCCGCGCGGTGCAGCAGACCACGGCGAAGGTGGAGTACGTCGACACCACCGTGAAGTCCGGTCTGCGACATCTGGACACGATCCTGGCGCGTCGCAATCTCGACCTGTTCTGCCTCAACGACGGCAGCACGCCCGAGGTCGACCTGGAGCTGCGCACCGCGAAGGTCACGCAGTTCCTGGAGCGGTACTACCCGATTCCGGCGCCCTGGGAGACCGACCACCCGGGCCGACCGGACGTCGGCTAGATCCGAACGGTGAGGTCGGGGTTCTCGGGGATGCGGATGCCGGCCTCGGCCAGACACCGCGCCGCGTCCTCGGCCGTGTGGGGTTGCCCGGCGGTGGCGTAGCTTCCGCTGGGCACCACGGAGTGCACGATCGTGTCGGGATAGACGTGCACGAGGTTGAAACCCTGCGCGCCGTCGTGCCCGCGCTGCGAACCGACCGGGACGTTCAGGTCCTGCGTGTAGCAGGTCGACGAGGCGACGGACACCGGGATGCCCGCGAACGTGGCCGAGGTCGAGTAGTGCAGATGACCGCCGAGGATGGCGCGGACATCGGTGCCGCGCAGTACTTCGGCCAGACCGGCCTGGTCGCGCAGTTCGACGAGGACGGCCATGTCGAACACGCTCGGCACGGGCGGATGATGCAGTGCGAGAACGGTACCGAAAGGCGAGGGTGTCGCGAGTTCGTCGGCCAGCCAGGCGAGCTGGTCGTCGGTCACCTCACCGTGGTGGTGGCCCGGGACCGAGGTGTCGAGGCTGACGATCCGAAGTCCGCCCACGGCGTGGACGGCGTCGATCGGTGCGCCGAGGGGCGCTTCGTCGAGCAGCTCTTCACGGAAGGTCGCGCGGTCGTCGTGGTTGCCCATCGCCCACACGATCTCGGCGTCGAGTGCTGCGGCCAGTGGTTCGACGAGTCCGCGGAGCTTGCGGTAGGCATCGGGCTGGCCGCGATCGGCGAGGTCGCCGGTGAACACCAGGGCGTCGGGTCGGACCCGGGAGGCACGGATGTCGTCGAGGATCAGCCCGAGGCGGGTGTCGGCGTCGACGGTGCCGTAGAGGAGTTCGTCTCCACCGACGAGATGGGTGTCGGTGAGATGGAGCAGCGTGTGCGAAGGTCTGGGGTATTCGGCAATTCGCTCAGGGGCCGGAGAACTGCCCATGATCTCTCACTTCCATTCGCCCGTTTCGGGGCACTTCGTCGCCTTCAACCGTAGCGAGTGTGTTTCTACGGCTCCACGACTTCCGGCTCACATCGAGACCCCGAACCTGCGGCGAACAGTCCGTTACTACGTGGTGACCTGCGGAAACGAACAATCCGACATTCATCGGTGATCTGGATCACAATTCCGATCGGCGGGAGCACCGGTCCCCAGCGCATCCCGTAGCACGGTGTCGATCTCGTCGCTCGGGGACATCGGCAGGGTGTGATGGGTACCGGCGGTGAGGGTGACGACCCGGCAGGACGGGAGCGCCTTCCGCGCTGCGCGGCCCACCTCGTCGGGGTCGTGGACGCGCCCGAACGGCGCGAGCACCACCGTGGTCTCGGCCGTGCACCGCCCAAGCTCTTCGGGTGACGGCCGCCGGGGCACGATCGTCTTCGCGGTCGGGAAATGCTCCGCGCCGAGCGCCATCAAGGTGATCCAGTCGGGATCGAGTTGTGCCCCTCGGGTTTCCCACCCGAGAAATGCCCGTTCGCGGGCGGCCGTGGGCCGCAGGAGGACGGGAAGCGCCCGCAGGAGGTATCCGGGCCGCATCCCGGCGAAGCACGAGTTGGGATCGAGCAGCACGAGCCGGTCGACCCGGTGGGATGCGCGAACGGCTGCCGCGAGCGCGATCATCGCGCCGTACGAGTGACCGACGACCGCACACCGCGTCACTCCGAGGGCATCGGCGACGGAGCCGAGCCATTCGAGCAGATCGTCGACGCTGCGGACGGGATCACCGCCGGTGACGCTGCGTCCGACGTCGCCGATGATGTCGACGGCCAGTAGCCGGTGAGCCTCCCCCAGTGCCGCGGCGTTGGCGAACCAGACCATCGACGTGGCGCCGGCGCCCGGGAGGAGCAGGACCGGCGGTGCGCCGGGCGGGCCGTACTCGGTGACGCGGGTGGTGCCGAAACGGGAGTCGAGATCGTGGATCACGGTGCCGTGCGGCCATTTCGCGAGAAGTGCGTCGTACGCGGCGTGGAAGGCGCGGCCCTCGTCGGACTCGTCGAACGATCTGCGTCGTGACCGGAGCATCGGAACCTCCACCGTCGAATATCTCGATGATCGAGATACTAGGTGGGCGAGTAGAGTCTGTCGAGAGGCGGAGGTGACATGACGGACGACGGCAGACTCGACATGATCCACCGGTTGCGCGCGCTCACGGTGCAACTCGATCTGCTCGGCGCCGAATTCGCACAGAAACACGCGCTGCACCCCACCGATCTGCGAGCACTGATCGGACTTCTCGACCGGGAGCGGGCCGGGGAGATCGCGACACCCGGCTGGCTCGCCGAGCACCTGCGGCTCAACACGGCATCGGTCACCGCACTCGTCGACAGGCTCGAACGGGCCGGCCACGTGAGGCGGGATCGCGACAGCGACGACCGGCGACGCGTGATCCTGCGCGTGACCCCGGCCGCCGAGAAACTCGGTTGGGATTTCTTCGGCCCGCTCTTCGCCCGGGCCTCCGCCGCGCTCGAGTCCTTCTCCGAGCCGCAATTGGACGTCGTGCGGGAATTCCTCGGCTCCATGACTGCCGCAGTGGAAGCCGCCCGCTCCCCGGAGGACACCGAGGGCTGACGCGGTCCCGACCCCGCGCGGGAAACGCACTCCCCAGCGGGGAGAATTTCTGTTAACTTCCTTGCCCATCCACATACTTCGGGGGGATGGGAATGCAGATACGTTCATGGGCCGCCGCGGCACTCGCGGT
The DNA here is from genome assembly GCF_048381395.1 of Rhodococcus shunpengi. NCBI lineage: Bacteria > Bacillati > Actinomycetota > Actinomycetes > Mycobacteriales > Nocardiaceae > Rhodococcus > Rhodococcus shunpengi. The sequence goes on from NZ_JBLWIU010000008.1 coordinate 198,150, forward strand.
CGCCTTCACTGTGGTCGGGGCGGGAACGGCAGCCGCGGAGGAGCCCGCTCCTCCCCTGCCCGTCGGAAAGACGTTCCTGGACGGCTTCGCCCACGAGTTCGGCGACCCGAACGGAAGCGCGGTCGGCACGAACGACTGGGACTGCGTCCCGTCGGAGGAACACCCGGATCCCGTCGTGCTCGTCCACGGCACGGTGCTCAACCGTCACAACAACTGGTCGTATCTCGGACCTCTCCTCGCGAACGAGGGCTACTGCGTCTTCGCCCTCACTTACGGCAACCACGCCGACCTCCCCTGGCCGTTGAGTTCCGTCGGCGGGCTGCTGCCGATGGAGGACAGCGCACAGCAACTCTCCGAGTTCGTCGACGAAGTCCTTGCCGCGACCGGTGCGGAGAAGGTCGACCTCGTCGGTCACTCGCAGGGCACCCTGATGCCCGTCTGGTACGTGAAGTTCCTCGGCGGCAACGAGAAGGTCGACGACTACGTCTCGCTCGGACCGGTCTACGAGGGCAGCCACGCCTTCCTGCTCGCGGCGTCGTTCGAACTGTTCGAGCACGTCGGTGTGCGGCAGGACGTGGAGAATCTCGTCCACTTCCTCGGATGCGGTGCGTGCCCGCAGGTTCTTGCCGGATCGGACTGGATCCACACGATCCAGGAGGCGGGCATCTATGCCGACGAGGTGACGTACACGAACATCATGACCCGCTACGAGGAGATCGTCCTCCCGTACACCAGTGGCTACCACGAGGCACCCAACGCGACGAACATCGTGCTGCAGGACCACTGTGCGAACGACTTCGTCGAGCATGCCGGCATCGTCAACGATCCGAACGCGGCATGGTTCGTCCTCGACGCGCTCGACCCGAGTTCGGCAGGGCCGCTGGAGTGCGTCTTCGTGCCGCCGATCCTCGGCTGGAGCCCGGATCCGACGATCAGCAATCCCACAACCAAGGACGCTGTGGTCGCGAGTCGCCCCGGCGCCTGAGCCGTTCGATCCTCTTACGTCGCGGTTCCCATCCCAGACAACTCTGTGCCGAGTGTGGCCACGTCACGAAGCCGACGCGCCGAACCGGAGCTCGCCCCGCGTGTTGCGGTAGCGAACCCCGGTTCGGCGCGCGAACTATATTGCGGCGCCGCTCGGTTCCTTCAGCCCTGCGATGAACGCCTGCAGCGCGAACTCCACCCGCGACTCCACGGACGGCGCACCGGACCCCATCGCTTCGACGAACAGCGGGAACTCGGCGAGGGCTTCGGTATCGATACCCGGATCGCCGTCGTCTGCCGGCGGCGCGCTGTGCTGACCGAGGACGACGGCGGCCAGTGTCTGGATCACGAGAAGCGCATCCTGCGGTGCGAATCCGGCGTCCCGCAACACCCGGAGCATCTTCTCCAGGTGCACGACATTGCCCGGGGTGATCGCCGGACGGGACGCGAAGAACGGCACCGCCCCCGGGTGCGCGAGCAGGCCACGATGGAAGGCCCGGCCGTAACCCTCGAGAACCGTCCGCCACGGAGCATCGGTTTCGGCTCCGGTGAACGCTTCGTCCATCACGTACTGGACGATGGCGTCCTCGAGTCCCTGTTTGTTCTTCACGTGGTGGTACAGCGTCATCGCCTCCACGTCCAGCTCACGTGCCAGCTTCCGCATCGACAGCGCGGCCGCACCGTCCCGGTCGACCATCTGCACCGCTGCATGTAGCACCTGTTGCCGGGTCAGCCCGGCATGTCGACCTTGTGCGCGCGTCGGTCCCACGAAACCTCCTTGACCACTCTTACGCCGTAAGACTAGCATCGCCGACGTAAGTCATACACCGTAAGAGAGGAGTCCGGCATGACCGTCCATACCGAAATTCGTACGACGAAACGCCGGCCCAACCTTGTCCAGGCCCTCACGATCGGCGCGTGCCTGCAGATCCTCTGCATCGCACTCCCACTGCTGGACGTGTGGATGATCGGATCGATCGAACAACACGTACAGAACGCATATCCCGAATGGGGACCCGACAATGTGAACCTCGACCGGAACGCGATCGCCGGGTACCTCGTGATCGTGGGCGTCCTCGGCCTGGCCGGTTGGCTCGGCGCGCTGTGGAGCGCGAAGAAGGACGTCGCAGTCCGCGCGGTGGTGACGACACTGTTCGTGGTCGGAACGTGCGTGCTGCTGTTCGACGTCGGATACGCGGGCGAACACTACGACCCGATCGTCCCGCTGTGGCTGGGCGTCACCCTGCTGGTGATCCCACTGCTGCCGGGGATCACCGCGGTCATGGCCGCCTGGGTCCTGCCCCCGACCGAAAGGGCCGACCGGCATGACTGACGCAACGAGGCCCGGATACACCCTTGCAGCCGTCGCAACGGTGCAGTTCATGGTGTCGCTGGATCTGTCCGTTGCGAACATCGGACTCCCCCGGATCACCGAGGGGTTGCACTTCGATCCGGTGGGCGCGACGTGGGTGATCCACGCCTACGCACTGTTCTTCGGCGGTCTGCTCCTCCTCGGAGGACGCGCGGCCGATCTCTACGGGCACAAGCGCACTCTCCTCGTAGGACTGGGCGTGTTCGGCCTCGCCTCGCTGCTCGGCGGGTTCGCTGCGGTACCCGGCCACCTCGTCGCCGCACGAGCGATGCAGGGTGTCGGGGCTGCGGCCCTCGCGCCGGCCGCGTTGGCACTGCTGTCGTCGACCTTCTCCGAGGGTCGCGCCAGGGTCCGTGCCTTCGGGATATGGAGCGCCATGAACGCCGGAGGTGCCGCCTTCGGTCTCGTCCTCGGCGGCGTCCTCACCGAATACGCCGGGTGGCGGTGGGTCATGTTCGTCAACGTGCCCATGGCGGCTGCAGCACTCGCACTGACCTGTCTGGGCGTGGGAGCCGACGGAGTACCCGCGCGGCGCGGTCGCCCGGACGTGCTCGGCGCGATTCTCGGCACCGCAGGAACGACAGCCCTGGTGTTCGCACTCGTACGCACCGACCACCACGGGTGGACCTCGACGATCACGCTGGTCACCCTCGCCGCGGCGATCGCCCTCCTGGTGGTGTTCGTCCACGTCGAGCGGACCACCCGCCGCGACCCGTTGATCCCGCTCGGCCTCTTCACCAATCGGTCGGTGAGCGGGGCGAACGCCTTCAACCTGCTGGTGGGCGCCACCATCGGGTCGGCGTTCTATTTCGTCTCGCTGTATCTGCAGCAGGTGCTCGGCAACAGCCCGGCCGCCACGGGGTTGATGACCCTGCCGGTGGCCGTGGGCGTGATCGCCGGATCGGTGGTCGCCGTCAAGCTCGGCTACCGCGTGGCAGCACGCACACTCCTCGTGGCCGGTGGACTCGTCAGCGCGTCCGGGTTCGCATGGTTCGGTCTGATCAGCGCCGACGGATCGTTCGTCACCGACGTTCTGGGACCGGCCGTCGTCGTCGGCATCGGTTTCGGACTCTGCCTCGGTCCGGTGGTATCGGTCGCAACTTCGGGGGTGGCCACACACGAGATGGGCACGGCCTCCGGACTTCTCAACACGTCGCGGCAGATCGGCGCGTCGCTCGGACTCGCCGTTCTCGGTACCGCTGCACACCACCGCATCGGTACGCTCGCGACGCCCGAGAGCATGAACAGTGGCTACGCACTCGGATTCGCCTTCGGTGCAGTGCTTCTCGTCGTCGCTGCCGTGATCGCATTCACCGTTCTCCCCCGGACCGGCGCGCCCGCCGAGCCTACCGGCGACGTCGCCCCGAACCGAAGACCGACGAAAGCGCGGACATCATGACATCCACCGAAACATCCTTCTCCGAAAGGGACTCGGCATCGCGGCGAACACTGTCGTCGCTGCTACGGCCGTTCGTCGGCAGGTTCACCGCGAGCGTTGCCCTACAGGCCGCGGGCGGTATCGCGGGTCTCGTTCCACTTCTCGCCGTCGCCGAGGTCGGCCGAACCCTCCTCGCGCCGGGACCGGTCGACCAGTCCCGCGCGTGGACCGCCGTCGCTGTCGGCGCACTCGGACTCTTCGCCCGGCTCGTCCTGACATCGATCGGATCCGGACTCGCACACGGCCTCGACGGCTCCGTGCAGTTGGCGTTCCGCCGCGAACTCGCACGTCACCTCGGCCGGGTCCCGATCGGCTGGTTCTCCCGCCGCCGGACCGGCGAACTCGCGAAGGTCGTCGGCGACGACGTCTCCGCCGTGCACCCGTTCATCGCGCACACGCCCGGCGAGATGGTCAACGCCTTCCTCGTTCCGGCCGTGTCGGCGGTCTACCTGTTCACCGTCGACTGGCGGCTGACGCTGATCACCATGATCCCGATCGTCCTGGCCATGTCGCTGGTTCCCCTGCTGTCCACGGCGACCCGACGCCGGGAGCAGGAGGAGTTCGACGAAGCGATGGGACGCATCGCCGATGTGGTCGTCGAATTCGTGAACGGCATCTCGGTCGTGAAGGTCTTCGGGAACGCCCGCCGGTCCCGGAACAGATTCGTCTCGGCGGCAGACGATTTCGTCTCGACCTTCACCCGATGGGTCCGCGGCGTGTCCGGCGTGGCAGCGGGAATGCAACTCGCCCTCTCACCGCCGTTCGTGCTCCTGACCGTGTTGATCGGCGGTTCCATCCTGATCACGGGCGGCAGTATGCCCGCGGCGGATCTGCTGCCCTTCGTGCTCCTCGGCGTGGGGCTGACCGCCCCGATCGCGGCGTTGGGCCACGGATTCGACGACATCCTGGCCGCCCGGCGCGCCGTCGAGCGGATCCGGGAGGTGCTGGACGTGCCACCGGTGCCGGAACCCGAGCGGCCGGTTACGCCGACCGGGCACCGGATCGACCTGCACGACGTCCGGTTCGGCTATCCGGATGCGCACGAGGTCCTCCGGGGCATCGACCTGACCCTGGAACCGGGGACGGTCACCGCGCTGGTGGGTCCGTCCGGCAGCGGGAAGTCCACCCTGGCGAAACTGTTGCTGCGCTTCTTCGACCCGACCCACGGCACGATCACCCTCGGTGGCGTCGACCTGCGGGAGGTCGGAAGCAGGACGCTCTACCGCACGATCTCGTGTGTCTTCCAGGACGTTCGCCTGCTGCGCGCGTCGATCGCCGACAACATCGCCCTGGCCGTGCCCCACGCCGACCGCGACGACGTGGTCCGCGCAGCCGTTGCGGCCGACATCCACGAACGGATCGTCGAACTGCCCCACGGATACGACACGATCCTCGGCGAGGAGGTCGAACTGTCCGGCGGGGAGAGACAACGCCTGTCGCTCGCTCGGGCACTGCTCACCGATGCACCGGTGCTGGTGCTCGACGAGGCGACGGCCTTCGCCGATCCCCGGACCGAAGGTGCGATCCACGCCGCCCTCGCCCGTCTGCGCGGCAACCGGACCATCCTGACCGTCACGCACCGCTCGGAGACGATCACCGGGGCGGACACGGTCGTGGTTCTCGAGGACGGGGCAATCGTCGAACAGGGATCACCGGAGGACGTTCTCGTCCGTAATGGCTCCCTGTACCCATCCGTCGGTTCCGACCTGCAAGGAAGCAGAGCACGATGATCACCACACTGTTCCGCACACTCGGACGCGAACACGCCGGCCCGCTGCGCCGGACTCTTGCGCTCATGGTGGGATGCGCGATCGCCGAGGGGTTGTCGTACGCCTTCCTCGTCCCGGTGCTGCGCATCCTGTTCGGGGACACCCCCTCGGACATCGGACCCTGGCTGATCGGATTCGGAGCGTCGGTCGCCGTCTACGCGGTGCTGCGCTACGTCAGCGACCTGTCGGGCTTCCGCGTCGGTACCTCCCTGCTGCGCGGCGTCTATCACCGACTGGGCGACCAACTCGTACGGTTGCCGCTCGGCTGGTATCGCGCCGACCGGGTCGGCGAACTGTCGGCGACGGCGAGTCGCGGTGTCCTGCAATCGATGAGCGTGATCGCCCACATGCTCGCGCCGTTCGTCTCGGCGTGCCTGACCCCGCTGACCATCGTGGTGGTGATAACCGCCTACGACCTGCGGATGGGTCTGGCGGCCGCTGCCGCGATCCCCGTGGTGACGGCGGTGCAGCTGTGGTCGGCACGCGCCACCGCGGCGACCGATGCCGAACGGGCCGCACGCGATCACGAGGCCACCGCTCGCGTCGTCGAATACCTCCAGGCGCAGCCCGTTCTGCGTGCAGGCGGACGAACCGCCGAACGTTTCCGGCTGCTCGACGACTCTCTCGACGGTATCCGGCGCGCATCGCGACGATCGACGATCGCAGCCGTGCCGGGAATGGTCGCTACGACGGTGACCGTGCAGACGGCGTTCACCGCCCTTCTGGCGCTGGGCACCTATCTCGCGATCGGCGGGGACCTCGCAGTGCCGGACATGCTGGCACTCGTCGTCCTCGCAGGCTGTTGCGCCGAACCGCTGTTGTCACTGTCGGAGATCGGCGGGAAGCTGCGCGCCGCCCGCGGCGAACTGACCCGACTGGACGCCTTCCTGAGCACCCCTCCCCTCCCCGAGCCGGCTCGTCCGATGCGACCGCAGGGTCACGACATCGAGTTCGACTCGGTGGTCTTCCGTCGGGACGGTCGCGCGGTGATCGACGGGTTGTCGCTGGCGGTGCCGCAGGGCCGGCGGTTCGCGGTGGTCGGGCCGTCCGGCGCCGGGAAGAGCACGCTGCTGCAACTGCTCGCACGGTTCCACGACGTGGATGCGGGCTCCGTGCGCATCGGCGGTGTGGATGTGCGGGACATCGCGACCGACGTGCTGATGTCGCAGATCGCAGTGGTCTTCCAGGACGTCTACCTGTTCGAGGGGACCCTCGAGGAGAACGTGCGACTCGGACGTCCGGATGCGACCGACGACAAGGTGCGCGCCGCCGGCGCCGCCGCGGGACTGGACGAGGTGATCGAACGCCTCCCCGACGGCTGGTCGTCGCGGGTCGGTGAAGGCGGCGCGATGTTGTCCGGTGGGGAACGGCAGCGGGTGTCGATCGCGCGAGCGCTGCTCAAGGATGCGCCGATCGTCCTGCTGGACGAGACGACGTCCGCCCTGGACCCGGAGAACGAGGCGGTCGTCCGCGCCGGATTGGAACGACTCACTGCGGGACGGACGGTGCTGATGGTCGCGCATCGGTTGCACACCGTGCGCGACGCCGACCGGATCGTGTTCCTGGACCGGGGACGGATCGTCGAGCAGGGAACCCACGACGAACTGGTGCGTCGCGGCGGTCGCTACGCGCAGTTCTGGGAGATGTCGGTCGGGGTGGCTTCACCGGTCCGCGCATCGTGAGCGGGCACGGACCGCAGGTTCTCGACAGGGTGTCGTTATAATTTCCGAGGGCTCCCGGGTCCGCCACGACTTCTCAGAAAGGGTCACCGTGTACGTCATCACCAACCGCATCGACGTTCCTGCCGACACCACCGAAGCATTCGAAAAGGTCTTCGTCGAGAGCATGCGTTCGACGCTCGACGGAGTGCCGGGCCTCAACCGCACGACGCTGATGCGTCCCGCAGCCGACGGCCTGCCCTATGTGTCCACCATGGAGTTCGATTCCAAGGACGACTTCCTCGCATGGCTGCGTTCGGACTCGTTCAAGGCGTCGCACTCGGACGACCAGGCGCCGGGCATGCAGGCACCCTCCGCGGTGGAGCAGCACACGCTCATCGAGGACATCGTCTTCGAGAAGTAGAAAAACGCGCCGAACCGGGATTCGCCGCCGCTGTAGCACGCGCGAACCTCGGTTCGGCGCGTCGACGCCCTTCGAACTCCGGTTTGTCCCCAACCCCACGATCGATCCACAGGTGCGCCGGATCGGGAGGTCGTGGCGGGTTCGGTGGGTGTCGTCCCGCGCAGGATCGTCGTCGTGACAGATCCGAACATCCTCACCAACACCTCGCTCACCGTCGCGGGTCTCTCGGACACCGACATCCGCACTGCCGTTCGCACCGGCGCACTCGTACGGGTCGGGCGCGGCTGCTATCTGCACCGTTGCGACGTCGACGCCCTCGGGCCGGTTGGCGTCCACCGTGTCCGTGCCCGACATGTCGGAGCGACCCTCGGCCCCGAAGAAGCACTCAGCCACACGTCGGCTGCAGCCCTGCACGGCCTCGAACTCTGGGATGTCCCGCTCGATCTCGTCCACATCTCCCGGCCCGCTACGCGGCGCGGTCGCGTCACTTCTCAGATCCATGTGCATCCGACCGAACTCGGTGACGTGGCGGTCGTCGACGGAGTGTCCGTCACCTCGGTCGCACGGACCGTCGTCGACCTTGCACGCACGCTCCCGAAGGAGCAGGCCGTCATTGCCGGTGATTCCGCGCTTCGTCTGCATCCCGGAATGCGTGAACAGGTTTCACGCGAGCTGGTCGATGCCCGCACTCGCCACGGACTCGCCCGCGCCCGCACGGTGGTGCCGTTCCTGGACGGTCGCAGCGAGAGTGCGGGCGAATCGCTGTCGCGTCTACGCATTGCGGAAGCAGGACTGCCGCGACCGATCCTCCAGTACGAGATCGTGGGCGGAAACGGGCGACGCTACCGCGTCGACTTCTTCTGGGAGAACGGCGTCGTCGGCGAGTTCGACGGGCGGATCAAGTATTCCGATCCGCGCGATGTGTTCGACGAGAAGCTCCGGCAGGACGCGATCCGCGACGCAGGCTACGAAGTGGTGCGCTGGACCTGGGCGGAATTGGAGCGGTTCGACGTCGTGGCGGAGAGACTCCGGCAGGCTGCGCGTCGCGCTGCGAAGCTGACGCGCTGAACCGGGGCTCGCCCCGCGTGTTGCGGTAGCAAGCCCCGGTTCGGCGTGCGGACGACCGTCGACGGAAACGGATCGAGGTTCCGACGTGGAGATCCCGCACAAAGGCTGACGCGATGAACCGGGGCTCGCCCCGCGTGTTGCGGTAGCAAGCCCCGGTTCGGCGCGCGAACTACACCGCGACCGGCTGCTTCGCGGGGACGACGACGGGTTCCGGCACCGTGATCGTCGGGACCGGACGGCGCACCAGCGCGACGGTCACGTATGCGACCAGCGAGACCAGGAAGCCGAGGAAGGTCGTCCAGCCGTCGACGCTCGAAGTGACCAGAGAGTTCGGGATGTACAGCAGGGTGTTGTCGACGCCGTAGATCGTCGGGGTGAGGACGAAGAAGCCGGCGCGCACCGTGATGCCGGCGATCGCTGCGGCGGCCACGGCGCGACCGTCACCGCGCGACCAGAACAGTCCGAGGATGAACGGCACGACCAGCGAGGCGAGCAGCAGGTCGAAGGTGAGGGTGAGCAGGATGCCGGTCTGCGGGACCCGCAGGGCGACAAGGGCACCGAAGGCGGCCATCGGGAGCATGAGCAGGCGGGTGGCCTTCATGACGTCCGACGACATCGCGGCGTTCTCGCCGCCGACCCGGAAGACGTTGCGCACCAGAACCGTTGCGGTGGACAGCAGCACGCCGCTGATGGTGGTCAGCGAGGCCGTCACCAGACCGGACAGCACCAGGATCGACAGCACCTTCGGGGTGTACTCACCGAGCAGGACGTAGAGGATCGGCGCACCCGCCGTGTCGCCGACGATGGACACCGCAGCGAGGGCCACGAAGGACAGCGGCACGCACAGGACGAGGATGCCGGTCGCCGCACCGAAACAGGCACGCTGGGCAGCGGCCGGGGACTTGGCGGAGAAGACGCGCTGCATCAAGTCGATGGCGACGAGGTTGCCGAGACCGAGGGCGGTGATGGTCGCCCAGTTGATCGCGGCCCCCTGCGCCGGATCGGTGAGCTGACCGATATCGCCGATGCCCAGGCCCTCGCCGTGCGTGAAGCCGGGCCCGAAGGCCGTCCAGGCGAGGAGCGAGACGATGCCGACCGCCATGACGGCGAACTGCACGAGACCGGTGTAGACGCTGGCGAACATGCCACCGGCCATGGTGTAGGCGAGCACGAACGGGATGATCACCAGCACCGCGGCCGTGTAGTTCAGGCCGAGGAAGTACTGCAGCAGGTACCCGAGGGCGACGAGGTTGCCGGCGAGCAGGATGCCGAAGCTGCCGACGGTGAGCGCCGAGGCGGTGATCTCGGTGCCGCGGCCGAAGCGGCGCGCGAAGAACTCGGGCAGCGTCACGACGCCGGTGGCGCGCAGACGTTTCGCGAAGAACACTCCGACGAGCAGGATGCTGACGGCCATGCCGAGCGGCATCGCCGCGCCCGCCCAGAAGCCGAATCCTGCGGCGAGGTCGGCGGATCCGAGCGTCGCGTTGGAGTCGACGACCTGGGACATGAGCAGGACGGCCAGGACGGGGGCACTCAGGGAACGGCCGGCGAGGAGGAAGTTCCCGGCCTCCCCGCGGACCTTGCGGGTGGAGTAGAAGCCGGCCCCGAGAAGGACGACGAGGCACACGGCGACACCGGTGATGATCATGGCAGCTCCGTAAGGAGAGGGTCAGACGGCAGGAGCGCTTCGTTGTGCTTCGCGTCCGAGCGAGTAGAGGGCTTGTGCGGGGCCGAGCCGAATGATCTCGGCCCCGGCGAGGCGACGGGGTGACGAACACCGTTCACAGGGAACCTTACGCACCCGATGTGACGTCGCTGTAAAGATCTCTTCGGTCAGATGTACTTCGGATCAACGGTTTTCGGCACGATTCCCGTCAGACACCGTTCGCCTTCCACCGCGCGCGCTCCTGACCGAAGGCGACGGACTGCGTCGCCTGGAACTCGCCGATCGAAGCAGCGTTGTCCGCGAGGAACTTCCGGTGCTCGGCCAGGGAGAAGGTGCCGTCGGTGATCTCCACTCCCCCACCGCGACCCGCAGCGAGATCCGCTCGCAGATCGAGCAGTTCGTCGGGGTCGACGGGGTACCACGAGATGCGGTCGAAGAAGCGCAGCAGCCACGGGGTGCCGTCCTCGAACGGGCCGGCGGGCTGCGGGTGCCGGTGATTCCACACCTGGGTGGTGCGGCCGACGAACTGGTAGCCGCCGGGGCCCTCCATACCGTAGATGCACAGGTAGGCGCCGCCGATGCCCACGGCGTTCTCCGGAGTCCAGGTGCGGGCGGGGTTGTACTTGGTGGTGACGAGGCGGTGCCGCGGGTCGAGCGGCGTCGCGACCGGTGCGCCGAGGTAGACGTCGCCGAGACCGAGGACCATGTAGTCGGCGGCGAAAACGGTGTCGAAGACGTCCGCGACGGTGTCGAGGCCGTTCATGCGGCGGATGAACTCGATGTTCCACGGGCACCACGGGGCGTCGGAGCGCACGCCGTGCATGTAGCGCTGGATGGCCTCGCGGGTGGCGGGGTCGTCCCAGGACAGCGGGAGTCGCACCTGTCGGCTGGGGACCTCGAGTTCGTCGCTGTCGCCGATGGTGTCCTCGACCTCGCCGAGCAGGCCGAGCAGGGTCGTCACGGACAGGACGTCGGGGTCGACCTTGACCTGCAGCGACCGGATACCCGGGGTGAGTTCGAGGAGACCGGCGGGGCGGTCTGCTTCGAGGCGCTGGTGCAGCGCGTGCACGCGGGCCCGCAGCGCCAGGTCGAGGGTCATGTCGCCGTACTCGACGAGGACGTTGTCGTCGCCGCTGCGGCGGTAGGTGACGGCGGTGTGGCCGTCACGGCGGGTGAGCACCCCGTCGTCGCCGTCGCCGCCGGCCGAGGTGACCAGTGATAGTCCGGCGCGACGCGCGACACCCAGTTCGCGACGGGAGGCGGTGTGCTGGGACTTCACGGGCACGAACCGGACCGTGTTGCCGGGAGCGAGCTGCCCGAGCTTCCAGCGGTCGGCGGCCACGACGGTCACCGGGCACACGAACCCGCCGAGGCTGGGACCGTCGGGACCGAGCAGGATCGGGGTGTCGCCGGTGAAGTCGAGTGCGCCGACGGAATACGCGTTGTCGTGGATATTCGACGGATGCAGGCCCGCCTCCCCGCCGTCGGTGCGTGCCCATTCGGGCTTGGGGCCGATGAGCCGCACGCCGGTGCGGTCGGAGTTGAAGTGCACCTCGTAGTCGGTGGCGTAGAGGGCGTCGATGTCGGCGCGGGTGAAGAATTCCGGTGCGCCGTGCGGACCTTCGGTGACCGCGATCTCCCAGCGCGTGCTCAGTGCGGGCACGTGCTCGGACGGGACCGGCGCACTCGTACCGGGAGCATTCTCCCCCACGACGAGGACGTCACCCTCGCGCAGCGTGCGACCCTCGTGACCACCGAACGTGCCGAGAGTGAAGGTCGATGCGCTGCCGAGGAATTCGGGGACGTCGAGACCACCGCGGACGAGGACGTAGACGCGCAGCCCCGGCCCGGAGACCGCTCCGACGTCGAGCAGGCCGCCCGCCGGAACGGTGACGGGGCGCCACTGCGGGACGACGACGCCGTCGACGCGCACGGTGACGGGTGCGCCCGTCACGCACACCTCGCTCGCCTCCGTGAACCGCAGGGCGGGGCCGGCCATGGTGGTCTCGAGGCCGGCAGCACCCTCGTCGTTGCCGAGGGCGACGTTGCCGAGGCGGAACGACAGGTCGTCCATCGGGCCGGAGGGTGGCACACCGATCTGCCAGTAACCGGCGCGTCCGGGATAGTCCTGGACGGTGGTGAGCATTCCGGGACGCTCGACGGTGATCTTGGTGGTCATGACTACCTCATTCCCCGCGGGTGACGATCATGCGGACCGGCGTGGGGTCGAAACCGTTGCACGGGTTGTTGATCTGGGGGCAGTTGGAGACGAGGACGAGCACGTCGCGCTCGGCGCGGATCGCGAGTCGCTTGCCAGGTGCGGACAGACCGTCGACGATGCCGAGGGTGCCGTCGGCCTCGACCGGCACGTTCATGAAGAAGTTGATGTTGGAGACGAGGTCGCGCTTGCCGAGTCCCCACTTGGCGCCCTCGATGAGGAAGTTCTCGACGCAGGCGTGCTGGTGCTTGGTGTGGTGGCCGTAGCGCAGAGTGTTGGACTCCTGCGAGCACGCACCGCCGACGGTGTCGTGGCTGCCCACCTCGTCGGCGACGAGCGTCATCAGCGGCTCACCGTCGGCATCGCGCAGAACCGAACCGGTGGAGATGAAGAGGTTCTGCTGGGCGGAGACGGTGGCTGCGGCGCTGTAGCGGCGGGTGTGGTCGGCGGCGTCGTAGACGAGGGTGTCGACGGCCTGGTTGCCGTGCAGGTCGACGATGGTGAGGATGTCGCCGGCGGCGACGACGGCCGACCAGGGGCCGCGGAGTCCGACGATCTCGTCGAGGACGACGCGACCGGGAACGAGGGCGAGGTCTGCGGTGTCGGCGGTGATGGTCATCGGCGGATCTCCGTTTCGGACGTGGCGGCGGCCCAGGCGTCGTCGGTGTTGAGCACGGCGCGCTGGTATTCGGGGTCGGTGTTCGGCAGCGAGTTCAGTTCGCCGGGCGCCCGCCAGGCGAGGACTTCGAGGCTGCCGGTGGTGAACTCGGGGTTCGGGTCGAGCGGGTGTGCGGTGTTGGCGATCAACGCGATGACCGGCAAGTGGATCAGCAGGTCGACGACGGCGCCCGGACCGGCGTTGCCGGTGCTGACGAGGCTGCCGTCCTTCTCGACGCGGACGCCGTGGAAGAAGGACAGCGAGGGCGGCAGGTCGCGCGGCTGCAGGTCGTGCTTGGCCGCGGCGACCGTGAACAGTTCACGACCCGCAGGAGAACTCGAATGGAGCGATCCCTCACCGTATTTCGCGGTGTTCCCCGCGAGGTGGGTCGTGCCGCACAGCGCGTCGTGGCGACCGGAGGTGTCGGCGACGATCGTGGCGAGCACGCGGCCCTGATCGGAGAGCAGTGGGTGCCCGACACCGAGATAGGCCTGCCACGGCACCTTCACCGTGTCGGCGACGTTGAGCCGCTCGTGCGGGGCGTCGGCGCGGAACAACAGGAGGTTGGCGCAGGCGGAGCCGTGGACGTCCCGCAGGCGCAGGCGGGTGCCGCGGGCGAGGACCTTGCTGGTGTAACGGCCACCGGGAACAGTCTCGGCCCAGGTCATCGACGCCGCGCGACCGCTGGGCGGAGCCGGCCACGAGGATGCCGGGACGATCGGCATGGCGTCGGTGACGGTTCCTGCCTGCGCTCGGGCATGGGCGCGAGCAGCGTGCGTGGTGGCGGTCGCGAGGGTCTCGGTCATGGTGCTCCGATCGGCGGTCGGGGAAACTGTCGATCGACAGTTTTCCGATCGCGCATCTTCGGGGAATGTCCACGGCGTAACGAGTCCGTGACGTGTGTTTCGTCCGTGTGACGAAAACTTCACGCCCGAAGACCGTGGTGCTGCAGCGTCTTTCGTCGTGTCACAGTGGAGGGGTGACCCATGCAGGACCAGGACGCCCCCGCCTCCACGCGCCGCGACGGCCCGGACCGACCGCGCGTGCCGAGATCCTCGACGCCGCCGCGGAGCTGTTCACCACCCGCGGGTTCTCCCCCACGTCGACACGCACGATCGCCGAGGCGGTGGGGATCCGACAGGCATCGCTGTACAACCACTTCGCGACGAAGAACGACATCCTCGTGGCATTGCTCGAGGACACCGTCGAACCGACCCTCGACTTCGACGACAATCTCGACGACGCGCTGCCGCCCGAGGTGCGCCTGTGCGCACTCGCCTGGTTCGACACGGCCCAATTATCCGCGGGCCGATGGAATCTCGGTGCCCTGTACCATCTTCCGGAGATTCGCACCGAGCCGTTCGACAGGTTCCGGGACGAGCGCCGGCAACTGATGGAGCGCTACCGAAGTCTCGCGACGCAGATCGTCGGCGACGGCGATCCCCGCGCGCACCTGCCGTTCCGGATCGTCGAATCGGTCATCGGCATGCGGGCCGACGACGGAGACGTCGATGCCGGGCTACCCGAGGCGCTCGCGACGGCGTCACTGACGGTTCTCGGTGTCAGCGACGTTGCGGCAGTGACGAGCGCTGCTCGGGCACTCGTGGTGGGGGTTCCCGGCGACCTGCTGGGCTCGATGGCCCCGTCGTCTCGGCCACCCGCGTGAAGCGCAGGGCGGGATCGTCGACCGGTCCGCGGCGCAGCCGTCTGCGGTCGAGATAGTAGTTCTGCTCCATCGACCACGGGCCGTCCTCCCCGGACGTGGGGAACACGTCGGCCGATCGCCGGAGATAGTTCGACGTGAGGTCCCAGAACGGTCCCCCACCAACGGTCGGATCGTCGCAGACCGGGGTGACGACGTCGTAGCCGTGGTCGTCCATGTGGTCGAGCAACCGGCACAGATAATGTCCGGTGAGGTCGACCTTGAGAGTCCACGAGTAGTTGGCGTAGCCGAAAGCGAAGACGAAGTTGGGTATGCCGGTGAGCATCGACGCCTTGTAGGTGATGCATTCGTGCCAGTCGACCGGGACGCCGTCGACGTCGAGTGCGACCCGCCCGAACGGCACCATCTTCAGCCCGGTCGCGGTGACGATGACGTCGACCTCGATCTCGCGCCCCGATTCGAGGGCGATCCCCGTGGGTGTGAACCGGACGATCCGATCGGTGACCACCGACGCCTCACCGGTGGCGATGGCATGGAAGAGATCGCTGTCGGTCGCGACGCACAGGCGTTGATCCCAGGGATCGTAGGACGGGTTGAAGTGCACGTCGACGGGATAGTCGTCGGGCAGCACACTGTTCATCCGCAGACGCAGCAGCCGACGGAAGAGGTTCGGCGCTCGTCGGCTCGTCCGGTACATCTCGTGCAGCAGACGGATGCTCAGGGAGCGGACGACGCGGTCGGCCGCTGATGTCGGGAGAGCACTTCGCAACGCGTTGGCGACCTTGTTCTCCTTCGGCCATCCCAGGACGTAGGACGGGGAACGCTGCAGCATCGTCACATGCTCGGCGACCCCGGCCAGCGCCGGAATGAGCGTCACCGCGGTGGCGCCGCTGCCGATGACGACGACGCGCTTGCCCGCACAGTCGAGATCCTCGGGCCAGTGCTGGGGATGGACGATCGTGCCGCGGAAGTCGTCGCTGCCCTCGAACTCCGGGCTGTACCCCTCGTCGTAGTCGTAGTAGCCGGTCGCGGAGAAGAAGAACGAGCAGGTAACCGTGAGCGTGGTGTCGTCGCTCGTGCGCAGGAGCGTGACCGTCCACCTGCCGGTATCGGACGAGAAGGACGCGCCGACGACGCGGTGCCCGAGGTGCAGATAGGGACGCAGTCCGTGCTCGTCCACCGTCTCGTGGAGATAGCCGAGGATCTCGCTACCTCCGGCATACGCGTGCTTCTTCCGCCACGGCTTGAACTCGTACCCGAGGGTGTGGAGGTCGGAGTCGGAGCGCACGCCCGGATATCGGAACAGGTCCCATGTGCCGCCGAGCGCGTCGCGTGCCTCGACGATCGCGAAACTCGTCCCCGGTCTCTTCGTCTTCAGGTGGTAGGCCGTGCCGATGCCGGAGATACCGGCGCCGACGATCAGGACATCCACCTCGGCGGGCACGCTCCCGCCGGGTTCGACTGCGGTCATGTTCGCTCGACTCCGTCCCTCGGCGGGTTCGTTCGACGCGCGGAGCTACTCCGGTCGATCACTCACGGGGGACGTCGCCCGGAGTGCGGTCGGCACCTTCGAGCACATTCACCTCGTGCTTGTCGCTACCGGGACCCACGTGCGCCTCGGCTCGCATCCGCTCGACCATGTCGGGATAGTGCAGTTCGAAGGCGGGACGCTCCGAGCGGATCCGCGGCAGCTCGTAGAAGTTGTGCCGCGGCGGCGGGCAGGTCGTCGCCCATTCGAGCGAGTTGCCGTAGCCCCATGGATCGTCGACCGTGACGACCTGGCCGTAACGGTAGCTCTTGAAGACGTTCCACACGAACGGCAGCGTCGACGCGCCCACGACGAAGGCCCCGATCGACGAGATCGTGTTCAAGGTGGTGAACCCGTCGGACGGCAGGTAGTCGGCGTAACGACGCGGCATGCCTTCGTTACCGAGCCAGTGCTGCACCAGGAAGGTGGTGTGGAAGCCGATGAAGGTCAGCCAGAAGTGCCAGCGGCCGAGCTGCTCGTCCATCAACCTGCCGGTCATCTTCGGGAACCAGAAGTAGATGCCGGCGTAGGTCGCGAACACGATGGTGCCGAAGAGCACGTAGTGGAAGTGCGCCACCACGAAGTACGAGTCGTGCAGGTGGAAGTCCAGCGGCGGGCTCGCCAGGATGACACCGGTCAGACCACCGAAGAGGAAGGTCACGATGAAGCCCACCGCGAAGAGCATCGGCGTCTCGAAGGTGATCTGACCCTTCCACATCGTGCCGATCCAGTTGAAGAACTTCACACCGGTCGGCACCGCGATCAGGAAGGTCATGAAGGAGAAGTACGGCAGCAGCACGGCGCCGGTGGCGTACATGTGGTGCGCCCACACCGCGATGGACAGCGCCGCGATGGCGATGGTCGCGTAGACGAGGCCGCTGTATCCGAAGATCGGCTTGCGCGAGAAGACTGGGAAGATCTCCGAGACGATGCCGAAGAACGGCAGCGCGATGACGTACACCTCGGGGTGACCGAAGAACCAGAACAGGTGCTGGAACAGGATCACGCCGCCGGTGGCGGGATCGTAGATGTTCCCGCCGATCACCCGGTCGACGAAGGCGCCCATGAACGCCGCGGCGAGCAGGGGGAAGACGAGGAGCACGAGGAGCATCGTGATGAAGATGTTCCACGTGAAGATCGGCATCCGGAACATGGTCATGCCCGGTGCGCGCATACACACCACGGTGGTGATCATGTTGACGCCGCCGAGGATGGTGCCCAGACCCATGACGACCAGTCCGAGGAACCAGAGATTGCCGCCGATACCCGGGGAATGGATCTCGTCGGCGAGCGGCATGTAGGACGTCCAGCCGAAGTCGGCGGCACCACCCGGGGTGATGAACCCGAACGCCACGGTGAGTGCGCCGAAGAGGAACAGCCAGTAGCTGAAGGCGTTCAGACGGGGGAAGGCGACGTCGGGGGCGCCGATCTGCAGCGGCAGGATGTAGTTCGCGAAACCGAAGACGACCGGCGTCGCGTACATCAGCAGCATGATGCCGCCGTGGTTGGTGAACAGCTGGTTGTACTGCTCGTTCGACAGGAACTGCAGGCCGGGCACCGCCAGCTCCGCGCGCATCAGCAGAGCGAGCAGACCACCGAACAGGAAGAACGCGAACGATGTGAAGATGTACATCAGCCCGAGCTTCTTCGGATCCGTCGTGGTGATCAGGTCGTAGAGGACGGCACCCTTGGAGTGGAACCGCGGCGGATACGGCCGCGTGGGCTTGACGGGAGCGACAACCGCGTTCATCGGGCCTCCTCGAGCCGCCGTGAGGCGACAACGGTGCGGCGCGGACGGGATCGACGGCGCGCGGCGATCACCACCCGCGATGCTGCAGGTGAACTCAGAGTAGGCGTTCCACCTCACACGCGCACCGGGTTCGCGGACCGAATTGCGACGCGACGACGGGCGACCGGAACAACCCGTGTACACGGAAGAGAACCTGTTCTACATTGTGACCGTCGTCACTGCAGGAAATCGCTCCGAGCACCTGCATCGCAGCCTCGAAGGGACACCATGTCGGCACCTACCACCGCGGTCATCGGCGCCGGTATCAGCGGGTTGACCGCCGGAAAGATGCTGTGCGACTACGGGGTGCCCTACACCTGTTTCGAGAGCTCCGATCGCATCGGCGGCAACTGGGCGTTCGGCAATCCCAACGGCCACAGCAGCGCCTACCGATCGCTGCACATCGACACGTCGAAGCACCAGCTGTCGTTCAAGGACTACCCGATGCCGCAGTCCTATCCCGACTTCCCGCACCACACACAGATCAAGGAGTATCTCGACGGCTACACCGACGCCTTCGGTCTGCGGGGGAACATCGAGTTCCGCAACGGCGTCCGCCACGCGCGGCGACGGTCCGAAGGCGGGTGGGAGCTCGATCTCGAGGACGGCAGCACGCGCGCGTTCGAGTTCCTCGTCGTCGCCAACGGTCACCACTGGGATCCCCGTGTGCCGAAGTTCCCCGGGCACTTCGCCGGCGAGTCGCTCCACTCCCACCACTACATCGACCCGCGCACCCCGATGGATTTCGCGGGCAAGCGCATCCTCGTGGTGGGGCTCGGCAACAGCGCAGCCGACATCGCCGTGGAG
This sequence comes from Rhodococcus shunpengi, assembly GCF_048381395.1. Taxonomy (NCBI): domain Bacteria; kingdom Bacillati; phylum Actinomycetota; class Actinomycetes; order Mycobacteriales; family Nocardiaceae; genus Rhodococcus; species Rhodococcus shunpengi. The sequence goes on from NZ_JBLWIU010000008.1 coordinate 217,192, forward strand.
CTGTCGTCCAAGGCGTTGCAGACCGAGGTGACGCTGTCGACCCGGTCGAGCGCGTGGATCGTTCCGAAGTACATCGCGGGCCGGCCGGCGGACAAGTTCTACCGCACCGTCCCCTACATACCGATGTCGTGGCAGCGGAAGATCGCGCAGTGGGGCCAGCCGCTGCTGTCGGGACGTCCCGAGCGGTACGGGCTGCCCACTCCGAACCACAAGTTCTTCGAGGCGCACCCCACGCAGTCGGTGGAACTGCCGCTCCGCCTCGGCTCGGGCGACATCGTCGCGAAACCCGACATCGAACGGTTCGACGACCACACGGTCCGCTTCGTGGACGGTACGTCGGCGGAGTTCGACGTCGTCATCTACGCGACCGGCTACAACATCACCTTCCCGTTCTTCGATCCGGAGTTCATCAGCGCTCCCGACAACCACATCGCGCTGTACAAGCGGATCTTCGCGCCGGGCATCCCCGATCTCGCCTTCGCCGGTTTCGCCCAGGCCACGCCCACCCTGTTCCCGTTCGTCGAATGCCAGGCGCGACTGATCGCGGCCTATGCGATCGGCCGCTACGCACTTCCGCCCGAGGACGAGATGCACCGCATCATCGTCGAGGACCAGCGCAAGTTCACCGGACACATGCTCGACCGTCCCCGCCACACGCAACAGCTCGACTATTTCGCCTACGAGTTCGACATCCGGACGCGTGAGATGCCCGCCGGAATCGCCCGCGCCGGCCGGGCATCGAAGGAGGACGCCTCGTGCACCCGCGTTCACTGACCTTCCCCTCCGAGGGTGAGACGGTCCACGCCTGGCACTTCACTCCCGGATCCGGCGTGCTCGACAGCGCCGACGGGGCGCCGGTCGTGGTCATGGCCCACGGTCTGGGCGGGACGAAGGACTCCGGGCTCGTGCCGTTCGCCGAACGGCTCGCCGCCGCGGGCATGCACGTGCTCGCCTTCGACTACCGAGGATTCGGCGAGTCCGGAGGCACCGACCGTCAACGCGTCGACGTCGCGGGACAGATTGCCGATTACCGCGCAGCCGTCGCGACTGCGCGACGACTGAACGGTGCCGATCCCCGTCGCGCCGCGCTGTGGGGCGTGTCGTTGTCGGGCGGCCACGTCCTGTCCGTCGCGGCCCAGGACCGGGACGTCGCGGCCGTCGTGTCCGTGACACCGCTCGTCGACGGACCGGCTGCGGGGGTTCTCGCCGCACGGCATCACGCGCCTTCTGCGCTCGCCCGTTCGACGGCGACAGGTCTCCGCAGCCGGGTGGGATCGATTGCGCGGCGCTCGTCGACCACCATCCCGATCGTGGGACCACCCGGCACGGTCGCCGCCCTGTCACTGGACGGCTACCACGAGGACTATCTCTCCCTGGCCGGCCCGACCTGGCGCAACGAGATCGACGCCGACGTCGTGTTGTCGCTCGGCACCTACCGGCCCGCGCGACACGCGTCGTCCGTCGCATGTCCCGTCCTCGTGCAGATCGCGGACTTCGATCGCAGCGCTCCCCCGCACGCCGCGGCGCGTGCAGCCTTCCGCGCTCGTGCCGAGGTACGCCACTATCCGTGCGACCACTTCGACGTCTGGCCCGGCAAGGACTGGTTCGACCGGGCCGTCGAGCATCAGATCCACTTCCTGACCCGACATCTCGCTGCGCAGTAACCCCGAGGGATCCGTCTTCGCCGATCCCTTCCCTTCGCGAATCCGAGGTAGCCATGGCAGAGACCGTCCAGCAGTCACTCCGCGACCTGCTCGAGAACGACACCGCGGCCATCGTCCACGACACCGGCAGGTGGACCTGGCGCGAGCACCTGCAGGAGGCGTCCGCTCAGGCGGCGGCCCTGCTGTCGCTGATGGACCGCGAACGGCCGGTGCACGTCGGTGCGCTGCTCGGCAACACCCCCGCCTTCCTCCACGCGATCGCCGGGGCCGGGCTCGCGGGGTTCCCGCTCGTCGGTATCAACAACACCCGACGCGGTGAGGGTCTGGCCCGCGACATCCTGAGGGCGGACTGCCAGATCCTGCTGACCGATGCCGAGCACGCCCCTCTGCTCGACGGCCTGGATCTCGGCGACGTCACCGTCTTCGACGTCGCGAGCCCCGAGTGGCGGGCGCTCGTCGACGGGGCCGGTCCGCTCGAGCCGTACCGGGAGGTCGGGCCGACCGATCCGTTCATGCTGATCTTCACCTCGGGAACGAGCGGAGATCCGAAGCCGGTGATGCTCGCCCACATGATGGTGTTGTTCTCGGGCAGCACGCTCGTCCCGCGGTTCTCGATCACGAGCGACGACGTCGTCTACCTGTCGATGCCGTTGTTCCACTCCAACGCCATTCTCGCCGGGTGGTGCGTGTCGCTGTGCAGCGGCGCAGCGATGGCACCGGCGTCGTTCTCCCCCTCGCACTTCCTCGACGACGTGCGCCGCTACGGCGCGACCTACATGAACTACGTCGGCAAACCCCTCGCCTACATCCTCGCGACCGTCGAACGACCCGACGACGCCGACAACCCGCTCCGGGTGGCGTTCGGCAACGAGGCCACCGACCGCGACATCGAGGAGTTCGGCCGGCGCTTCGACTGCACCGTCTGGGACGGTTTCGGGTCGACCGAGGCCGCGGTGATCATCACCCGTGACCCGGGCACCCCACCCGGATCGATCGGCCGAGGACTGCCGGGCGTGGACGTCTACGATCCGGAGACCCTCACCCCGTGCGCCCACGCGGAGTTCGACGACAACGGCGCCCTGATCAACGCCGACAAGGCCGTCGGTCAACTCGTGAACACGCAGGGCGCCGGATTCTTCACCGGTTACTACAACGACAAGGCAGCCACCGACGAGTGTCTGCGGGGTGGCATGTTCTGGTCGGGCGATCTCGCCTACAAGGACGCGGACGGCTGGATCTACCTCGCCGGCCGCACGGCCGACTGGATGCGCGTGGACGGTGAGAACCTCGCCGCCGCCCCCATCGAGCGGATCCTCCAACGGCTGCCGCAGCTGAGTCGCGTCGCCGTCTACGGTGTGCCCGACGAACACGTGGGCGATCAGGTCATGACCGCAATCGTACTGCGCGACGAGACGTCGCTCGTCCCCGAGGAATTCGAGAAGTTCCTCTCGGAGCAGGCGGACCTCTCCCCCAAGGCGTGGCCGAGATACGTACGGATCGCTGCGGATCTGCCCACCACCGCCACCAACAAGATCCTCAAGCGCGCACTCGAGAAGGAAGGACCCACAGCGGGCGATGGCGTGCTGTGGGTCCGCGAGAACGAGAAGTACGTCGTGGCCTGACGCCGCGGAGCGCGAAGCGGTCGTCGGCGCGGGATTTTTCGTGCTCCTACGACCGTTTCGCGCTCTGCTGTCTCAGCGCTCGTCGAAGCCCGGCAGTCGCGACGGTTCCTCGACCACCGAGTACTCGCTCGCGTCACCCTGCACGACCCGGCTGCGCGCGCCGTCGACACCGACGGGGATGTCGCCGGCGAGGGTGATGCGGTGCAGGCGGCGGGTGTGGTCGCCGAAGTCGGCGATGCCGTAGTGCTGCGTGGCGCGATTGTCCCAGATCGCGACGTCGCCACTCTCCCACGACCAGCGGAAGGTGTTCTCCAGCTTCGTGATCCGGTTCTGCAGGAGCTGAAGCAGCGCAGCGGTCTCCGACGGCTCGAGGCCGACGAACTCCTTGACGAAGTGACCGAGCAACAGGGTGCGCTCACCCGTCTCGGGATGGACCCGCACCACCGGGTGGATCGTCTCGTAGGTGTTGCGACGGAACTCGTCCTGGTAGCGGCGTCGCTCCTCGGTCAGCGCCGGATCCGAGCTGCCCGCGTCGAGCTTCTCGGCGTAGTCGTAGAGATTGGTGTGCAGTGCCCACACGTTGTCGACGAGCGCCTTCAGCGCGTCCGGCAACTGCTCGTAGGCCGCGGTCGTGGAGGCCCACGTCGTCGCACCGCCGTACGGCGGCAAGGTCACCGCCCGCAGGATCGACGCCTTCGGAATGCGGTCGACGAAACTGACATCGGTGTGCCAGCTGCTCGCGGCACCCTCGATCGGCAGCAGCCGCTTGCCCTTCGAGTGGACCGTGGGGTGCGACTGCGTCTGCGTGCCGAGCAGGCCGGCGAAGGCCCACTGCTGCTCGTCGTCGAGGTGATGCTGGTCGCGGAATACGATCGCCTTGTGCACGGCGAGTGCGTAGCGAATGGCCTCGACGGTCTCGGGCGCCAACGAGCCGGACAACCGCACCCCGTCGATCCGCGCACCGATGTGCTCCCCCAGCTTGGTGACGACGACGCCCCCGGCGGTGTAGACGGATTCGGCGGTGGTCGTGTCGCGATCGAGTTCGGTGATGGTCATGCGATCTCCCCCTTCGATGATCTGAACCTGGCGTTGTCGCTTTCGCCGGTTCAGTTCACCGCCATCCGTCGACAGAGTCGACGGTTGTGGTCAGCGAGATCGAAACGAGCCGAGCTCGCTTACGGGAGATCGAAACGAGCCGAAGTCGCTATCGGGAGTGCGTTCTCACCTGAGGATCTCGCTCCGCCAGAAGGTGTCGCCGTCGGGGACGGTCTCGTGGTCGTCGAAGAAGGTGACGAGCGCCCGTGCAGCTGTCGCGGCGTCCGGGAATCGGCGCCCCTCCATCGGTCCCCGGGTGATCTCGAGCGTCCCCGAGGCCGGATCGAGGCGCCCCTGCACGCGATACCCGCCGATGTCCGCCACCACTGCGCGCCGCTCGTCGACGACCTCGGGTTCCGCGACCGTACGTACGGCCGGACGTTCGGCGCGGACCCGCGCTGCCGGCACCGGCGCCGCGTCGTGGCCGGGATCCTTGACGGTGTCGAGACCGAGCAGATCCCAATGATCGTGACCGTGAACGACGTTGCTGCGTTGGATGGGATGGCTGCCGGTCGGGGTGCGGCCGGGTCGGTCGGCGAGCCAGAGCGCGACCTCCTCCTCGATTCCCCCTTCGATGTCGTCCGCGTCCACCACGTAGAACTCCGGTGCCGCGGGTGCGAGATCGACGAAGACCCAGTGAGACACGCCCGCACCGTCGACAGTGGGAACCCCGTCGCGGCGGCGCGCGAGCCACGGACCGCTCGCCGTCGAGCACACCCGCACCACACGTTCGGATCCGTCCGCGCCGTGTACGCGCACGTCCCGCTGTCCGGGAATCGGTTCGGCCCGGCCGCCGCGCGCCAGAACCTCGGCCACGAAGGCCACGACTCCCTGTCGAACGATGTCCCCCATATCGACTCCTCTTCTCGGTGCACACATCGAGCGGCGACTCGGGATCGACGCACGATGTGCCCACGCCTGCGCAGTCTCGTCGAGACCGGAGGCATGGTGCGACCATACGTTGCTAAAAGCAGAAGAAGAACCGTCTGTGACCGATCACCGGAAAGCATCACCCTTCGTGGTGAGCGCCTTGACCCGTTCGACGACGCGGTCCTGCAGCTTGGAGGGGGTACGCCAGCGCATCGCGAGTTTGTCGTAGTCCATGGCGTGCTCGGCGATGATGTCCTTGAGTTGTTCGACCCCGAGGGTCGACAGCTGCTCCCGCAGAGTCGCCTCCCCGCTCTCGCGGAACACCACGAACGGATCGAAGGCCCCGGGTGCGCGACGGCTGCGACGCGCAGACGTCCGGGCTGCGGCGGGGCGCGCAGCAGGAGCGGGAGCGGCAACGGGTGTCGGGGCACTCGGGTCTGCGGTGACCGAGAGCGCTCCCGCGAGTGCCTTCGCGAAGCGCGGCGTGCGTGCGGCCTCGTCGGCGATCACCTGGACGAGAGCGACGAGCGCGCCGGCCGTGCCGGGGGCCGCCTCGTCGAGACGGAGCAACGCCGAGCTCGCCTCGCCGATGCGCACCCGCAGACGCGCCTGTGCCATGTCGATATCGGGGCCGGGATTCGTCACAAGTACACCTGCGCATTCATCATGATCGTCTCGGTGAGGATTCGCAGTGCGTCGTACTGACCGGTGTTGCCGTACTTGCGCTTGAGGGTGCCGTAGGGCACGAACTCGGCGGACGCCGCGATCTGGTTGGCCTCGGGCACCCAGGCGGGAACGACGTTCGCGATTCGCTCGTCGCGCTGGAGCTGTTCGATGATCGTGCGGTGCAGATTCGAGGCACTGCGGTACTTCGTGATGACGAGGCCGATCTCCCGCACCGTGTGCCCGGTCCGCTTCGCGAATTGCTGGATCTTCGTCTGCAGCTGCGGGATTCCGTAGGTGGACAGGATGTCGGGAATCGTGGGGATGAGATAGCCGTCGGCGAGACGCAACCCGTTGAGGGTGAGGATCCCGAGATTCGGCGGGCAGTCGACGAGGATGTAGTCGTACCGGTCGGCGATGGGCCGGACAGCGGAGAGCAGTACCTCGACGGGACGATGCGAGCCGGGATCGGCGTACTGCTGGTGGGTGAGGCCCTCCTGGATGTCCATGAGATCCAGCGACGACGCGAGCAAGTCCAGATCGCGCACCGCACTCACGGGCGAGACGCCCTTCTGGACGGCCTTCTCGATGTCGAACGCGTCGGCGTCGGGCGCGATCGCCTTGTTGAAGAGCGTCTTGAGAGTCAGACCGAGCTCGTTCAGTTCGCGCCAGCGCTCCTCCCCCACCATCATCGTGGTGAGGTTGGTCTGCGGGTCGAGATCGATCATGAGCACCCGCTGCCCGAACTCCGCCGCCATGAATTCGCCCAGAGCGGCCGTCGTCGTGGTCTTGCCGACTCCACCCTTCAGGTTGATCGTCGCGATTACCCGTGCCACCCCACACCTCTTCGGGAAAGAAATTCACTACTCGTTGTTGCGAGCAAACTACCCGAAGGCGGACATACGGGGCAGCCGGGTGGCAGCTGCCGGGTCAACGCCCCCTCGACTCGACCGCGAGACGAGGCATGCCGGCGAGTTCATCGGGGGTGACGTACGAATCGGAGGTCGCGAAACCGCTCAGGTACAGTGGCGGCTCACGGTCGGCGACCGCGCGCACGATCTGCCCTTCCGAGACGAAGACGATGAGCCCTTCGGCATCGGATCCCGGCATGTTCCGCCAGGTGGTTCCCGGGGTGTGCATCACGCGGTTGAGTTCGCTCATCAACACCGGGACACGGAAGTAGTACATCCGGTCCCACGACTCGACACCCGCTGCGGCCGCGACCTCCCCGAGCGTTCGGGACCGTCCGGAGACGAGCACCGATTCGAACTCCGCCTCGAGCCTCGGGTCGTCGACGACGGACACGCTCGTCGCCTCCGAGCAACCCGAGACCCCCAGCGCCGCAGCGACAGCCAGCGCAAAACCCGTACGCACGAACCGCGACGCCACCGCGTCCCCCTGTGTATCGACCCCCGACCGGACGCGAGGAAGCTACCACCGGTTCGGACAAATGCACCAGTGAAGCCGATCACTTTTCGCGAGTTCGGGGATCCGGCCCGAAGCGCAGCCGAATCGATGTGACCGATGACAGTAACTCCGGGTTACTCCTTCGCGGTGAGCTCGGCGATGTCCGTCCACAGAGCGCTGCGGAGCGCGACCATCGGTTCGGCCGCAGCACCGAGCTGGTCGCCGACGAAATCGGTGTTCTCGGCGGACAACTCGCGCGCACCCGACCTGCCGATCAGATCGTCGATCCGCTGGTCGAGACTCGCGGTGCGCTGCGCGATGTGCGCGAGATGCAGATGGTCCTCCGCCCGCGTGAGCAGGTCGCCGATGCGTGCGAGCGCAGTGACACGCGCAAGGATCTGATCCCATACCGGTTCGAGAGCTGCCACACGGGATTCGAGACCGGACCGCGCCTCGGGCGCCGATCGGATCGCGGACTGCAGCTCGTCGAGCAGGTCGCGCAGGGCGACGGTGTCCACCGCGATCTGGGTGAGTTCCTCGGCGAGGTCGAGCTGGGCTCGTTGAACCTCGAAGTACTCCGAACGCCATGCCGCCGACGCCTCGATGCGGTCGTACAGGGACCCGGCGAGGAAGAGCAGGGTGTCGTAGCGGTCGACGAAGCGGTCGTCACCGGAGGGCACCTCGCGTCCGAGCCGCTCGGCGACGCGACGACCCGCGTCGGCGAGCGGAGTGCGCTCGGACCAGCGACCCACTCGGTCGACGGCGACACCGAGCACCATCCCTCGGGCCTGCTCGACGGGCGCGACGGGCAGGGGCGCGGGGGTGCGTTGCAGCGCGGCGAACAGCGCCTCGCGTTGGTCGATCTCGAGGTGCAGTCCGTCGCGCCGGTCGCGGCGCACGGCGCGGACGCCCTGGGCGTAGTGCAGCGGGGAGTGCACGACGGTCTGCCGCGCCGCCCGGATGCGTTTGCCGAGCTCGTTGGCCCGGTACTCGAGTGCGAGTCGCGCGGCACCGGGGCGCAGACCGTCGATGCGGGCGCGGAGGCGGGCGTGCTCGTCGGACAGTCGGCGCAGCTCACCGAATCCGTCGAGCGCGGGCAGCCGGCGGCCGACCCGTCGGCGGTTCGCCAGCACCGCACGCGCCGATTCGTCGAGGTGGCCGGCGGCCAGCGCGACCGCCGCGGCATCCGACAGCGGAGCGTGCCCGCCCTCGATGCTGCCGGTCTCGCACCACCGGCGGACCTGCCCGGCGATACGTGTCCGCCGGTCCACCGACGGGGAGTCCTGACCGGGCGCGTCGTCGCGCCCCGGGAGGTGGGGTCGATCGGCTTCGGACACGGGGATCCTCCTCGCGGCTCGTCCGCAGGCATGTGCTGTCCACTGTTCCAGATTCCGCGCGGACTCGGAGAAATGCCCGGTAACGGCCCCGATACCGCGCGCTCGACGGTCCCGATCCGACGCGTCGACGACCGCGCTCCGGTTCGGTTGAGACCTTCACCTTTTCGCGCCTCGTGACGGATGTCACAGCATTGTCGAGGCAGCTCGGAACGTTTTGCCCGATCCCGGCTCGCGCCCGATCCGAGGCGCGCGAAAAACGGTGCGTACCAGCAGAAACGAGGGGTCGTCGAAGACGGGTCCCTGACACCTCCGGAAGTTACCGATCGGTGTTACTGCACAGTACCGGCGGCGCCCGGAACCGGAGATCCCCGCCCCGACACCCGTTCCCGAGCGAAAGCCTCTGCGCGCGAATACCTGTGGGAGAAGCCGGTCACGAGAAGGCCGCCGATCGCCCCGCATGGAAGCAAAACGTGACAAACCCTCATGTTTCCTCCATGCTGTTATCCGAACGGAGCCTTCGCCCAGGGGGACGTGACCGTCACAACCGACGGCCGTAGCTGCGGAGACCTGTTCGAAACGGTCCTTCGGACACCGCGGATGTTGCCCGGTGGATCGACGACGAACACGCATGCCCATGCCAACCACGAGGAGCCGACCGCTACATGTTCCCGCTCGCGTCGCCAACCCGAGACGTGGGACGTAGGACCGGTTAGTTTGACCTCCTCATTGGGGTGGAGCTTCGAGACGCGCGCCCGGTGCGTGCACAAACCATGGAGAACGGTGGCAACGAGTATGTTCAAGCGGATCGCAGTGGTCAATCGTGGTGAGGCGGCCGTACGCCTCATCCGGGCAGTCCGGGAGCTCAACTCCGAGCACGGTTACGACATCAGGACCATCGCTCTGCACACCGACGCCGAACGACGGGCGATGTTCGTCCGTCAGGCCGACGAAGGAGTGACCCTCCGTCCGTCGACGACGGCGGCGACCCCCTACCTCGATCATGCAGAACTCGAGCGCGCGCTTCTCGAGGCGAAGGCCGACGCCGTGTGGGTCGGCTGGGGCTTCGTCGCCGAGGACCCCGCCTTCGCCGAGTTGTGCGCCCGCCTCGGGATCACCTTCATCGGCCCCTCCGCCGACGCCATGCGTCTGCTCGGCGACAAGGTCGAGGCGAAGATCCTCGCCGAGAAGGTCGGCGTTCCCGTCGCACCGTGGTCCGGTGGACCGGTCGATTCCCGCGCCGACGCGCGCCGTCATGCGCAGGCCATCGGCTACCCGCTGATCATCAAGGCCCGCTCCGGTGGCGGTGGCCGCGGCATCCGCAAGGTCTACGCCGAGGACGAGCTCGAGCTCGCCCTCGAGCGCACCCAGGGTGAGGCCGAGCGTTCCTTCGGCGACCCCGTCGTGTTCATCGAGCGTCTCGTCACCGACGCGCGCCACGTCGAGGTCCAGGTCATCGCCGACAAGCACGGCAACGTGTGGGCCCCGGGTGTGCGCGACTGCTCGATCCAGCGCAAGAACCAGAAGGTCATCGAGGAGTCCGCCTCGCCGCTGCTCACCAAGGAGCAGTCCGACCACCTGCGCGCGGTCTCGGCCGATCTCGTCCGCGCCGCCGGCTACGCCGGTGCCGGCACCGTCGAGTACCTCTACCAGCCCGACCTGAAGATCTTCACCTTCCTCGAGGTCAACACGCGCCTCCAGGTCGAGCACCCCATCACCGAGGCCACGACCGGCATCGACCTCGTGAAGCTGCAGATCCTCGTCGCCTCCGGCGAGAAGCTGCCCGGCGAGTGCCCCTCCGAGTTCGGCCACGCCGTCGAGGCCCGCCTGAACGCCGAGGACGCCGCCAACGGCTTCGCACCCGCCCCCGGCACCGTGCAGCTGCTGAAGTTCCCGCTCGGGTCCGGTCTGCGTGTCGACACCGGCATCGCCCAGGGCGACGTCATCCCGCCCGACTACGATTCGATGGTCGCCAAGATCATCGCGTGGGGCCGCGACCGCGACGAGGCACTCGCCCGCCTGCGCACCGCTCTGCGCGAGACCACCGTCGTCCTCGACGGTGGCACGACGACCAAGTCGTTCCTGCTCGATCTGCTCGACCGTCCCGAGGTCGTCGACGCCTCCGCCGACACCGGCTGGCTCGACCGCACCGGCGCAGGCACCGAGACCGGTCCGTCCAAGGTCGCCGACGTCGCTCTGATCGCGACCGCCGTCGACGTCTACGACACCGACGAGGCCCGCGAGCGCTCCGCCTTCCTCGCCTCGGCCCGCGGCGGTCGCCCGCGTGCCGGACACGCCGTCGGACGCAAGATCGAGCTCAGCTACCAGGGCCAGGCCTACGAACTCGTCGTCGGCCAGGTCGGCCCGCACCGCTACCGGGTCGACACCGGATCCGCCGAGTTCGATGTCGACGTCGAGCGGCTGGGTGACTACGAGTCGCGCCTGACCCTCGGTGGACGCCGCCACAACGTGGTGTCGATCGCCGGTCCCGCCCACTTCCTCGTCGAGGTCGACGGCATCAGCCACCAGATCAGCCAGGACGAGGCCGGCGTGGTGCGCACGCCCGCCCCGGCCGTGGTCGTCGCGGTTCCCGTCGCCGTCGGTGACGAGGTCGAGGCCGGTCAGACGCTCGTCGTGCTCGAGTCGATGAAGATGGAGACCGCGGTCCGCGCTCCCTTCGCCGGCAAGGTCCGCGAGATCCTCGGCGTCGTCAACGCGCAGGTCGACGCGGGCGCCCCGCTCCTGCGGGTCGACCAGATCGTCGAAGAGGTCGTCACCGAGACCGTCGAGCGCGTCGAGTTCGCCGCACCGGCGCCCTCGGTCAGCGACGACGTCGCGGCCGACGCTCTCGCCCGCCTCGACTCGCTCGCCGCTCTGGTCACCGGATACGACGTGTCCGCCAAGCGCACCGCGGCGCTGCTCGCCGAGTACGAGCGTCTCTCCGGTTCCGTCGATTCGTGCGCGCTCGTCCGCGCCGAGCTCGCGCTGCTGACGACCTTCGCGGACGTGTGCGAACTGTCGCGCAACCGTCCGACCGAGGAGGAGAAGAACAGCGACGACCGGGTCCACAGCCCCCGCGAGTTCTTCCACGGCTACCTGCAGTCGCTCGACGTCGAGGTCGGGGGTCTGCCCGACAGCTTCCGCGCGCGCCTCGCCCGCGCCCTGCGGCACTACGACGTCCTCGAACTCGATCGCACCCCGGAGCTCGAAGAGGCCGTCTACCGGTTGTTCCTCGCGCTCGAGCGCATCGAGGCCCACGTCCCCGTGGTCACCTCGCTGCTCGACCGCTGGGTCGAGCGCGACGACACCGAGGTGGGGATCTCCCACGAGCTCAACGAGGTCCTCGACCGACTGATCGTCGCGACCCAGGTCCGCTTCCCGGTCATCGGCGACACCGCCCGCAACCTGCGGTACCGCTACTTCGAGGAGCCGGTGATCCGCAAGGCCCGCGAGCAGGCCTACGACGGGGTCCGCGGTTCGCTCGCGTACCTCGCCGAGCATCCGCAGGCGACGGACTACGCGCAGCGCATCGATTCGCTCGTCGCCACGCCCGAGCCGCTGATCGACCTTCTCGCACAGCAGATCACGCGTCCCGAGTCCGTTCCGGGCCCGCTGCTCGAGGTCATCGTCCGACGGGCGTACAAGATCCGCACCCTCGAGGACGTGCGTTCGTGCACGGTCGGCGGGCACCAGTTCGTCACCGGCAACTTCGATCTGCGCGGCACGCGTCTGTACCTGATGTCCGCGGAGGCTCCGCAGGCGGAGTTCGCGTCGCTGCTCGACGCCGTCGAGGAGTCGGCGGCTTCGGTTCCCGACACGAAGAACCTCGTGATCGACCTGTACCTCGCGTGGGACGACGCTCCGGCCGATGCCGACGCCCAGGCCGACGCGCTGCGCGCCGAACTCGCCGCTCGCCCGGTGACCGGTGCGGCCCGTCGCGTGACGGTGACGGTCTGCCACACCGACACGGCAGAAGAGCACGTGTTCACCTTCCGCCCCTACGAGACCGGGTACGCGGAAGAGGCCAACATCCGCGACATCCACCCGCTCACGGGTCAGCGTCTGGATCTCTGGCGCCTGAAGAACTTCGACGGCACCCGCCTGCCCGCCAACCCGGACACCTACCTGTATCACCTGGTGTCGCAGGACAATCCGTCCGACGAGCGGTTCATCGCCCTCGCCGAGGTGCGCGACCTGACGCCGCAGCGCGACGAGTCCGGCCGCATCGTCGGACTGCCGGCCTTCGAACGTGCTCTCGCGAGCTCGCTCGACGGCATGCGCCGCGCCCAGGCCACCCGCGGCGGGCGACGTCTCGACGCGAACCGCGTGGTGCTCTACGTGTGGCCCGCCGTCGATCTCGACATGGAGGATCTGCGCCGCATCGGCCGCAACGCCGCGCCGCTGACCGTGGGCGCCGGTCTCGAGGAGATCACCGTCATCGGGTCGTGGCGTGATCGTCAGGACGAGCCGGCACGCGAGGTCGCCCTGCGCTTCTCGTACCGCTCCGGTGCGGGCGTCATCGTGCGGGTCACCGAGCCGCCGAAGGAGCCGCTGAAGCCGCTCGACGAGTACACCCAGAAGGTCCAGCGGTCCCGTGCCCGCGGCACCGTCTACCCGTACGAGCTGATCCCGCTGCTCACCGGCAGCGAGGGCACCTTCGTCGAGTACGACTTCGACGAGCAGGGCGCCCTCGTGCCCGTCGACCGCCCCTACGGCCGCAACACCGCGGGTCTGATCGTCGGTGTCGTCGACACCCCGACCCCGCGCTACCCCGAGGGCATGAAGCGCGTCGCGCTGTTCGGTGATCCCACGAAGGCGCTGGGCACCGTCGCGGAGGCCGAGTGCTCCCGCGTGGTCGCCGCGATCGACCTGGCGGAGAGCCTCGATGCCCCCGTCGAGTGGTTCGCGCTGTCGTCCGGCGCGACGATCTCCATGGACTCGGGCACCGAGAACATGGACTGGGTGTCGCGCGGTCTGCGTCGCATCATCACGTTCACGCAGAACGGCGGCGAGATCAACGTCGTGGTCACCGGCATCAACGTCGGCGCGCAGCCGTACTGGAACGCCGAGGCGACGATGCTCATGCACACCAAGGGCATCCTCGTGATGACCCCGGACAGCGCCATGGTGCTCACCGGCAAGCAGTCGCTCGACTACTCGGGTGGCGTCTCCGCCGAGGACAACTTCGGTATCGGTGGCTACGACCGCGTCATGGGCCCCAACGGTCAGGCGCAGTACTGGGCTCCCAACCTCAGTGCCGCCATCGAGACGCTGTTCGCGCACTATGCCCACGCCTACGTCGCGCCGGGCGAGCGCTTCCCGCGCAAGGCCACGTCCACCGACCCGGTCGACCGCAACGTGTGCGTGTACCCGCACGTGCATCCGTCCAGCGACTTCACCACCGTGGGCGACATCTTCTCGTCCGAGACCAACCCGGATCGCAAGAAGCCGTTCGACATCCGCACGGTGATGCGCTCGGTGGTCGACCAGGACCACGCGGTGCTCGAGCGGTGGGCCGACATGGCCGACGCCGACACCTCGGTCGTCTTCGACGCGCACCTGGGCGGAAACCCGGTGACGGTCATCGGCATCGAGTCCCGCGCGATCCCGCGCAAGGGCTGGTTCCCGGCCGACGGACCGGACCAGTGGACCTCGGGCACGTTGTTCCCCAAGTCGTCGAAGAAGACGGCGCGGGCGATCAACGCGGCGAGCGGCAACCGTCCGCTCGTGGTGCTCGCCAACCTGTCGGGCTTCGACGGCTCCCCCGAGTCGCTGCGCAACCTTCAGCTCGAGTACGGTGCCGAGATCGGCCGGGCCATCGTCAACTTCGACGGTCCGATCGTGTTCGTCGTGGTCTCCCGCTACCACGGTGGTGCCTTCGTGGTGTTCTCGGGCGCACTGAACGAGAACATGGAAGTCCTCGCCGTGGAGGGTTCGTTCGCCTCGGTGCTCGGTGGCGCTCCGGCGGCCGCGGTGGTCTTCACCCGTGACGTCAACAAGCGCACCGCGAGCGATCCGCGGGTCGTGGAACTCGAGGCCCAGCTGCGGGCCGCCGAGGACGGCGACAAGGCGCGACTGGGTGTCGAGCTCACCGCTCTGCGCACCGCGGTGCGGTCGGAGAAGCTCGGTGAGGTGGCAGCCGAGTTCGAGGCGATCCACAACATCCAGCGCGCACAGCAGGTCGGCTCGGTCGACGCGATCGTGCCGGCGGTCGAGCTGCGGCCGCAGATCATTGCGGCCGTCGAGCGCGGCATGGCACGCACGCTCGCGTAACCCACGCAGACGGACCGAGACCCCACCGGAACACTTCCGGTGGGGTCTCGTCGTCGTGGGGCCGTCGTGCCGGTCAATCGTCGTGGTCGTCGTCCCAGTCGTCGTCGTGGTCGTCCCAATCGTCGTCGTGGTCGTCGTCCCAGTCGTCGTGGTCGTCGTCGTGCAGATCGTCGCAGCGGTCGTCCCACTCGTCGTAGAAGTCCTCGACGTGGTCCGGCACCGTGTCGTCCCAGTCCTCGAACCACGCATCGCACGTCGTGACGTCGATGTAGGGGATGTCGGTGGGCAGTTCTCCCGGCCGCGCATCCCGGGCCGGGTCGACGCCCGCCCGAACGGTTCCGTCCGGGCCGCCGGTCGTCGTCTCGTCGGCCACACGGGCGACGGTGAACGACGACGGTTCGGAGGGAGCGGACCCACCCCGGTTCGCCGACACGAAACCGACTGTGCCGGCGGTCATCGCGACCGCCACAGCGGTCACGGCCCATGCGGTGCGGCTCATCGCCATGATCGTTCTCCTCGACTCGGTGTTCGTCCTGGTCGCCGATAACTCTGGCGCACGACGATGAGGGGTCGATGAGTCGAAGATGACGAAATCTTCATCCGAGACGCGTACGGATCCACTCGACCAGGATCCGGGCCACCTCGTGAGGAGCCTCCGGGACGAGGGCGTGCCCGCAACCCGGCACGACGGCCGTGGAAACGAGTTCGCTCCCGAACTCGTCGACGAGCTCACCGCGGGTCTCCGCGGGCCGGAAGACGTCCTCTCCTGCTTGTACGTCGAGCAGAGGTGACGGCGCCACCGTCCACCACGATTCCTTGTCGGTCGCAGCCATCGCTGCCCGTTGCGACACGATCGCCTCGGGCCACCACCCGTCGAGCCACACCGCCGGATCGTGTCCTTCGGCGAAGAAGACGTCGCGCAGGTGCACGAGTCGTTCATGATCGGGAAGCGAGAGGTCGGAACACTTGGCGACACGCTCGGTCAGCGAGGCCGGGAACCGGCGGGCACCGGCGGCGAGCACGGCGACCCCCCGGACGAGTTCGGGCCGATCGGCTGCGAGCACCCGGGCCACGTAGTGCCCGAATGCGTGGCCGGCCACCACGGCGGGTGCGGCGTCGAAATGCTCGACGACGGCGGCGACGTCACCCGCGAGGTCGTGCAGATCGAGGCCGGTCATGGGTCCACGGCTGCTGCCGATTCCTCGGGGTTGCGGTCGCAGAGCGGTGAATCCCGCTGCCGCAAGGTCGCTCGCGATCGGATCGAATTCGTAGGAATCGCGTCCGAGGGAGGGAAGCAGGACGACTGCCGGCCCTTCCCCGTCGAGACGTACCTCGAGTTCGGCCACCGGTGTTTCGACAAGACGAGTGTTGCTCACGCGGCCATCCTCTCACCACCGGAAAGAACTGTGCTTCGACACAATCCCCCGCCGTAGTGTCGAGAATCACACCGATGCGAGGTGTGGCGCATTTTCGAAAGGGGAATACAGGGAGGCTCGCCTCGGTCGAGCTTCCGCGGCACGGAGTGCGCCTCTCCGCGACGGGTGCCGAGCGGCCGCCCCTGTCAGGCGATCGACTCCGAACTGATTTTCCTGCAACGTCTTTCGATATAAACGTCGAAGGCCATTCGCATCCACGCCATGTGCACACAGTTGTACCTGACTCCCCGGTAGCACGTTGTGCCATTCTGGAACGATCTGATTCGTACAGGCTGTACGTCCAAGACCGGTACGAACATTCAGCATGTTCGTACCATGAAGTAACCCTGAATCTTCACCTAATTCGACTGCGCTACAACAATTCTCGATCTATTCGGACAAATTGCCGAAATTCGAGGCTCGAATTGTTCCTGGTGACAACATGATCGAGGTGGTGCATGATTGTTGCTGCAGGGAGTTACGAGCCGATGAAGGCCCGTATCAGGGGACACGCGTTCGAATCAGGGGGATTCGAAACGTGCTCCTCCACAGGGAAATCAACGCGCAGGGGGCGTGTGTGCGACGTCGGCGAACAGCCGCGCCCGTCGCCCCCTCGCACAGCGAGGAGATCAGCATGACCAGCACCATCGAACCCACTTCGCAGATCGCTGCCGGCGGAAACAAGCTCCGCGGACGCGTCGCCTTCGTCACCGGCGGCACGCGCGGCATCGGTGCGGCGATCAGCCGCAGCCTGGCGAGCCAGGGTGCCACCGTCGCCGCAGGCTACGGACGCAACACGGCTCAGGCGGATCAGTTCCTCGCAGACCTGAACGAGAAGGGCCGCAAGGACGTCCGTTACTCGGTGCACCGCGGCGACGTCGCGAACGCCGACGACTGCCGCCGCACCATCGATGAGGTCATCGACACGCACGGTCGCCTCGACATCCTGGTCAACAACGCCGGCATCACCATCGACCGCACGGTGCTGAAGATGCAGGACGAGGACTGGGACACCGTCCTCGGCGTGAACCTCTCGGGCGCGTTCTACCTGGCACAGGCCGCGTTGCGGCACATGCTCGAGCGCGGCACCGGACGCATCGTCAACGTCTCCTCCGTCATCGGCGAGACCGGCAACATCGGGCAGGCCAACTACGCGGCATCGAAGGCCGGCCTGTTCGGTCTCACCAAGACCCTCGCCAAGGAAGCGGCCTTCCATCTGGCCAAGAACGACAAACTGGACCCGAACGGCATCGGCGTCACCGTCAACACCGTCACCCCGGGCTTCGTCGCCACCGAGATGGTCGAGTCCATCCCCGAGAAGGTTCTCGCGCGCATCACCGACACCATCCCCGTGAAGCGACTCGCCGACCCGCAGGAGATCGCCCGGGTCGTGCATTTCCTCGCCGCGGACGCCTCCTCGTACATCACCGGTCAGGTGTGGGGCGTCAACGGCGGCCTGGACATGTGATCCGCCCTCCCCACCCATTACTTCGAATCGAACGGTCCCCTCGCACATGCAGCCATTCGAGCTCAATCGGCACGGCCGAATAGTCTTCCCTTCCAACTTTGTTCCCGAACTCGACTTCTCCACGCTGAGCAGCGTCGACCACCTCGACGCCGTCATCCGTCGCGACTTCGACACCAAGGCACCCACGGTCTCGGAGATCCTCTCCCGGCACGAACTGGGCAAGTACGGTTCGAAGTTCGAGATCATGCGGGACATGGCCCTCAACGTCTTCTGGGCCGACCGCTTCCCGCTGATGATGTTCGAGCGGCGCGTCACCCGCTGGGGCGACGTGCCCCGCAACCGCGACGACGTCTACATGCCGCGCCTGACTCCCTGGCCCGAGGCCGAAGAGCGGCTGGGCGCGGTCGAGGAGGCCTACCGCGCTCTCCCCCGCGCGTGGGACAGTGCCGCCGAGGACCGCATCTTCGATCGGCTCTTCGCGGTCTTCGGTTCGCGTCGCCACTTCGCCGGCGACCTGCCCACGGTCAAGCCGACTGTGCCGCAGCTGGTCTCCGATCCGGAGAACATCACCCTGCGTGTTCGCCACTACGATCCGAACCATCCCGTCTTCGGATACGACGAGATCCTCGACTGCCACGAGGACGTCGCCGAACTCGAGGCCCTGAGCCGCTGGTCGATGGTTCTGCACAACCAGCAGCCCTGGGACGGAAGCGAAACCGAACTCGTCCGGGTCGCGGACCTGAAGGACGACGACTACGTCGTGGTCTCCCATCCGCGCAATCGCGAGGTCCAGCGGTTCATCAACCGGGTCATGTCGGGCAAGACCCGCAAGGCCACCTCGTACACGCGGCACGAACCGGTGGCACCGTCTGCGCCCTACCCGGCCGTCGACGTGCGCTCGGAGTTCGCGATCGCACCCCGCATCGACGCGATTGCGGTCGCGCACGGCGACCAGGTGTGCACCAACGAGGACCTGATCCGCAACACCGCCTACAACTGGTCGCCCATGTCGGCCGACGAGATCACGGCCAAGACCGGGATCGAGCAGCGCCGGTACACCTCGGGAACCTTCGAGGACCTGGCCCTGACGGCGGCGAAGCAGGCGGTCGCCCACGCCGGTGTCGGCCCGCAGGACATCGGCGCGGTCATCACCTGCACGTGCACGAGCGGGCGGCTGATCCCGTCGCTGGCCACGTGGATCTCGGGCGAACTGGGCATCGGGCAGACCCATGCCTCGTTCGACCTGATCGCGGCGTGCGCGGGATTGCCCTACGGCCTGGCCGAGGCGACCCGCATCCTCCAGCAGGTCAAGCGTCCCGTCCTCGTGGTGTGCGTCGAGAAGTTCTCGGACAAGATCGGCACGGTCCGGCCGTCCCGCATGATCTTCGGTGACGGCGCCGCAGCAATGGTGATCTCGCCGGCCGCCGAGGGCGAGGCACCCGATCTCGAGTTCTTCAACAGCTACGCGAGCGGACCGACGAGCGAGGTCAACTCGATCATCTGGCCGAATCCGGACTTCGACAACTTCATCACGGTCTACGGACCCGAAGTGAAGACGCTCGCCGGTCGCTATCTGACGCAGATGCTCGACGAGATCAAGGCCCTCCCGTCCCCCGACGACGCCGAGCGTTCGCTGCTCGACGACATCGATCTCATCGTTCCCCACCAGGCGAACAAGACGATGGTCATCGAGCTCGCCGCGAACGCCGGACTCTCGGCCGACCGGTTGTACTTCAACATCGAGAAGGTCGGCAACACGTCGTCGGCGAGCATCCCGCTCGCGATCCACGACGCGGTCCGCGACGGGGTCATCACCGAACCGGTTCGCATCTTCGCTCCCGGCTTCGGTGCCGGAGCGGTGGCGGGGTACACCGTCATGCGGATCGACCCGAAGGTGGTCGTGCCGTTCGAGGAGACTGACGCCGGCTGATCCCGGCGTACGACAGGCATCCGGGCCGTCCCCCGGCAGGCCCGGAGTACATCGGCCCGTTCGCGACATCCGGTCGCGAGCGGGCCGATCGTCGTTTGCGACCGGGCGACGTAACACCCGCGCCGCCCAGGCCGACATTTCGATCGGATCCGGCAAATCGGATCCGGACGAAGTACAGAAAGGCCTCGCGCATGAAGTTCCGCCGCATCGTCGCTGCGACGCTGGGGTGTGTGGCTCTGACGGTCGCCGCACCGTCGACCGCCACCGCCTTCCCTCTCGTGGACCTGCTCCCGAAGGGCATCGCCGATCTCGTTCCGAGCGGATCGTTCAATCCGTTCGCTCCGCCGCCGGCACCTCCGGCTCCCCCTGCCCCGCCGGCACCCCAGGCGGCTCCGCAGGTCGCGCCGGCACCCCCGGCCCGTCAGGCTCCGGCCGCACCGAGCGGTGGGTTCGAGAACTGCACCGAGGCATGGAATGCGGGCGCTGCTCCGGTCCACCGCAACGACCCCGGATACGCTCCGCGTCTCGACCGCGACAACGACGGGATCGGCTGCGAGCGCGATCCGCGCTGATCGGTCCGTCCGGCAGACGGACGAGAGCTCTTCCATTCCCGCAGAAGGGCGAAGGCCCTTCCATCCTCGGGGATGGAAGGGCCTTCGTCGTTCGTACGTGCAGAAACCTCAGAGCCAGCGCGGCGGCGTGAGTTCTCCGCCGGTGACGCCGACGGCGCCGCGACCGGCCGCCCAGCGGACGACACCGGCGAGATCGCCTCGGACGGTGTGGATGGTCTCGGCGTCGCCGTTCACCCGGACCGCGTCGCGTCCCTCGACCTCGAGCGCGATGCCCGCACCGAGCTCCTTCTTGCGCCACATGCCGACGATGTCGTCGAGCAGCGAATCGAGGACGACGGGCGGGAAGTCGCCGAAGCGTCCACCGTTGTCGAGATCGACCGCGTGGATCCACACTTCGCGCGTGCGCATCCAGGCGGTCTCCTCGGCCGGCACGAGCCGGCCCTGCGCGGTGCGCACCTGCGACTGCCACGCCGCCTCCGGCAGGTGCCGCCACTTCTCGTCGAGGCGGGCAACGGTGTGCGAGAACAGGTTCCGCAGAGCGGCGGGATTCAGCGTCGCGCCCTCGGCGATCTCCTGCGCCCGCTGCTCGGTGGAGGAGTACATCGGGGTCTCGACACCGGTCGCCGCCCAGTCCATGAGGCGGCACAATGCTGCGGCGTTGTAGCCGATGTGCGCGACGAGATGCCGGCGCGTCCACCCTTCGAGCAGGGTGGGACCGTCGAGTTCGTCGTCGGTGAGCTCGGCGAGCCGCTGCGACAGGTACGCCGTGCCCCGCCGGGCGATGAGGAGCCGCTCGGACAGGTCGAGATCGTTGAATCCCACGGTTCGGCTTCTCCTACTTGATGATCGTCTTGTTCCGGACGGTGCCGAGGCCCTCGATGGTGACCTCGCAGATTTCACCGTTCTGGATGTAGCGAGCAGGCTTGCGGGCGTGGCCGACACCGCCGGTGGTGCCGGTGATGATGACATCGCCCGGCTGCAAGGTCACGATGTGCGAGATGTAGTCGACGAGCTTGGCCGGGGTGAACACCAGATCGTTGGTGTTCGACGACTGCATGACCTCGCCCTCGAGGCGGGTCTCGATGGCGGTGCCGAGCTGGTAGTCGGTGTCGAGGAAGGGACCGAAACCGCTGGTCTTCTCGAAGGTCTTGCCCTGATCCCACTGCAGCGTGCGGTACTGGTAGTCGCGCATCGTGTAGTCGTTGATCACGGAGTAGCCGGCGATGTACTCGGCGGCGTCGGCCTCGGAGACCTGGTAGGCCTGCTTGCCGATGACCACGGCGAGTTCGGCCTCCCAGTCGAGCTGCGACCCCGCGTAGGAGGGAACGACCACATCGTCGTAGGGGCCGGTGAGGGCTTCCTTGAACTTCGAGAACAGGGTCGGGTACTCCGGCAGGTCGCGGCCCATCTCCTTGATGTGGGTCGCGTAGTTCAGGCCGACGCACACGATCTTGCCCGGCGCGGGGACGACCGGGGCGTAGTCGGCGGAGCCGAGGTCGACGGTCTTTCCGGATGCCTGCTCGGCGACCGACTTCCAGTTCGAATCGGCGAGCAGCGCGGACAGATCGGCGTAACCGTCGATGACGGTGGCGCTGGAGTCGCTGTCGACACGGACGGCGGCGGTGCCGCCGTCGAGGCGGAGGGTGGCGAGACGCATGGGGTTCAGGCTCCTTCGGAGATGATGGTGCGGTTGAAGTGCAGACGCTCGACGATCGGCGCGTCGGAGAAGGCGAAGAGATCGACACCCTTGTCGGTCTCGAGCGACCACTCGACCCAGGACGGGACGACGATCATGTCGCCCTTGGTGACGTCGTGGCTCTTGTCTGCGAGATGGAAGCGGCCCTCACCGTCGAAGACCTGGAAGACCACGGATCCGACGTCACGGCGGGCGCGGGTGTGCGCGCCGGCGCGCAGTCGGTGGAACTCGGCGCGGATCGTCGGCATGACGTCGCCGCCGGTGGTGGGGTTGGTGTAGCGGACGGCGGCGTGGCCGGGTTCCGGGGTGGCGGCGTAACCCTCGTCCTCGAGGGCGAGCTGCTCGTTCAGCGCACGGTCGGTGTGCTCCCAGCGGTAGCACGCGATCGGCGAGCTGGTCTTGCGGTCGAGGCCCACGAGCGGGCGCAGACCGGGGTGGACCCACAGTCGCTCGGACCGGGAGATGTCCGGGGTGCCCTCGTCGGTGACACCGTCGGAGCCGAACTCGAAGAAGCCGGTGTCGGTGTAGTGCACGAACGGGATGTCGAGGCCGTCGATCCACGCCATCGGCTGATCGGTCTCGTTGTGGTGACCATGGAAGTTCCAGCCCGGAGTGAGCAGGAAGTCACCGCGGCGCATGGCGACCGGGTCGCCGTTGACCACGGTCCACACCCCTTCGCCCTCGACGACGAAGCGGAAGGCATTCTGGGAGTGCCGGTGCTCGGGAGCGGTTTCCTTCGGGCCGAGGTACTGGATCGCCGCCCACAGCGTGGGGGTGACGTGCGGGACACCACCGAGGCCGGGGTTCGCGAGCGCGATCGCGCGACGCTCACCGCCGCGGCCGACCGGCACGAGATCACCGGCGCGCTGGGCCAGCGGGTACAGCGTCGACCATTTCCAGACGAACGGAACCGCCTTGGATGTCGGGGCCATCGGCATCAGATCGCCGAGCTGGGTCCACAACGGGTTCAGGTGTTCGGTCTCGAAGTCGTCGTACAGCTTCTGGAGCTCGGGATCGACAGGCTCGGTGGCAGTCATGAAATCTCCTTGTCCGGCGTTGTCTCCAAACTAGGGGCGCCGGAACCGGGGAATCCATCTATTTCTGCACAGTGGAATTCGAGACGTCCGGTCCGGCGATATCGGCGACGTCGACCTCGATGCCCCGCACCGCCGCCTGCATCTGCGCGACCAATTTGCCGCGCAGATGCTGGCGGTAGCGGTTGATGGGCACGGCCACCGTGAGGGCACCGACAGCCGCGCCCCGACCGTTGCGGATCACCACCCCGAGCGCCGCGACACCCTCCTCCGTCTGCTCGACATTGACCGCGAAACCCAGCTTCCGTGCCGCCTCGAGTTCGTGTGCGAACTCCTCGAACTCCCCGATCGCCATCCGGCGGTCGGTCTCGTAGGCGGGGCTCGGCCCGTGACTGATGTGGGGCTCGTCCGCGGGCCGTAGATAGAGCTGTTCGAGTACCGCGCGAGGAAGCTCGGCCAGGAGGATGCGTCCGCCCGCCGTGAGCTCGGCGGGGAGCACCTGACCTCGGCGATCACCCACACGCAGGATCGATGCCGCCTCTGCCGTCCACAGGAAGCGCGCTTGCGATCCCACCCGGATCACGAGGTTGACGGTCTCGTCGGCGAGCGCGGCGAGGGCTTCCATGTGCGGGCGGCAGAGGTCGGTGAAGTCCCGCGTCCACCCCTGACTCGCCGGCCCGACACCGAGCGCCGGGCCCGGGTGGTACATCCGTTTCTCGTCCTGCACGGCGAAGCCGCGGTAGACGAGCATGGCGAGCAGGCGGTGCGCGGTGGATGGCGCCGTCCCGAGTTCCGCGGCCGCATCCTTGAGCCGGATCGCACCTGCATCGCGGAGCAGCTGGAGCAGTAGCAGCGCGTTGTCGACCGACTCGAGCATGTAGGTCGGCTTGCGGATCGTGCCCATCGGCTTGTTCTGCATAGCAGAACTTTATTGCATCGCCGGGTGGCGCGCGCCCACCGTTGAGGAATGCATCTCCCCAACGAGGCTTCACCGACGCGGGCCGGTGGCAACATCACCCTCCCCCGGGCCCACGTCATCGCGGTGATCGTCTGCTGGCTGTTCGTCGTCTTCGACGGATACGACCTCATCGTCTACGGCAACGTCATATCGAGCCTCCAGGACGAATGGGGCATCAGCGCCTCCACCGCCGGCACACTGGGAAGCCTCGCGTTCGTGGGCATGATGATCGGCGCGGTCCTCGCAGGCCGACTCTCCGACGCGATCGGCCGCAAGAACGCCGTCATCGGGTGCGTCGTCGTCCTCTCCGTCTTCACCGCCCTGTGCGCGGTAGCGCCCGGCCCCGTGATCTTCGGTCTGCTGCGTCTCGTCGCCGGCATCGGACTCGGCGGACTCGTGCCGACCTCGAACGCACTTGCCGCCGAACTGGTGCCGGACAAGTGGCGCGCCGCGGTCGCGACGATGATGATGTCGGGCGTCCCGATCGGCGGCTCGATCGCCGCTCTCGTCGGTATCCCGGTGATCCCCAACTGGGGCTGGCGTCCGATGTTCGCCTTCGCGTTGATCCCCCTGTTCGTCCTCGTTCCGCTGGCGCTCAAGGTGCTGCCCGCGCATGCCGTGCCGAAGACCCATCCGGACAACTCTCAGGGTGGTTTCAAGGAACTGCTCGGGTCCCGTTTCCGCACCATCAGCATCATGTTCGCGGCCGTCACCGTCGTGACACTGCTCGCCTGGTACGGCCTCGGGACCTGGCTACCCAAGCTCATGCAGGGTGAGGGCACCGACCTCGGCAACGCTCTCACGTTCTCGCTGGCCCTGAACCTCGGTGCGGTCGCCGGATCCTTCATCACCGCCTGGGGTGGCGTGCGGTGGGGTTCGGTCCCGACCAGCATCATCGCCGCGCTGATCGCCGGTGTCGCGCTGCTGACCCTGCTGCTCGACCCTCCGGTCGCCGCGGTGTACCTGATCTTCGTGTTCGCCGGTGTGGGCACCCACGGCACGCAGGCCCTGATCATCGCTGCGGTCGCGTCCTACTATCCCGACCACCTGCGCGGTACCGCGCTCGGCTGGGCCCTCGGTGTCGGCCGTATCGGCGCGGTGGCGGCCCCGCAGATCGGTGGCTGGTTGCTTGCCGCCGGCCTCGGCGCCGACTCCAACTTCGTCCTCTTCGGCGTCAGCGCACTGATCTCGTCGCTGCTGCTGACGGTGGTCTGGAAGAAGTTCCCCGCACGTCACGATTCGCTCCGCCCGATCGCCGCGCACTGATCGCACCGCGATCGCCGCGCACTGATCGCACCGCGCCCGACCTTCCCCTCTGCTTCACACGATACGAAGGAGTGTCATGTCCGATCTGAAGGACGCACGAGTTCTCATTGCCGGTGGCGGCATCGGCGGTGTCGCCAATGCCCTCGCCCTCGCGCAGAAGGGTGCTCAGGTCACGTTGTTCGAGCGTGCTCCCGAGTTCGGCGAGGTGGGCGCGGGCCTTCAGATCGGCCCGCACGGTTCGCGCATCCTGCAGTCGCTCGGTGTCTACGACGAAGTCATCGCGAAGGGCGTGCTGCCCAAGAACCTCGTCTTCCGTGATGCCGTGACCGCGGAGATCCTCACGAAGGTCGATCTCGGACACGACTACCAGCAGCACTACGGCGGCGTGTACTTCGTGGTGCACCGTTCGGATCTGCACTCGGTGCTCGTCGAGGCGGCCCGCGAGGCCGGTGCGGATCTGCGGACGAACTCGACGGTGACCGACGTGGTCACCGAGGGCGACACCGTGCGGGTCGTGCTGGAGAACGGTGAGGAGCACGTCGGTGACGTCGCTCTCGGCATGGACGGCCTGCACTCGCACCTGCGCCCGAAGTTGTCCGACGACAAGCCCGTCGGCTCGGGTTACGTCGCCTTCCGCGGCACCTTCCCGATGAACGAGGTTCCGCTCGAGGAGGAGATCGAGGATGTCGTGGGCTACATCGGCCCGCGCTGCCACTTCATCCAGTACCCGCTGCGCCAGGGCGAGATGCTCAACCAGGTGGCGGTCTTCCAGTCCCCCGCCTTCCTCCGCGGTGAGGAAATTTGGGGCAGCCCCGACGAACTCGCGCACGCCTACGACCACTGCCACGAGAGCGTGCAGGCCGCACTGAAGTACCTGTGGACCGACCGTTGGTGGCCGATGTTCGACCGCGACCCCATCGACAACTGGGTCGACGGCCGCATGATCCTGCTCGGCGACGCCGCGCACCCGCCGCTGCAGTACCTCGCCTCCGGGGCCGTGATGGCCCTCGAGGATGCGAAGTGCTTCGCCGACTACGCCGCCGAGGACCTGCAGGGCGACAGCGCGAACTGGCCGAAGATCCTGAGGGACGTCAACGCCGAACGCGCACCGCGCTGCAACCGCATCCTCACCACGGGACGCATGTGGGGCGACCTGTGGCACCTCGACGGTGCCGGCCGCGAGGCCCGCAACGAACTGTTCCGCACCCGCGACACCTCGAGCTACAAGTACACGGACTGGCTCTGGGGCTACAGCTCCGATCGCAACCGCTGAGAACTCACACAGCGCCGCAGAGGAATTCGTCCCGTTCCGGACAATGCCGTCCCCGATCCACCGATCGGGGACGGCATTCGCCGTATATGCGTCGTTCGTCCTGCACCGAAAGGTGCCGAAGCGGCCGTGACCAGCACATACTGGGAGCATGACCGCGTCACGGCAGGCGTCGGCGCTCCGCAGCGAGGTTCGGGACATCGCACTCGGAACCGCCGACCCGGTCGAGTTCCGGCACGCCGTCCTCGACACGATCCGGCGGCGCATCCGCTACGACATCGGATGTATCGCTCTCGTCGATCCGGCGAGCATGTTGTTCACGTCCGTGACCATGCTCGACGCCGACGCCCCGGCCGGACGTGCCGCGGAGACGGTGGCGCACATCGAGTACGGCACGTCGCGTTTCGCGAACACCTACCGCAAGCTCGCCCGGACGCGCACCGGTGTCCAGACGATCCGCGAGGCGATCGACTGCGACATCCGCGATTCCCTGCCCTACAGCGAGATCCTCGAACCGCAGGGGATGGACGACGAGGTGCGCCTCGTCTTCCGAGGCCGTGACGGGCGCGTCTGGGGCGGCGGCACTCTCATGCGCGGCCCCGGCCGACGCTTCGACGCCGACGACGTGGCGGCACTCGCGGGATGCGTGGGCGAGATCAGCGACGGACTGCGGTTGTCGTTGCTCCGCGAATCCCCTCGACTCGCGGCGGACGCATCGCCCGGCGGTTCCGGTCCCGCAGTCGTGGTCGTGGGCGCGGACAACGAGATCGAATCGGCCACTCCCCAGGCGGTGGAGTATCTCGAGCGACTCGGTGCCGAAGGTTCCTTCATGCTCCCCGCGGTGGTCGTCGCCGTCCGCTTCCGCTACGAGGGGGCTGCCGCGCGCGTCGTCCGTGCCCGTACGGAGGACGGTCAGTGGCTCGTCCTGCGGGCCGGGTTGCTCGACGGCCGAGGAGAATCGGCCCGGATCGTCGTCGCGATCGAACCGGCGCAGCCCGGTCAGCTCGTGGCTCTGACCGCTGCCCTTCACGGTCTCACCGAACGGGAGACCGATGTCCTCGCCCGCGTTCTCGCGGGCGAGACACGCACCGAGATCGCACGTGGACTGTTCATCAGTCCGTACACCGCACAGGACCACTTGAAGAGCATCTATGCGAAGACGGGTGTGAACAGTCGCCAGGAACTCGTCGCACGACTGTTCTTCACGCACTGCCTCCCCCGGGTCGGTACGGAGATCGGGCCGGACGGGTGGTTCGTCGAGAAGCCGGCGCCGACGAACGTCCCGGTCGGTGCACATCGGAAGAGGTGAACCGTGGCACGCATCCTGATCGTCACCCTGGAAGGCGGCGGGAACTACCCGCCCGAAGCAGCGCTCGGATGCGAGTTGCACCGCCGCGGACATCACGTTCGGGTTCTCGGTCACGAATCGCAACGGAAGGTCGCAGAGGATGCCGGCTTCGTCTTCTGCGGCTACCGGCACTCGCCGACCTGGACCCCGCACGTAGAACTGAGCACCCCGAAAGTGCTGACCATGGCCTACGCCATGATGACCGACCCCGCCGTCGCGCGGGATGTGGAGGACGAGATCACGAGGGAGCCGACCGATCTGGTGATCGTCGATTGCATGCTGTTCAACGCCCAGGACGCTGCGGCACGCACCGGGGTGCCGCACGTGGTGCTGTTCCATTCCTTCTTCGCCGCATTCGACGGCGCCTTCCGGCACGGACCTTTCGGGATCGGTTCGCGACTACGCGGTCTGGGTCCGAAGCGACTGTGGGAACAGGCCGACATGCGACTCGTGTGCTCGGACCCAGTGCTCGACCCGGCCGCGCGCCGGCCCACGGACGACTCGCTGACCTGGACCGGTGCGATCCACGACGCGACGGCTGCCGCGGTCGGACGAACACCGCCGCGCGTGCTGATCAGTCTGAGCACCGCCGGCTTCCCGGGTCAGCGCCGCACCTACCAGAACATCTTCGACGCCGCGGCGGAGATGGACGCGGAGTTCGTCGTCACGACCGGGCCGGCGATCGACCCCACCGGGTTGCGCGTACCACCCAATGCGACCGTCCACCGATACGTTCCGCACCACGAACTGATGCCGACCTGCTCGGCGGTCGTCGGGCACGGCGGGCACGCGACCGCTTTCCGGGCTCTCGCACACGGACTTCCGATACTGATCATGCCCATGTCGGCGGTCACGGATCAGGCGATCATCGGCCGCGAGGTCGCGAAGGCGGGTGCGGGCATCCGTCTCCGGAAGACCGCTTCGCCCGAGCAGATACGCGCAGCTCTGGAGAGTCTGCTGACCGACGACGGTTATCGCACGGCGGCAGCAGAACTCGGCGCCCGTCTCCGAACCGTCGACGGTGCGTCGGCTGCGGCCGACCGGGTGCTGGCGCTCGTCGACCACTGACGGACACACGAAGGACCGGCACCCCGTGGGTGCCGGTCGATCCTCCGCATCACCCTTCGACCGCATCTCCCTCCTCCAGAAGCTGTTTCGCGTGTTCGAGGTTGTTCCGCACATCACGCGCGTACAGCTTCTCCACGACCGGCTGGGTGAACTTGCCGAAGAAGCTCCCGACGTCCTCGGTGTCCTGGTGGAAGGTGACGCGGGTTCCCGTCTCCACCGGCTCGAAGCGATAGACGGTCTCGTACCGGATCGGGCTCTTCACACTGCGGCGGTGCTGGGCTCTGCCGGGCTCGACGCGGGCCAGTTCCTCGGTGAGTTCGATTCGCCGCCCGGCAACCTTGACGGTGGCACGCGCGAGCGATCCCTCCTTGCCGCCCTCGCCCGAGACCAGCTCGTAGTCCATCACGTTCGTCATGTACACCGGGGCGTTCTCCGGGTCGGCGAAGAAGGCGAAGACTTCGTCGACCGGCTTGTCGATGACGACGGATTCCTCGGTTACGGGCATGACTTTCCTCCGTTCGGATCGGTGTCGCAGTAAACTCTTCCTGATGCCCTGCAACAGTTTTCGCAGATTTCCCGGTCAGGACGCCTGCCGCGGAACCATCCCACCGAGTGCGATGTCGTATTCCTGCGCCTGCTCGTCGAATCCGACGCTGTAGACGGTGGGATACCAGGCCGAGTGCTGATAGGCGGCCGGCAACTTGATCTGTTCGCGGATCGTCGGACGGGTCAGCAGCCACTCCCGCGTGATCATCGGTTCCATGAAGGTGTAGTCGCCGTCCCACGAGCCGTTGACGAACGTCTCGGTGAAGTCGTAGACACCGGGAACCATTCCTTCCGTGATGTCGAGCCAGTGCACACCCATGAACGGCACCGCGAGTTGCGACGCGAGCATCCCCGGCGGAGTCACGTAGTCGCCGGGCATGTACTTCGGGTCCGGGAATCGTTCGGCGCGAGCGGCGTAATCCGGTGCGGCCGGGTCGATTGCCTCGATCGCCGCCATGTCGGTCATGTAGAAGTGCACGTCGAAATGGGGTTTCCCGAACAGCACGGTCGGGTCGTGCCCACGCGGATTCCAGTTCAGCATGACGTGGTCGAACACAGTGTCGGATGCCTGAACGGGCAGGTGCAGCATGTACATCCCGTCGGCATCGGGCAGTCCGTCGAGGGCCGCCGGCGAGAATCGGATACCGACGGCGGTCGGGGCGCCGTCCGCATCCACGGTCGCATACGAACGCGCAGTTCCGTCACCGACGCTCACGGCCTGACCGAAATGCAGGTGGGCAGGTGTGGGCACTGCCGATGCCACACCCCCGACCGCCACGGCAATACAAGAGGCGAGGAGCACTGCGATGGAACGAGATGATCGATGTTTCTTCATGGTGATATCCGATCGACGAGGGTTCTCGGTGAACCTCTCCATTCCGTGGATCCAGTCTCGACCGGTGTTCGTGACCCCGGCCATCCCTCACTCGGGGGATTTCGCCGACCGTCTCGGGACAACCCTGTCGTCCCGGAACGACCCTGTCCTCACAGGGTCGCGACATATACTCGCCGGACTGCGGACGGACGTCACGATCCGCGGAGAACAGGGAGCGGCCCTTGAGTATTCGCAGCCTTCGCGTCGCGGTGGTCGGTGGGGGCATCATCGGTGCCGCGACCGCCCGGCAACTCGCCCTCACGGACGCCGACGTCACGCTGTTCGAGAAGGAAGACCGGCTCGCCGCTCACCAGACGGGGCACAACAGTGGCGTCGTCCACGCCGGCCTCTACTACACGCCCGGAAGTCTCAAAGCCCGGTTGTGCAGGCGCGGGGTGAAGTTGTTGCAGACGTTCACCACGGACAAGGGCCTGCCCTACGACGAGTGCGGCAAGGTCGTCGTCGCCCTCGACGAGTCGGAACTCGGCCGCCTCGACGCGATCTTCTCGCGGGCCACGGCGAACGGGGTCCCCGGCATCAGGCGTCTCGGCGCCGACGAGATCACCGCGATCGAGCCGCACGCCGTCGGGATCGCAGCCCTTCATTCCCCGCACACGGCGATCATCGACTTCGTCGCCGTCACCCGCGCGCTCGCGGACGACGTCGTCGCCGCGGGCGGCACGGTGCGGACCGGTACCGCCGTGACGGCGATCCGTGAGGCGGGCGAGCAGGTCGTCGTCGACATCCCGGGCGACCAACTTGCCTTCGACCTGGTGATCACGTGCGCGGGACTGCAGTCCGACCGCCTCGCCCACACCTCGGGCGACACCCGCGACCCGCGGATCGTCCCGTTCCTCGGCGACTATCTGCTGCTCGAACCCGACGCGGCGGCAAAGGTGCGCGGATTGATCTATCCGGTGCCCGACCCCCGCTATCCGTTCCTCGGGGTGCATCTCACCCGGCGGATCGACGGTGAGGTGATGGTGGGACCCAACGCCTTCCTCTCCCCCGGCCGCGAGGCCTATCGCGGCGGGCGCGGATCGTGGCGGGATCTGCGCGATGCCGTCGCCTGGCCCGGTTTCTGGCGGTTCGCCGCGAACAACCTGCCCGCAGCGGGTCGGGAACTGCGCACGGCCACCAGTACTCGGCGGTTCGTCGCCGATGCGGCCGCGTACATGCCCGGGCTGACCGTCGACGACGTGCGGCCGGGTCCGCGTGGCATCCGCGCTCAGGCGATGAACTCCGACGGAGGCCTCGAGGACGACTTCGTCGTCACCGGGCACGGGCGGGTCGTGCACCTGCGCAATGCCCCGTCGCCCGGCGCCACCTCGTCGATGGCGATCGCGGAGTATCTCGTCGACCGCGCATTCGAACGCATCGCCTGATCGGGCATCCGGCGGCGGACGTCACGGTTCGCGGTGACCGCTTCGGGGCATGCTGCACGGGAACCACTTCATCGTCAGGAGGTCTCCATGGCACGAATCGCACTCTTCGGAGGACACGGCAAGGTGGCGTTGCATCTCGAGCGGCTGCTGGCCGATGCCGGTCACGAGACCAGTGCGTTCATCCGCAATCCCGATCACGCCGACGATGTCCGCGCTGCCGGTGGCACGCCCGTCGTTGCCGACGTCGAGAAGATGGACATCGCCGAGATCACCGAGCTGCTGCGCGGCCACGACGCGGTGGTCTGGTCTGCAGGCGCGGGCGGAGGGAATCCCGAACGCACCTATGCGGTGGACCGCGACGCGGCGATCGCCTCGATGACCGCCGCGCAGGAGGCCGGGGTCCGCCGGTACGTGATGGTGTCGTACTTCGGGGCCCGCCCCGACCACGGTGTCCCCGAGGACAACAGTTTCTACGCCTATGCCGAGGCCAAGTCGGCTGCGGACGCCCATCTGCGGGGTACCGACCTCGACTGGACGATCCTCGGTCCGAGCGCGCTGACCCTCGACCCGCCCACCGGCCGCATCGAGATCGAGGGGCACGGGGCGAGCGACAAGGGACAGGTCTCGCGCGCCGACGTCGCGGCCGTCGCCGCAGCCGTGCTCGAGCGACCGGAGACGGTGGGACGCACGATCGAGTTCAACAATGGCGACGTTCCGATCGACGAGGCACTCGACGCGCTGCGGTAATCCCTTACACAGCAGTCCGCCCCCGGTTGCAGGGGGCAACCGGGGACGGACACTCGAGCGATGTCATCGCTCAGACCTGCGGGGCGAGTTCCTCCACGCGCAGCGGCGAGGTGTCCGCGGCGGCCGCGATGGCCTCCTCGAACTGCCGGCGGTCGACCTGCGAGCCGAGCACCAGCGCGAGTCGCGCCAGGAAGCCCTCGCGGTCGTCCTCGGCAGCCTGATCCAGGGCGGTGGACAGGCCGAGCCAGACGTTCTCACGCCGCTGATCGTCCTCGGTGACCTGCTCGGCAGGGCGGGCCGGGAGTTCCGCGCCGGCCGGAGCGGCACCGGAGCGCAGGGACGCCGCGACACCGTCCAGGTCGGCGACCGGCACACGGCACAGCAGCAGACCGTCGGGGCGGATCACGAAGGCCTCGCCGGCCGTCGCGCCGAGTGCCTCGCCGAGATCGGGCGCCTCGAGGAGTGTCACACCGTCCACCTCTGCGCTGTCGACGGCCAGGGCCGCGACGCTCTCGGGTGCGAGCGCCTGCGCCAGGCCGGCTGCGGCGTTCGCGAGGGCGGCCGAGCCCGCCGCATCGAGACCGACTCCGAGCACGGCGAATCCGGTTCCGCGGGCGTCGTTCAGCGACGTCTCGCGATCGGCGATGTGGATCCGGCGGTCCTCGACGGGATCACCCGGGAGCACACCTTCGGTGCCGGGGGTGACAGACCAGGTCAGCGGAGACAGGCGTGCGTGCGTGGCGCTGGACTGGCGTGGGTTGATCAGGTGCCCGAACTCGGGACGGCCCACGGCGAGCGCGAGGATCGCGTCGCGCGTGGTGCGGTAGCCGTGGCTGCCGGGGCTCATGATGAGCGTGGACTTGCCGGCGTTGGCGACGTTCTGCTCCCACGCGTTGTGGCGTTCGAACGAGTACGCCTTCAGCAGGGCGGGCTCGGCGTTGCCGTTCACGACCGCGGCGAGCTGCCACGCGAGGGTCTCGGCGTCCTCCATGCCCGAGTTGAGTCCGCGCACACCGAAGATCGGCACCAGATGGGCCGCGTCTCCGGCGAAGAGGAGACGGTCGTGGGTGAACTCGTCGAGGGCGAGTGCGCGAGCACTGTAGAAGCCCTTCCACTCGAGGGTCCACGGCAGGTCGTTCTGCAGCCAGTCGAGGTGCTTGGCGATGCGGGCGCGGATCGCCTCCTCCTGCGTCTCGATCTCGGCATCCTCGGACGGGTCGAGCTGGTAGTCGATGCGCCAGATGTTGCCGGGCTGCTTGTGCATGATGATCGTCGAGCCGGGGTTGCTCGGCGGGTCGAACCAGACCATGCGCTCCGCAGGGAGATCGGACTCCCAGTGGATGTCGGCGATGACGTAGCGGCCCTCGTAGCTGGTGCCCTGCAGACGCAGGCCCGCGAGTTCGCGCATGCGGCTGCGGCCACCGTCGGCGGCGACGACCCAGCGTGCGCGCAGGTGCCGCTTGCCGGCGGCGGTGTCGACCTCGAGGGTGACCTCGTCCTCGCCGCGCAGGATCCCGGCGATCGGTGCCTGCCAGTGCAGGGTGATGAGCGGGTTCTGCTCGATGGTGTCGACCATGATCTGCTCGAACTCCGACTGGGAGACGTTGATCATGGGCGGGCGGACGTCGAAGTCACGCTGCGGCATCTGGAAGTGCAGGACCTGCTGGTCGCGGTAGAAGCTGCGACCGCCGACCCACGGCAGCACGATCTTCTCGAGTTCCTCGCCGAAACCGAGGCGGGCGGCGGCCTCGAGGCTGTGGCGCGAGATGCAGATGGCGCGCGACCCGAAGGACACCTGATCGGCGGCCTCGAGGATGGTGACGGGCACACCGCGCTGGGCCAGTCCGAGGGCGACGGCCATGCCGACCGGTCCGGCCCCGACCACGACGACGGGAAGCGTCTCGTCGGCGGGAGTCATCGACTCGAACTCCGACGCGGGGTACTTGGGCGGCTGGTAGTAGGTCGACATGGTCAGGCACCTTCCTCGGGAGAACGGCGGGAGTCGGTGATGTTCGCGTGCCCGGCGGACGGCACGCGCAGCAGCAGGATGCTCATGAGGCTGATCAGCGCGATCAGCACGAAGTAGCCGGTGATGGACATCGAGGTGCCCGTCGCGGCGAACAGGGAGGTCGCCACCATCGGTGCGAGACCGCCGCCGAGGATCGCGCCGACCTGGTAGCCGAGCGACGCCCCGCTGTAGCGGATCTTGGCGGGGAACAGTTCGGCGAACAGGGCCGACTGCGGGCCGGCGCAGCAGCCGAGGGTGAAGCCGAGGCCGACCATCGCAAGGAGCATGACCGGCAGGAGCGCCGTGTCCATCAGGGGGAAGAACAGGGCGGCCGCGACGACCAGGGCGGCCGAGGACCGGATGTAGACGGTGCGGCGTCCGACGAGATCCGAGCGCCAGGCCGCGAAGGCCATACCGGCCATCCAGAACGGGCACGAGGCGATCAGCAGCGCGAGCATCGTGGTCTTGCTGAACCCGAGCGTGGCCTCGCCGTACTTGAGGACGTAGACCATGTAGGCATACGCGATGCCGTTGGTGGCGATGAAGGTGCCGCCGGCGAGCAGCACGGTCTTCCAGTGCTGGGTGAGCACCTCGAGGATCGGCAGCTTCTCTTCGGTCGCGGGGGCGTCCTTGGCGGCCTTGAACTCCGCGCTCTCCTCGAGACCCAGGCGGATCCACATGGCGACGAAGACGAGCACCGCCGAGGCGATGAACGGGATGCGCCAACCCCACGCGTTGAACGTCTCCTCGCTGAGGAAGGCGGTCAGCGGCAGGTAGACCAGGTTCGCGAGCAATACACCGGCCGGCACACCGATCTGCGGTGCCGCACCGTAGAGGCCGCGCTTGCCGGCGGGAGCGTTCTCGGTGGCGACGAGCACCGCTCCGCCCCACTCACCGCCGACGCCGAGCCCCTGGATGAACCGCAGGGCGACGAGCAGGATGGGGGCCGCGACGCCGATGGCCGCGTAGTTCGGGAGCACGCCGATCGCCACGGTCGCGAAGCCCATCAGCAGCAGCGAGACGACGAGCATCGACTTGCGGCCGATGCGGTCGCCGAAGTGGCCCATCACGACGCCACCGATGGGGCGGGCGATGAAGCCGACGGCGAGCGTGGCGAAGGCAGCCAGAGTTCCCGCGACCTCGGACGAGCCGGGGAAGAACTGCGGGCCGAGCACGAGCGCCGCAGCGGTGCCGTAGATGAAGAAGTCGTACCACTCGATGGCGGTACCGACGAAGCTGCCGAGCGCGGCTTTGCGTGCGGCTCTTGCCGACGTCTGCGGCGTCGAGTCAAGGACGGTCATGTTCAGTGCCCTCTCCGGCGGTCGATCCGAGGCATCCGATTAACGAGCGTTCGGACGCAGTGGGACCAATCATGAGAGCGGTCACATCGTTTGCAAAGCGCACAAAGTCGGTGAATATCCCCGGAAATTCCGTGGATGAGGCCGTTCGGCCACGTCAGAGTGCCTGAGAGGTCCTCGCGACGTCGACGACGAAGTCCGTGAAAGTTTGGGCAACACGGCTCGGAAGGGCGTCCTTGCGCCACGCGAGCACGACGCGCACGGGTTCCGGAGTCGGGTCGACGACGGGCAGCAGAACGAGTTTCCGGCCCTCGTAGGTGACGTCGACGGCGGGTCGCTGGACCAGCAGGGTCCACCCCAGCCCGCGCCCCACGAACGACCGTGCCGTCTCGAAGGTCTGCGTCCGATACGCGATGGACGGGGTGAAGCCGGCCTCCGCGCACACCCGCAGGGCGTGCCCCGAACTCGGCGGGGCGTCGAGGAGCACCATCGGCTCGTCGGCGAGGTCGCGCAGGCGCACCTGCGAGCCTCCCGCGAGCGGATGATCGGCCGAGACGAGCACCATCGGCTCACGCACGTCGAGGGTGACCGTCTCGAGTCCCGGTTCGAGATCGAGGTCGTAGAGGAAGGCCACGTCGAGCTCGTGCGAGTCGAGCAGCATCCGCAGACGGTTCTGGGTGTCCTCACGGAAGTCGACGTCGGCGCGCGGGTGGGAGCGGGTGAACTCGGCGATGAGGGCGGGCAACAGCGTCGGCGCGAGGGAGAGATAACACCCCACCGCCACCGGACCGACGACGTCCCCCGCCTCCGACCGCGCGTCGCTCTCGAGTTCGCTCGCGTGGTGCAGCAGCATCTTCGCCCGCTCGAGCACCGCGTGACCGGTCGGTGTGAGCTTGACACCCCGGGCGCGTTGCCGGACGAGGAGCTTGACCGCGAGGGCCTTCTCCAGGTCGGTGATCGCGGACGAGAGCGCCGAGTGGGACATGTGCATCGCGTCGGCGGCCGCGGTGATGGTGCCCCACTCGGCGACGGCGACGAACGCCGCGAGTTGCCTCATCGTGTACGTGGGCACCGCGTCCGTCCTGGCCATGGTCCCACCGTAGTCCCGGGCCTCCGACCGTCGTCCCGGGCGGAAGCGCTCACACGAACCGGAAGAGCGGCGGGATCGCGACGACCGCCAGTGCCGCCCACCCGCAGTAGACGGGCAGGTACCGCATCTGCCACCGCTCGACCGCCGCGAAACCGGTGCGGCCCCGCAGGAACGAGGCGCCGAGCCACGCCGCCCACACCAGGTTCACCAGGAGGACGAGGTTCAGACCGAGGGCGGTGACCTTGTTGGCGGTGAAGCCGAACTCGGCGATGCGGGTGGCCATCGCGGTGAGCATCAGCAGGTCGACGGCGAGCGCCGCGGCGATCAGCACGACCTGCAGCAGATCGAAGACGTCCGGTGCGGCGTGCGGGTCGCGGGCGGAGATCGAGTAGAGCAGGAGTCCGAGGACGAGCACGAGGATCAGGTCCATGAGGATCAGCAGGCCGCGGTCGACGTCGACGACACTGTGGGACGCGATCACCGCGACGAACAGCGCGACCAGCATGAGGATCGTGACGGGCGTGAAGACCCGGGTGAGAACGGGAGCGATGTTCTCCACGACCTGCTGTTTCGCCTCGACGAGCCAGGCCGCGACGACGATCGCTCCGGCCGGCCCGAACGGGACGATCCACTGTTCGAAGAACGGTTCGATATCGATCCCCAGGGCGCTGAAGGCACCTGCGGTCAGTCCCATGAGTACGCCGCCGCCGAGCGCGAGCAGCGCCAGGTACACGGCGAACTCCCCGGTGAAACGCACGAAGTCCATGCGACGGCGATGGGATCGCCACTGCCCTGCGACATAGGCCGCACCGACGACGAACCACAAGGCGACCGGGGCGTGGATCGCCGCGATGATCTCGGTGGCACCGCCCGGTTCGAACGGGAAGACGTTGAGCACGATCGCCGCGAGGACGAACGGAACAGCAAGGAGCGCACTGCTCTTCGGGCTCATCTGACGCTTCCACGCGAAATACAGCGTGAGGAAGGGCAGCACGAGCACGGCGGCGTTGCGCACCAGCGCGGTTTCGGAGAGCCACTCGAATCCGGCCCGGACGGCCAGACCTGCACCCAGCGCGCAAGCGAGCACGACCGCGAGTTCCCTACGGCGACGCGGGGTTCCGGATTCCTCACCGTGACCGCCACCGGTGAGGACGAGTTGCTTCCACAGCCGGTCGGAGTGCTCCTGGGCGAACTCGCGGGAGACCTCGTCGAGACCACCCATTCGGCCGACCGCGACGAGGAATGCCTCGTCGGCCGTCAGTCCGACCGACACGAGGTCCGAGATCTGTTCCCGGAGATGATCTTCCATCTCGTCGATGTCCGAGGACGAGATGACCCGATGATCGGCGACGTAGCTGCGCCAGCCGGCGATCCGGTCCTCGAGATGCGCGTCGAGTGTCATCACGACCACCCCGGTGCGACGGCGGGAGGCAACTGGGCCGACTGCCACACCTGGTGCAGAGCCTCGGCGACGACCGTCCACTGCGCCGCCCGTTCGGCGAGGACCTCGCGGCCCGCGTCGGTGATGGCGTAGTGCTTCCGGCGTCGCCCGTTGTCGGCGACACGCCAGGCGGCGGACACGTGCCCCGCCCGCTCGAGACGGTGCAGGAGGGGATAGAGCATCCCGTCGGTCCACTGCATCCGGCCCTGCGACAACTCGTTGACGCGCTTGATGATCGCGTACCCGTACGACTCACCCTCGGCGAGGATGCCGAGCACGAGCGGGGTGGCGGACGCGGCCACCAGATCCTTCTCGATGAACATGTCGTCCTCATACCTAGAAGTTCTATGGATAACGGTGACCCTAGCAGATCTAGGTATGAGGACCGAGAGATCTCCGCGAAGCGGTCCGGTGGCGTCTACTGCCGGTCGTCGGCTCCGGCGGTTGCGGAATCGTCGGAGCCGGAGTCGGTCGATCCGGAATCCGCAGATCCCGAAGCGGCAGATTCCGAAGCCTCGGAGCGACTCCACGTCTCTGTCACCCGCGCGCGGCCGCGTTCGAACACGTCGCCGAGGACTCCCCCGACCGCCTTGAGCGGGCTGCTCATCGAGTCCAGGGCCTCGGCGATCACCGGGTCCTCAGCGTCGAGCCAGCCCGCCTCGTCGGCGCGGCACGCCCACCGGAAGTCGTCGAAGTCCTGACGCAGACCCGCAAGCACCTTCGTCGTCCGTCCCGACGACAGGCGTCGGACGACCTCGATCGGGGTGCCCTCCGCGAACCGGGCGAGCGCGGCACGGGCGCGGCGCAGCAGTTCGGCGTCCTGCGTGAAATGGTCGGCCAGGACCTGCCGCGCGGAGGCCAGCGCGTCGCGCAGTTCCTCGTCGGGCGTGCGCGCCAGGTGCACGCGATGCCACAGGAACAGGCAGTCCTCGACGATCACGAGCAACTGCAGCGTCTCCCCCAGCGCCTCCTCCACCGCGACCTTCTGCAGCAGTTCGACGTGCTCGCCCACCGCCGCGTCGAGTCCGAGATCGTCGAGCGACGACGAGACGTGCCCGCGCAGACGCGTCACCGTCCGGGCGAGGACCTCCCCGAGGCCGGCGATCGCCTGCCAGTCCCGGTCGGGCAGACCGCCCGTGTGGTCGACGATCGATGCCGCCCTGGTCAGAGCATTGTGGGTCGCGACGATGTCGCCGGCCGGCTCCGCCCCGGCCAGGGCGAGCACGCGGTCGACGGTTCCGGGCGCCGCGTCGTCGCCTTCGAGACGCACGACGGCGGCCTCCACCGACGCGACTGCTCCCCGCAACGCCTCGAGGACCGCGTCGGGGGCGGTGGGGACTGCGGCGGTGGGTTTCGACGTGTCGGCCATTCCCCAATCGTGCTACGTCGGAGGGCCGGATGCATCACGTCCTCCGGGTCGGTTCGGGACGCGGACCCACTTCCCGCTCAGTTCGGGACGCGGACCCACTTCCCGCTCAGTTCGGGACGCGGACCCAAGCCTGTTCGAGCAGGGCCACTACTTCCGTCTCCCTGCGGGCTCGGTAGGCCGACAGGATCCGGCGCGGGCGCGACTCCCCGTCGAGGCCGAGAGCGGATGCCAGGGCCGACGCGATCCGCTCTTCGGGGACCGTCTCCGGTTCGGTGTGGCCGATGAGCGAGAGTGCCTTGCGCAGAGGTTCGGCGTTGTCTGCGACGGTGCGCAGTGGCAGGACGTCGAATCGGCCGTCGGTGCGGACCTCGAGCAGCAGCTCGTTGTCCTCCTCCACCCCGATGTCCTCGAGGAACCGGCGGATCGAGGACAGACGCGGCACCGATCCCGTCCAGCGCAGGGTCTGGCCGCCCAGCCGCGACGGGAGCACCACGTGCCCACCCGGTGCGCACCCGGCGATCGCGGCGACGGCGGACGGAACCGTGAACTCGGCTCCCCGCAGGTGGTCGCGGGTCGCGGGGATCCGCAGTCGCCAGGCCTCGCCCAGCCGGTAGAGGCGGCGCGTGCGCTCGGGCACGGCGATCGGGACGTGCGAGCGGTGACGACGCCGGACTCGGCCGTCGACGACCTCGAAATCTCCTCCGGCCGTGAATGTCCGGGCGGAATCCTCGGAGATGCCGAACCGGTCGACGAGCGCGGAGACCACCATGTCGCGATCGGCACTTCCGCCGCGGGAATCGACCAGCCGTGCGATGCGGGTGCGGATGGCGGTGACCACGTCGACGTCCCACTCGGCCAGCGCCCAACGTTCACCGTCGGACGTGAAGCGCTCGTCGTCGGCGAGTTCGGAGACGAGGGTGTGGACGTCGGCGTTGACCCCCATGCGCGCGACGAGCGTGTCGGCGGTCAGCGGGTCGCCGAGAACCTCGAGGACCTGAGCGGCGCGACCGGCGAGCCCGTCCGGCGGGGACAGCAGACGGCCTTCGAAGGTCGTCGTGCCGCAGTACCGGGTCCACGCCTCGAACTCGTCGTCGGGAAGCGACCACACGGCCTTCACGGCGGCGGGCTCGACCACACCGTTCGGCGATTCGAACTCCGAGAGCAGCCCGCGGGTCTGCTTCTCGGCGTCGGGCAGATCCGGGACCGCGACCCACCCGTCCGCGACCTCGAAACGGTCGTCGAGGCGGTGCAGCACCCGCCACAGGGGCACGTCGAAACCCGGGACGGTCCGGCCCAGCACCGGGTGGGTGCGCACCATCCGGTCGAAGGCCGCCACCGGCCGCACGTCGACGCGCAGCGCCGCGAGCAGGTCGCCGACCGCCGTGCCGAACGGGAAGGTGGACGGCGCGGCCGGGTCGTCGACGTCGTCGTGGACGCGGCGCCGCAGGGCCGTGCGTTCCGCGTCGGGCAAGCCCTTCAGGTAGTCGATGAGTTCGGCGATCGGGTCGGCCGGCGCCGCAACCGGCAGGTCGCGGGCGGTGAGTGCCCGCAGCCGGGCCGCGGCGTCCTGGATCTCCTCCGGCGCCCCGTCGTCGATCACGGCCTGCAGGAGAGGCGCATCGTCGCGGCCGCACACGCGACTCCACCGCGCCAGCGCCGCCAGGTCGTCGAGGAGCAGGGCCGCGGCAGGCACCCGCGCGGTACGCGGATCGGCTTCGAGGGTGGCCGGTTCGCGGAGCACCGTCGCGACGAGCGCGGCGCAGACGATCTCCTCCACCGCGTCGCGGTCGGCGCCGCGGATCCCGAGCAGATCGGCCGGACTGCGGCTGAACAACTCGGCGGTGGTGGGTGCGTGTGGAAGGCGCGCGACGAGGGTCGCGGCGGCAGGACCGAGATCGAGTGCGGCCACGGGCACTTCGTCCTCACGCAGCAGACCGTCCGCGAAGCGCAGCTCCGGGTGGTCGGTGACGTAGATGTGGGCGAGTTCGGCGCACAGCTCGGGGATCTCGGTGTGCTCGCAGGTCTCGGCGGGCGACTCGTTCTCCCACCAGCGGGACGACGACACGAGCGTCCCGAGAGCGGCGGTGCGGGCCGATCCGTAGCGGTCGATCCACGGCATCAGATCCACCCAGCGACGACTGTCGAGTTCGTCCGACGACAAGGCACGAGACCACAGCGACACT
Source organism: Rhodococcus shunpengi (assembly GCF_048381395.1). Classification (NCBI taxonomy): domain Bacteria; kingdom Bacillati; phylum Actinomycetota; class Actinomycetes; order Mycobacteriales; family Nocardiaceae; genus Rhodococcus; species Rhodococcus shunpengi. The sequence continues at coordinate 259,086 of NZ_JBLWIU010000008.1, forward strand.
GACCGTTGCTCCTCTTCCACGCCCGGCGGAGGCCGCGGGCCCCCTCTCCGGCGTCGACGCCGCGCTCGTGCAGCGCGTCCACGCGAGGCGCCCTCGACCCGGACGCCGGTTCTCACCCTACAGTCCGAACACCCTGTTTCCCGTCAGGTGAGGGCGATGTCGGAGTCGGAGTCGTCACGCGCCTCCGGGCGCAGCCGCAGCAGGACGAGTCCCGTCACCGACGCGACGATGAGCGAGGCCACCAGCCCGTTCACGTGCAGCGCCCACACGGCGATCACCGCTCCGGCCAGTCCCCCCAGCAGAGCGATCCAGAGCAGTACTTTTCCCAGGACCGAAGCCATTTCCCCGCACCTTCCGGCAAGTCACGATCAGAACGGTGAGGATAGTGTCATCTGTCACAGTCCTCGCGAAAGTCCATCGGTGTGTCGACGGATCGTGCCTGCACGGTGACCGGGGCATACTGGTGCGGTTCGAGACGGTGGGGTCGGCAGGAACACGACGGGGAGGCGGAAACTGTGGCGGGACCGACGAGTGACCGAGCGCGCACGGACGTGATCCTGCGGGACGTGACGCTGCGCGACGGACTGCAACTGACCGGCAAGCTGCTCCCGACCGAACGCAAGGTGGAGATCGTCCGGGCGCTGCTCGCCGCGGGCGTGCCCGAACTCGAGATCGGGTCCCTGGCCCGCGCCGACCTCGTGCCGCCGATGGCGAACACCCTCGACCTCGTGGCGGCGCTGACCGAGGAGGAACTCGACCGCTGCTGGATCTGGGTCGCCACACCGCGCCACGTCGAGAAGGCGATCGCGGCCGGTGCCCGCCGGTTCCAGTACTGCTTCTCGGTCTCCGACGCCCACAACCGCGCCAACATCGGCCGCGACACCGAGGACAGCATCGCCGCGATGCCGGCGGCGATCGAACGCGCCCACGCCGTCGGCGGCAGCATCCAGTTGTGCCTGGCCACTTCGTTCACGTGCCCGCTCGACGGGCCGGTCGACCCCGACCGCGTCGTGGAGATCGCGTGCGACCCGCGCACCGACGGAGCCGCCGACATCGTCGTCGCCGACACCCTGGGCCAGGCCGTGCCCGGCCAGGTGTCGTCGCTGGTCGCGCGGCTGGCCGCCGAATCCCCCGACCGACGGATCGTCTACCACGGTCACGACACGTGGGGCCTCGGTGTCGCCAACAGCCTCGCCGCGATCGACGCCGGAGCGACCGTCGTCGACGGCGCGCTCGCCGGCCTGGGCGGCTGCCCGTTCGCACCGGGTGCGAGTGGCAACACCGCGAGCGAGGACCTGCTCTTCGCGACCCGTCCGTCGTGGCTGGACCCGGAGGTCTTCGGCTCTCTGGTCCGCCTCGGTGAGGACATCGTCGCCGAACTGGACGAACCGAACCGGTCGCGTGCCCGGCAGGGCGCCCGCTCCGAGGCCGAGGCCTTCGACTGGGTGCTCCGGTGACCCGCATCCTGATCGCCCCCGACAGCTTCAAGGGCACCTACACCGCCGTCGAGGTCGCCGACGCGATCGCCTCCGGTGTGGAGAGCGCCGGGCACACCGCGATCCGGATGCCCGTCGCGGACGGCGGTGAGGGCACACTCGACGCACTCGCCGGGCCGCTCGGTCTCGCCCGGATCGAGGTCGAGGCCGTGAATCCGTGGCGAGCACCGTGCCGCGGGCTGCTGGGGATGTCGTCGGACGGCACGGCGGTCGTCGAACTGGCGACCGCGAGTGGCATCACCACCCCGCACGACGGTCCGCGCGACGCGGTCATCGCCGATACCTACGGCACCGGGATGGTCATGGCCGAAGCGGTCCGGCGCGGAGCACGGCACATCGTCGTCGCGGCCGGTGGATCGGCGACGACCGACGGTGGTGCGGGTGCGATCGCCGCGATCGACGAGCGGGGTGGGCTCGGCGAGGCCCGCGTGACCGTGCTGTCCGACGTGACGACCCGTTATACCGATGCGGCACGGATCTTCGGGCCGCAGAAGGGCGCCGACGCGGCGGCCGTCGCGCTGCTCACGCGCCGCCTCGAGGAGACCGCGCTGACACTCCCTCGCGACCCGCGGGAGGTCGACGGCTCGGGTGCGGCCGGTGGTTTCTCCGGTGGGATGTGGTCGCGGTTCGGTGCCGAACTGCGGTCGGGAGCCGACTTCGTGCTCGACGCAGTGGGCTTCGACGACGCCGTGCGCACCGCCGATCTCGTGGTGGTCGGCGAGGGACGGCTCGACGGCCAGTCGCGGGCAGGCAAGATCGTCTCAGTGCTCCTCGCGCGCTGCGGCGACGTTCCGGTGGTCGCGGTGGTCGGTTCGGTCGGCGACGATCTCGGCGACTACCGCGAGCGGTTCGCCGAGGTCGTTGTCGCGTCCGATGCGGAGGCGCTGACGCGCGCCGGCCGGGCACTACGAGTCTGAGCGGCGCGCCCGATCACCGGCCGGTCACGGAGCGGTGGGAGGTGCGCTGCCGCAGGGTATCTCGGTAGGAGTCTCGGGCGTCGGCACCGGGTCGACGGGATCGGACGCGTGGGCCGGCCACGATGCCGGTCGCGCCTCGGAGCACGGATCGGCGACGGGTGCGCGGTCGGGAGACGGCACCGGCGACGGCGGCGGTGCCACGGCGGTCTGCAACCCCGGCGCGGAGCGTTCCGCCTGCACGCCACTGCTCACCGCGACGGCCAGTCCCCCACCCAGCAGGGCGACGAGCGCGACGAGCGTGGCCAGCAGGACGGTGCCGCGACGGCGGTTCGTGGGCGCGGCGACGACCGCCGGGGTACGGCGGGCGGATGCGACGAGCGCGGCACCGGTCGCGCGATGCCAGGGCACCCCGTGCGGAGTCACGAAGGGAACACCGAGGACGGTGGCGAGTTCTCGTGCCGGACGGGCGTCGCCGGGACGCAGATCGAGGAACACCACAGCGTCGGGCGAGGTTCCGGCGCGGGCGACCGCTTCGTCCATCGCCTCGGGCAGGGACTGTGTGTAGGGGCCGAACTCGTCGCCGTCGGGGCTGACCGTGGACAGCACCGTGCGTGAAGGGACGTCGACCATCGATGCCGATTCGACGCCGTAGGTGCGGGTGTGCAAGGCCAGGACCGGCAGTTCCGCGAGTTCGGGTGCTCCGGCGAGGAAGGCCAGTCGCGCTTCGTCGAGCAGGACCGAGTCGACGTCGATACCGAGCACGGCTCGCACCGCCTCGGTGACCGGTTCGGCGTCCTCGTCGTTCTCGGGACCGGTCACCACCGCGGCCGCGGACAGGGTCAGCGACGCCGCGGCGGCACGTTCCGCCATGGCAGAGGCGGCAGCGGCGGCGGCCTCGGCCGGTGTGTCCCCGGGTGCGCCGAAGCCTCGCTGGGAGTCGAACGGACCGAGACTCGGAACGTCGGCATCGACGAGGACCGCGCACACTTCACCGTCGTCGACGGAGATGCCGAGCATCGGGCGCATCTGTTCGTCCCTCCACGGCTGCCAGCACGAATCACGACGGCCCGAGCGGCCGTCGCTCGGACGAGCCTAACCGACATCCGGGCCTACTCCCGGTAACAACCGACGGTGAGTCCGACGGTCGCGGCGACGTAACTGCCGAAGGTGATGTACGAGCCGTCGGCCGCGAACATCCGGACGGCGAAACCGGTGTCCGGAGGCAGCACATGGCGACCGTGGAAGCCCGCCCGCGCGGCGGTGTCCTCGAAGACCCTGGCCGCGCGGTCGAGTTCGTCGACCGGCACCGGTCGGCCGGAGCCGTGGATCGGAAGGTGCACCGTGAGCCCCGAGGTGCCGTCGGGCAGCGTGCATCCCGCCGTGGTGCTCGCGTACTTCGGTTCGAAGCGCACGCCGGGGAACTCGGCGGACAGTGCGGTGAGGACGTCGCGCTGCACGGCGGTGTAGAACTCGACCGCGCCCGCGCTGGTCGTGGCGACCGGTTCGGGCATCGCGACCGGGGTCACCGTGGTGGTGCATGCGGCGAGCAGTACTGCCGGCAGGACGACGCTCGCCCCGAGCCGGGAACTCCACGCAGAGGTCACGGCATACTCCGTTCTGCGGTGCCTGCCACGACACCGGCGATGTGGTGGGAACTCGACGTTCCGGGGGTGAGATACGAGCTGTGGCCGGTGATGCCCGCGAGCGGAGCTCCGGCGGCGGTGGTGCCGGGACCGGCGGGAAGATGCGTCAGGCCGTCGAGGAAGCTCGGGTCGCCGCCGAAGGTTCCGACGTCGGCGACGATGTCGCATTCGGCTTCGACGAGATAGGCGGAGCCGGGTGGGATCCGCAGGTCGGTCACGTCGCCGGTCCCGATCCCCGGAGCCCCGACGAACACCGCGGCATCGACCGCACCGGTCTCCCTCAGTGCCAGACCGGAGACGACGGCCCCGTAGGAATGCCCGACCGTGGTGATACGCGGGTCGTCGGGGCGCGAGGCCGCGATGCCGTCGAGGAAGTCGACCAGGCGAGGTGCGGCGATCCGGGCGGCGAGGTCGGAGACCGGACTGCGCTCGGTGAACGCGAGACCCCATCCCCAGTGGGGCGCCTGGTAGTTCAGCCAGGTGACCGCCGCGACGGAGGGATCGCCGCCGGTGTGGTCGGTGAGGTGGAGGCGAGCGGAGTCGCCGGTGAGGTGGAGCCGAGCAGAATCGCGCAGCGCCGCGACCTGCGTGTCGTAGCCCTGCAGATTGCCCTGCACGGTCGAGCCGGCACCGGGGACGAAGACGGCCAGGTGGTCGGCGGTGTCGACGTCCCCGACGGCCACGGCTGCCATCGCTTCGCGCCCGGACAGGTCGAGGGCGAGCAATTGCCGGTCGCCGTGGGCGAGGGTCGCGTCGATCGCGTCGAGGGCTTCGATCTTCCGTACTGTCTGTTCGAGGCCCGCATCGGCGTCGGTGAACAGTCCGGTGACGCCGAGACGGTCGATCACGGTGCCACCGAGGAACATCGCGTCGAGTTCGGCCCGCAACTGCGTCGCCACGGATTCGAGGCGGCGGCGTTCGTCGTCGAGCAGGGCACGATTGGCGAGATCGCGAGCCGCGGCGGGCAGTCCGTCGAGAGCGCCGATCCGTTCGGGATGTTCGGCGACGAGCGCGGTGCGTGCCGTGTCGTCGAGACCGTTCCACCACTGCGCGACCTGCACGGGTTCGGCGGCCGGATCCGGCAGGGCCGGCAGCGTCGTCGATCCGGACCGCGGAATCGCGGTGTGGAGGCGATCCTGTTCGCCGAGAATCGTTGCCGGCAGCTCGGATTCGGCACTCAGGCGAGCGGCGGCCTCACGGTCGAGCCCCTCGGCACGGACGAGCAACGATCGCAGCGACGCGGCGAGCAGTTCGTCGGCGTCGAGCGGGAAACCCCGTGCAGCGGCCCTGACCTGCAGCTCGCCCAGTTCGGCGTGCAGTGCCCGCAGTCGCGGCACGACGAACCGCGCACACGCGGACACCTGCCGATACGCCTCGGCCTGCGCCGCGAGATCCCGCCCGTACGAGGAGAATACGGACCTCGCTTCCTCGTGAGCCGCACCGCTCCAGGCGTCGCCGAAGGATGCCGACCGCACCACGTCGCCGGCCACGGCGTCCACCGCGTCGGCACACGCAGCGAGTTCGGTCGCCATGCTCTCGAGCGCATCCGGATCCCACCCCGCCAGATCGTCCACCCGCACACCACCACCCCCTGCCGCGGAAGCATAAGGGGCACCGACGACGACCGGCCCGCGGATCGCTCCGCGGGCCGGTTGTTGTGGACAACTCCACTGCCTGTGGACAACTCGTATCCACAGGCACTTTCTGCCTACATGTCGCTGATCGCTTCGAGCGGCGGCGTCTTCGCCGCACGCTGGCCGGGCCACAGCGCCGCGAGGACACCGATGATGCCGGACGCGACGAGCATGCCGACGACCTGCGACCACGGCACCGAGATGATGTCGAGTCCCTGATCGGCGAGGGTGCGCACGAACGCCCAGCCGAACGCGAGACCGAGCACGACACCCACGACCGCACCGAAGACCGCGATGAGCAGCGACTCCAGGTAGATCGTGCGACGCACCTGGGCGCGTTGCATACCGACGGCGCGGAGCATGCCGATCTCCCGTCGCCGTTCCACCACCGACAGCGCCAGGGTGTTGACGATGCCCAGGATGGCGATGACCACGGCGAGGGCGAGCAGGCCGTAGAGGATCGCGAGGAGCATGTCGATCTGCTGCGCCTGCTGCCCCTTGAACTGCTCTCGGTCGAGGACCTGCACGATCACGTAGTCCTTGACGGCCTCCTCGATCGACGCGCGCACGGTCTCCGGATCGGCACCGTCGACGGTGTTCATGAGGACGACGAGCGCCGACCGGTTGTTCGGCGGCGTGAACTGCTCGAACAGCTCCTGCGAGACGACCCACGGACCGATCAGCTGGTTGTCGGTGAAGATGCCGGCGACCGTGGTGTCGACGGTGTCGCCGTCGCGGCTGGTGAGCGGAACGGTGGAGCCCACCTCCCAGCCTCGGTCGTCCGCCGAGGTCTGCGAGACGAGGATCTCGTTCCCGGTCACCTCGAAGGCACCCGCGACCATGTCCAGATCGAGGACGTCCTGGAGGGGTCCGCCTGCTCCGGTGCCGAACTCGAAGTCCTCGTCGATCTTGGCCTGCACGCCGTAGGCGGGCACGACCTCCTCGATGCCGTCCACCCCGCGGACCGCTTCGGCGGCGGGGGTCGGGACACCGAACATCTGCGGCCCGGTGAGCATGAAGTCCGCCTCGACACCGTTGTCGACGAGCGCGTCGACACTGGCCTTCGCCGACGACCCGAACACCCCGATGACGGAGACGAGCATCAGACCCAGAGTGAGGGCGAAGGCGGTCGCGGCGGTGCGACGCGGATTGCGGGTCGCGTTGGTGCGCGCGAGCCGGCCGATCGCTCCGAAGGGCCGGGCGAAGACGGCACCGAGTGCGTTCACGACGGGCCGGGACAACGCCGGCGCCGCGAACAGCACCGACAGGATCAGCAGGAAGGCGCCGATACCGACGGTCGCGGCCGCGCCGCCACCGACCTGCTGTGCGCCCACCACGACGAGCGCCGCACCGACGATCGCGCAGAGCACACCGATGATCGTGCGGAGGCGCAGCGACTCGACGGTCGCCGTGGATTCCTCGCGCATCGCGGCGACGGGCGGAACGTGGGTCGCGCGTCGCGCCGGGGCGTAGGCGCTGACCATCGTCACGACCACGCCGACGAGCAGCGCGACGATCACGGTACGCGGGGACAACTGCAGCGGGCCCGACGGCAGTCCGAGATCCGCGGCGTTCAGTGCCGCGCGCAGACCGTAGGCGAGCGCGACGCCCGCGGCGATACCGATGATGCTGCCGATCAGGCCGACGACGAAGGCCTCGAGGGTGACCGACCGGCCGACCTGCTTGCGGCTCGCGCCGATCGCGCGGAGCAGGGCGAGTTCGCGCAGTCGCTGGGCGACGATCATCGAGAAGGTGTTGTAGATGATGAACGTGCCGACGAGCAGTGCGATCGCGCCGAACGCGAGCAGGAAGTAGTTGAGGAAGTTCAGGGCCTCGGCGACCTGCGACTTGGTCTCCTCGGTGACCTCGGCTCCGGTCTGCACCTTCAGGTCGGGCAGCGCCGCCGCGATCTCGTCGCGCAGTTGCTCGGGCGAGAGCGAACCGTCGCCCGCGACGTCGAGGAAGCCGACGTGCCGGCCGTCGGTGAACAGCTGCGAGGCCTGTTCCTCGGTGAACAACGCACCGATGTAGCCGCCGGTGTCGGTCTCGAGTTCGTAGATGCCGCTGACGGTCACCGGCACCATGCCCTGCGAGACGGTGAGCACGGTCGTGCTGTCGCCGATCGAGAGATCACCGCGTTCGGCCGCGCTCTCGTTGAGCGCGATCTGACCGCTCTCCGCGGGCGGTCCACCGGCCACGAAGGTCTCCGGTTCGCCGACGAGACGGTCGGGCGGGATGTAGGCGTAGCCCTCGGCGGGTGCGCCTCCGGTCTGGATCGCGGCGCCCTCGGAGTCGAGGACGATGATGCCGCCCCCGATCGACGGGGACGTGCGCTCGACGCCGGGGAGGGCGGCGACCTGGTCCACTGCCTCGATCGGGACACCGCTGGTGCCGTACTGCTCGGTGCTGACGCGGACGTCGACGCCCTGGGCGACGTCGCCGAAGATGCCGTCGAAGGTGCGCTGCAGTGTGTCGGTGAAGACGAACGAACCGGTGATGAAGGCCGTGCCGAGCACCACGGAGAGCACGGTCAGGGCGAGCCGCACCTTGTGTGCGGCGAGGTTGCGCAGGGCAACCCTGCGGATGGGATTCCCACTCATCGCGGTGTCTCCTATTCCGCCACGGGAGCCGCGGAGGCGGGATCGAACTGCTTCATCCGGTCGAGCACTCGTTCGGCCGTCGGTCCGCGCATCTCGTCGACGATGCGTCCGTCGGCGAGGAACACCACGCGGTCGGCGTAACCGGCGGCGCGCGGGTCGTGGGTGACGATCACGACGGTCTGGTCGAACTCGTCGACGGCCGCCCGCAGGATGGACAGCACCTCACCGGACGAGCGGGAGTCGAGGTTGCCGGTCGGCTCGTCGCCGAAGATGATCTCGGGCCGGCCCGCGAGGGCACGCGCGCACGCGACGCGCTGCTGCTGGCCACCGGACAGTTCGCCGGGGCGGTGCCCGAGACGGTCGGTGAGTCCGAGACGGGTGACGACGGTGTCGAGCCATTCCTGATCGACCTTGCGGCCCGCGATGTCCACCGGGAGGGTGATGTTCTCGAGCGCGGTGAGGGTGGGGACGAGGTTGAACGCCTGGAAGACGAAGCCGATGCGGTCGCGCCGCAGCTGGGTCATCCCCTTGTCGGACAGGGTCGTCAGATCGGTGTCACCGATGAAGACCGCTCCGGAGGTCGCGCTGTCGAGACCTGCGAGGCAGTGCATGAGAGTCGACTTGCCCGATCCGGAGGGACCCATGATCGCGGTGAACTCACCGGCGGCGAAATCCGCGGTCACACCGTCGAGGGCGTGTACCGCGGTTTCTCCGGTGCCGTAGATCTTCTTCAGGTCCTGGGCGCGGGCTGCTGGGGCCGAGTGCAGTGGCATGCACCCATCTTCCCGGTGCCGGGAGCACCGCACCATCGGGGAGGACCCCGATCTTCGATTCGGGGATACGGGCGTATGCCGCGGTGGTGGCTCAGGCCCAGCGTGCCTGACCTCCGTCCAGCGGGATCGTCGCTCCGGTGAGATAGCGTGCGTCGTCGCTCACAATCCACGCCACGGCGCGCCCGATGTCCTCCTCGGGGTCGCCGATACGGCGGAGCGGGATGGACTTCACGAACTCGGCGGCCTCCTCCGGGTTCGTCTCCGTCCACCATTTCAGGCCGGGCGACAAGGCGTGCGGGGCGATGGCGTTGACGCGGATGCCGTCGGTCCCCCATTCCGTTGCCGCGGTGCGGGTGAGCGAGCGCAGCGCCTCCTTGGTCGAGGCGTAGCCGCCGTAGCCGCTCATATCCCAGCGCACCGCCGCGGAGGTGACCATGTTGACGATCGACCCGCCGCCGCGTTCCTTCATGATCGGGTGGACGAGCTGCATGGCGTGCAACGCCGCGAGCGGACCCGAGCGGTACGCCTTCTCCAGCACGGCCGGCTTCAGGTCGAGCAGCGGCCCGAGCGGATTGAAGCTCGCATTGTTGACGAGGATGTCGACACCGCCGAAGGCCCCGACCGTCCGGTCCACCGCAGCTGCGATCGCCTCCGGATCGGCGATGTCGCACACGACCGGCTCGGCGGTGCCACCGAAGGCACGGATCTGCTCGACGGTGTCGATCAGCTTCGACTCGGTCCGGCCGGCGACCGCGATGGCCACGCCTTCGCGGGCCAGCGCGAACGCGACCCCCTGACCGATCCCCTGACCTGCGCCGGTGATCAGCGCGACCCTGCCGTCGAGTTTCCCGCCTTCGAGTGTGCCCATGCGAGGAGTCGAGCAGATTCCGGGCACGTCCGGGTATTGCGGTCCCGGTCGGCGGGACACTGCCCTAACCTGTGGCACATGCGGATAGGTGCGCACGTCCGGCAGGACGACGATCCCATCGGTCAGGGCGAGCATCTCGGTGCCGATCTGGTGCAGGTGTTCCTGTCGGACCCGCAGAAGTGGACGAAGCCCGGTGAGCATCCGCGCACCGAGGAGATCCTCGCGTCGGACGTCGACGTGGTGGTGCACTCGCCGTACGTCATCAACGTGGCGAGCCTGAACAACAGGGTGCGGATGCCGTCGCGCAAGGCCGTCGCCGACCACGCCGAGGCGGCCGCGCGGATCGGCGCGCTCGGGCTGGTCGTCCACGGCGGGCACGTGCGAGCAGGTGAGGACGTCGCCGCCGGGGTCGAGAATTGGCGCAAGCTGTTCGAACGGCAGGAGGACAAGGGCGGGTTCGGGGTGCCGATCCTCGTCGAGAACACCGCGGGCGGCGACTTCGCGATGGCCCGCTACATCGACGCGATCGGGCGGCTGTGGGACGCCATCGGCGACTACGGTCCCGGCTTCTGCCTCGACACCTGCCACGCCTGGGCGGCCGGGGAGGATCTCGTCGGTGTCGTCGAACGGGTGCGGGCGGTCACCGGCCGGATCGACCTGGTGCACCTGAACAATTCGCGTGACGAGTTCGATTCGGCCCGCGACCGGCACGCCAATCTCGCCGACGGGCAGATCGACCCGCAGTTGCTCGCGGAGATCGCGGTGCAGGCCGACGCACCGATCGTGCTCGAGACCCCGGCGGAGGGACTCGCCGAGGACATCGCCTTCCTGCGGGAGCACTCGACCTGACGACGCACTCCGCTCTACGTTTGCGTCGTGCGCGGACCGATGCACCGTGTCGACGGCGCGCTTCTGTCTCCGACCGAAGCGCACGCCGCGAAGCTGCGGTCACATGCCGGGCAGGTCGCCGGTCAGATAGTGCTGCACGGTGGGGGCGACGATCTGGACGAGCTGCTCCGACGGCATCGACGCGAGCGGTTCGAGTCCGATGATGTAGCGCACCAGCATGATCCCGGTCATCTGGGTGGCCACCAGCTCGGCCCGAAGTCTGCCGGTGCCGACCGGACGATCGATGCGCTCGAACAACGGCGCGAGCGCGACCTCCAGCAGGAACGAGCGGATCAGACCACTGTCACCGCCTGCGATCTGCGCACGGAACATTGCCACTGCCGCGTCGCGGTGCGGCGAATCCCACACACCGAGAAGGGCGGTCACGAGAGCTCGACCGAGATCCTCGGGTGCGGCCGCGTAGACGGGGGCGAGGACGTCGCGCGGATCGACCGGCAGCGCGATGGACGCGGTGAACAGCTGCAACTTGGTGCCGAAGTAGTGGTGCACGAGCGCCGGGTCCACCCCGGCACCGGCTGCGACCGCACGCACCGTCGTCTTGTCGAAGCCGTTGGCGGCGAACAGTTCCCGGGCGCTCGCGAGGATGTCGTCACGCGCGCCCGAATTGCCGGGGCGACGGCCGGGGCGCCGCGCCCCGGCCTCGCTCGTCACGGGGTGCGACGGCGCAGTGTCGCCGCACCGAGCGTGAGGGCCGCGGCGGCGAATGCCGCAACGACGATCAGATCCCGCACCATGACGCCGGTGACCCCCGGATTCACGGTGATCTCCTGCAGCGCCTCCACCGCGTAGCTCAACGGCAGTGCGTTGCTGATCCAGCGCAGCCAGTCCGGCAGATCGTCCCGGGCGACGAGCAACCCGCACAGCAGGAACTGCGGGATGACGATCACCGGCATGAACTGCACGGCCTGGAACTCGGTGCGGGCGAAGGCGCTGCACAGCAGACCCAGGGAGACCCCGAGGACGGCGACGAGAACCGCGACGACCAGCACCCACAGCACCGATCCGGCGCTGGTGACGTCGAGCAGCCAGAAGGCCACCACGCAGGCGAGACCGGCCTGGACGGCCGCCGCGAGCGAGAAGGCGCTGCCGTAACCGGCGAGCAGGTCGAGTTTCGTCAGCGGTGTCGTGAGAAGCCGTTCGAGGGTGCCCGAACTGCGCTCGCGTTGCATCGCGATGGAGGTGACCAGGAACATCACGACGAACGGGAGGATCCCGAGCATCGTGACGGCGATCCGGTCGAACAGCGAGACTCCGCCCGGACCGGTGGGGGCGTTCTGATACATGAAGTACAGCAGCGTCATCAGCAGGCTCGGGACGAGCACGATCATCGCGACGGTGCGATGGTCGGCCCGCAGCTGACGCAGGATGCGGGTGGTCGTGGTGGCATAGATGACGGCGCTCACGGTCGTGCTCCCGTCCGGTTCCGGATGAGTCGGAGAAAAGCGTTCTCGAGGCCCGTCTCCCCAGTCTGTTCGCGCAGTTCGACCGGGGTCAGCTGGGCCACCAGCCGGCCTTCGCGCAGGAGGACGAGCTCGTCGCAGTGGTCGGCCTCGTCCATGACGTGGCTCGACACGAGCAGGGTGGTGCCGCGGTCGGCGAGCGCACGGAAGTGCTCCCACAGCTCGGCGCGCAGCAGTGGATCGAGTCCGACGGTGGGTTCGTCGAGTACGAGGAGTTCGGGATCGCCCACCAGTGCGCACGCGAGCGACACCCGTCCGAGCTGGCCGCCGGAAAGGGCCGACGTCCGGTTGTCGGCGTGGTCGGTGAGCCCGACCGCCGCGAGGGTGTCGGAGACCGCGGGGCCCTTCCGCCCGTAGAGGGAGGCGAAATAGGAGACGTTCTCGGTGACGGTCAGGTCGGGGTAGACGCTCGGCGACTGGGTGACGTACCCGATACGGCGGCGCAGTTCGGCGCTGCCTACGGGCAGGCCCAGCACCGTGACCGTGCCGGATTCGACGATCTGGGTGCCTACGATCGCGCGCATCAGTGTGGTCTTCCCGCAGCCCGAGGGGCCGAGCAGTCCGGTGATCGAACCGCGTGGGACGCGCACGCTCACGCCCTCGAGAGCTCGGTGGGTGCCACGCCGGACGTGCAGGTCGCGGATGTCGACGGCGTCGGAGATGTGGTCGATGTTCATGGTCCACTCAATTCATCGAGTGTTGAAATCATCCTCGGATGAATTGTGCGCCTCACGTCTCGATCCGGTCAACCCCCGCGAGCGTCGCCAGGGACCGCCGGCAGCTCCGACGTACCATGAGCCCCATGAAGCACACGCGTCTCGCACTGGCCGTCACGGCAACAGCACTGGTCCTGGCGGGATGCTCCGCCGGCGGCGACGAGCCCGCGCCCTCCCCCGCCGTCTCGGTCGACACGCCGACCTCCTCGGCTCCCGAGACCACCACCTCCGACGAGGTCCCGCGCGACGCGCGCGAAAAGGTCTCCCCGGCGGGAGAGGGTGCGAAGCTCACCGTCGTCGACATCCGTACCGGACGTCACGAGGGCTTCGATCGCGTGGTCTACGAACTCGGCGGCGAGGGCACACCGGGATGGCGGGTCGGCTATGTCGACGAGCCGCTCCAGCAGGGCAGCGGCAACGAGGTCCCCGTTGCGGGCGACGCCGTGCTGCAGGTGCTCATCGACGGTTCGGCCTATCCGTTCGACAGCGGTGTCGAGCAGTACGCCGGCCCGGATCCGGTGCTCGCCGATGCCGGCGGATCCGTGGTGGAGGTCAGCGGGTCCGGTGTCTTCGAAGGTGTCACCCAGTCGTTCATCGGCGTCGCCGCACACGGCACCCCGTTCTCGGTGTACTCCCTCACCGGGCCGACCCGCGTGGTGATCGACGTGGCTCGCTGACGCCTCGTCCTGTCGTGGTGCGAGCCTAGGCTTGACCTCGAGCGCACTCGAGGTCCTAGCCTCGGCTGCGACCCGAGGAGGCCGACACCATGAGCATGGAAGTCACCGCGTGGAACGCGATGTACAACGCGATGCACGCCGAGAGCGACCGCAGGCCGTTCTCCCGAGCGAGCCTGCGGCGGATCGCCGAGTTCGCCCGGCCGCACCGCCGCAACATCACCTTCTATCTCGTCCTGAGCGTGACCATCGCGGCTCTCGGCGTCGCGACACCGGTACTCGCGGGGCGGGTGATCGACGCGATCGTCGACGGCGCCGCGGTCTCGGTCGTGGTGCTGCTCGCGGTGATCATCGCCGCGATCGCACTGGTCGAGGCCGGCCTCGGGATCGCGAACCGCTGGTTGTCGGCGAGCATCGGCGAGGATCTCATCCTCGATCTGCGCACCACGGTGTTCGACCACGTGCAGCGCATGCCGGTCGCCTTCTTCACGAGAACCCGTACCGGCGCGCTCGTCTCACGCCTGAACAACGACGTCATCGGTGCACAACGCGCCTTCAGCGACACCCTCTCCGGCGTGGTCGGCAACATCGTCACCCTCGCGATCACCCTGGTGGTGATGATCGGGATCTCCTGGCAGATCACACTTCTCGCACTGCTGCTGCTCCCGATCTTCGTAATCCCCGCCCGGCACATGGGTGCCCGGCTCGCGCAGCTCAGCAGGGAGGCCGCCAACCACAACTCGGTGATGAACACACAGATGACCGAACGATTCTCGGCTCCGGGCGCCACCCTGGTCAAGCTGTTCGGCCGTCCGGCGCAGGAGTCGAGGGAGTTCGCCGTCCGGGCGACGCGGGTCCGCGACATCGGGGTGCGCACCGCGATGCTGCAGAGCGTGTTCGTCACGGCCCTGACACTGGTGTCCGCGCTCGCGCTCGCGCTCGTCTACGGCCTCGGCGGTTTCTATGCCCTGCGCGACCAGCTCGATCCCGGTTCGGTGGTCGCGATGGCGATGCTCCTCACGCGCCTGTACTCGCCGCTGACGGCGCTGGCCAGTGCCCGCATGGACGTCATGAGTGCGATGGTGAGCTTCGAGCGGGTCTTCGAGATCCTCGACCTGAAGCCGCTGATCGAACAATCGCCCGACGCCCGGCCGGTGCCCGACGGTCCGGTCGCGGTGGAACTCCGGGATGTCGCCTTCGCGTATCCGTCCGCCGACAAGGTCTCGCTCGCATCCCTCGAGGAGGTCGCGGTGCTCGATTCGCGGGGCGGCGAAGAGGTGCTGCACGACGTGTCGTTCCGCGTGGAACCGGGCCGGATGGTCGCACTGGTCGGATCGTCCGGTGCGGGCAAATCGACCATCGCCCAACTGATCCCGCGACTGTACGATGTCGATGCCGGTGCCGTGCTGCTCGGCGGAGCGGACGTCCGCGAACTCACCGCCGATTCGATCCGCGCGACGGTCGGGCTGGTCACCCAGGACGGTCACCTGTTCCACGACACGGTCCGCAACAACCTGCTGCTCGCCCGCCCCGAAGCCGGCGAGGACGAACTGTGGCACGCCCTGCGTCGCGCTCGCCTCGAGCCCCTGATCGCGTCGTTGCCGAACGGACTCGACACGGTCGTCGGCGAACGCGGCTACCGGCTCTCGGGTGGTGAACGTCAGCGGCTGACGATTGCGCGGCTGCTGCTCGCCCATCCGCGGGTGGTGATCCTGGACGAGGCCACCGCCCATCTCGATTCGACCTCGGAGGCCGCCGTGCAGGAGGCATTGACCGAGGCGCTCGAGGGTCGCACGTCGGTGGTCATCGCGCACCGCCTGTCGACCATCCGCGCCGCCGACGAGATCCTGGTCGTCGAGGCCGGACGCATCGTCGAACGCGGCAACCACGACGACCTTCTGGCGGCGGGCGGCCGCTACGCGGAGCTGTACCGCACGCAGTTCGCCGATTCGGGACCGAAGGTGTCGGCGGGAGCCCCCATACTCGGCGCATGAGCGCCCGAGAACACGACCTGTTGCCGAAGTGACGCTGTTCTCCGAACCGATTCGACGCCCTGCGCAACGCGTTGCGGGCCTGACCGAGGATCAGGCCCGCAACGGATGAAATGACGGACGTCAGTCGCGGTATCCGCCGCGACCACCACGGTCGTTACGGTCGCTGCGGTGCGTGAAGTCGCCGGAGCGGCCGCCACGGCTGTCGCTGTACTCGCGCTTGCCGCCACGATCACGCTTGCCGTGATCGCGACGGTCTCCCCCGCGTCGATCGTCGCCGCGACGGTCGTCGCGTCCGCGATACGAGCTGGGACGTCCGGACGGTGCGCCGGAGTCGGGCTGAAGCTGGATGAGCACGCCCGAGATGCGGGTGGAGCGCAGCGCGTCGAGAGTCTGCGGCGACAGATCCTTCGGCAGCTCGACGAGGCTGTGATCGGCACGGATGCTGATGTGCCCGAAATCGCCGCGGCGCAGTCCCCCCTCGTTGGCGATGGCACCGACGATCGCACCGGGCTGCACGCGGTGACGCTTGCCCACGGCGATGCGGTAGGTGGTCATCTCCTGGCCGTCGCGACCGACCTTCGGCCCGTCGTCGAAGCGACGCGGCGGGCGCTCGCGCGGTTCGCGCTCGCGGCGCGGCGGTGCGACCGGCTCGGGTTCGGCCTCCATGAGGAACGACTCGCCGTCGCGAGACAGCACCGCCAGCGCGGCCGCGATGTCGGCGAGCGGCACGTCGTGCTCGCGCTCGTAGTCCTCGATGAACGTGCGGAACAGCTGCAGGTGATCGGAGGCGAGCGCCTCGGTGATCGAGTCGTTGAACTTCGACACGCGCTGGGCGTTGACGTCCTCGACGGTGGGCAGCTGCATCTCTGCGAGGGGCTGGCGGGTGGCCCGCTCGATCGCCTTGAGCAGGTGCCGCTCACGCGGAGCGACGAACAGCAGCGCGTCGCCGGTGCGGCCGGCGCGGCCCGTGCGGCCGATGCGGTGCACGTACGACTCGGTGTCGTGAGGGATGTCGTAGTTGACGACGTGGCTGATGCGCTCGACGTCGAGACCACGCGCGGCGACGTCGGTGGCGACGAGGATGTCGAGCGTGCCGTTCTTGAGCTGGTTGATCGTGCGCTCGCGCTGGGCCTGCACGATGTCGCCGTTGATGGCGGCGGCGGAGAAACCGCGGGCCCGCAGGCGCTCGGCCAGGTCCTCGGTGGCCTGCTTCGTGCGCACGAAGATGATCATGGCCTCGAAGGTCTCGACCTCGAGGATTCGGGTCAGCGCGTCGAGCTTGCGCTGATGGGAGACGAGAACCCAGCGCTGGGAGATGTTCGCCGACGTCGTCGTCTTCGACTTGACGGTGATCTCCTGCGGATCCTTCAGGTACTGCTTCGACAGCCGGCGGATCGCGCCCGGCATGGTCGCGGAGAACAGCGCGACCTGCTTGGTGTCGGGGGTGTCGGCGAGGATGCGCTCGACGTCCTCCTGGAAGCCCATGGTGAGCATCTCGTCGGCCTCGTCGAGGACGAGGAACTCGAGTTCGGAGATGTCGAGGGTGCCCTTGGCGAGGTGATCGATCACACGTCCGGGGGTACCGACGATGACCTGGGCGCCGCGACGGAGGCCGGACAGCTGTACACCGTATGCCTGGCCGCCGTAGATGGGCAGGACGGACAGGCCCGGGATGTGGACGGAATACTTACCGAAAGCCTCCGCGACCTGCAGCGCGAGCTCTCGGGTGGGCGCCAGCACCAGCGCCTGGGGCCGCTTCACGGAGGTGTCGATACGCGAGAGGATCGGCACCGCGAAGGCGGCGGTCTTGCCGGTGCCGGTCTGAGCGAGACCGACGACGTCCCGTCCCTCCAGCAGCGGTGGGATGGTCGCCGCCTGGATCGGCGACGGGGACTCGTAACCCACATCCGAAAGAGCTTGCAGCACACGTGCATCGATGTCGAGATCGGCAAACGTGAGAGCTGCGGTCTCCTGGTCGGGGGCGTCTTGAATATCACTCATTTGACCAGCAGTTTATCGGATGAACCCACCTCTTCGCGCCCGGACCCGGCGGCGACCTGGGCTCGAGCGCGCGAATAATGACCCACCCCACCCCGTCGCCGGCACCCGGGGCGCGTCACACTGGGCAGGTTCATCGTCCCCGACCGAAGGATTCCACAGTGACGGCTTCCCCCTCCGCGCACGAGTCCGCGACACCCCCGTCCGTTGCCGATTCGGGCATTCCGACGCACTGGTACAACATCGTCGGCGACCTCGAGGTGGCCCCGCCGCCGCACCTGCACCCGGGCACCCGCGAACCGATCACCGCCGACGATCTCGCGCCGCTGTTCGCCTCGGGACTGATCGCGCAGGAACTGTCGACCGAGACCGACATCGAGATCCCGGAGGCCGTGCGCGAGGTCTACGCCGGTTACCGCTCCACTCCCCTGTTCCGCGCCCGCTCGTTCGAGAAGGCACTCGGCACCCCGGCCCGCATCTACGTCAAGTACGAGGGCGTGAGCCCGGTGGGCAGCCACAAGGTGAACTCGGCGGTCGCCCAGGCCTACTACAACTCGCTCGACGGCGTCACCCGACTGACGACGGAAACCGGTGCCGGACAGTGGGGTTCTGCCCTGTCGTTCGCGTGCGCGAAGTTCGGTATCGATCTCGAGGTGTGGCAGGTCCGCGCCTCCTACGACTCGAAGCCCTACCGCCGCTTCCTCATCGAGACCTACGGCGGCACAGTACATCCCAGCCCCTCCGATCTGACGGAAGCCGGTCGCGCCGTCCTCGCCGAGCACCCGGACACACCCGGCTCGCTCGGCATCGCGGTGTCGGAGGCCGTGGAGGTCGCGGTGAAGGACGCCGCCGCCCGCTACACCCTCGGCAGCGTGCTCAACCACGTAGTGCTGCACCAGACCGTCATCGGCCTCGAGGCCGTGGAGCAGTTGCGGGCCGCGGGCGAGGACCAGGCCGACGTGGTCTTCGGTTGCGCAGGTGGCGGTTCGAACCTCGCCGGCCTGTCGTTTCCGTTCCTGCGCGAGGTCATCCACGAGCGGGCGACGACGCGCGTCGTCGCCGTCGAGCCCGCAGCGTGCCCGTCGATCACCCGCGGCGAGTACCGCTACGACCACGGCGACATCGCAGGTCTGACGCCGCTGCTGAAGATGCACACCCTCGGCCAGGACTTCATCCCGGATCCGATCCACGCCGGCGGGTTGCGATACCACGGCATGGCACCGTTGCTCAGCCACACCGTCGAGCTCGGCTACGTGCAGGGACAGTCCGTGGCACAGACCGATGCCTTCTCCGCGGCGGTGCTCTTCGCCCGGAACGAGGGCATCGTGCCGGCGCCGGAGTCGTCGCATGCGATCGCAGCGGCCGCGGAGTACGCGCGCGGCCTCACCGAGCCCGAGGTGATCGTGATCGGCCTGTCCGGCCACGGTCAGCTCGATCTGCCCGCCTACCACTCCTACCTGTCGGGCGAGCTCGACTGAGATCCCCATCGGTCCGTCCGGGCGGCGAATGCTCGCCCCGCCCGGGCGGACCGTCCCATACTGGAGGCGTGCGGTACGCCACGCGTGAGGAGGCGGGCCGGCGACTCGCCCGGTCGGCCGGGCACCTGCGCGACGCCGACCCGGTGGTTCTCGCACTTCCCCGTGGCGGCATCCCCGTCGCCCGCGAACTCGCCGCCGCCCTCGACGCACCCCTGGATGTCCTCGTCGTCCGCAAACTGGGCGTGCCGTGGCATCCGGAACTCGCGATGGGCGCGATCGCCGAAGGCCCGACCACCGAGTCCGGGGAGGCGGCAGGCGAGGGCGTCTTCCGGGTCCTCAACGAGGACGTGATCCGGCGCGGGCGGATAGCCCCCGAATCCGTCGACAACATCGAGAGACGCGAACTCGCCGAACTGGCCCGCCGCGCCGATTTCCTGCGCGCGGGTCGCGCCCGCGTACCACTGGCAGGCCGCACGGCGGTCGTCGTCGACGACGGGGTGGCCACGGGCGCGACGGCGGCGGTGGCCTGTCTCGCTGCGCGCGCATCCGGCGCCGACCGAGTCGTCCTTGCGGTGCCGGTGGCTTCCCCGGAAGCACTGCGCCGAGTGGGCCGGGTGGCCGATGAGGTGATCTGCCCCTGGACACCGGTGGACACCGACAGCGTCGGCGCTGCTTACAAGGATTTCCACCAGCTCGGCGACGACGAGGCCGTCCGCCTCCTCCGCGATACCGGTACTTCGGGTACCGGAAAAACCGACGAGACTATCCGATAGTGGTAATCCTCGTTACCGGCGGGTAGCATTGTTACGTAGATCACTGCTTATCGGACTGTAAAAAAGGGGCAAATCAGTCCGAGGGGTAATGCATTTCCCAATGACATGTGATGCAATGCACACCGACAGTATCTAACGATGGAGGGGTCACAGTGAGTGAGATTGCCGTGCCACAGTCGTTCTCGATCCCCGAGAACACGTCGATGGCCGACAGCGTCTTCCGCCACGAGAAGGAGTCGCCGGAGTTCGTGCCGTTCGAGCGGCTGGTCGACGGCAAATGGGTTCCCGTCACCGCGCGTCAGTTCGCATCCGAGGTACGCGCCGTGGCGAAGGGCCTGATGGCGTCGGGCATCGAACTCGGCGATCGCGTCGCGGTGCTGGCGGCGACCCGCTACGAGTGGGTGCTCCTCGACTACGCGATCTGGACCGCGGGCGGTGCCACCGTCGCGATCTACGAAACGTCGTCGGCCGACCAGGCCCAGTGGATCCTCGAGGACTCCGGAACCAAGCTGCTCATCGTCGAGAACTCCGGGCACGTCGACACGGTCCGCGAGGTCGCCGAGAACGCCCCGACCGTGCGTGAGGTCCTGCAGATCGAGCCCGCGCCGGGCGGCAAGAGCGCGGTCGACGAACTCATCGCACGCGGCGCGGCGGTCACCGACGAGCAGGTCGAGGAACGGCGCAACTCGGTCACGGCCGAATCCGCTGCGACCCTCATCTACACCTCCGGCACCACGGGCCGGCCGAAGGGCGTGCAGCTCAAGCACCGTCACTTCGCCTCCGAGTCCGCCGCCTGCGGTCTCGCCCTGCCCGATTCGATGCACGAGGGTCAGCGCACCCTGCTGTTCATCCCGATGGCGCACGTCTTCGCCCGCCTGATCTCCTTCGCGGCCTTCGACAGCAAGGTCACCGTGGGCCACACCTCCGACCTGTCGACGCTGCTCGATCAGTTCGCGGTCTTCAAGCCGAACTTCATCCTGTCGGTGCCCCGCGTGTTCGAGAAGGTCTACAACTCGGCCAAGCAGAAGGCCTACGACGGCGGCAAGGGCAAGATCTTCGAGAAGGCCTCCGACGTCGCGATCGAGTACAGCAAGGCACTCGAGAACGGCGGCCCCGGCCTCGCCCTGAAGATCCAGCACTTCGTCTTCGACAAGCTGGTCTACGGCAAGCTCAAGGCCGCGCTCGGCGGCAACGTCACGCGTGCCGTCTCGGGCGGCGCCGCACTCGGCGCACGTCTCGGCCACTTCTTCCGCGGTGTCGGCGTCACCATCTACGAGGGTTACGGTCTGACGGAGACCACCGGCGGCATCATCATGAACACCCCGGCAGCTCAGAAGATCGGCACCGTCGGCAAGCCGTTCAACGGCTGCGCGGCGAAGATCGCCGAGGACGGCGAACTGCTGCTCAAGGGTCCCCAGGTGTTCGACGGTTACTGGCAGAACGACAAGGCCACCGACGAAGCCATTCGCGACGGCTGGTTCCACACCGGCGACATCGGTGCGATCGACGAGGACGGCTTCATCTCGATCACCGGCCGCAAGAAGGAACTCATCGTCACCGCGGGTGGCAAGAACGTCGCGCCGGCCGTCCTCGAGGATTCGCTGCGCGCCCACCCGCTGATCAGCCAGGTCATCGTGGTCGGCGATTCCAAGCCGTTCGTCGGCGCGCTGATCACTCTCGATCCGGAGGCACTGCCGGGCTGGCTCGAGCGCCACAACCTGCCGGCAGGCACGACGGTCGCGGAACTGATCAAGAACCCCGACCTGATCGCCGAGATCGACGAGGCCGTCGCCGAGACCAACAAGAAGGTCTCGAAGGCCGAGTCGATCCGCAAGTACCGCATCCTCGAGACCGACTTCAGCATCGAGAGCGGTGAGCTGACCCCGACGCTCAAGCTCAAGCGGAACATCATCCACGACAAGCACGGCGCCGAGATCGCAGCGATCTACAACTGACGCTTCGAACACACCGGGCCCCTCGCAACCGCGAGGGGCCCGGTCGTCTTCCGGGGACTGCGGTGTCAGACGGCCGGCCCGCCCACGAACCCGGCGACGTCCGAGGTCACCCTGCGATGGACGGGCTCGTGGAGCAGGTCGTGCCCGGCATCGGGATAGTCGAGCAGCTGCGCCCGCGGCACCGCCGCCGCCCAGTCGCGCACCGGATCGATCGGGGCGAGCCGGTCGTCGACGCCGTGGACCAGCAGGACCGGCAGGTCGCTCGTGCGAAGCGCTTCGGCCGTCGCCGGCAGCGCCGCGGTGCGCGGCGTACCGCACAGGACGACGCCCGCGAAACGGGTGCCGCTGGACGCGCCGGACGCCAGCGCCGTCAGGACGGTTGCCGCACCGAGGGAATGTCCCATCGCCACCAGGGGCAGACCCGACTCGGCGGCGATCCCGGCGAGCACGCCGAAGTCCTCGGCGTGGCGCCCGACGTCGCCGGGTGAGCCGGGCTCTCCTTCCGAGAGTCCGTGGCCGGCGAGGTCGAGTCCCCACAGTGCGATGCCGTGAGCCGCGAGACCGGACGCGAAACGGTGGTAGTGCCCGGTGTGCTGCCCGAAGCCGTGGGCGAACACGACAGCGGCACGCGCATCCTCGACCGGCCAGGACCGCCAGTGGACCCGGCCGACCGATCCGGGGAAGAACGTCAACGGCATGGAACTCATTCTCGCCGGAGGCGAGAGGTCACCAGCAGCCGCCCTCACCGCGGTAGGTGGGCACCTCGGTGCGTCCGTGCTCGTCGACGAGATACACCCGGTCGAACCTCTCGCACAGTTCGCCGGCCTTCGCGTGGCGGAACCACACCCGTCCCCCGATGCGGATCGACGCGGCCGCGCGACCGCGGACCGGGGTCTGCACCTCCCCCGCGCCCTCCGTCCCCAGCAGTTTCAGCCCCGCGGGCCGGACCGGACGCGGGACCCGCGAGGCCCCGGCCGGGCCGGATGCGATGTATCCGCCGCCGAACAACGTCGTGATCGACGGTGCCGGTTTCCGCACGGCGGGTAGCGCGAAGAACATCGACGGTGTCGGAGTGAACGCGCGGTAACCGTCGAACAGGGTGGGAACGTACAGTCCCGATCCCGCCGTGGCCTCGGTGACGACCCGGTCGGCGGTGGTCACCTCGAGCGACCCGGTGCCGCCGCCGTTGACCAGTTCGAGTTCGCCCACGATCGTTCGGACCGCGTCGACCACGGCGCGTCGGCGTGAGGCGAGTTCCCGAGCCGACAGGCCCTTGACGAGCCGAACCGGTAGCGACGAGTCGGGCAGACCCGCGATCTGGGCCTCGTAGAACATCACGCCGACGACGTCGAACCCGGCGTCCTCGGCGCGACGGGCCAGCTCGGCCGCGCTCGCGGGGGTGCGTATCGGCGAACGCCGCACCCCGAGGTGGACCGGACCCACCCGCAGCGACGCATCGATGTCCAGGCAGACTCGTGGCCGGAAGCCGTTCTCCCCCACAGCATCGCGGGCTACCTCGCGGGTGATGCGGAGGTGCTCCGCCGAATCGATCATGAGCGTGATCGCCTGTGCCGCTTCGGGCGACGCCGCGAGACGCCCGAGCGCCGTCCGGTCGACCGTCGGATATCCCATCAGGATGTCGCGGGCGCCGTGCTCGACGAGCCACAGGGCCTCGCGCAGCGAGTACGCCATGATGCCGCGAAAACCGCCGCGAGCGGTCAGTTCCGGGCCCAGGACCTCGGACAGGACGGCGCGGCAGCGCACCGATTTGCTCGCGACCCGTACGGGCACACCGTTCGCGCGGCGGATCAGGTCGTCGGCGTTGCGTCGCAGGGTGGGCAGGTCGACGGCAGCGAACGGCGGGTCGAGGTCGGCCGTCGCCGCCTGCACCCGATCGAGGGCATCGTCGTGAGCGGAAGCAGCACGGAGCACGGGCGATCCCTTCGAAAGGTCGGGTCGGGTCAGGAACGTTCTACGGCACGGGTCGCGATGATGTCGGCGACGACTCCCAGTTCGGCCGTGGCCGCCTCACCGTCGCGATCGACGAGCCACCGGAGCACGACTCCGTCGAGCGCGGACAGCGACAGTCGTGCGAGCGTCCCGGTGGGCAGCGACCATTCGAGACCGCATCGCTCGGCGCACGTGTCGAGGAACAGCCGAGCCTGCTCGTCCATCAGGCGGTACTGCTCCACGGCGATGTCGCCGCTGGCGGGACTGCCGTCGGTGCGGTGCCGGAGCGAGTAGGCGGTGATCTCGTAGGTGAGGGTCTGCAACCCCGGCGTGGATTCGATGGCCGACCACATGGCGCGAAGACCGGTGTGGAGCATCGAGCGGAGACACTCGACGCCGCCGGTCTGCTGCGTGTCCTCGGGCACGTCGAAGGCCGCGTGCATGGCTCCGGCGAGTTCGCCGACGACGGCGTTCGCCATGGCGACGACGAGGTCTTCCTTGCTGTCGAAACAGTAGTGGACGACACCCAGTGACACCCCGGCCTTCTCGGCGACGGCGCGGACCGTGACAGCTCCCACTCCCCCGCCTTCCGCCAGTTCCAGTGCCGCAGCCACGAGTTGGGTGCGACGCTCGTCAGCAGGCAACCGATTCGGCATGACCTGATGGTAGAGGTCGGGAAAGATTCGCGAGCAGGTGTTGACCTGGACGCTCGTCCAGGTCGAAGATGAGGCATGGCCACCTGGCGCAACTGGGCGCGTACCGAGAGCGCGACACCCCGCCGTTTCGAGACCCCCGGCGATGTCGACGACCTCGCGCGCGTCGTCGCCCGCGCCTCCGAACAGGGCGAACACGTCAAGGCCGTGGGCGCCGGGCACTCGTTCACCGGCGCGGCCGTCACCGACGGCACACTGATCTCGCTCGACCGGATGTCCGGTCTCGTCGCGGTGGAACCGTCGGCCACCGGCGCGCGTGTCACCGTTCGGGCGGGGACGCGACTGCGCGATCTGAGCGACCTGCTGTGGGCACAGGGCCTCGCCGTACCGAATCTCGGCGACATCGACGTCCAGTCCGTCGCCGGCGCGATCTCGACCGGCACCCACGGCACCGGTGCGACCTTCCGCGGACTGGCGGCAGCCGTGTGCGGCGCGACGATCGTGCTCGCCGACGGCCGGATCGTCGACTGCTCCCCCGAGCACGAACCCGACCTGTTCGAGGCCGCCCGGCTCGGAGTCGGCGCCCTCGGCGTGCTCGCCACCGTCACGCTCGACTGTGTCCCCGCATTCCGCCTGCGCGCGGAGGAAGCACCCTCCTCGCTCCGCACGACACTCGATGCCCTCGACCAATTACGCAGCGGTGTCGACCATTTCGAGTTCTACTGGTTCCCGCACACCGACGGAGTGCTCATCAAACGCAACACCCGCCTCCCCGGTGAGACACCGGTGCAGCCGGTCGGGCGGGTGCGCACCCTCCTCGACGACGAACTGCTCTCCAACGGTGCCTTCGCGCTCTTCCAGCAGGTCGAGACGCGGATTCCCGCCACCATCCCGGCGCTGAACCGGGTCGCGTCACGGGCGTTGTCCCCGCGCACCTTCATCGACCGCAGCTACCGGGTGTTCGCGTCCATCCGCCGGGTGCGGTTCCGGGAGATGGAGTACGCGCTCCCCGCCGAGCACCTTCCAGCGGTTCTGCGCGAGATCGATGCGTGGCTGCAGCGTAAGGACGTTCGCGTCGGTTTTCCGGTGGAGGTGCGGTTCGCGCGGGGCGACGACGTGTGGTTGTCCACGGCCCACGGCCGCGACACCGCCTATGTGGCCGTGCACCAGTACCATCGGCGCGACCACACGGCCTACTTCGACGGTGTCGAGCCGATCCTGCGTGCCGCGCAGGGCCGCCCGCACTGGGGCAAGCTGCATTCCCTGACCGCGGACGATCTGCGCGAGCTCTACCCTCGGTTCGACGACTTCCTCGCCGTGCGCGACCGTGTGGATCCGCACCGCACCTTCACGAACCCGTATCTGCGCCGCGTCCTGGGCGAGTGACGCCCGGGCAGACTCACCTGGACGGACTCAGAGGAAGGCGGCATCCCACGAATTGCGCCGGAGCACATCCCGCTCGGCGTCGGTGAGACCCAGCTGATCCTTCAGCCCTGCGAGGTTGTCGTCGACGTAACCACCGAAATAGGCGGGATCGTCCGAGTGCACGCTCACCGACAGGCCCGCCTCGAGCATGCGGCGCAGCGGATGGTCGGCGAGCGTATCCACCACGCGGAGGCGGACATTCGAGAACGGGCAGACGGTGAGCGGAATACTCTCGTCGACCAGGCGCGCGACAAGTTCGGGATCCTCGAGCGAGCGGATGCCGTGGTCGATGCGCTCGGCGCCGAGGAGGTCGAGCGCCTGCCAGACGTATTCCGGAGGTCCCTCCTCCCCCGCGTGCGCCGTGATGTGCAGCCCTTCGGCCCGCGCCCGTGCGAAGACGTCCTCGAACAGCGACGGCGGGTGGCCGACCTCCGCCGAGTCCAGGCCGAGGGCGATGATCGGCGCGCCGAGGCGCAGCAGTTCGCCGAACACCTCGTGGGCTTCGGGCACGGGGCGATCGCGCACGATCGACGCGATCATCGCCGCATCGACCCCGAACTCCCGATGTGCACCGGCGACCGCGTCGGAAAGCCCGGCCACGACCTCGGGCAGCGGAACACCGCGCGAGGTGTGGGCCTGCGGATCGAAGAAGAACTCCGCGCGGGTGACGCCCGCCCGCGCCGCACGAGCGAAATAGGCGCGGGCGAGGTCGGCGAAGTCCTGCGCGGTGCGCAGAACCTCCATGTTCGCGTAGTACAGGTCGAGGAACGACTGCAGATCGGTGAATTGGTAGCGGCTGCGCAGATCGTCGAGATCGCGATAGGGCAGCTCGATGCGGTTCCGCTCGGCGAGGGCGAGGATCAGTTCGGGTTCGAGCGTGCCCTCGATGTGCACGTGCAGTTCTGCGAATCCGTCGGTCACCTGATCCTCGCCATCTGTCGTTCCTTCGCCCTCGAGTGTCCGGCCGGTCAGCGGCCCTTCCGCACCGGAGCTCAGCGCCCCTTCCACACCGGAGCTCAGCGACCCTTCCACACAGGAGGCCGCTTCTCGGCGAAGGCGGTGGCGCCTTCACGCGCGTCCTCCGAGGTGAACACGGGTGCCATGATCTCCATCTGCTTCGCGAACGCCTCCTCGCTCGACCAGTCGGCCGAGCGGACGATGATCTCCTTGGTCGCCGCCACGGCGAGCGGTCCGTTCGCCGTGATGCGCTCGGCCAGTTCGAATGCACCCTCGAGTGCCCCACCGGGTTCGGTGAGGCGATTGACGAAACCGTATCCGTAGCCTTCCTCGGCGGTGAACGCGTCCCCGGTGAGAGCGAGTTCGAGGGCCTTCTGGTAGGGGATGCGCGACGGCAGGCGCAGCAGGCCACCGCCACCGGCGACGAGGCCGCGCTTGACCTCCGGGATGCCGAACTTCGCGTCCTTCGCGGCGACGACGAGGTCGGTGGCCAGGACGAGTTCGGTTCCGCCGGCGAGGGCGAATCCTTCGACGGCGGAGATGAGCGGCTTGCGCGGCGGCGCCTCCGTGAAACCGAGACCCTTACCGGGCACCACCACGTTCTCGCCGGCGACGAACGCCTTGAGGTCCATGCCCGCGCAGAAGTTGCCGCCGACGCCGGTGAGCACACCGACCGACAGGGAGTCGTCGCTGTCGAGCTGGTCGACCGCCTCGGCGAGCGCATGGCTCACGGCGGCGTTGACGGCGTTGCGCGCCTCGGGCCGGTTGATGGTGATGACGAGAACGCGATCGCGTCGTTCGAGCAGGACTACGTCGGACATGGACACACCTCTCCACTACGGAAAATGCCGGTTCATCCGGTTACAGGCTGTATACCCGACGAGAACCTGTTGCAGGGTTCACGACACCCGGACGGCGATCTGCTCGACGAAGCCCTCGTCGTCGATGCGCACCTGATCGCCCGTGCGGAACCAGCCGTCGTCCGTGAATGCCTCGTCCGAGGCGCACGGATCGCGCCAGTAGCGGCGGGCCACGCTCGGTCCGCGACAGAGCAGTTCGCCCATGCCGTGCTCGGCGTCGGGCCCGAGCAGCGCGACCTCGATCCCTCCGAACGGCACGCCGACACTGCGGGGATGGCGGGAGCGGTGTTCCGACGGCAGCAGCAGACCGATCCCGCCCGTCTCGGCGACACCCCATCCCCGCACGAAGCGCGAGGCGGGGAAGGCGGCGCGGAGATGACGCCACGGTGCGCGGATCACGCGGGATCCCGAGACCACGACGGTCCCTCCGAAGGCGAGCGTGGGCAGCAACTGGACGCTGCATCCGACCGCCGTGGACAGCGGCGCCGTCAGCACGGTCCGCACGCCGTCGCCGACGAGATCCATCGCGTGGGCGACGGCCTCGATCGTCGACAGCACGTTGGTGTTGGTCAGTTCGACGCCGCGCAGTCCACCACCGGCGACGCGCACGTAGTAGAGGACCGCGAGTTCGTCCGGTGACGCACCTCCGTCGAGGAAGGCGACGCCGTCGGGCAGGTCGGAGTCCAGGGTGAGTACCGCACCGCTGTGGACCTCGATCTCCGCCGCTTCCTCGGGGCTGCAGCTCGGGTCGGGGAGCACCGGGACGCCCCCGGCAAGAACCACGCCGAGGAACCCGATCAACCAGCGGACCCCGTTCGGCTGACAGATGACCACCCGATCGGCGGGGCCGACTCCCTGATCGAGGAGACCACCGGCGACGCGGGCGGCGGCGGCCCACAGTTCGCGGTAGGTGAGTGTGCGGCCGCACCGGTCGACGACCGCGACGCGGTTCGCGAAACGCAGCGCACTCCGGTCGAGCAGCTCGGCGAGGCACGGCTCCAGGCAGTCGTACTGGAGGATGCCGCTGTCGCGGCGAGTGACCCGATCGTCCCGGAGCCACCGACTCCCTGCAGGAATTTCCACTACGGCCACCGACATGCCACCTCCCGCCCGGCGTGCGTGCCTGCACTATATGGCGCGGATCACAACCATGTGAGGAAACGGCGGGTCACGGACAACCGGGAAGGTGCCACAGGGTGGTCGTCGGAACGTCCGTCAGGCGCTCGCTGCCGCCGAACGCTCTTCGGCGGCGCGCTGCTCCTTCTGGCTTGCGGGACGGTCGAAGGCGAGTACGGCCACGAGCCCGATGAGCAGGATGCCTGCGGGCAGCCACAACGATTCGGCCATCGCCGCGGCGAACGGTTCGCGTAGGGGCTCCGGCAGGACCGCGCCGGACGTTTCCATCTCCGCCGCACCTCCTCCCCCGCCGACACCGTTGGCACTCAACCGCGCCGCCATGATCGCGCCGAGAGCGGCACTGCCCATCACCGCGCCCACCTGACGCGTCGTGTTGTACACACCGGAACCCGCCCCGGCCCGGCTCGGTGCGAGACCGTTCGTCGCGGTGGCGGAGAGCGGCGACCAGATACCCGCGTTCGCTACTCCGATCAGGGCGATCGGCAGCAGCAACTGCCAGATCTCCGCGTCGGGAGTCATCACCAGCGCGAGCCAACCCAGCCCGATCGTGAGCAGCGAGAAGCCGGTGCCGGCGATCAGCCGCGGATGGACCCGGTCGACGAGCCTGCCCACGAGCGGCGCGAGCACACCGCTGAACACCGCCATCGGCACCATGAGCATCGCGGCGCCGGTCGGGCTCAGACCGCGCACCGACTGGGCGTAGAACATGATCGGCAGCATGACGCCGGTGATGGCGAATCCCATCGTCGCGATGCCGATGTTCGCCAGCCCGAAGTTGCGGTCCCGGAACAGCGACAACGGTACGAGCGGTTCACCGCGGTTGCGCGACTGCTGGGCGACGAACACGACGAGCAACACGATGCCCAGTCCGATCAGCGCCCACACGCGGGCGGTCCACTCGAACGAGTTGCCCTCCTGGATCCCGAACACGAGACAGAACAGGCCGGCACCGCTGAGCAGCATGCCGAGCACGTCGAACCGGTGCGGGCTCGTGGGCAGCACCGGCACGTACCGCACGGCGAGCGCGAACCCGACGATCCCGACGGGCACGTTCACGAAGAAGATCCACTCCCAGCCCAGTCCGTCGACCAGGACACCGCCGGCGAGCGGCCCGACGAGTGTCGCGACCCCGGCCACGGCGCCCCACAGGCCCATCGCGGTCCCGCGCCGCTCACGCGGGAAGATCCGCGTCACCACGGCCATGGTCTGCGGCGACATGAGCGCCGCGCCGAACCCCTGGAACACGCGGGCGACGATGAGCATCTCGATCGTCGACGAGAAACCGCACCACAACGATGCGATCGTGAACAGCACCAGCCCGCAGAGGTAGACCCGGCGCTGACCGAAGCGGTCACCGAGGCGACCCGTCACGAGCAGCGGCACCGCATAGGCGAGCAGATATGCGCTCGTGACCCACACGACTGCAGCGATGTCGGCTCCGAAGGTCCGCATGATCGCCGGGTTGGCGACGGCGACGATCGTGCTGTCCACCAGGATCATGAAGAAGCCCAGGCACAGGGCGCCCAACGCCGCCCATCGGGCACCGTCGGACATCTCCACCGCCACATCGGACCCGCGTTCGCGCGTGCCCACCTCGCTGTCGTCGCTCACCGGACCTCTCCCCTCGTCGGCGGTCTACGGTAGCGGGGTGGACCCGCACATCTCGAGCATCGCCGCCCTCGCGTGGTGTCGTGCACTGGGCCTACCCGACGGCGCTCTCGTCGAACCCGGGTGCGTCACGCGCATCGACGACTCGGTCCGCGACGTCCGACTGCTCGCCGTGGAACGCACCACCGCGATCGTCGGACCCGGCACCGCGGTCTTCCGCCTCGCGGCCGAACCCGACCCGGCCGAGATCGACGCCCCGAACGCCGAGCTCGTCGTCGCAGGCCACGCGGGTCGCACGGAGATCCTCGCTCTGTGCACCGACTGGATCGACGCGACACGCGTCGAGAACCCGCTCATCTCCGACGACCCCGAGGACCTCGCCGAGCTACTGCGGTGCTGCCCGCCCGACGACGTCACCGAGGCAGAACTGTCGCCGACGGGACCGTCGCGCGTGTTCGTGTTGCTCGACGACGATCACCGTCCCCTCGCCGGCGCGGCCTACAGCGAACTCGGGTCGTTGCTGGCCGACGTGCGGGTGCTGACGACACCGCCGGCGCGCCGGCTCGGGCTCGCCTCGACGGTCGCGACGCTGGCGACCCACGACGCGCTCGATGCCGGACTCGTCCCGCTGGCCCGCATGCGCCGCGACAACCGCGGTGCCCGGACGGTCGCGGCGGTGTCGGGATACGACATCTGGGGAACCCTCGTGACGGTTCGGGTTCCACCCGGGAAGTGACGAGTGTGCGCGGAAGGATGCGTAGGTGACCGAGAACAAGTACGTCGAGCCGGGTGCGGAGTTCACCCGGGACACCAACTACATCCCCACCCGCATCACCGCGGACGGGCGCGACGGCTATCCCGTCGAGTCGGGGCGGTACCGGCTCGTCGCCGCCCGGGCGTGTCCGTGGGCCAACCGCACCCTGATCGTGCGGCGGCTGCTCGGTCTCGAGGACGCTCTGTCGCTGGGACTGTGCGGCCCGACGCACGACGAGCGCAGCTGGACGTTCGACCTCGACCCGGGTGGGGTCGACCCCGTCCTCGGCATCCCGCGACTGCAGGACGCGTACTTCGCGCGCTTCCCGGGATACGACCGCGGCATCACCGTCCCGGCCGTCGTCGACGTGCCCACCGGGCAGGTCGTGACGAACGACTACCCGCAGATCACCCTCGACTTCTCCACCGAGTGGACGCAGTTCCACCGCGAGGGCGCCCCTGATCTGTATCCGGAGGAGCTGCGGGACGAGATCGACGAGGTGGCGGAACTCGTCTACCAGGACGTCAACAACGGCGTGTACCGGTGCGGTTTCGCCGGTTCGCAGGAGTCCTACGACAAGGCCTTCGATCGGCTCTTCGCCCGCCTCGACTGGCTCGAGGAACGCCTCGGGGCGCAGCGCTATCTCGTGGGCGAGACCATCACCGAGGCCGATGTGCGCCTGTTCACCACGCTCGTCCGGTTCGATCCCGTCTACCACGGGCACTTCAAGTGCAACCGGAACCGGCTGGCGGACTTCCCGGCGCTGTGGGCCTATGCGCGCGATCTGTTCCAGACACCCGGCTTCGGCGACACCATCGACTTCGTGCAGATCAAGCAGCACTACTATCTCGTGCACACCGACGTCAATCCCACGGGCATCGTGCCGAAGGGACCGGACCTGTCGAACTGGCTCGATCCGCACGGCCGTGAGGCGCTCGGCGGGCGGCCGTTCGGGGACGGCACACCGCCGCCCCCGCCGCGTCCGAGCGAGGTGGTCCCCGAAGGGCACGGCGCGGTCGCCCGCTGATCCCCTGCGACGGTTCCTACGGCCGACGGGGTCGGTAGGTGCCGATCGTCCAGTACACGCCGTGCGGGTCGCGGCAGGTGAACCCGTGCGATCCGTAGTCCTCGTCGCGGAGTTCGACGGTCACGGTCGCGCGGACCGCCGGGTCCTCCGCCTGCGCCGAGGCGAGCACCCTCTCGTACAGGGCATCGACGGTGACGTCGTCGGGAAGCACGAGATAGGCGGTGCCCTTGTCGGCGTGCTGGTCGAGCGGCGACCCGCGACCGGTCGAGCCGAGCATGACCCCTCCGCCGTGCGGCCAGAGCAGGGCTGCGTGGTCGACGCGGTCCCCTTCCCCGTAGACCTCCGCTTCGGCGAACCCGAGGGTCTCCACGAGGAAACGGATCGCGCCCCGGGCGTCGGTGTAGGCGAAGCACGGCCACACCGTGTCGAGGGTGGGTGCGACGGTGGCCGACTGCTGCGTGGAATTCGTTGTGTTCGTCATGCCTCCGAGTGTCGGCCCGGAACGTCTCGATCGTCTTGGACGAATGGGAACACCTCGTCCTCGAGCCACCGCGACGGCGGGACGCCCGCCAGATCGCGCCAGTCGCGGGCGAGATGCGCCTGGTCGTAGAAGCCGCACTCGGCGGCGACATCGGCGAGGCGGCGGCCGGGGTCGGCCCGCAGCATCCGTCGCGACCGGTCGAAGCGTGCCACCCGGGCCACGTCCTTCGGGGACAGTCCGAACTCGGCGGCGCACCGGTTCGCGAGGTGTCGCCTGCTCCATCCGAGTTCGTCCGCGACGGCACCGACCGGGCGGGCCGGGTCCGTCACGAGCAGGTGCCAGGCGTGGACGAGGTGCCCGTCCGGGCTCGTCGACCGTGCGGAGACCAGGCGGCGGGTGAGAATCCGGTCGAGGACGGCGAACCGCTCGTCCCACGATTCGGCCGCGGAGATCCGGTCGAACAACTCCCGGCCGTCGGCGCCGATGACGTCCTCGAGATCGACGGCCCACGGACCGAGCGCGGCGGCGGGCGCACCGAGCAGGGCGCGGGCACCCGCGGGGGTGAGCGCGAGTTGGATCCCGTGCTGCCGTCCGTGGTGGACGATGGGCACCGGTTGCGTCGACAACCCTCCGGCGAGCGTGTCGAAACGTTCCGGGCACCGTCCGTCGCCCCGCGAGAGTTCGACGGGTTCGGAGATCGTGAGGATTACGGTGACCTCCGGAGAGGGCATACCCAGATGGGTCCCCGGCGGGAAACCGTCGAGCCGATACCCCTCGTACGACCGTACGTAGGGTGTCAGCAGGGGTGTCGGACGCCGCCTGGCGCCGTCCGACACACCGACTGCGGACCCGGTCATGGCACCAGCGTAGTGAGAGCAGTCCGGAAGACAAGAGCACCGGAGAACAGGGGCACGATGAGCAACAAGGCAGGCGTCGCAGAGGCCTTTATCGTCAAGATGCTGGACAACGGCGCGAGGCTGCAGGGCCCTGCGGTGGCCAAGTACGTCGATCTCATGCGGCGCTCGCACCCCGACGAGTCCCCGGCGCAGATCATCGAGCGGCTCGAGAAGCAGTTCCTGCTGACCGTCACCGGCAGCGGGTCCGCGGCGGGCGCGACCGCTGCCTTCCCCGGCATCGGGACACTCGCGGCCATCGGCGCGGTCGGCGCCGAGACGGCTTTCTTCTTCGAGGCGTCCGCGCTGCTCACCCTGGCCATCGCGTCGGTGCACGGGATCGAACCCCACAACCACGAGCAGCGCCGCGCGCTGGTGCTCGCCGTCTCCCTCGGTGACGCCGGCCGGGAGATCGTCGCGACCGCGACCGGCGCGTCGCTGCGGAACTGGCCCAAGGCCCTGACCACCGGCGCGGGAGGCACCCAGCTGAAGACGCTGAACAATTCCCTGGTCAAGAAGTTCATCCGCCGGTACTTCGCCAAGCGCAGTCCGCTGCTGATCGGCAAGCTCGTCCCCGCGGGCATCGGTGCCGCGATCGGTGGCGTCGGCAACCGTGCGCTGGGCAAGCGCACTATCCAGAACGCCCGCGACGCCTTCGGTCCGCCTCCGGCCACGTGGCCCGCCGCCCGTCCCGTTCTCCCGGCGAGCGGAGAGACACCGGCGCTCGACGCCGGTGTTCCGGTCCCGAAGGACTGACCGTGCCGACCGGCGGGAAGATGTTCGTACGGGAGTCCGGTGCGGGACCGCGCACCGTCGTCCTGCTGCACGGCTTCTCCGATCACGGCGGTACGTGGTGCAAAGTCGCGCCGGCGATCGCCGAGCGGCACCGGGTGCTCACGGTCGACCTGCCCGGTTTCGGGCGCAGCGCGCAGCACTGGAAGACACCCGTGCTCGACCACTACGTCGACGTCCTGGCCGACCTCGTCGACGACGTTCCCGAACCGGTGTCGCTGGTGGGGAACTCGCTCGGTGCGGTGACCGCGCTGGTGTTCGCGTCGGTCCACCCGTCCCGGGTCGGCCGCGTGGTGCTCGCCGACATGCCGGGTCTCGCCGGGATCCCCCGGTGGTGGACGCGGGGTGCGAGCATGCCGGTCGAACTGTCGCGCCTGCTGTTGCGTCCGCTGCCCGCCCCGGTGATGCAGCAGGCCATGGGTGCCCTGTACGCGCGGGCCGCCGTGCACCGACGCGGCACCTTCGACCGGGCGGCGCGCACGGCGTTCGCGGCGAACTACGCGACCCGCGAGCAGGTCGACACGCTGCTGACCGTGGGCCGGCACGCGATCGGTGAGCTCGGTCGACTGCCGATCCCGGAGATGGTGCACGCCCTCGACATGCCGGCCCTGCTGGTGTGGGGCGCACGCGACCGGTTGACGCCCGCTCACGCCGCGCGACGGGTGCAGGCCGGGGGCCGGAGACGGGTGGTGATCATCCCTGACGCCGGGCACTGTCCTCAGCTCGACGCGCCCCGCGAGTTCCTCGACGCTGTCCTGCCCTTCCTCGACTGACCCGTAAGCTCACGGCGACCGCGGCACGAGCCGCACCCACATCTCGACGACGCGGGGGTCCGAATCCGTGACAGCACCGTCAGCGCAACCGCCGTACGGCACACCCGATCCCCGGGTGCCCTCGGGGACACCGGGCGCGGGGATCACCGTCCACGGCCTGAGCAGGACGTTCGGTGACCACACGGCCGTATCGAATCTGTGGTTCACGGTGCCACCGGGCTCGATCACCGGTTTCCTCGGCCCCAACGGATCGGGCAAGACCACCACGCTCGGCATGATGCTCGGACTCGTCCGGCCGAGCGCCGGGAACGCCTTCGTCGACGGCGTGCCGTTCACCTCGCTGCGGCAGCCTGCACAGGTCGTCGGGGCGGTGCTCGACGCGCGCAGCGCCCACCCGAAGCACCGGGCGCTGACACACCTGCAGGTCTATTGCGCCGCGATCGGCGTGCCCGACGAGCGGGCGAGGCAGATGCTCGATCTCGTCGGCCTGGGGTCGGTCGCGCGACGTCGTATCGGCGAGTTCTCCCTCGGCATGCGGCAGCGACTCGCCCTGGCGACGGCCCTGCTCGGACAACCGCGTTATCTCGTGCTCGACGAACCGGCGAACGGACTCGACCCCGAGGGCATGGCCTGGCTGCGCGACTTCCTCCGCGCGTTCGCCGCCAACGGCGGGACCGTGCTGATCTCGAGCCACATCCTGCGGGAGATCGAGCAGATGGCCGACCGCCTCGTGATCATCGCGAACGGTCACCTGGTCGCGGAGACCTCGATGACCGACCTGCGCGACGCCTACCGCTCGCGGGTGTTCGTCGCGGCCTCCGACCCGGCCCGCCTCGCGACCGCGCTCGCCGCGGCCGGGCACACCGACGCGCAGGTGCAGCAGGACGGACGGCTCGCGGTGGTCGGCGTGACTCCCGACCGCATCGCCGAGATCGCCGCGACCGCGGAGGTGACGCTGTTCGGGACGAGTGTCGAGCACGTCGATCTCGAGCAGGTCTACCTCGCGATGACGGCGGGTCGGTATGCGGCCGCGCCGGTCGCGCAGTATCCGGGGCACGGCCAGCAGTATCAGCCCTACCCGAACGCACAGCAGTACCCGAACGCACAGCAGTACCCGCAGCCGCAGTGGGGGCAGCCGAACCGACCGCCGGCCGGGCAAGGAGGTCCCACCGCATGACCGTGCTTCTCACCGCCGAGTTCCGCAAGGTCCTGAGCCTGCGCTACTGGTGGATCCTCGGCATCGCACCACTGCTGGTGGGTCTGTTCTGCGGCGCGCTGACGCTGCCGGTCGCGCGGCAACTCGAACTCGGTTTCGGTGACGGTTTCGCCGAGGCCGTCGCCGCCGCGGTCGGTATCTCCCTCTCGTTGTCGCTGGTGTTCCTGTTCGCCGCGATCTTCGGTGCGGTGGCGACGGGCAGCGAGTTCGCGCACCGAACGATCGTGACGACCTTCCTCACCGCGCGGGGACGCGACCGGGTCGTCGGGGTGAAGTTCGCGACCGTCGCCGTGATCGGGTTGTTGTACTGCATCGTCACGGAAGTCGCGGCGGCCGCGACGCTCATGTTGTTCGGTGGGGGCTTCGACGGTGCCGACCTCGGTTCGGTCGCCAAGGTGATGGGCATCGGTCTGTTCTGCGCGCTGATGTGGTCGCTCATCGGAGCGGGGCTGGGTCTGCTCACACGGTCGACGACGGGCAGTGTGCTCGCGATCTGCGCGTGGGTGCCGTTCGGGGAGCTGATGGTCTCGGTCGTCCTGCACGGTCTCGGTCTCGGCGCGATCGCGTCGTATCTGCCGGCGCAGGTCACCTGGTACGTGCTGTTCTCGGCGGTGTCGATGCCCGAGGACGTGACGCTGGAGATGACGTGGCCGGCGGCTCCGCTGCTTCTGATCCTCTGGACCGTGGTGCTGGGCGGCCTCGGCTGGTGGCGCGCCCGCACCGCCGACGTCGTCTGACACCTTCGATCACCTGCGTCTCCGGCCCTCCCGGGCGGCTCCGACGTGCCCTGTCGTCACTCGGCGCTAATGTCGGTTCGATGGCACACGACCCGATTCCGCGCTCGCCGGGATGGATTTCCCGGCTCGTCGCCGAATGCCTGAAACACCGCAGAACAGCCGTCGGGGCGCTGGCCGTCACCGTCGTCGCTGCCCTGATCGACATCACCTTCCCACTGCTGACGAAGGTCGCGGTCGACAGCGCGACCGGGCAGGGCGACGTGCCCGCCGACGACCTGCGCCTGATCGGGCTGGCGGCGGCTGCGATCGCGGCCGGTGCGGTGATCCGGTTCGGCTGCCAGTACGGGCGTCGCATGCTCGCCGGACGCCTGTCGCTCGACGTGCAGCACGACCTGCGGTTGCGCCTGCTCGGCTCGCTCCAACGTCTCGACGGCCACGGTCAGGACCGCATCCGCACGGGTCAGGTGGTCTCGCGGTCCATCACCGACCTGCAACTCGTGCAGGGCCTGCTCGCGATGGTGCCGATGTCGGCGGGTGCGCTGCTGCAGTTCGTGCTCGCGCTGGTGATCATGACGACCCTCTCGCCGCTGCTCACACTGGTCGCGGTGGTCATCGTCCCGATCATCGCGGGTCTCGTCCGGGTCGTGCGCCCGAAGCTGTTCGCCGCGACCTGGTCGGCGCAGCAGCGCGCGGCCGACCTTGCCCAGCACGTCGAGGAGACGGTCACGGGCGTGCGGGTGGTGAAGGGATTCGGGCAGGAGTCGCACGCCGTCGACCAGCTCGAGGAGCACGGTCGCAGGCTGTACGCGGAGCGTCTGCGTGCCGCCCGGATCAACGCGTGGTTCTCGGCGCCGATGGGTGCGATCCCACAGTTCGGGCTCGTCGCCACCATCGCGCTCGGCGGCTGGCTCGCCCTCGAGGGCGGGATCACCGTGGGCACCTTCGTGGCGTTCACCGCCTATGTGGCGACGATGACGGGGACGACCCGCACCCTCTCCCAGGTCGTGATCATGGCGCAGTTGTCCCGCGCCGCCGTCGAGCGGGTGTACGAGGTGATCGACACCGAACCCGATGTCGCCGATCCCCCGCATCCCGTCGAGCTGCCCGACGGTCCGCTCGGGGTGCACCTGGAGGACGTGACGTTCGGCTTCGACGACGACCGGCACGTACTGCGCGGCCTCGACCTGGAGATCGCGCCCGGCGAGACCGTCGCGATCGTCGGCCCGGCCGGGTCGGGCAAGACCGTGCTGTCGCTGCTGCTCCCCCGCTTCTACGCGCCGCACCGCGGGTCGGTGTGCCTGACCGCGGACGGCCGCGACATCGACGTCGCCACGCTCCGCGCCGACGATCTGCGCGGGGCGGTCGGCCTCGTCTTCGACGAGCCGTTCCTGTTCTCCGACACCGTCGCGTCCAACATCGCTCTCGGCCGGCCCGACGCATCGGACGACGAGATCCGCGCCGCGGCCGCGGCGGCACGCGCCGACGACTTCGTCGAGGCCCTCCCCGAGGGCTACGACACGGTCGTCGGTGAACGCGGCCTGACCCTGTCCGGCGGGCAGCGGCAGCGGGTCGCGCTGGCGCGGGCACTGCTCGTCGATCCGCGGGTGCTGATCCTCGACGACGCGACCTCGGCGGTCGACGCCGAGACGGAGGCCGCGATCTACGGCGCGTTGCGGGCGGGCCGGCGCCGCACGACCCTCGTGCTCGCCCATCGGCGGTCGACGCTCGCGCTCGCCGACCGGGTCGCCGTGCTCGACGAGGGGCGCATCGTCGACATCGGGACGGTCGACGAACTCGAGGAGCGCAGTCCCGTCTTCCGGCGTCTGCTCTCGACCGACGACGACGCCGCACCGGCACCGGAACGCCCCGTCCCCGCCGGTGAGTTGTGGCCCGACGAACCGGACGACGACGAACTGTCCGGGACCGTCCGGAACCCACCGGCCGTCGGTGGAGGTCGCGGCGGACCGGCGGGCGGTGGTGGCCGCGGCGGGCCGGTGTCCGGTGCGCTCGGCGCGGTCGCCCCGACCCCGGAACTGCGCGCGGCCGTCGACGCGCTTCCCCCGGCCACCGAGACGCCCGGACACGATCCGGCCCTGCAGTCTGAGGCCCTGCGCCTGCCCGACCCGCAGTTCCGGTTGCGGACGACGCTGCGCCCGGTGCGTGCACTGCTGGCGGTCGTCGTGCTGTGCCTGGCGGTGGAGTCGCTGACGAGCATCGCGTTCCCGTCGCTGGTGCGGTACGCCGTCGACCGCGGAGTGACCCCGGGCGATCCGTCCCGGCTGTGGCAGGCGACCGCCGCAGGTGTGGTGCTCGCGCTGCTCGGCTGGTTCGTGGTCGCGATCCTCACGGTGCTCACCGCGCGGGCGGGCGAACGGGTGTTGTTCGGGCTGCGCGTGCGCTCGTACGCGCACCTGCAACGGCTCGGACTCGACTACTACGAACGCGAACTGTCGGGCCGGATCATGACGCGGATGACGACCGATGTGGATGCGCTGTCGCAGTTCATCCAGACCGGCCTGTCCACCGCGGTCGTGGCGGTGCTCACGCTCACCGGTATCTCGATCGCGCTGATCGTCACCGATCTGTCCCTGGCCCTGGTGGTGCTGGCGGTGCTGCCCGTGCTGGTCGGCGCGACCCTGTGGTTCCGGAAGGTCTCCGGGACGGCGTACGCGCAGTCCCGCGAACGCATCTCCCTGGTGAACGCGGATTTCCAGGAGAACGTCACGGGTCTGCGCGCCGCCCAGGCCTACCGCAGGGAGGAGACCGCGGCGCGGCGGTTCGCCGAGCGCGCGGAGGCCTATCGGCGCAGTCGCCTGCGGTCGCAGCGGGCGATCTCGCTGTACTTCCCGTTCATCACCTTCCTGTCCGATCTGGCGCTCGCGGCGGTCGTCTTCGTCGGCGCCCGGGAGGTGGCGTCGGGCGCGGTCGGCCCCGGTGTGCTGATCGCGTTCGTGCTGTATCTGAACCTGTTGTTCGCGCCCATCCAGCAGTTGTCGCAGGTCTTCGACGGCTACCAGCAGGCGCGGGTCGGTCTGCGCCGGATCGGCGACCTGTTGCGGACCGAGAGCTCGCTCGAGTCTGCCGAGGAGGGCACGGTCGCCATCACCGGGCACCTCCGCGGTGACGTCGACCTGCGGCAGGTGGGCTTCCGGTACAGCGAGGCCGATCGTGAGGCGCTGAGCGATGTGGACCTGTCGATCCCGGCCGGGTCGACGGTCGCCCTGGTGGGCCGCACCGGCGCCGGGAAGTCGACGGTCGTCAAACTGCTCGCCCGGTTCTACGACCCGACGTCCGGTTCGGTGCGGGTGGACGACACCGATCTGCGCCGTTACCGCCTGCGCGACTATCGGGGCCGGCTCGGTGTGGTGCCGCAGGAGGCGCACCTGTTCACGGGCACGGTGGCGACCAACATCGCCTACGGCCGGCCCGACGCGACGCGCGAGGAGATCGAATCGGCCGCGCGCGCCGTGGGGGCGCTGGACATGATCGCGGGTCTCGCCGGCGGCATGAACCATGCGGTCGGTGAACGCGGTCAGGGTCTGTCGGCGGGCCAGCGTCAGCTCATCGCGCTCGCGCGCGCCGAACTGGTGGATCCCGATCTGCTGCTGCTCGACGAGGCCACCGCGACCCTCGATCCCGCCACCGAGAAGGCGGTGCTCGAGGCGGGTGCGCGGGTGGCCCGCTCACGGACGGCCGTGGTGGTGGCGCACCGTCTCGCGACCGCCGCACGCGCCGATCTCGTGGTGGTCGTCGACGACGGCCGTATCGTCGAGTGCGGGCCCCACGACGAGCTCCGCCGAGCGGGAGGTCTGTACACCACTTTGTGGCAACTCGCTACCGGTGGTCTCGTTCCGGAGGAGCCCGAGGTCCTGCTCACTTCGACGACGGAAGGATCGAACATGAGATCGTCCTCACGTTTGTAACGGGGTGCGCGCTGCGCCGATGCACCTTAGAGGGAATAATCGGCTCTCGAGAACCGTCATCGATGGAGACCCCATCGCACCAGATTGTGAGGTAGCCCACCGACATGCGCGGTCAGTTCGGATCGTCACATGCCACGGGCTAGCCTCATATTCACAGGCGCTCCGATCGGGTACCGAAGAAAGAAACGAGGCGAACAACTGCCGTGAGCAGCAGCTCTACATCACAGTTCGGACAGAACCAGTGGTTGGTTGACGAGATGTACCAGCGCTTCCAGGACGACCCTTCGTCCGTGGACGCGAGTTGGCACGAATTCCTCACCGACTATTCGCCGGAAGCCGCGGTGGCCGGAGGCACCAACGGCTCCGACACCGCCACGACCGAGAAGCCCGCGCCGAGCACAGCATCTGCGCCGAGTTCCTCCGCTTCGGCCCCCACGAAGCCTGCACCGAAGACCGAGACCAAGGCGGAGACCAAGGCCGCGCCTGCGAAGCCTGCACCGAAGGCGGAGACCAAGCCTGCGGCGCAGCCGAAGGCCCAGGCCGCGCCCGCGAAGCCGGCTCCCAAGCCCGCCGCGGCCCCGTCGGGCCAGGCCACCGAGGAGAAGAAGGTTCTGCGCGGCGCCGCTGCTGCCGTTGCGAAGAACATGAACGCCTCGCTGTCGATCCCGACGGCCACCAGTGTTCGCGCGGTGCCCGCGAAGTTGATGTTCGACAACCGCATCGTCATCAACAACCACCTCGCCCGCACCCGGGGCGGCAAGGTCTCGTTCACCCACATCCTCGGTTACGCGATCGTCCAGGCGGTCAAGGCGTTCCCGAACATGAACAACCACTTCGCCGAGGTCGACGGCAAGCCGAACCTCGTCGTGCCTGCGCACACGAACCTCGGTCTCGCGATCGACCTGCCCGGCAAGAACGGCCAGCGTTCGCTGGTCGTGGCGGCCATCAAGAACTGCGAGACGATGAACTTCGCGCAGTTCTACTCGGCCTACGAGGACATCGTGCGCCGCGCCCGCGACGGCAAGCTCACCGGCGACGACTTCTCCGGCGTCACGATCTCGCTGACCAACCCGGGCGGTATCGGCACCGTGCATTCGGTCCCGCGTCTGATGCAGGGCCAGGGCGCGATCATCGGCGCCGGCGCCATGGAGTACCCGGCCGAGTTCCAGGGTGCGTCCGACGCGCGGATCGCCGAGATGGGCATCGGCAAGCTGCTGACGCTCACCTCCACCTACGACCACCGCGTGATCCAGGGCGCGGAGTCGGGTGAGTTCCTGAAGAAGATCCACGAGCTGCTCATCAGCGACGACTTCTACGACGGCATCTTCCACACCCTGCACATCCCCTACGAGCCGGTCCGCTGGCGCAAGGACGTGCCGGAAGGCCTCGTCGACAAGCACACCCGTGTGCTCGAGCTCATCGCCGCCTACCGCAGCCGCGGCCACCTCATGGCCGACACCGATCCGCTGCAGTTCGTGCGCGACAAGTTCCGCTCGCACCCCGACCTCGACGTCACGACCCACGACCTGACGCTGTGGGATCTCGATCGCGAGTTCAACGTCGGTGGCTTCCACGGCCGCCAGAAGATGAAGCTGCGCGACGTGCTGTCGGTGCTGCGCGACGCGTACTGCCGCCACGTCGGTGTCGAGTACACCCACATCCTCGAGCCCGAGCAGCAGCAGTGGCTGCAGGAGCGCGTCGAGGCGCACCACGTCAAGCCGACGGTCGCCCAGCAGAAGTACATCCTGAGCCGCCTCAACGCCGCCGAGGCGTTCGAGACGTTCCTGCAGACCAAGTACGTCGGTCAGAAGCGCTTCTCGCTCGAGGGCGCCGAATCCGTCATCCCGATGATGGACGCGATCATCGATCAGGCCGCCGAGCACACGCTCGACGAGGTCGCCATCGCGATGCCGCACCGCGGTCGCCTGAACGTGCTCGCGAACATCGTCGGCAAGCCGTACTCGCAGATCTTCTCGGAGTTCGAGGGCAACCTGAATCCGGCCGCTGCGCACGGTTCCGGCGACGTGAAGTACCACCTCGGCGCCGAGGGCACCTACATCCAGATGTTCGGCGACAACGACATCAAGGTCTCGCTCACCGCGAACCCCTCGCACCTCGAGGCGGTCAACCCGGTGCTCGAGGGCCTCGTCCGCGCCAAGCAGGACATCCTCGACAAGGGTGAGGACGGCTTCACCGTCCTGCCGCTGCTCCTGCACGGCGACGCTGCGTTCGCCGGTCAGGGCGTCGTCGCGGAGACCCTCAACCTCGCGCTGCTGCGCGGCTACCGCACCGGCGGCACCGTGCACATCGTCGTGAACAACCAGGTCGGTTTCACCACCGCGCCGGAGCACTCGCGTTCGTCCGAGTACTGCACCGACGTGGCGAAGATGATCGGCGCGCCGATCTTCCACGTCAACGGCGACGACCCCGAGGCCTGCGTGTGGGTCGCGAAGCTCGCCGTGGACTTCCGCGAGAAGTTCCACAAGGACGTCGTCATCGACATGATCTGCTACCGCCGCCGCGGTCACAACGAGGGCGACGACCCGTCGATGACCCAGCCGGCGATGTACGACGTGATCGACACCAAGCGCAGCGTCCGCAAGAGCTACACCGAGGCCCTGATCGGCCGCGGCGACATCTCGCTCAAGGAAGCGGAAGACGCCCTGCGCGACTACCAGGGACAGCTCGAACGGGTCTTCAACGAGGTCCGCGAACTCGAGAAGTACCCGCCGGAGCCGTCGGAGTCGGTCGAGCTCGACCAGACCCCGCCGAAGCGCCTCGACACCTCCGTCGACCGGTCGGTGCTCGAGCGGATCGGCGACGCCTTCGCCGAGGCGCCCGAGGGCTTCACCGTCCACCCGCGCGTCAAGCCGGTGCTCGAGAAGCGTCGTGAGATGTCGCGCAACGGCAAGATCGACTGGGCGTTCGCCGAGCTGCTCGCGTTCGGTTCGCTGGCCGAGGAAGGCGCCCTGGTGCGCCTGGCCGGTCAGGACTCGCGTCGCGGCACGTTCACGCAGCGCCACTCGGTCATCATCGACCGCAAGACGGGCGACGAGTACAGCCCGCTCGCCTCGCTGGCCAACCAGGCCGGCAACGGCGGCCGCTTCATG
The DNA here is from genome assembly GCF_048381395.1 of Rhodococcus shunpengi. Classification (NCBI taxonomy): domain Bacteria; kingdom Bacillati; phylum Actinomycetota; class Actinomycetes; order Mycobacteriales; family Nocardiaceae; genus Rhodococcus; species Rhodococcus shunpengi. The sequence continues at coordinate 303,270 of NZ_JBLWIU010000008.1, forward strand.
GTCTACGACTCGGCGCTGACCGAGTTCGCGGGCCTGGGCTTCGAGTACGGCTACTCGGTGGGCAACCCCGACGCGCTCGTGCTGTGGGAGGCGCAGTTCGGCGACTTCGTCAACGGCGCGCAGTCCATCATCGACGAGTTCATCTCGTCCGGTGAGGCCAAGTGGGGTCAGCTCTCCGACGTCGTGCTGCTGCTGCCGCACGGCCACGAGGGCCAGGGTCCCGACCACACCTCGGGTCGTATCGAGCGCTGGCTGCAGCTGTGCGCCGAGGGCTCGATGACGGTTGCGGTTCCGTCGACCCCGGCGAGCTACTTCCACCTGCTGCGTCGCCATCACCTCGACGGCATCCGCCGTCCGCTGGTGGTGTTCACGCCGAAGTCGATGCTGCGCAACAAGGCCGCGGTCAGCAACGTCGAGGACTTCACGCAGGGCAAGTTCCGTTCGCTGCTCGAAGAGGTTCCCTACGAGGAGGGCACGGCCGATCGGTCGAAGGCCACTCGTGTGCTGCTGACCTCCGGCAAGATCTACTGGGAACTGCTGGCGAAGAAGCAGAAGGAAGGTCGTGACGACGTCGCGATCGTGCGCATCGAGCAGCTGTACCCGGTGCCGCGCCGCCGTATCGCCGAGACGCTCGAGCAGTACCCGAACGCCACCGAGTTCTTCTGGGTCCAGGAGGAGCCGGCGAACCAGGGTGCCTGGCCGTTCCTCGGCCTCGCGCTGCCGGAACTGCTGCCCGAGAAGCTCAGCGGTATCAAGCGCGTGTCGCGTCGCGCGATGTCGGCACCGTCGTCCGGTTCGAGCAAGGTCCACGCTGTCGAGCAGCAGGAGATCATCGAGAAGGCCTTCGGTCGCTAGAAGCTCCGTTTCGGATCCTTCGGGTCCTTGACGGTTCTCATGTGAGCCGGGTCGGTTCGTCCCCGCGAGGGGCGATCGACCCGGCTCACGCCTTTTCCGGTGCGTTTCGGACCGGGCACGACGGGCACCCTTCGGAGGACCCCCGATCGCGTCCTGCGAGGAGCTACCGATGGCGAATCCGACCGTGGCCGACTACCTGTTGCACCGCCTGCGCACGTGGGGGGTGGACCACGTCTTCGGATATCCCGGCGACGGCATCAACGGGATCCTCGCCGCCTGGACGCGCACCGGCAACGATCCGGTCTTCGTGCAGTCCCGGCACGAGGAGATGAGCGCCTTCGAGGCCGTGGGCTATGCGAAGTTCACGGGCCGGCCCGGGGTGTGCATGGCAACCTCCGGCCCGGGCGCGATCCATCTGCTCAACGGCCTGTACGACGCGAAACTCGACCACGTTCCGGTGGTGGCGATCGTGGGCCAGACCGACCGCTCCGCGATGGGCGGGTCGTACCAGCAGGAAGTGGACCTGCACACGCTGTACAAGGATGTGGCGTCGGCGTTCGTGGAGACGGTGACGGTGCCCGAGCAGTTGCCGAACGTCCTCGACCGGGCGATGCGCACCGCCATCGCGTATCGCACGCCCACGGCCGTCATCATCCACGGCGACGTGCAGGAACTCGAGTACTCCCCGCCCGGCCACGAGTTCAAGATGGTGCCGTCGAGCGTCGGCTTCGATCGTCCCCGGATCGCACCGGACGACGACGCGATCCGGCGGGCCGCGGAGATCCTCAACGCCGGGGACAAGGTGGCGATGCTCGTCGGCAGCGGCGCCCGGGATGCGCGGGCGCAACTCGAGCAGGTCGCGGACCTGCTCGGCGCCGGGGTGGCGAAGGCCCTGCTGGGCAAGGACGTGCTGTCGGACGAGTTGCCGTGGGTCACGGGCTCGATCGGGCTGCTGGGCACGCGGCCCACCCATGAGATGATGACCGGCTGCGACACGCTGCTCATCGTCGGTTCGTCCCTCCCCTACAGCCAGTTCCTGCCCGAATACGGCCAGGCCCGCTGCGTGCAGATCGACATCGACCCGAACATGATCGGGATGCGCTATCCGAACGAGGTCAACCTCGTCGCGGATGCCGCCGCCGCGCTCGACGCGCTCGTCCCGCTGCTGCAGCGCAAGGCGGATCGGTCGTGGCGTGAGGGCATCGAGCAGAACGTGCAGCGCTGGTGGCAGACGATGGGACAGCAGGCGGAGGTCGAAACGGAGTTCGTCAATCCGCTGCGGATGTTCGCCGAGGCCTCACCGCGACTGCCGGACGATGCGATCGTCACGGCGGACTCGGGTTCGGCCGCCAATTGGTATGCGCGCCAACTGCAGTTCCGTGGTGACATGCGCGGTTCGCTGTCGGGCACCCTCGCGACGATGGGTCCGGCGGTGCCGTACGGGATCGGCGCGAAGTTCGCGAATCCGGGCCGTCCGGTGGTCGCGTTCGCCGGCGACGGGGCGATGCAGATGAACGGCATGGCCGAGCTGATCACCATCCAGCGGTACTGGCAGCAGTGGGCGGACCCGAGGCTCGTCGTCGCGATCATCCACAACAACGACCTGAACCAGGTCACCTGGGAGATGCGTGCGATGGGTGGGGCACCGAAATTCGCGGAGTCCCAGTCGCTTCCGGACGTCGACTACGCCGCCTTCGCGCGCAGTCTCGGGTTGGGCGGCGAAACCGTGAAGTCCTCGGACGAGATGGGCTCGGCCTGGGATCGCGCGCTGGCCGCGGACCGCCCGACGGTGCTCGACGTGTACACCGATCCGGACATGCCGCCGATCCCGCCGCACGCGACGTGGGAGCAGTTCACCGATGTCGCCAAGGCCGTGCTCGCCGGTGACGAGAACCGTTGGGGCTTCGTGAAACAGGGCGTCAAGACGAAGCTGCAGGAGTACCTTCCCGGAAACGATCGCTGAGAATCCCACCGGCCGGAGCATCGTCACCGGCCGGAGAGTGGAGCGAATGTGCCGCCAGCGCAACGCCGGACAGCGCCGCGATGGCCAGTTCGACGAACTCGTCGCGGGTGAGTTCGGGATCGCGTAGCCACGCGATGGTCGTGTCCTCGACGAAGGCCACCCAGCCGCGGACGGCGAGTCGCACGGCCGGCGTGGGCTCGATGCCGATGGCAGGCAGGTGCGCGACGGTCCGGTCGACCAGCGCCGTGCGGGTGTCCTCGAAGGCCGCCCGCATGTCGGGGTCGCCGCTGGTGGCGCCGCGCAGGATCGAGACGTACATGTCGCGGCGCCGGGTGACGTAGTCGACGTACGCGACGAGCGTGCCGCGCAGCATCTCGATCGGTTCGAGGCCCTCGTCCGGTGCGGTGTACTCGACGAGATCCCGACCGATGCATCGCACGAGTTCGACGTGGTAGTCGTGCTTCGAGGCGAAGTAGTGGAACAGCAGCCCCTTCGAGACCCGGGCCCGTTCGGCGACCTCGTCGACGGAGATCTGTTCGAGGGGCCGGTCGGCGAGCAGTTCGAGACCCTGCTCGATCAGCTGGGCCCGGCGTTGGGCGGGACCGAGACGGGTCCGGCGGGGTCCGGGATTGTCTTCTGTCACGTCCACCATGCAAACACCGTTATTGAATTATGGTCAACAAGTGTTGACCAGGTCACTGGAACGCTCTAGCCTCAAGTACATGAGTCTTCCGGTTACAGATACCGTCGCCGACGCGGAGATCCGTCAGGTCGACACGCTGATCATCGGCAGCGGGTTCGCCGGGCTCGGTGCGGCCATCCGACTGTCGCAGGCGGGCAAGGACTTCCTCCTGCTCGAACGCGCTTCCGAGGTGGGCGGCACCTGGCGCGACAACACCTACCCCGGCGCGGCGTGCGACGTGCCGTCGAACCTGTACTCCTACTCGTTCGCCCTCAACCCCGGCTGGACGCGCTCGTTCTCGCCGCAGCCGGAGATCCAGGAGTACATCCGCTCGGTCGCCGACCGGTACGACGTGCGGCGACGCACCGTCTTCGGATGCGACGTGCAGACGGCCCGCTGGAACACCGCGACGCACCGCTGGGACGTGGCCACCACGCGCGGCAAGTACAGCGCCAAGGTCGTGATCTCCGCGGTCGGCGCCCTGTGCGAGCCGTCGCTGCCCGACATCGAGGGCATCTCCGGGTTCGAGGGCGAGATCTTCCACTCGGCGCGGTGGAACCACGACGCCGACCTCGTCGGCAAGCGCGTCGCCGTCATCGGCACCGGAGCCTCCGCCATCCAGATCGTGCCGGCCATCGCGGGCACCGTCGGCCGTCTCGACGTGTACCAGCGCACGGCACCGTGGATCCTCCCCCGCTTCGACCGCGAGTACACCGCCCCCGAGCGGTTCGCCTTCCGCTACATCCCCGGCTTCCAGCGTCTCTCGCGTGCCCTGCAGTACACCGCCCGCGAGACGCAGGTCGTGGGTCTGGCCAAGGCGCAGGCCTTCATGAAGCCGCTCGAACTCGCCGCGCGCATCCAGGTCCGCCGGCAGATCCGCGACAAGGAACTGCGCCGGAAGGTCACGCCGAACTACGGCATCGGTTGCAAGCGCATGCTGATCTCGAACAACTACTACCCCGCCCTCGACCGGCCGAACGTCGACCTCGTCACCGACGGCATCACCCGCGTCACCCCGCGCGGCATCGTCACGAAGGACGGCACCGAACGCGAGGTCGACGCGATCGTCGTCGCGACCGGCTTCCACGTCACCGACTCCCCGACCTTCGCCGGTATCTTCGGCAAGGACGGCCGCTCGCTCGCCGAGGTCTTCGACGAGACCGGCATGCAGGGGTACAAGGGCAGCTCGGTCGCCGGCTTCCCGAACCTGTTCTTCCTCGTCGGCCCGAACACCGGACTCGGCCACACCTCGATGGTGTACATGATCGAGTCGCAACTCGAGTACGTCGTCGACGCGATCCGCACGATCGACCGCAACCGCATCGGCACGGTCGAGGTCCGTAAGGACGTGCAGGACGAGTACAACCGCGACCTGCAGCGCGCGCTGCAGTCGAGCGTGTGGAACAACGGCGGGTGCGCGAGCTGGTATCTCGACAAGCACGGCAACAACACCACGCTGTGGCCGGGATTCACCTTCGAATTCCGCCGTATCACCCGCAGATTCGACCTCGAGGCGTACCGCAGCGTCGCCGAGTCGGATCTCCCCGCCGCCACCGACCGTCCCGCGCAGGAGCGCACGTCCCGAGAGGCAGCAGTTCGATGAGTGATTTCGCAGGCCGGGTCGTCGTCGTCACGGGCGCGGGTTCCGGGATCGGACGGGCCCTCGTCCTCGCCCTCGCGGCCCACGGTGCCCGCCTGGCGATCTCGGACGTCGACACCACAGGGCTCGAGGAGACCGCGCGTCGCGCACGGGAACTCGGTGCCGAGGTGAAGGCCGATCATCTCGACGTCACCCAACGCGAGAAGGTCCTCGAGTACGCCGAGCAGGTCGCCGCCCATTTCGGCGCGGTCCACCAGGTGTACAACAACGCGGGCATCGCCTATCACGGCGACCTCGAGCGCACCGAGTTCAAGGACATCGAGCGCGTGATGGACGTCGACTTCTGGGGGGTCGTCAACGGCACCAAGGCTTTCCTGCCGTATCTCATCGCCTCGGGCGACGGCCACCTGGTCAACGTCTCGAGCCTGTTCGGCCTGCTGAGCATCCCGGGCCAGGCGGCGTACAACTCGGCGAAGTTCGCCGTGCGCGGCTTCACCGAGGCGGTGCGGCAGGAGATGCTCGTCGCGCGGCATCCCGTGCAGGTCACGTGCGTGCATCCCGGCGGCATCAAGACCGCGATCGCGCGCAACGCCGCCGTCCCCGACGGCGACGACCAGGCGACCTTCGCGGAGTTCTTCGACCGCAAGCTCGCACGCACGACCCCCGAGGACGCGGCGAAGACCATCCTCACCGGTGTGCGGAAGAACAAGGCGCGCGTGCTCATCGGCGCCGATGCGAAGCTGCTCGACGCCTTCGTCCGCGTTGCCGGACCGGCCTATCAGCGTGTCGTCGCCACCGTGACCTCCCGGGTCGTACCGAAGGGATAGGCTGCGGCATGCCTCCGACACCGCAGTTGTCACCGCGGGTGGCGCGTACCGCCCTGCGTCCTCTCTTCCGTGCCCTGCTGTCGCCGCGCTGGTCGTTCTCGACGCAGCGCCGGTTGCTCGATCTCGCGGCGCCGCTGCAGTTCCTCCCGAAGGACGCCGTGGTGCGTCCGATCCGTCTGGCGGGACGCCCCGCCGAGCGGATCACCGTGGGCGCTACCGAGCGGACCACGGCGATCCTGTACCTGCACGGCGGCGCGTACACCGGCGGGTCGCTCGCCACGCACCGCTCGCTCGCGGCGTATCTCGCCGCCGCGTCCGGATCGGCCGTGTACGTCCTCGACTACCGGCTCGCTCCCGAGCATCCCTATCCGGCGGCGCTGAACGACGCCGAGGCGGCCTATCTCGAACTCGTCAGCGAGCACGGCTTCGAGGTGCCCGGCACCGCGATCGCCGGCGACTCGGCCGGCGGTGGCCTCGCCGCGGCGACCACGCACCGGCTCATCGACCGTCACGGGATCATCCCGCCGGCGCTCGGATTGTTGTCGCCATGGACCGATCCGGCCGCTCGCGACCTGCCCGACGTGAACGACGTCGTCCTGAACAAGGGCTGGGTGTATTCGTCGGCCGAGGCGTATCTCGCCGACGGCGATCCCACCGATCCCGGTTACGCGCCCATCCACGCCGATCCCACGGGTCTGCCGCCGACGCTCATCCAGGTGGGCACCGCGGAGATGTTCCACCCACAGGTGCGGCAGTACGCCGAGAAGCTCCGGGCGGCGGGCGTCGACGTCACCCTCGTCGAACAACCCGAGCTGTGGCACGTCGCGCCGTTGCAGGCGTCGCTCGTTCCCGAGGCCGCCGCGGCGATCTCCGACTTCGGCGTCTTCCTCCGCGACCGGATGGGCACCCGCGCGAGCTGAGTACTCGTGGGGTGCCGTTCACGCTCCGGCGTGTTCGTCGATCCATTCGCGGGCCACGGTCTCGGGATCGTCGCCCTCCTCGACCCGCGCACGCAGTTCGGTGAGATCGCTCGTGGTCAGTTCACCCGCGATGGTCCGCAACGCGTCGAGTTGCGCTTCGTCGAGGGTGCCCTTGCGGAAGACCGGGACGACGTTCTGGGCCGGCAGGACCGGTGCGGGCGTGTCGTCGGCGTTCGTGTCGTCCTGCGGGCTGCGGTCGGGTGCGTCGGGCACGGTGCTCACGGGCGAATCCGCGTCGATCTCCGCGAGGGCGGACGACGTCGTGGTGGTTCCGACGACCGTGTCGGGTTCCGACGCGACGGCGACGGACTGTGCATCCTCGATCCGTCGCACCTCGCGCGGGCGGCAGTCGGCGCGTTCGAGGGCGGTGAGTCCACCGGCGGTGTCGAAGTCCTCGGTCACCGCGAAGGTCAGGTCGGCGCAGCGGTCGGCGAGGTCGGCCACGCGGCTCACCGACCATTGCGTGAGTCCTTCGCGGTCGGCGAGCAGCACCGCGCGGTCCTGCGCCGAGGCGTAGTCGGAGATGGTCAGTTCGTCGGGCAGTGCGCGCGCCAACGCTTCGAAGACGTCCTCGGCGTCGGTCGCGTCGGCGCCCGGGTCGTAGGACGCGAGCAGCCGTCCCGTGTAGCCGGGGATCAGCGTGAGCTCGGCGGCGTCGAGCGCTGCGGTCGGATCGGCGACGCCGGAGCGGACCTGTACTTCGACCCCGCTGCCGCGCAGCGCTCCCGCGTACAGCTGCGCGAGCAGTTCCTCGTCGGGCCGCTCCCCCGCCCCGACGACGACCGTCGTCGACGGTGCCGTCTCGTCGAGAACGGGCGACGCACATCCCTGGAGCACGGCTGCCGCCGCGCATGCGGTGAGCACCGTCGCCGCGACCGGCCGGATCCGTCTCGCTTCGTTCGCCACGGCGGTCATTGTCGCCCACCGGTGCGCCACGGTCCGCACGTGCCCGACCGTCCGGCCCGCCGCGACGCCGAACGCCCCGGTCCGGAACCCTTGTGCGGTTCGGATCGGGGCGTTCGGTGCGATCTCGCCGGGAGCGAATCCCTAGTCGGTGACGCCTTCGGCCTTCGCCGCGGCCGCGACGGCCTCGGCGACGGCGGGCGCCACACGCGGATCGAGCGGGCTCGGGACGATCTTGTCCGCGGCCAGTTCGTCACCGACGACCGAGAGGATGGCCTCGGCGGCGGCGAGCTTCATGCCCTCGGTGATGCGGCGGGCACCTGCGTCGAGAGCGCCCTTGAACACACCGGGGAAAGCCAGCACGTTGTTGATCTGGTTCGGGAAATCGCTGCGACCCGTCGCCACGATCGCGGCGTGCTTGTGGGCGATGTCGGGGTGGATCTCCGGATCCGGGTTCGACATCGCGAAGATGATGGCGTCGTCGGCCATCGTCGCGACGATCTCCTCGGGCACGGTGCCCGACGACACGCCGAGGTAGACGTCGGCGCCGTCGAGCGCCTCGGCGATGCCGCCCTTGCGGCCCTCGGGGTTGGTGCGGGAGGCCAGATCGGCCTTGATATCACCGAGATCGGTGCGGTCGGAGGAGATGATGCCCTTCGAATCGAGCACCACCACGTCGCGCGCACCGGCGGCGAGCAGGATGTTCGTGCACGCCACGCCGGCAGCGCCGGCCCCGGAGATCACGATGCGCAGGTCGGCGATGTCGCGGCCCTGCACCTTCACCGCACCCTTGAGGGCGGCCAGGGCGACGATGGCGGTGCCGTGCTGGTCGTCGTGCATGACGGGGCAGTCGAGCGCCTCGATGACGCGCTTCTCGATCTCGAAGCAGCGCGGAGCCGAGATGTCCTCGAGGTTGACGGCGCCGAAGGACGGACGCAGCCGGATGAGGGTCTCGACGATCGCGTCGGGATCGGTGGTGTCGAGCACCAGCGGGATGGAATTCAGGCCCGCGAACTTCTTGAAGAGCGCGGACTTGCCCTCCATCACCGGCAGCGAGGCACGTGCGCCGATGTTGCCGAGACCGAGGACCGCGGTGCCGTCGGAGACGACGACGACCAGGCGGTTGGTCCAGGTGTAACGGTCGACGAGGGTCTCGTCGGCGGCGATAGCTCGGCAGACCTGGGCGACACCGGGGGTGTACGCAATGGACAGATCGCGCTGGTTCTCGAGCGGCGCGGTCAGCTCGACCGACAGCTTGCCGTCGACGTGACTCGAGAAGATCTCCTCGTCAGTCAACTCGAGCTTCTGAGGGGTAGGTGCATCAGACACAATTGACACGATGACACTCCTGCGTGTTCCGAGTCGACCTCTGGACTCGGTTGCTGCGAAAACACCGCAGTTCAATGCATTTCACACACGTGCATGCATCGAGTTGCAGCGCTTCGCCAAGGACATTGGATTGAAGCTTCCGGGCGCGATCACGACTGCCGCTGTACAACGCTGTACGGCTTCCGGAACGTGATGGAGCCGGGGCGGGTGGCCCTGGCATCGAGCCCTGGGTGATCTAGCCCTGGGTGGGTCTGCCATCCTTCGTCCGATTCCGGGGTATTCCGGCTTTCGGATTGCCGCAAGTTTGCCACCTTTGCAGACGAACAATCAAATCGGCATCGATTGCGAAGGTCTCACGGTTTTGTCGCCTCACCTGTGAGTTTACGTGCCGTGAACACCGCGCCGCGGGCGCACCGCGACGAATTTCCGCAGTTACACGACGGCTACCGACGGGTAGCCGAGATGGCACTCGGGGTCGTCATCCCCACCACTGGGTGATCATCAGAATCGATGCAGTGAAGATCACCACAAGGCTCGACAGGAGTGCCGCACCACCCGAGCGCCGATCCGCCGTCACCTGGGCGATCACGGCCACGAGCGCGGCGACGACGTGCGCGGCGACCGAGGTGGTGCCCGGACCGGGGAAACCGCGGTCGCCGGCGAGGTACTGGGCCCCGCACACCACGAGCGTCAGGACCAGCACCGCCCCGCACACCACGCCGGAGAGAGCGCGGAGGGCGCGGACCGGCAGACTCGCGCGGCGCGGTGCAGGTTCGTACGGATCGGCGTAGTACCCCTCGTCCGGGTAATACGGTTCGGTGTAGTACTCACTGTCGTAGTAGTTTTCGTCGTTCGACGACCCGTACTCTCCGTCCGGATACCGCGCACCCCGTCGCCTCATCCCTCGAGCACCTCCACGCCGGTCGCGCGGTCGAGCAGCGCCTCGTACGCCGCCGGAGCCGTGGTGAAGCTGCCGAGCCTGATCGTCTTGTTGTCGCCGTGATAGTCGGACGACCCCGTGACGACGACCCCGAGCGACCGCGCGAGATCGCGCATCGTCCGCACGTCCTGCTCGTTGTGATCGGGATGGTCGGCCTCGACACCGCCGAGTCCGAGTTCGGCGAGTTCCTCGATGTGGTCGAGAGCGAGGAGCCGCCCGCGCGCACGTGCCCGGGCGTGCGCCACCACCGGCACACCGCCCGCGGCCGTCACCATCTTCACCGCGTCGGCGAGCGGGGTATCGGCCTTCGGTACGTAGTAACGGCCGCGCGGCGACAGCAGCTCGGTGAAGGCGTCGGCCACCGTGGGCACCACACCGGCGGCGACGAGCGCCCGCGCCAGATGGGGCCGGCCCGCGGCGGGGCCCGCCTCGGCGAGCACCGCGTCGATGTCGATCGGCAGACCGTCGTCCGCCATCCGCACACCCATCGCCCGGATCCGCGACACCCGTTCGCCACGGAGCCGCTCGAGTTCGGCGACGAAGACCGCGTCGTGCGGGTCGAAGAGATAGGCCAGCAGGTGCACGGCGACCGGGGCGCCGTCCTCCCCGCGTCCCGTGCAGGACATCTCCATTCCCCGGACGAGACGCAGGCCCGTCGGCAGGGCCGCTGCGGCCTCGTCCCATCCCGCGGTCGTGTCGTGGTCGGTCAGGGCCACGACGTCGAGACCCGCCCGGGCAGCGGCACGGACCAGTTCCGCGGGACGGTCGGTGCCGTCCGATGCGGACGAGTGGGTGTGGAGATCGATACGCACGCCACCAGTCTGTCAGGTCGGCGGGCTAGCATGACTGGAGCTGCCCCGCCCGGTCCCCGTCGACGGGCGACCGCCGCGCCGCGGGCCTGCGACCGGGCCGCGTCCCAGCGGCATGCCGTGAGGAAGGACAACATGCCGCACCAGCCTTCTCGTGCCACCCGTCGCGGCCCCACTACTCCCCCGGTCCCCACCGTCCCCACCGAGCAAGCGGTGGTCGACTGCGCGGTCTACGTCGACGGGCACCGCCTGCCCGGCCGCTACAGCCACACCGAGGCGGTCGCAGAGGTACGTCGGCGCGGTACGGGATTCGTGTGGCTCGGGCTGCACCACCCCGACGAGGAGCAGATGACGAACGTCTCGCACACCTTCGGACTCCACGAGCTGATGGTCGAGGACGCCGTCCACGCCCACCAGCGGCCGAAGCTCGAGCGCTACGACGACGTGCTGTTCCTGGTGCTGCGCACCGTCAGCTACATCGAGCACGAGTCGGTGACGACCACCAAGGACATCGTCGAGACCGGCGAGATCATGTTGTTCACCGGCCCCGACTTCATCGTGAGCGTGCGGCACGGCGACCACTCCGAGCTCTCGCACGTGCGCAAGCGCCTCGAACGCGACCCCGATCATCTGTCCCGCGGTCCGGCGGCCGTGCTCCACGCGATCGCCGACCACGTGGTCGACTCCTATCTCGCCGTCACCACGGCCGTGCAGCCCGACGTCGACGACATCGAGGAGCTCGTGTTCACCCCCGACACGCGGATCGCGGTCGACCAGATCTACATGCTCAAGCGCGAGATCGTGCAGCTGCGCCGCGCCGTCGTGCCGCTCGCCGAACCGCTGCAGCAACTCATCCGGGCACCGGGCAACCCGATCCCGAAGGATGTCCGGCGGTACTTCCGCGACGTCGCCGACCACCACACCACGGTGTCCGACCGCATCGCCGCCTTCGACGAGACGCTCGGCACGCTGCTCGACGCGGCGATCGCGAAGGTCACCGTGCAGCAGAACACCGACATGCGCAAGATCTCCGCGTGGGTCGCGATCGCCGCCGTGCCGACGATGATCGCCGGGATCTACGGCATGAACTTCGATCGCATGCCCGAACTGCACTGGGAATACGGCTATTACGTCGTGCTCGCCGCGATCGTCGCGATCACCGTGGGACTGTTCGTCACCTTCAGGCGCAACAACTGGCTGTGACGACCGAACTCGACCGAGCCCCGACACGCGCTGCGCAGGCGGCGCGATCGCCGCGGCGCCACGTGCTCGCCGTCGCTCTCGCACTGATCCTGCTGCAGACGATCCTCCGGGCAGTGGTGGCCGCGACCGGCGAGTTCTACTGGGACGACCTGATCCTCGTCGGGCGGGCGGGGTCGTATCCGCTGCTGTCCGATCTCTTCCTGCGGTACGACCACGACGGTCACCTGATGCCCGCCGCCTTCCTCGTGGCGGGGATCGCCACGGCGATCGCGCCGCTGGAATGGTGGCCGGCGGCGGCCTCGCTCGTGATCGGTCAGTTGCTCGCGTCGCTGGCGGTGCTGCGGGTGCTCTGGCTGCTGCTCGGCCCGCGACGCGCTCTGTGGGGGCCGCTGCTGTTCTATCTCCTCACGCCGCTGACGCTTCCGGCCTTCGCGTGGTGGGCGGCCGCGCTCAACGCGTTGCCGCTGCAGGCCGCACTGGCCTGGGTGGCGGGAGATGCGCTGCAGTACAGCAGGACCGGTCGACGGCGTCATCTCGTGAGCGCCCTCGTCGTCACCGCGGTGGCCCTGGTGTTCTTCGAGAAGTCGGTCCTCGTTCCGTTCGCTGCGTTCGCGGCGGTCGCGCTCGCACACCACGTCGACGGACTCACGCGCCCGATCCGCAGCACATGGGCGCAGGCCCGGCCGTTGTGGCTCGGGTCGGTGGCCGTGCTCGTCGTGTGGGCGGTCTGTTACGCGACGGTGGTCGAGTCCCGGTTCGGGATCCCGCCGTGGTCGATGGTGGCCGGGCTGACCCATCACGGCATCTCCTACGGGTTGCTGCCGTCGCTGCTCGGTGGTCCGTGGGAGTGGGAACGGTGGAATCCGAGTCCGCCCTGGGCCGATCCCCCGCTCGTGCTCGTCGTCGCCGCGTGGCTCGCCGTCGCTGTTGCAGCGGTGTGGACGGTGCGCCGGCGGCACCGGACCGGGCCGGTGTGGCTCGCGGTGATCGCCTACGTCCTGGCCTCGCTCGCGGCGATGATCAGCACCCGCTTCGGTCCGGAGACCACCTACGAACTCGCGCGCACGCTGCGCTACTTCGCCGACTCCGCGGTGGTCGTCGCGATCGCCGCGGCGCTGATCCTGCGCGCCCCGCGGCGGGGCACGACGACCCGTCCTCGCGTCGTTCGTGCGACCGCCTGGACCTGCGCAGCCGTGTTCACCGTCGGCTCGCTGTGGTCGACCGTGACGTTCGCGCGCAGCTGGTCGGACAACCCGACGGGCGACTACCTCGGGGCGGCGAAGGCCGCGCTCACGGCCCGGCCCGACGAGCCCGTGCTCGATCACCCGGTGTCGGTGTGGATCCTGCTGCCGGTCACCTACCCGCACAACCTGGTGGGGTCCGTCTTCTCCGCACTGCCCGGCCGGTCCGACATCCGCGACCACGCGACCGACCTGTGGGTCCTCGACGATCTCGGACACCGCACTCCCGCCGACCTGCTACCGCTGCGCTTCGTCCCGCCCGGCCCCGAGCCCGACTGCGGTCATCGCGTCACCACCGACGCCGTCACGGCCGTGCCGCTCGACTCCCCTGCGGGCGACTGGGAGTGGACGGTGCAGGTGAACTACCGGGCCTCCGCCGACGGCACGATCGACCTCGGGTTCCCCGGCCACGCATCCGTCACCGTGCCCGTCACCGAAGGACTCGGGACGGTGTACGTCCGCGTCTCCGGGGACGGGTCGGCGTTGCAGGCGCGCTCGTCCACTCCCGGCACCACCGTGTGCCTCGGTGCCGGATCGCTCGGGGTGGTCGTGCCGCGGGGGTGACGGCGGGTCGGAGGCGGCTCAGCGGTCGTCGACGAACCGCACGTCGTGTGTCTCGACCTCTGGTGCCGCGAAGTTCAGCAGTCGCATGCCCTCGGCCTCGAGCGCCGACCGAGCGGACACCGTGACCGTCCGCCACAGCGTCATCTCCACGGCGGCGGTAGTCCGGTCGGTGATCATGCGCGCACTGCCCGCGACAGTGCCCCCGACGAGCAGCAGGGGTGCGATGATCCCGTTCTCCGCCATGATGCGCTTGCGGTGCTCCTCCGAGACGAACCGGGTGCGATCGGCGTGCGAGAGGAGCACGTTGTCGAACGGCGCGAGGATCCGTACGGGAGCAGGGGCCGAGGGGTCGGGTCGCGGCGCGTCGGGCAGGTCGAACAGTTCCGTTCCGCGTTCGTCCCGGAACACGACGAGTTGTGGGCGGAGGCGGTCGACGATCTCGGCGAGCCGGGTCAGGCCGCACCAGGTCTGCACGTCCTTGACACTTGCGGGACCGAAGGCGGCCAGGTACCGCAGGATCAACCGATCTGGGCCGGGGAGCGCGGGCGGCGGGCCCACATACTCGTCGAGGTGCGCCAGGCGAGGTTGCCCCGATCGTCCCCACAGTCCGCGCGGCGGCACCTGCACGAGCGGAAGCAGACACCGCACCGCGTGTGCCAGCGCGGCCGGATCCCGGTCGGGGAACCGTTCGGCGAGCAACGGTCGCAACTCGGCCTGACTCATCGGAGTGCCCGCCAGCAGAGCCCGGGCGACCGACACGAGCGCCGACCGGTCGAGACCCTCGAGGCCGATGCGGTGGGCCTTGTTCGCGTCGACGCCCCGGTCGAGCACCGGCTGCACCCACGGGCGCAGCGCGTGCGCATCGGCGCCGGAGACCGCGAACACGGTGCCGCGCATCAACGCGATCCGGACGACCGCCCGCGACTCCAGCAGATCCGACAACGCGTCGGGCCGGAAGCTCCGGATGCGGGTCCACAGCGCGAAATACGGGGCGAGCGGCGCCTGGGCCTGCAACCCGAGCAGGTGCTCGATCATCGACAAGGCATCCGTGCTGCTCCGCCGCAGCAGGTGCTGGCGGGCCAGCGTGGCGCGTCCGAGCGCACGGTCGGTGAGGACCCGAGCGGTCACAGACGTGCTTGCGCCCGGCGCGGGTCGCTCAGGTCGATGCCCGCTTCCTCCCACGCCTCGCGCAGCGCCTCGGTTCCCTTCAGCCGCTTCCAGGCCGCCTCGGTACCGGTGATCGGACGGGCCTCGAAGAAATGGACCGGATCGGACGGCTCGGGCAACTCCAGCGACGGCACGTCGGCCGTCTCGAGCAACACCGCGGTGAACGGAGCGCCCGGCCACAGCGGCTCCCCGAGATCGAGCAGGGCGTCGTCGGTGAGGACCACGCCCTCCACGGCGGGCAGCGCCGCGAGCACCGCGAGGGTGCGGTGGACGCCGGCGGTGACGCCCTCGTCGTCGCGCAGGCTGAGAACCAGTTCGGCCCGCGGCCCGCGCGTCGGGTCGGCCACCATGTCGGTCGGGTCGCCCATCGGGTGCCGGGAACATCCCAGGGTCGCGTACCGCAGGAGTTCGGCGCCGCGGAATCGGAGGACCTCGATCGGTTCGAGACCGAGGAAGGTCACCGACGCCGATTCCGGATCCGGATCACCCGGCGCTGTCAGATGCTCGGTGAGGTGGCTGCGGACGGTGGCGAGAACTGCGTCGGTCACCCCTGCAATGTAGTCCCCGTCCCGCACATGCGGTTCCCACCCGGACCTGTGCACCGCCCGGTACCGTCGAAGCGTGGCTCGCGACACCGGTTTTCCGGTCTCCGATGCCGGCGACGATTTCGCCCGGCAACGCCGGCGCGCCGAGTACGCCCGGCTCATCGCATGGCTGCGCCGCGAACCGGCCGACGTCAACACGGTGCTGCCCTTCGACGACGTCGTCGCCGCCCTCGGACGCCTCGGTGAGCGGCGACTCGGGTTGCAGATCATCGAGGTCGCCTCGATCGTCGGCAGCGTCGACCGCGCCGACGACTTCGACCGGCACTTCCGCCCCACCTCGGCGCGTCTGCGTGCACGCTGGGAACGCATCGCGGCCGCGCGGCGCCGCGGCGAGGCCATACCGCCGATCTCCGTGTACCGGGTGGGGCCGATGCACTTCGTGCAGGACGGGCACCACCGCGTGTCGATCGCCTACGCGCAGGGCGATCACACGATCGACGCCTACGTCACCGAGATCACCACGAAGGTGCCCGCGGAGGGCATCAGGGCCCGTCCCGATCTCGTGCGCAAGGACCACTTCCGGATGTTCCTCGGCCGCGTCCCCCTGCACGGCGCCGAGCAGGACGCGATCCGCGTGTCCGACCCGTGGGGGTACGCCGAACTGGCCGAGGCCGTGGAGGCGTGGGGTTTCCGGCTCATGCAGGATCTCGGCGAGTACCTCACCCGCGAGGAGGTCGCGCGTCGCTGGTACGAGGAGGAGTTCGTCCCCGTCGTCGCGATGGCCCGCGAAGCGGGAATGCTGCGCTCACGCACCGACGCCGAGGTGTATCTGTGGATCGCGAGCGAGCGGTACCGACTCGTGCGGCGGCACGTGTGGAGCGAGGAGATCGTCGACGAACTCCGCAGCCGCGCACCCCGCTGACGAATTCGGTGGATCCGGCCCCGCCTTCCGGGGTCGGATCCACCGAAGTCGGTTTGTCAGAGGGTGACGTTCGCGCCGGTCTCCTGATCGAACAGCGCGATCTTCGCCGGGTCGAACCACAACTGCACGGTCCCGCCCTTGGTGGCCTGCGATTCCACCGACAACCGCGCGACCAGCGATTCGGCCGACATGTCGGCGCCGGCGTCGGCGGCGAGTTCGTCGAGGTCCTTCGAGTGCACACCCGGCCCCTCGGCCGTGAAGTACGCGAACTTGTCGGAACCCATCGACTCGAGCACGTCGACCTCGGCGGAGAAGGTCACGCCCGTCTCCCGTTGGGTCGGGTCGAGCAGGTCGGCGTCCTCGAAGTGCTCCGGACGGATACCGACGACCACCTCGCGCGACGGATTGTTGCGGCGCACGGTCTCCCACCGCTCGTCGGGCAACCGGAACTCGCCGAACGAGGTGCGGATCGAACCGTTCTCGATCTGCCCCGGAACGAAGTTCATCGACGGTGATCCGATGAAGCCGGCGACGAACAGGTTCTGCGGATGGTCGTACAACTCCTGCGGCGCCCCGACCTGCTGCACGAACCCGCCGCGCATCACGACGACGCGATCGCCCAGCGTCATCGCCTCGGTCTGGTCGTGGGTGACGTACACCGTGGTGGTGCCGAGACGCTTCTGCAGGCGCGCGATCTCGGTACGCATCTGCACGCGTAGCTTCGCGTCGAGATTCGACAGCGGCTCGTCCATGAGGAACGCCTTGGGGCTGCGCACGATCGCACGACCCATGGCCACGCGTTGCCGCTGACCGCCCGACAGGTTGGCGGGCTTGCGGTCGAGATGCTGTGTGAGATCGAGGATCCGGGCCGCCTCGTCGACCTTGCGGGCGATCTCGTCCTTGGACACCTTCGCGAGGGTGAGCGGGAACGCGATGTTGTCGCGCACCGACATGTGCGGATACAGCGCGTAGGACTGGAAGACCATCGCGATGTCGCGGTCCTTCGGTGCCCGCTCGTTGACACGTTCCCCGGCGATGCGCAGTTCGCCGTCGGAGATGTCCTCGAGGCCGGCGATCATGTTGAGCGTCGTGGATTTTCCGCACCCGGACGGGCCGACGAGGATGATGAACTCGCCGTCGGCGATCTCGAGATCCACGTCGCTGACGGCCTTCGCTCCGTCCGGATATTCCTTCGTCACCTTGTCGAGCACGATCTCGGCCACGGTAGTTATCCCTTCACTGCGCCGGAGGTCAGTCCGGCGACGATTCGACGTTGGAAGATCAGGACGAACACGATGATCGGGATCGTGATGACGACGGCCGCCGCCGCGATCGACCCGGTCGGTTCCTCGAACTGCGATGCACCCGTGAAGTTCGCGATCGCGGCCGGTGCGGTGATGGACCGCTCGGTGGAGGTCAGCGAGATCGCGAACAGCAGGTCGTTCCAGCAGAAGATGAACACCAGGATCGCCGCCGTGATGATGCCGGGAGCGGCGAGCGGGGCCACGACCTTCCGGAACGCCTGCCCCGGTGTCGCGCCGTCCATCTTCGCGGCCTTCTCGAGTTCCCACGGGATCTCCTTGAAGAAGGCCGACAAGGTGTAGATCGCGAGCGGCAGCGAGAAGGTGATGTACGGCAGGATCAGCGCCGCCCACGTGTCGAACAGTCCGAGTCCGCGCATGATCTCGAACAGCGGGCTGACGAGCGAGATCTGGGGGAACATCGCGATGAGCAGCGCCACACCTACCAGGATCTTCTTACCGGGGAAGTCGAGCCGGGCGATCGCGTAGGCCGCCATCGTCCCGAGGATCACCGCGATGACCGTGGCGATCAGGCCGATGCCGATGGAGTTGATCAGGGCGCTCGTGAACGCGTCGGTGCGGAAGATGCCGCGGTAGTTGTCCAGCGTCCACTGCTGCGGGATGAACCGGCCGTCCTGGATGGTGCCGGGCGGCTTGAACGACAGGCTCGCGATCCACAGCACCGGGACGAGTGCGTAGAGCAGGACAATCAGGTTCACCGCCGACCACGACAGGGTCCGTTTTCTGGTCTCGGCCATCATCGGCCCCCTTCGTCCGAGCCGGGCGCGGATGCACCGAACAACTTGATGAACACGAACGCGATGATCGCGACGCACAGGAAGATCAGGACGCTGATCGCCGACCCGATGCCGAGGTTGAAGGCCCGGAACAGGTTGTCGTAACCGAGGATCGACACCGACCCGGTGCCGTTGGCGCCGCGGGTGAGGACGTAGATGTTGTCGAAGATACGGAAGGCGTCGAGCGTGCGGAAGAGCAGGGCGACGAGGATCGCCGGTTTCATCAACGGAACGATGATCCGCACCAGACGTGTCCATGCCCCGGCACCGTCGACCTGCGCCGCCTTGAGCAGATCGTCGGGGACGAGCGCGAGGCCGGCGAGGAGCAGCAGCGCCATGAACGGCGTGGTCTTCCACACCTCGGCGAGCACGATGATCGCCAGGGACGGGATCTGATCGGTGAGCGGGGCGCTGCCGTCGGGCAGCAGGTTCGCGAGATAGCCCGTGCCCGGGGTCCACGCGTAGTACCAGCTGTAGGCGGCGGCGACGGTGACGATGCCGTACGGGATCAGCACCACCGTGCGCACGATGCCCTTGCCGACGATCGTGCGGTGCATGACGAGTGCGATCGCGAGGCCCAGTACGAACTCGATCGCGACGGAGACCAGGGTGACGAGCGAGGTGACGATGAAGGCCTGCCACCAGAATTCGTCGCTGAGCACCGCGATGTAGTTCGACAGCCCGACGAACCGGCGCTCGTCGGGGAAGCGCAGATCGTAGCGTTGCAGACTGAGCCAGACGGCGTATCCCACCGGATAGGCCGTCACGGCGAGCATCACGATCGCGGCGGGCGCGACGAGCAGCAGACCGAGTCGTCGCTCGGCCTTCTTCCCCTCGGACAGCGCTGGTTTCGTCTTCGCCGACGGTTCCTTCGGGGTCTCGTCGGTCGGTTTCGATTCGACGGCGGTCACGGGATCAGTCCTTCCGAATTGACCGCCTTGCGCACCTGCTCGGCGAGTTCCTCGACGGTGCGGGGCGGATCGATCTGGTCGACCGGGTTGAGGGTGGCCGTCACCAGCGTCGAAATGCTCTGGTAGGCCGGTGAAGCGGGACGCACCGCGGCGTTGTCGAGACCGGCGCGGACCTCACGCCAGGCCGGATAGGCCTCCTGGAATTCGGGGTCGTCGTACAGGGCCGCGAGCGTCGGCGGCACGCCGCCACCGATGGCGTTGTTGCGCTGGTTCTCCTCGTTGCGCAGGCACTGCATCGCTTCGAACGCGAGATCCGGCTGGGTACTCGTGCGGGCGACGGCGATGTTGAACCCGCCGATGGTGACCTGGGCGGGCTCGCCGGGGATTACCGAAGGGTACGGCGCGGGAAGGAAATTCTGCTCACCGTCGACGGTCAGGACCGTGTTGCCGGTGTTCTCCGAGGTGACGTTGCCGTTCTCGTCGATGAAGGGCAGAGCAGCCTCGTTCTCGATGATGCCCGGCAGGACGAACGGCCAGTTGACCTGGAACGCCGTGCGCCCGCTCTCCATACCGAGGCGGACGGCCGCCTCGTCGGCCTGGTTCAGGGACGGATCGGCGCCGGGCGCCGTCGCGACGCGCTTCATGATGTCGAGCGCGGTCACCGCCGCGTCGTTGTCGGTGAGGGTGACCGTGACACCGTCCTCCCCCACCACCGAACCTCCGGCGCTCGAGAGCAGGGTGTTGAACCACACCATCAACCCTTCGTACTGCCGGCCCTGCACCCCGATCCACGACGGCCGGCCCTCCTCGGCCAGGCCGCTCGCGATCTCGATCATCTCGTCCCAGGTCTCCGGAGGTTGCCCGTCCGGCATGAGATCCTTTCGGTACCAGAGCAACTGGGTGTTGGTGTTGAGCGGCGCAGCATACAGCCGGTCCTGCCAGGTCGCTGATTCGAGAGGGCCCTCGAGGGTGCCCTCGGAGACCTCGGCGGCCACATCGTCGGGCAAGGGCAGCGCCCACCCGGCCTCGGCGAACTCGGCCGTCCACACGACGTCGAGGGTCATGAGGTCGAGGCCCGGGTCGTTACCGGTCAGCCGCCGCGCCAACTGCAGTCGCTGGTCGTCGGCGTTCTTCGGAAGTGTCCTCTGCTGCACGCGATATCGGCCGCCGGCCTCCGCGGTGCACACCTCCGCGGCCTGCGCGTACTGCTCGGCACCGTCGGCGGCCGTGTAGAAGGACAGGACGACACCCTCGTCGTCGCTGCCGCACGCGGCCAGTCCCGACGCCAGGAGCACCGCGGCCGCAGAAGCTGTGACCGCCCGGCGCGTCCGCCGTGTCTTGCCCGACCGTCTCATGCGTGACTCCGCTCGTATCGGGGACCTCGTGATCCGACGATAACGCCCGTACCGGCCAGCCGTAGCAAAACGAGCAGGGCGTACATCCGGAGCGGAATCGGCACGACGACGAGGTCAGAAGGAGGTCCCCGAGAAGGGTGCCTGGGGCCAGGAGAACAGCAGGTCAGCGGTGTCTACGGCGTCCGGTCGGTGCACCCGGGCGCGACCCGCGTCGACCATCCGGTGCCAGCCATGCCTGCCGAGCAGGAGCGCACCGAGGTCGGCGATGTCGATCGTCAGGTCGGCCGGTCCCGCGGTGCGCGCCACGCCGTCGGCGGAGATCTCGAAGACACCGGCGTTGTCCGTCAGCAGCCGATCGGTCACCTCCACGCTCACCGAGCCGAACCCTCGATAACTCCGCGCCGACAGCGCCCGATCGAGGTCGAGGATGCGCAACCACGTCTCGTCCGAGACCGAGCGGAAGTGCACGGCACGCGCGTCGCCGAGCATGAGCGGGAGCTGGTCGTCCTGCGGAAGTGCCGCGAACCGCAGGGTGTCGACGAGATCGAGGTCGAGCAGGAACCGGACCAGGCCGGCGTACGCCGCGGGTGACGGGGCGAAGAAGTCGTCGACCACGACGGTGCGGTTGCGGCTGGTGAACCACGCCTGCGTGTCGACGGGGTGGTACCGGACGAAGCCGTCCTCCTGCCCCGGTTCGCCGTGCACCGCCACGTACATCGGATCGGTGAGCGAGTCGGCCCGCCATCGCCGCGAGTTCCACCAGTACTCCGACCGATCGATCATGCCGGGGCGCGGCGGCAGATGACGGGAATGGATCTGCGCCAGCACGTCCCACGCATCCGGATAGGTCAGCAGACGCACCGTTCCGGACTCGGGCACGTCGGGACGCAGTGCGGCACCACGCACGTCGACGTCGACGGACACCGAGGTCGAGGCGACGCCGTAGCCGAACCGGCCGTAGATGGTCGCTTCGGAGGCACGCAGCGTCGCAAGGATCTCGCCGCGGTCCCGCGCGTCGCTCAGCTGGCGATGCACGAGTCCGGAGATCACGCCGCGACGCGTATGGGTGGGCAGCACACCGATGTGGGTGACCGCCGCGTGCGGCACCCGGGCGCCGCCGGGCAGGGTGAGATTTCCGCTCGTGGCGTCGACTGTCCCGACGAGCATGCCGTCGAGGAAGGCACCCCACGTGCGGCCGGCCTCGAGGTAGCGGCTCACCGTCCCGTCGGGAACCTCGGGCCACGACGGCAGACCCACCATCGCCGTGCGGAACAGCGCGGACGCCTCCCGCAATTCGGCTTCCGACTCCAGAACTCTGATCTCCGGTTCCGTTCGCTCACCCATGGAACGACACTATCGACCGCGAACTTGCACCGCGGGTGAACGGCCGTGACGTTCGGTACACCGGCTCCGGGCGGGTAGGTTTCCAGCGTGCGACGCGAGTGGGATCCAGCAGACACCGGGGTGCTGCAGCTGCCCTCCGGCCGACTCGTGCGGGGACGCGGGATACGCAGACCGGTGTTCGACGAGCCGTTTCCCGACTTCGGGGTGTATCTCCTCGGCCGCCCTCCGGCAGCACCGTTCGAGTGGGAGTCGCGGTGGATCCACTGGCCCGACTTCCGCACGCCGCGCGACCCGAAGGACGCTCTCGCCATTCTGTACGAGGCGTGGATCCGGGCGGGAAGACAGCGCGTGGAGATCGCGTGCGGGCGTGGACGCGGCCGCACCGGCACCGCACTGGCGTGCCTCGCCGTCCTCGACGGGCTCTCCCCGGAGGAGGCGGTCGACTTCGTTCGGCGGCACTACCATCCGCGCGCGGTCGAGACGCCCTGGCAGCGCAAATTCGTCGCGCACGCGAAGGCGCGCTCCTGACGGCTCAGTTCTTCGTCCGGGCGAGGTGGGCCTCGGCGGCCGAGACGGCGCGTTCGGCGGCGACCACCCGTTTCTTCGCCTCGGCAGCGGCGCGGCGCGCGAACGTGCGTTGCTGCTCTGCGTGTTCGAGCTTCGCCCGAAGCTCGGCGACCTCCTCCTCGTGACGAGCCAGCTCCTGCTCTGCCGCCGACGCGGCTTCGCGCGCGTCCTCGGCCGCGCTGTGAGCCGAGTCGAGAGCGGCAGCGGCCTCGTCGATCTCCGCGTCGCGCGCCGCCTGCTCCGCCTTCTCGCGCTTCGTGGGTCCACGCTCGCCCTTGCTCTTGCGCGCAGTCCTGTCCGCTGACGTTCTGTCGTCCTCGTCCTTCTCCTCGGACCCGCCACGGACGACGGTGAGCGGCATCGCCGACAGGTCACCGAAGCCGTCGGACTCGACGATCGCGTCGAGTCGGCCCTGCCGGACCTGCTCCCCGATGTCGGGATCCGACAGCGCGGCGTTGAGGGTGCGCCCCACCTCGCGCAGTGCGCTCTCCGAGACGGTGCGGCCGCGGTCGGCGGCGAGCCGACCCGCGTCGCGCTCGAGCGCGGCGACCACTCGGCGACGCTGCTCCGACAGTTTCCGCATCTCGCTGCCGGACAATCGTCGTTGCGCGGTGCGCAGGGCGGATCCGATGTCGAGCAGCGCCGCGAGTTCGTCGGCCCGTTCGCGGGCGAGCAGATTGACCATCCAGGCCGCGACCGTCGGTTTGCGCAGTCTGCCGATGGCCGCCGTCAGCTCGCGGTCGCCCGCTTCGCGTGCCTGCGCCGCGAATTCGGAGCGGGCCGCCACGAAGTCTCCTGGGTCGAGGCCGTAGAGGGCATCGGCCACCGAATCGAGGTCGGGCATGGGATCGACAGTAGTGGCGCGAGGCCGATCGCGACGAGTGCCGTTCTCGGCGAACGCGCGACCGCGCGACGATCAGATGGCGAGCTTGGCGAGGATGTCGCGCGCCTTCTCGGCGGTGGGCGGCTGGCACAGCACGTCGTAGCGGCCGGCGACGAGCTGCATGGTGGACGAGAAGTCGCGCTGACCGCGGGTCGCGGCGTACGGGATGCTCGCCGAGATGAGGCCGAAGATGATGCCGCCGACGAGGCCGACGAGAAGCGGGCCGAGGAAGTCGGTGGAGAAGATGCCGAGCAGCAGACCGAAGAACACGCCGAGCCATGCGCCCGAGACGATGCCGCCGCCGATCACCTTCGGCCACGTGAGCCGACCGGTGACCCGCTCGACCTGCATGAGATCGACACCGACGATGGTGACGTCCTCGACGGAGAAGTTCTGATCGGCCAGGTGGTCGACCGCCCGTTGCGCCTCGGCATAGGTCGGGTACGAACCGACGGGCCAGCCCGTGGGAGGTGTGGGCAGACCGGGTACCTGGCGACCGGGTCCGAGGGGATTCGTCATGTCGTTTCGGCTCCTTCGCGATACACGCCGACGGTCGCGGCGCCGGTCTCCATTCTGCCTCGACGGGGACCGGCACGCCGCGACGGTTCGCCCGATATGTTCTTTTTCCTGTCAGGAGACCGGCGGCTCGAACTTCTGGGTGCGCTGCAACCCGGCGGCCCGGCCCTTCGCGGAGATCACGAGGGCCATCTTCCGGCTCGCCTCGTCGATCATCTCGTCGCCGAGCATCGCGGCACCGCGGGCGCCGCCCTCGGCCGAGGTGTGCCACTCGTAGGCGTCGAGGATCATCTCGGCCTTGTCGTAGTCCTCCTGCCGGGGGCTGAAGACCTCGTTCGCCGCGTCGATCTGGCTCGGGTGCAGCACCCACTTGCCGTCGAAGCCCAGGGCGGCGGTGCGCTGCGCCGACCGGCGGAAGGCGTCGACGTCGCGGATCTGGAGGTAGGGACCGTCGATGGCCTGCAGCCCGTGGGCGCGCGCGGCCATGAGGATCGTCATGAGGATGTGGTGGTAGGCGTCGCCGACGTCGTAACCCTCGGGCTGTTCACCGACGACGAGCGTGCGCATGTTGATGCTCGCCATGAAGTCGGCGGGACCGAACACGAGCGTCTGCACGCGCGGGCTCGCCGTCGCGATCTCGTTGATGTTCGTCAACCCGATGGCGTTCTCGATCTGCGGTTCGATGCCGATCCGTCCCACCTCGAGACCGTG
Source organism: Rhodococcus shunpengi (assembly GCF_048381395.1). Classification (NCBI taxonomy): domain Bacteria; kingdom Bacillati; phylum Actinomycetota; class Actinomycetes; order Mycobacteriales; family Nocardiaceae; genus Rhodococcus; species Rhodococcus shunpengi. Next base: position 328,185 of record NZ_JBLWIU010000008.1, read on the forward strand.
AGCCTTCTCGACCTGGGTGAGGAGCAGGTCGAGCGCCTTCACGTGGCTCGCGTCGGGCACCTTCGGCAGCAGGATCGCGTCGAGATTCACGCCGGCACCACCGACGACCGTCGCGACGTCCAGATAGGTCGCATCCGTGGTCCAGTCGTTGACGCGCACGACCTTGATCTGGTCGCCCCAGCCGTCCTCGTTCAGAGCTTCGACGATGGTGCTGCGGGCCTGTTCCTTGGCCAGTGGCGACACGGCGTCCTCGAGATCGAGGAAGATCTCGTCGGCGGGAAGGCCCTTGGCCTTGTCGATCATCTTCCGGCTGCTGCCGGGAACCGCGAGTACCGACCTCCGGGGCCTGAACGAAAACGACATGACCTGACCAGACCTCCGAGTTCCGGGAACAGCGTGCGCACGCTCTAGCCTGGCAATCATGGCAGCAGTGAGCAAGGTCTTCGTCGCGCGGCTGGCCGGACTGGTCGTTCTCGGCCCCGACGGCGAGTCCATCGGCCGCGTCCGCGATGTCGTGCTGACCATACGAGTGGGGCGTCAGCCTCCTCGTGCGCTGGGGCTCGTCGTCGAACTGCCCACCCGCAAGCGGATCTTCGTCCCGATGCTGCGCGTGACCGCGATCGAGCCCGGCGCGGTCACCCTCGTCACCGGCAACGTCAGTCTGCGCCGGTTCACGCAGCGACCTTCGGAGGTGCTCGCCCTCGGTCAGGTCCTCGATTCGCGTGTGCGCGTCGACGACCCGGAGCTACCGGACCTGATGGGTGTCGACGCCGTCGTGGTGGATCTGGGGCTCGAGCTCATGCGCACCCGCGACTGGGTCGTCGCCCGGGTCGCGGTGCGTCGCCATCGCGGCCGGCTCGCGCGCCGCTCCCCCATCCACATCGTGGAATGGCCGCACGTGCACGGACTCACCCAGCAGGCACTGTCGATGCCCGGACAGGGTGTCGCACAGTTGCTCCTGCAGTTCGAGGACATGCGCCCGCCGGACGTCGCGAACGCCCTGCGCGACCTGCCGATCAAGAGACGCACCGAGGTCGCCGCGGCACTCGACGACGAACGCCTCGCCGACATCGTGCAGGAGCTGCCCTCCGACGATCAGACCGACCTGCTCACCCAGCTCGGTCTCGACCGGGCGGTCGCGGTGCTCGAGGCGATGGATCCCGACGACGTCGCCGACCTCCTCGGTGAGCTGCCCGCCACGGACGCCGAGTCGTTCCTGCAACGCATGGACCCCGAGGACTCCGAGCCGGTGCGCCGCCTGCTCGAGCACTCCCCCGACACCGCCGGTGGTCTGATGACCCCGGAACCGGTCGTGCTGACGCCGGCGACCACGGTGGCCGAAGCGCTCGCCCGCGCCCGCAATCCGGATCTGAGTCCGGCCCTGGCGTCGATGGTCTTCGTCGTGCGACCGCCCACCGCGACACCCACCGGCAAGTACCTCGGCTGTGTCCATCTGCAACGATTGCTCCGGGAACCGCCTGCGAGCCTGGTGGGAGGGGTCGTCGACGACGACCTGCCGCGCCTGGCCCCCGACGACGCCCTGACCACCGTCACCCGGTACTTCGCGACGTACAACCTGGTCTGCGGTCCGGTGGTGGACGACGAGGGGCACCTGCTCGGCGCGGTGAGCGTCGACGACGTGCTCGACCATCTGCTGCCGGAGGACTGGCGCGAGGAGGACATCGAGGATGAGTGACCGCAGCACGCAGGGCCGCTCGCGCCTCGAAACCCCCCAGGCGTCGAGGTTCCGCTTCAACTTCGACGCCGAGGCGGTCGGCCGGGTCAGCGAGTCGATCGCCCGATTCCTCGGAACGGGCCGCTATCTCGCCATCCAGACGATCGTCGTCATCGTGTGGATCGCCCTCAACATCGCCGCGGTCGGACTGCAGTGGGATCCCTATCCCTTCATCCTTCTCAACCTGGCCTTCTCGACACAGGCCGCCTACGCCGCCCCGTTGATCCTGCTGGCGCAGAACCGGCAGGAGAACCGCGACCGCGTGTCGCTCGAGGAGGACCGCGCCCGCGCCGAGCAGACCAAGGCCGACACCGAGTTCCTGGCACGCGAACTCGCGGCGCTGCGACTCGCGGTGGGCGAGGTCGCGACCCGCGACTATCTGCGTCGCGAACTCGACGACCTGCGCGCCCTGCTGGTCGACGACGAGAACGAGGACGACGCCGGCACTCCGCGCACCCGCGGGCCTCGTCGCTGAGGGCCCCCGTCCTGTTGTCCGGCACGCCCGGTTGCACACAACCCGACATCCTTCTGTAACCTTCGTCACAGCAGTCGGACGGACGGCCGGAGGAGGGTGATCGCGTGCGGTGGAAGGTCGCGCTGGCGATGCCGGTGATCGTCGCTGCCGGACTCGCGGCGACAGCGTCGTCGGCGACAGTGGTGGCGGAGACGACGTCCGCCGAGACCGAGCCGAGCGCCACCCCGGCGGTGGGCGTGCTTCCCGGCGAGATGCGCGAGGCGCAACCGCTGCGCAGCCCGAGCGACCCGCTCGCCCAGCTTCCGCCCGACGCCCTGGCCGCGGCAGGAGGTGCGGCAGTTCTCGGCGACGGGCCACTCGCGATCCCCGAACTCGTCTTCTACGCCTACCGCGCGGCCGAGATGCAGCTGGCCATCGACTCCCCCGAGTGCGGCCTGCCGTGGAACCTGCTCGCGGCCGTCGGGCGCCTGAGCTCCGGACACGCCGACGGAGGACGCACCGACATCCTGGGCACGCTGACCACGCCGGTCGTCACCCCGGAGGGACTGCTCGGGCCGATGCGCCTGGCCCCCGCGGTGTGGGAGCAGTATTCCGCCGACGGCAACGCGGACGGCACCGCCGATCCGCAGAACATCTTCGACGCGACCCTGGCCGCCGGTGCCCGGATGTGCGCGGAGGGCGGAAACCTGCGCGAGCCGGACGGTGAGGCGCGGGCGGTGGCGTCGGTCGATCCGTCACCGGACTATCTGGCGAACGTCCGGCACTGGTCCGGTGCGTATTCGAAGGCCGCCGAGGTGGCTCCCGCCGATCTCGCTCCGATTCCGGCGCGGCCGGTTCCGAACGCCGCGGATGTCGCGGCTCCCGCGCCGGCTCCGGCGGTCACCGCGCCCGCCCCGGAGTCGACACCTCAGCCGACCGACACTCCGGCCCAGCAAGCGCCCGCCGACACTCCGGCCCAGCAGGCACCCGAACAGAACATCCCGGCTCCGCCGCCGATGCCGGAGTTGCCCGAACTCCCCTGTCTGGTGCCCGCCTTCTGCGAGTAACTCCCGGCACACACGCGACATGACGACACGCGCGACACGCGTGTCGTCATCTTTTTCTTTCACCCCACCCGACCCATCGGACCAGCACGGATGGGCCACAGCAGTACGCCTGCACCCCCGTTACATCACGTTTGAGTAACGGAAAAGCATCGAATGCTGTAGCCTCGGCCCGGCACGTAACGAAGGTGTCTCGTTCCGAGGCACCCGAGGGAGGGTTATCCATTGGGCCGCCACGCCAAACCGTCGGATTCGAAGCTTCGGCGAAATTCCGTCATCGCGATGACCGGACTCGTTCCGGTCGGACTGGTCGCCGCAGCCGCGACCACCGCGGGTGCGTCGCCGCGAGCGCTGATGGGTGCAGCTCACCACGAGACCGAGCCGGCGGTGTCGTCGACCGACTCGGCCGACCTCGCCGCCGTGGTTCCCGAAGCGGTCGCCGCCGTGCAGACGATCATGCTCGAGCCCGAACCGGCACCCGTGCGCACCTTCAAGGCCGCCCCCGCGCCGGAACCCGAGCCCGAGGTCCTCCAGGAGGGCCCGCTCGGCATCCCCGGGATCAACTACGCCGCCTACCGCAACGCCGAGCGCGTCCTCGCCGAGGAGAATCCCGCCTGCGGCATGCACTGGACGCTCCTCGCCGGCATCGGCCGCGTCGAGTCCGGACACGCCAACGGTGGTCACGCCGACGACAAAGGCAACCTGCTCGAGCCCGTCATCGGACTGCCGCTCAACGGCAGCCTGCCCGGCCAGGCCGTCATCCACGACACCGACGGCGGCGCCCTCGACGGCGACACCGTCTACGACCGCGCGGTCGGGCCGATGCAGTTCATCCCCACCACGTGGAACCAGTACGCGGGCGACGGCAACGGCGACGGGGTCTCCGATCCCCAGAACCTGTACGACTCGACGCTGACCACCGCGAAGTACCTGTGCGACGGTGGCCTCGACATGCGCAACCTCGCGCACTCGACGAAGGCGATCCACCGCTACAACAACTCGATGGCCTACGTGGCGAACGTGCTCGCCTGGTCGACGGCCTACTCCACCGGCATCGACCCGAGCCCCGCGGATCTCCCCCGCATCCACTGATGACCGGAGGTGGTCGTCGACCCGTATCCGGTAGCGAGCGGCATGCCGCCTACCATGGGCGTCATGGCAGTCAGTGAGTCCGACGTCCGCAGTGCGCTCGCACGGGTCCAGGACCCGGAGATCCGCAAGCCCATCACCGATCTCGGAATGGTCAAGAGCGTCGAGATCGGCGCCGACAGCAGCGTCGATGTGGCGATCTATCTGACCACGGCCGGATGCCCCATGCGCACCGAGATCTCGGAACGCGTCATCAAGGCCGTCGCCGACGTCGCCGGTGTGGGCGAGGTGCGCGTGACCCTCGACGTGATGAGCGACGAACAGCGCACCGAGCTCCGCAAGTCGCTGCGCGGCGATTCCACCGAGCCCGTCATCCCGTTCGCCCAGCCCGGGTCGCTCACGCGTGTCTACGCGGTGGCCTCCGGCAAGGGTGGTGTCGGCAAGTCGTCGGTCACCGTCAACCTCGCCGCAGCGATGGCCGCGCGCGGACTGTCGGTGGGTGTGCTCGACGCCGACATCTACGGTCACTCGATCCCCCGCATGCTCGGCACGTCCGCCAAGCCCACGCAGGTCGAGCGGATGATCATGCCGCCGATCGCGCACGACGTGAAGATGATCTCCATCGCCCAGTTCACCGAGGGCAACACCCCGGTGGTGTGGCGCGGCCCGATGCTGCACCGCGCGCTGCAGCAGTTCCTCGCCGACGTCTTCTGGGGCGACCTCGACGTCCTGCTCCTCGACCTGCCGCCCGGCACGGGTGACGTCGCCATCTCCGTCGCGCAGCTGATCCCGAACGCCGAGATCCTCGTCGTGACGACGCCGCAGCAGGCCGCCGCCGAGGTCGCCGAGCGTGCCGGTTCGATCGCGCTGCAGACGCGTCAGCGCATCGCCGGCGTGGTGGAGAACATGTCGTGGCTCGAGCTGCCCGACGGCACCCGCATGGACGTCTTCGGCAGCGGTGGCGGTCAGGCCGTCGCCGAGCGTCTCACCCGCGCGGTGGGCGCGACGGTGCCGCTGCTCGGTCAGATCCCGCTCGACCCGGCCGTGCGCGAGGCCGGCGACTCCGGTACCCCGATCGTCCTCGCGGCGCCCGACTCGGCGCCCGCGGTGGCGCTGAAGGAAGTCTCCGACAAGTTGGCGGTGCGCAAGCGCGGGCTGGCCGGCATGTCGCTGGGAATCGACACCACGCGTCACCTGTAAGAACCGATATCGATCGAGCCCCCGCCGTGCTTCACGGCGGGGGCTCGATCGTAGGAAAGCTGTCAGGTGGCGTCGGGATCGATCGGCGGCTTCTCGTCCGGGGCGAGCGGCTTCGACAGGTTCGGCCGGGTCGCGCCGTTGGTGGGCGTTCCCGGAGCCGCCGAGGACGGCTTGTCGAAGTTGCCGGTGAGGACCGAGTCGTCGCCGTCGAGCAGATGCTTGGTGATCACGGCCCGCGGTGTCATGCCGCGCAGCTGGTTCAGCTCGGACAGGGGTTGCCGCAGGTCGTCGAACTCCGGTCCGAGTTCCTCCTTGAGCTGGTCGCGCGCACCCGTGGCGTAGTCGCGTACCTGACGCAGCGACTTGGCCACCCACGAGACGGCGCCGGGCAGGCGCTCCGGGCCGAGAACCACGAGGGCCGCCACGATGAGTACCAGGAACTCGCCCCAACCGATGTTGCCGAACACGCATCCAGGGTACGTGGTCTCGTCCGGATCGCAGCACCTACGCGGAAGCTCACATCACGCGGCTGGGACGTTCGGTCCGAGACAGGGACCGTTCAGTCGGAGACGGGGGTGACCTCGACGTCGACGAGGCGGCCGTTGCGCACGAGCTGGACGGTGATCGGCTCGTCGATCTCCTGCTGCTGGACAGCCACGACGAGCTCGTCGGCGCTGGTGACCTCGCGGTCGCCGACCTTGACGATGACGTCGCCCTCGACAATGCCTGCGCGCTGGGCCGGGCTGTCCTGACGGACGTTGGCGACCTCCGCGCCGCTCGCGACGTCGTTGACGACCGAGCGTGCGTTCACGCCGATGTCCGGGTGCCGCATCTCGCCGGTGCGGATCAGCTCCTGCGCCACCTCGGTGACGTCGTCGATGGGGATCGCGAAGCCCAGACCCACCGAACCGCCGGTCTCCGACTTGATCGCGGAGTTGATGCCGATCACGCGACCCTCCATGTCGATGAGGGGGCCGCCGGAGTTGCCGGGGTTGATCGAGGCGTCGGTCTGGACGGCGTCGATCACCGCGTCGGTGTCGGTGCCTTGCCCGCTGAGCCGCATGGGCCGGTGCAGCGCACTGACGATGCCGCGGGTGACGGTCTTGCTCAGGCCGAGCGGCGAACCGACCGCGACGACGTCCTCGCCCACCTGGACGTCCTCGGAGCGGCCCAGTTCGGCGACGACCAGGTTGTCGACGTTCTCGACGGCGAGCACGGCCAGGTCGGTCTTGATGTCGCGTCCGACGATCGAGGCGGGCACCTTCGTGCCGTCGTCGAAGGTGACCTGCACCTTCGCGTCGGGATTTCCGGCGGCCATCGAGATGACATGGTTGTTGGTGACGATGTAGCCGGCGCCGTCGATCACCACGCCCGAGCCGGTGCCGGCGTCGCCGCCGACGGTGGTCTGGATGGAGACGACCGCAGGCAGCACGGTGTCGGCGACACGCGCGACCGCGCCGGTCGGCAGTTCCTCGTCGGGACCCGACTGGCTCAGCGTCACTCCGCGACTGGTCAGCGAACCGTTGTCGGCGGTCGCGAGCGCGACGACGAGTCCGCCGACCATGCCGATCACGACGGCCACCGCGGCCAAGGTCGCGAGTGCGCGGGGTTGGACGCGGCGGTCGAACAACACCTCACGCAGGGTGAGTCCGGGGGCCGGGGGAAGTTCCTTCTCCTCGGCCTCCCCGGCCAGGGGCGGACCGAGCCGCACCGCGGAGTCGGGGTCGCGCCACGGATCGGGTTCGGTGTCGTCCTCGGTCTCGGCTGCGGGCTGAGCGGGAGGACGCTGGAGTGTCTCGTCGGCGTCGGACGGACGTCCGTAGGCCTCGGCCAGGATCGCGTCGGCCGGGGGCGCCTGCTGGACGCGCGGGTCGACGACGCGGGGATGGACCGAGGAGTCGAACGAGCCCTCGGCACCGGGCGGGCGTCCGAAGACCCGTGCGGATGCCTGGTCGACGGTGGGTCGGTAGACGGGCCGGGGTTCGAGGCGGGGAGCGTCATCAGGGCGCGTGATCGCTCCGTCGGACCCACCCGACGAGGCGTTGCCGGACGAGCCTCTTCCCGACGAGTCCTTACCGGATGAGGCATGGGGCAGCTCGTCGTCGCGACGAGGATCGTCGCCGGCTCGTCGTTCGGTGTGCTGCGCAGATTCGGCCGTCACGCGTGCCCGTCTCCCCCGTCTAGGTCCGTCACGCAGCCCAGTATCACCGATGGCATCGGATCACCTGTTACCGCCCGTCCGGTCACCGGCGCCGGAGAATCGACCAGCGGCGCGCGGCGAAGCCTTCCTCTGCCTGCGGGTGCGGGGATGGATCGCACAGGTGTGAAGGGATGTTGCTGAGCGTCCCGAGCAGTGAACTCGGCATACGCGGTACGTGATCGGCAGCGGACCGCAGTGCGTGGCGGGCCTGCTGCTGGGCTTCGACCTCGGCGGCACACTCCGGACACATCGACAGGTGCTGGGCGGCCCGCATGTAGGCCGCCATGCGCAGTTCGCCGTCGACGAAAGCGGCAACTGCCTCGCTGGCGAGATGTTCAGTGGAGCCGAACCTGCGAGGTGGTTGCACCATCGTCATCACTACCTCCCGGCGGCTACCCCGCATCGACGCGACCGTTTTCGACCTTTCCATGCTCGCGCAGGTACTCGCGGAGTGCCTGGCGGCCTCGGTGGATACGACTACGTACCGTACCGAGTTTCACCCCCAGTGTGGCACCGATCTCCTCGTAGGACAGACCTTCGATGTCACAGAGCACCACCGCGGCACGGTACTCGGGTCCGAGCGAGTCCAGAGCGGACTGCAGGTCGGCGCCGAGACGCGCGTCGTGGTAGATCTCCTCGGGGTTCGGCCCTGCGGCCGGTACCCGATCGTAGTCCTCCGGGAGCGCTTCCATCCGGATGCGGTTCCGGCGGCGCACCATGTCCAGGAAGAGGTTCGTGGTGATGCGATGCAACCAGCCCTCGAAAGTGCCGGGCTGATAGTTCTGCAACGACCGGAAGACGCGGATGAAGGTCTCCTGCGTGAGATCCTCCGCGTCCTGAGCGTTGCCGGAAAGACGGTAGGCGAGTCGGTAGACACGGTCGCCGTGCTCACGAACGAGTTCGTCCCACGACGGCATCGCCGCGCGGTCCCCGGTGGCATCGAACGCCGCGGTGCCGCTCAGGTCCGCCTCGAAGGCAGCGTCGAGCGCCGAGGCGTCGTTCTCGGGAACGGTGTGGGATCGGGTCATGTGGATCGGTGGATCCTCCTCGTCGGGACCGCAGTCATACGGGCTTCGGGGCCTACAACACGCGACCTGCAGGGAATATTCCTTCACAGGAACGTTCCACGAGGCCGGTGCGTCCTCGAAGTCGTGAACCGGTGCGATCGTCCGGTTCGTCGAGTGTCAGTTTTCCTCGCGGCCATGTGGCCGCCGTATGAGTAACCTGAAACGTCGCTGAGAAAACCGGTCCGGGCATGTTCATCCGCCGAAATCACACAACTGACGGCACCACTCCGTGCGCGCCTGCCTGCGCGAACGAATCGCCGAGGATAGCCTCAGTGAGGTGCAGACCAACGCCGATCGCATCCTGACCCACGCCGAGAACATCGTCGTCGAGGACGACGAGCTCGCCGCGGCGCGTGACCGTGCCGAAGATCTGGGCGCCGACCCGGTGTCCCCCTCCGTCGGAGCCACCCTCGCGATGTTCGCCCGCATGCTCGACGCGAAGACGGTAGTGGAGATCGGGACCGGTGCGGGTGTGAGCGGGCTGTGGTTGCTGCACGGCCTCCGCGAGGACGGCGTGCTCACCACGATCGACAGCGAACCGGAACATCAGCGGGCCGCGAAGATCGCCTTCCGCGAGGCCGGCATCGTGGCGTCGCGCACCCGGCTCATCAACGGCCGCGCGCTCGACGTGCTGCCGCGACTCGCCGACTCCGGCTACGACATGGTCTTCGTCGACGCGACCCCCGCCGACCATCCGCACTTCGTGCGCGAGGGCGTGCGTCTGCTCCGGCCCGGTGGCGTGATCGTTCTGCACAACGCCCTGCTCGACGGACGGGTCGCCGACCCCGCCGCCCGCGACGCGACGGTGCTCGCGGTGCGCGAGGCCACCCGCGCGGTGTCCGACGACGAGCGCCTCGCCCCGGTGGTCCTGCCGCTCGGCGACGGCCTGCTCTGCGCGGTGCGCCTCAGTTGATCTGCGGCGGTGCGCCTCAGCTGATCTGCGCGGTGCGCCCCGGCGTCCGGCTTCGGGGCAGGCACAGTCTCAGATCCAGATGCCCTTGCCGATGGCGACGACACCACCGTTGCTGACCGCGAACCGCTGACGGTCGCGCTCGAGGTCGACGCCGATGATCTCGCCGTCGCCGACGACGACGTTCTTGTCGAGGATCGCTCGTCGCACGACCGCACCCTTGCCGATGCGCACACCGGGCATGAGCACGCTGCCCTCGACGGTCGCTCCGTCGTCGACCATGACGTTCGAGCTGAGCACCGAGTTGCGGACCGTGGCGGCCGACAGGATGCTGCCGGCACCGACGATCGATTCCTGTGCCAGGCCACCCTGCACGAACTTCGCGGGCGGCAGGTTCTCGGCGGCACCGCGGATGGGCCAGCGCCGGTTGTAGAGATTGAAGATCGGGTGGACCGACACGAGGTCCATGTGGGCGTCGTAGAAGGCGTCGAGCGTACCGACGTCGCGCCAGTAGGCACGGTCGCGTTCGGTCGCGCCCGGGACGACGTTGTCGTTGAAGTCGTAGACGTGGGCCTCGCCCTGCTCGACGAGCGCGGGGATGATGTCGCCGCCCATGTCGTGGTCGGAGTCGGGATTCTCCGAGTCGGCCCGCAGCGCCTCGACGAGGACCTTCGTGGTGAAGACGTAGTTGCCCATGGACGCGAACGTGACGTTGGGGTCGTCGGGCGTCCCGGGCGGGTGTGCGGGCTTCTCGAGGAACTGGGTGATCCTGCCGCTCTCGTCGCTGTCGATGCAGCCGAACGCGAAGGCTTCGCTCCGCGGGACGCGGATACCGGCGACGGTGACACCGGCTCCCGACTCGATGTGCTGGCGCACCATCTGCTCGGGGTCCATCCGGTACACGTGGTCGGCGCCGAAGACCACGATGTACTCGGGATCCTCGTCGTAGACCAGGTTGAGCGACTGCAGGATCGCGTCGGCGCTGCCGGTGTACCAGCGGGGACCGAGTCGCTGCTGGGCCGGCACCGGGGTGATGTACTCACCGGTGAATCCGGACAGGCGCCAGGTCTGCGAGATGTGCCGGTCGAGGGAGTGCGACTTGTACTGCGTGAGAACGCAGATGCGCAGGTAACCGGCATTCACGAGATTGCTGAGCACGAAATCGATGAGGCGGTACGCGCCCCCGAACGGCACTGCCGGCTTGGCTCTGTCCGCGGTCAGCGGATACAGACGTTTGCCCTCGCCGCCGGCGAGAACGATTCCAAGCACATGGGGCTGGCTCCTCACACGCTTCAACCTATCCCCCGACCCAGGCCACCGCCAGCGAAGCGGAATCTCGACGCCGATCGGAGTGTCGGGGCCGGGTGGCCGGAACCTGCGCGGCCCGCTACTTTGAGGCGGTGAGGGTGGCAATGATGACGCGGGAATATCCGCCTGAGGTGTACGGCGGGGCCGGAGTCCACGTCACCGAACTCGTCGAACAACTGCGTCGACTGGTCGAGGTCGACGTGCACTGCACGGGTGCACCGCGCGACACCGCGTTCGTGCACTCCCCCGACCCGGCACTGCGCGACGCCAATCCCGCCCTGACGACCCTGTCCGCCGGGTTGCGCATGGCGCACGCCGCGGCCGGAGTCGACGTGGTGCACTCGCACACCTGGTACACCGGGCTGGCCGGTCATCTCGCCGCCGAACTCCACGATGTCCCGCACATCCTCACCGCGCACTCCCTCGAGCCGCGACGGCCGTGGAAGGCCGAGCAGCTCGGCGGCGGTTACCGCATCTCCTCCTGGTCCGAACGCAACGCCGTCCGGTACGCCGACGCGATCATCGCGGTCAGCGACGGGATGCGCCTCGACGTGCTCGACGCCTACCCCTTCGTCGATCCTGCTCGGGTCCACGTGGTGCGCAACGGGATCGACACCGCCGTCTGGCATCCGGGTCCGGCCGAGCCGGGCCACGAGTCCGTCGTCACCCGCATCGGTCTCGATCCGGACCGCCCGATCGTCGTGTTCGTGGGCCGCATCACCCGGCAGAAGGGCGTCGGGCACCTGATCGCCGCGGCGCACCACCTCGATCCCGATATCCAGCTCGTCCTGTGTGCCGGCGCGCCCGACACCCCCGAGATCGCCGCCGAGACCGAACGCGCGGTGGCCGCCCTGCAGGAGGCCCGCGACGGGGTGCACTGGGTGCGCGAGATGCTGCCCACCGCATCGGTCCGCGAACTTCTCTCGGCGGCAACGGTTTTCGTCTGCCCCTCGGTGTACGAGCCGCTGGGGATCGTCAACCTCGAGGCGATGGCCTGCGAGACCGCCGTGGTGGCCTCCGACGTGGGAGGCATCCCGGAGGTGGTGCAGGACGGGATCACCGGGCGCCTGGTGCACTACGACGCGTTCGACACCGCGACCTACGAGCGTGCACTGGCCGACGCCGTCAACGACGTCGCGCGCGACCGCGACCGGGCCGCACAGTGGGGCCGGGCCGGACGCGACCGCGCCGTCAGCGAGTTCTCGTGGGCGCAGATCGCCCGTCAGACCGTCTCCGTCTACCAGCAGGTGATCACGGCGCGCTAGGTTCGTCGGCCGTCCCGACCCGTCGCCACGTGGTGACGGTGACCGACACCGTCACGTCGAACGGGTCGGGCAGAGAGGCCAGCAACTCCGCACGCCGGTCGGAGGTCACGTGGTGGGCCGACGGGCCCATCCCCGCGACGAGGCCGAGCGCCTCGCGCGGGAATGCGGCCGTGAAGCGCACGTCCGTCCGTCCCGCCCGCTCGAAACGTCCCGACAGGGCGGACGAGAGCCGCTCGGTCTTCCGGTCGTCCACGCTCACCATGCCGGGTAGCGCGACCAGTTCGCGCAGATGCTCCGAGGTGGGTGTCGCGACGACGAGCGTTCCGCCGGGGGCGAGCACGCGGTGGCTCTCGGCGGCGTTGCGCGGCGCGAACACCGACAGCACATGGGTGAGCGAGGCCGACTTCACGGGCAGTCGTTGCCACGCGTCGGCGAGGATCGCTCCGGTCCGGGGATGGCTGCGGGCGATGCGGCGCACCGCGGGCTTGGAGACGTCGAGTCCGATGCCGCGCGCTGCCGGCAGGGCGTCGAGCACGGACGCGAGGTACTGCCCCGTACCGGCCCCGACCTCGAGGATCGCAGCGTCGGCGGGTGCGTCCACCGAATCGGGTGTGTCCACCGCATCGGCCGTGTCGACGCAGGCGTCGGCTACCGCGCGGCGGATGGGGTCGTAGTGCCCGGCACCGAGGAAGTCGGCGCGGGCGGCGATCATGTCGGCGGTGTCGCCGGTGAACGGCGTCGAACCGCCGGCGAGCAGCGACACGTAGCCCTGGCGTGCGACGTCGAAGCTGTGCCCGCGATCGCACATCACGACGTTGTCGTCGAGGTCGAGCGCGGACTCGCAGTGAGGGCACGCGAGAAGGTCGATCACGTCGGCGAGCATCGCGCCTCCGATCGTGTTCTCAGGACGACACCGGGCCCCGCGCGCCGAGAAGCGCGGGGCCCGGAGTGCCCTGAGAGGGGCCGATCAGCTGGTGACACTCTTGAGTTCGTCGCCGAGTGCCGCAGCCTCTTCCGGCGTGAGCTCGACGACCAGACGTCCGCCGCCCTCGAGTGGAACCCTCATGACGATTCCTCGTCCCTCTTTGGTTGCTTCGAGGGGACCGTCCCCGGTCCGGGGCTTCATGGCCGCCATCCTCTGCTCCCTCCAAATCTGCACCCGACCGCCGGGCGCGTGGGTTACCGTGTGGTTGCATCGCCGGTCGCGGCGACGCGCACCTTCTCATTCTTCCCTATCCGGAATACGTGCGCGTAGCTGACTCCTGGGTAAGAGACTCCTCCGGGTTCTACGGGTCGAGTGACACCCAGCACGATTCGAGGTGATCGTCGACCATCCCGGTGGCCTGCATCAGCGCATATGCGGTGGTAGGGCCCACAAACCGGAAGCCGTGACGCTTCAGCTCACGGGCCATCGCCGTGGACTCCGGCGTCACTGCCGGAATCTCCTCGACCGTTACCGACCGTCGCGCGCGTCGCGGCGGTGCGAACGACCACAGCAGCTCGTCGAGGTCGGTGGGCAGTTCGAGCACGGCCCGCGCGTTGGCGATCACCGCCTCGATCTTGCGGCGGTTGCGCACGATGCCGGGGTCGGCGAGCAACCTCTCGACGTCGGCCTCCGTGAAGCGGGCGACCGCCTCGACGTCGAAGCCCTGGAATGCCGCGCGGAAGGCCTCCCGCTTGCGCAGGATCGTCAGCCACGACAATCCCGACTGGAACGCCTCGAGGGAGAGCCGCTCGAACATCTCGTCGCGGCCGTGGAGCGGCCGGCCCCACTCGTAATCGTGATAGTCGCGGTAGAGCGACGAACCGGGACCGTCGACCGCCCACGGGCACCGCACGCGGTCGTCGGCATCGGTCACGGCAGCGTGCTCGTCGGTGTCGACCACGGGTCCTTGCTCGTCGGCCGTCATCGCGACTCCCCCGTCGACTCCGACGATGCGCTCTCCGGAACGTCCTCCTCTTCGAGCTCTTCTGCCCCGACGTCCTGCCCGGCACCGTCGACCGACTCTCCCGCCGCGCGGGCCTCGGCGTCGGCGAGACGGACCCGCAGCTCGTCGACCTCGCGGGCGAGACGATCGAGCGCCCAGTCGACCTCGCTCATCTTGTAACCCCGCACGGTCTGCTGGAACCGCAGGTCGCGGATGTCGGTGCCGGTGACGTCGGTGGCCGGCAGCACCGTGACGGTGGTGCCCGGAGGCAGCGGCGCCAACGTCTCGCCCCGGCCGAAGACGGCGCTCGCGACGAAGAACAGCACGGCGGCGACGCCCGCCATCACGAGCACGTACAGCAGAACCGTGAGCATGCTCCGATCTTGGCACGAGCGTCCGACACCGGCCGGGGCCGGTGCCGGACGGTCGGTTCAGCCGGTGACCGTCACCATCGGTGGCCGGTCGGTGAGATCGACGGAGGTGTCGAACGGGACGAACGCGTCGCCCTCCACCAGGAACTGGGTGAGCGGCGCCCCCGAATCGGGGATCCCGCATCGCGAGAGCATCGTGCCCACGATCTGCCGGCTCATCGCCCCGAGTTCGGACAGCGGCCGGTTGCGGTGCTTGCGGACCCCGAGGTTGACCTGCGCGATCGCGTGGAGACCGAACCGGTCGTAGGTGTCGAGCAGCAACCCGATCTCCACCCCGTAACCCGGTGCGAACGGAACCGATTCGAGCAGTTCCCGCGTGCCCGCGTATTCACCGCCGAGCGGTTGCAGCACGCAGGTCAGCTCCGGTCGCAGTGCCGCGAGCAGCGGCCGTGCGACGAGCTCGGTGACGCGGCCACCACCGTGGGCGTCCTCGCCACCACCGGTGCGCAGGGGACGCCGGTAGTACCCCTTGACGAGGTGCACACCGTCGCCGAGCAGCAGGGGCCCGAGCAGTTTCGGCACGAAGGCCGGATCGGGATCGATCAGATCGGAGTCGACGAAGGCGATGAGGTCGCCGGAGGTCGCGGCGAGCGACCGCCACAGCACCTCGCCCTTGCCCGGGACCGGTTCGATGCCCGGTACCGCCTCCTCCCTGGACATGACGCGGGCACCCGCCGCCCGCGCCCGGGAGGCGGTCTCGTCGGTGGAACCCGAATCGAGGACCACCAATTCGTCCACGAGACCGCCGAGCAGCGGGTGGATCGTGTCGATCACTCCCGCGACGGTCTCCTCCTCGTTGAGGGCGGGCAACACCACGGTCACCGTGCGGCCGGCCTTGGCCGCGATCAGCTCGTCGATCGCCCAGGCGGGCCGATCCCAGCTGTTGGCCTCGTTCCACGTGCGTACAGGTGCACTCATGCCAACCCCCTCACCGTGCGCGCCGGCGGGCGTGTGCCCGCGATCGCCGCGACCATGTCGACCACCCGACGTGTGGCTGCCACCTCGTGTACCCGGAACATCCGTGCGCCGGCCGCTGCGGCCAGAGCTGTCGCTGCCAATGTGCCCTCCAACCGGTCGGCGAGTTCGACTCCCAGAGTCTCCCCCACGAAGTCCTTGTTGCTCAGCGCCATAAGCACAGGCCACCCGGTTTTTACAAGAACGTCCACGTGCCGCAACAGAGCGAGTCCGTGATGGGTGTTCTTTCCGAAATCGTGGGTCGGATCGATGAGGATCGAGTCGCTCGCAACGCCGGCGCGGGCGGCGGCGTCCGCGGCGGCGACGACCTCCGCGACCACCTCCCCGACGATGTCGGTGTACCGCACGCGGTGCGGCCGGGTGCGCGGGACGGCACCGCCGGTGTGGGAGCAGACGATGCCGGCCCCGAGCTCGGCGGCGACCGCGACGAGTTCGGGATCGGCACCGGCCCACGTGTCGTTGATCAGATCGGCGCCCTCGCCCACGGCGCGACGCGCGACCTCGCTGCGCCAGGTGTCGACGCTGATGAGCACATCCGGATACCGCTCGCGGATGGCGGCGACGAACGGCACGACGCGCCGGATCTCCTCGTCGCTGTCGACGACCTCACCCGGCCCGGCCTTCACCCCGCCGATGTCGACGAGGTCGGCACCCTCGGCCACCGCGCGGTCGACGGCGGCGAGCGCCGCGTCGTCCTCGAAGGTCGCTCCCCGGTCGTAGAACGAGTCCGGGGTGCGGTTGACGATCGCCATGACGAGCGCCCGGTCGGTGGCGACGGGGCGCCCGCACAGGGTGGACGGTGCCGGACCGGGACGGGTCACGGGGGTCTGCTCGTCGACTTCGGTCGCGGGGCCGCTCATGATCCCATCCTGACATGCTCAGCGAGCGGGCAATTCTCCCCGCGCGATGCCGTCGACGAAGCCGTCGAAGATCGGCCGGTAGCCCTCGCTGCGACTCGCGAGCACGTACACCTCGTCCTCACCGGTCTCGGAGTAGCCCTGCTTGCGCAGATCGACCTTCCGGCTCTTGAAGGTCGTCGTGTACTCGAGCTCGTCGACGATGCGGACGAAGAGCGGGACCGCGTAGTCCGGCAACGCGTCGTGCAGCGACTTCGCGAGCGCCGCTCCGTCGAGCTCGGCGCCCTCCTTCAGGGTGATCGCGGCCATCCCGGCGCGGCCGTCGGCCCCATCGACCTCTACGCCGTAGACGACGACCTCGGCGACCGTCTCGTGCGACGACACCGCGGCCTCGACCTGCGTGGTCGCGACGTTCTCGCCCTTCCACCGGAAGGTGTCGCCGAGCCGGTCGACGAACGCGACGTGCATCCAGCCCTGGTCGCGGACGAGGTCGCCGGTGTCGAACCAGACGTCGCCGTCGGAGAACGCGTCGCGCAGCAACTTCTTCTCGGTGGCCTCGGGATCGGTGTATCCGTCGAAGGGCGCGCGGGAGGTGACCTTCGCGAGGAGCAGTCCGACCTCGCCCTTGCCGACCTTCTTCAGGCGGCCGTCGTCACCGCGGCGCGCCTGCCCGGAATCGGGGTCGTAGTCGACGACGGCGTAGGGCAGCGGGCAGATGCCGGCGGTGCGCTTCTGGTCGAGCGCGTTGATGAAGGCGATGTTGCATTCGCTGGCGCCGTAGAACTCCGCGACGCGGTCGATGCCGAAGCGTTCGGTGAACTCGTCCCACAGTTCGGCACGCAGACCGTTGCCGACGGCCAGGCGGATCCCGTGATCGGCGTCGTCCTCCCGCGGCGGCTGGTTGAGCAGGTAGCGGCAGATCTCACCGATGTAGATGAAGGCCGTGGCGCCGTTGCGCTCCGCGTCGTCCCAGAAGTTGGACGCCGAGAACTTCCGGCCGAGCCCGAAGGTGGCCCCGGCAGCGAGCACCGAGGACAACGCGACCGTCAGAGCGTTGTTGTGGTAGAGCGGCAGGCAGGAGTACAGGACGTCGGTGCGGCGCAGGCGCACACCGAGACTGCCGAGGCCCGACATCGACTTCAGCCACCGGAAGTGCGTCATGCGGCTGGCCTTCGGCAGTCCTGTCGTGCCGGAGGTGAAGATGTAGTAGGCCGTCTCGGACGCCCGCAGGTCCTCGGTGACGGCGGGATTCGACGCGTCGGCGTCGCGGGCGGCGGTGTCGAGTTCGTCGAAGCGCAGCACGGTGCGGGCCTGCGGTTCGCCGCCGAGGGAGTCGACGGCCTCCTCGCACTCCTCCCCGATCACGAGGGCGGCGCTGTCGAGCAGCGACAGGCTGTGCTCGAGCACCTCACCACGCTGGTTGATGTTGAGCATGCCGGCGGCCGCGCCGAGCTTGACCGCGGCCAGCGCGACCAGCAGGGTCTCGGGCCGGTTGCCCATGAGGATGCCGACGACGTCGCCCTTGCCGACACCGCGATCGGCGAGCACCGCTGCGTACCGGTTGACCCGAGCGTTGGCCTCGCCGTACCCGATGGTGGCGCCCTCGAACCGGATGAAGGGCCGCTCCGGGTGACGCTCGGCGAGCTTCTGGAAGACCGACCCGATCGTCTCGCGGGCGGTCGGCTTCCGGGTCATCCCGACTGCTCCGCGCAACACGATGGGGAGATCGGGGGCCATCCGGGGCAGTTTCGAGACGAGTCCGGGCAGGGACACGACGGGGGCATTGTCTCGATCGGATCGAGTGGTCACGACACATTTCCTCACGGCGACGTCGGGGACGGGCGGGCTCGCTCGGGCGACACCCATGGCGTTCCCCCGAACTTACCGAAGAGTAGATAAGCGCGCGCCGAAGTGGAACACCTCAGACCGCCGCGTACGGCGCAGCGCACCGGTCGAGCGCATCGGCGAGGTCGGTGGTGACCGCGAGACCGTCGAGTGCGCGTTGCGCGACGAAACCGGTGTCGACCATCGATCCGAGCCAGCCGAGCAGGCCGTCGAAGTGCCCCGTGGGATCGAGCAGGACCACCGGCTTGTCATGCATACCGAGATACCCCGCGGTCCACGTCTCGAACAGTTCCTCGAGGGTTCCGATGCCGCCGGGCAGGGTCAGGAAGGCGTCGGCGCGGTCCTCCATGATGCGTTTGCGCTCGCGCATCGTCTCGGTGACGATCAGCTCGTCGGCGTCGACGTCCGCGACCTCGCGGTGCACGAGCGCCTTGGGAATGACCCCGATCGTGTGCGCCCCCGCCGCGCGGGCCGCGTCGGCGACCGCGCCCATCATCGACACGTTGCCGCCGCCGGAGACCAGCTGCCAGCCCCGTCGGCCGATCTCGGTGCCGACCGCGGCGGCGAGTTCGAGGAACTTCTGGTCGACAGGGCCCGACGCGCAGTACACACAGACCGACAGAGCTTCGGTCACCATCCACTCCCGTTTCCGTACAGTTCGTTCTCGTCCTCGCCGCGATGCGCCTCGAGGATGATGTCCACCGTCTCCTCGACGCTGTCGGTGACGAAGAGGAGGTCGAGATCGGCGGGCGAGATCTTGCCGCCGCGGACCAGGGTCTCGCGCAACCATCCCACCAGGCCGTTCCAGTACTCCGAACCGAACAGCACGATGGGGAACTGCGTGATCTTGCGGGTCTGCACGAGGGTCAGTGCCTCGAACAGCTCGTCGAGCGTCCCGAAACCGCCGGGCAGGCACACGAACGCCTGCGAGTACTTCACGAACATCGTCTTGCGCGCGAAGAAGTACCGGAAGTTCAGTCCGAGATCGACCCACTCGTTGAGGCCCTGCTCGAAGGGCAGCTCGATCCCCAGTCCGATCGAC
Organism: Rhodococcus shunpengi; assembly: GCF_048381395.1. Classification (NCBI taxonomy): domain Bacteria; kingdom Bacillati; phylum Actinomycetota; class Actinomycetes; order Mycobacteriales; family Nocardiaceae; genus Rhodococcus; species Rhodococcus shunpengi. The sequence goes on from NZ_JBLWIU010000008.1 coordinate 347,555, forward strand.
AGTCCCCCGGCCTCGCTGGCACCGCGGTTGGCCGCCTCCATCGCGCCCGGGCCGCCACCGGTGACGACGGCGTATCCGGCGTGGACGAGTGCGGCGCCGAGCTCGCGGCCGATCTCGTACTCCTCGTGACCGGCCGGGGTGCGTGCCGATCCGAAGACGGTGACGGCGCGGGGCACCTCGGCGAGCGCACCGAAGCCTTCGACGAACTCGCTCTGGATCCGCAGTACACGCCACGGATCGGTGTGCACCCAGTCGGACGGGCCGCGGCGATCGAGCAGCCGCTGGTCCATCGTCGTCGCCTCGCGGGCGAGAGAACCACGCAGTTGCACCGGACCCTGGTGCACGACCTCGCGCCGGGAGCCGCGTTCGGAGGAGGAGTTGTCGCCGGACATGGCGGTCACGTTATCGGGTGAGGTAGGAGCGCAGAACGGAGGTCACCTCGGTGATCCGACCGACCTCGACGTGCTCGTCGCGCTTGTGCGCGAGGTTCGGGTCGCCCGGCCCGTAGTTGACGGCCGGAATCCCCAGCGCGGCGAACCGCGAGACGTCGGTCCAGCCGTACTTGGCCCGGAACTTCCCGCCGGCGGCCTCGACGAGCGCGGCCGCGGCCGGGTTCGACAGTCCGGGCAGCGCGCCGGGCGACATGTCGGTGAGTTCCATCGAGATCGCGAGACCGTCGAAGACCTCGCGGACGTGCGCGAGTGCGTCGTCGGGGCTGCGATCCGGGGCGAACCGGAAGTTCACGTCGAGCGCAGCGGCGTCGGGCACCACGTTCCCGGCGACACCGCCCTCGATGCGCACGGCCGACAGTCCTTCCCGGTACACACAGCCGTCGATGTCGACCGACCGTGCCTCGTAGCGGGCCAGACGGTCGAGCACGGGAGCGAGCTTGTGGATCGCGTTGTCGCCGAGCCAGGAGCGCGCCGAATGCGCCCGCACACCGTCGGTCGTGATGCGCACCCGCAGGGTGCCCTGGCAACCGGCCTCGATCTCACCCGAGGTGGGTTCGCCGAGGATCGCGACGTCCGCGTCGAGCCAGTCGCGCAGTTCGGTCTCGATCCGGCCGAGCCCGTTGTACGCGGCCGCGATCTCCTCGCAGTCGTACATCACGATCGTCAGGTCGTGAGCGGGATCGGTGACGGTCGCTGCGAGGTGCAGGAAGACGGCGTCGCCGGCCTTCATGTCGGAGGTGCCGCAGCCCCACAGCAGGTCGCCGTCGCGCCGCGACGGCACGTTGTCGGCGATCGGGACGGTGTCGAGGTGGCCGGCGAGCATCACGCGGCTGCCGAGCCCGCGGTTCGTCCGCGCCAGGACACAGTTGCCGTTGCGCACGATCTCGAAGCCGTCGGTCTGCTCCCGCAGGGCCACTTCCACGGCGTCGGCGATGAGCGTCTCGTCCTGCGACACGCTCGGGATGTCGACGAGTGCGGCGGTCAGTTCGACGGGGTCGGCGTGCAGGTCCAGCTGCGGTACGGGCATACCTGCACGATACGAAACGCGTCCGTCCCTCAGACCCCGCACACGATTTTCTCAGGGGGGACACAGGCGCAGGACCGCCTCGCGTACGCTTCTCACCCGTGAGTGCACACGGAGCATCAGCAGTAGGCATCGCGAACATCACGGAGGACGGGACCGTCCTCGACACGTGGTACCCGGCACCCGCCCTCGGCGAGCCGAGCGAGACCGGAACCACGCGACTCGAGGGCACGGACATCCCGTCCGATCTCGCCCTGCTCGCCGGTCACGACGAGGCGCGCGAGGTCCAGCAGGTCGTGGTGCGCACCGACATCGCAGACCTGTCGAAGCCGCCCGTCGACACTCACGACGCCTACCTGCGCCTGCACCTGCTGTCGCACCGTCTCGTCCAGCCGCACGGACTCAACCTCGACGGCATCTTCGGTCTGCTCGCGAACGTCGTGTGGACCAACTACGGCCCGTGCTCGCTCGAGAACTTCGAGACCGTGCGCTCGCGTCTGCGCATCCGCGGACCGGTGACCGTCTTCGGTGTCGACAAGTTCCCCCGCATGGTCGACTACGTCGTTCCCGCCGGTGTCCGCATCGCCGACGCCGACCGCGTCCGCCTCGGCGCGCACCTCGCGTCCGGCACCACCGTCATGCACGAGGGCTTCGTCAACTTCAACGCCGGCACGCTCGGCAACTCGATGGTCGAGGGCCGCATCTCCGCGGGTGTCGTCGTCGACGACGGTTCCGACATCGGTGGCGGCGCCTCGATCATGGGCACCCTCTCCGGTGGTGGCAAGGAGGTCATCTCCGTCGGCAAGCGCTGCCTGCTCGGCGCGAACGCGGGCGTGGGCATCTCGCTCGGGGACGACTGCATCGTCGAGGCCGGCCTGTACGTCACCGCCGGCACCAAGGTCACCGGCCCGGACGGCACCGTCGTCAAGGCCGCGACCCTCAGCGGCGCGTCCAACCTCCTGCTGCGACGCAACTCGGTGAGCGGCGCGGTCGAGGTCGTGCCGAACAAGGGCAGCGGAGTCGAACTGAACGCGGCTCTGCACGCCAACGACTAGCTCTGCACCCCACGACAGATTCGGAACCGAGAAACTGTGAGTGAAACCCAGCGGCCGGCTTCCGAGGTCGAACATCTCGGGAGCGGCCTGAAGGTCCGTCATCTGACCATGATGGGACTCGGCTCCGCCATCGGCGCGGGCCTGTTCCTCGGTTCCGGAGTGGGTATCGCCGCCGCCGGTCCGGCCATCATCGTGTCGTACCTGCTCGCCGGCGTGATGATCATCTTCGTGATGCGCATGCTCGGCGAGATGGGTGCCGCGCTGCCGGTGAGCGGTTCGTTCTCCCACTACGCACGCATCGGGATCGGCCGCTGGGCCGGATTCAGCATGGGTTGGTTGTACTGGTTCATGCTGATCATGGTGCTCGGTGTCGAGATCACCGGCGCCTCCGCGATCGTGCAGTCGTGGCTACCGGGCGTACCCCAATGGGTGGTCGCGCTGGTGTTCGTCACCTTCTTCGCGGTGGTCAACCTCGCGCGGGTCGCCAACTTCGGTGAATTCGAGTTCTGGTTCGCGGCCCTGAAGGTCGCGGTCATCCTCGGGTTCCTGGTGATCGGTATCCTGCTCGTGTTCGGCCTGCTCCCCGGCACCGAACCCGTCGGCACCACGCACCTGCTCGGCGACGGCGACGGTTTCGCGCCCAACGGCATCGCCGGCATCGCGGCCGGCCTGCTCGCGGTGGCCTTCGCGTTCGGCGGCATCGAGATCGTCACGATCGCCGCGGCCGAATCGAAGGACCCGGAACGGTCCATCGCGACCGCCGTGCGCAGCGTCGTCTGGCGTATCTCGATCTTCTACCTCGGGTCGATCTCGATCATGGTGCTCGTGCTGCCGTGGACCGCGGCGAGCGGCGAGACGTCCCCGTTCGTCTCGGTGCTCGACATCGCCGGCCTCCCCTACGCGTCCGGCTTCATGGAACTCGTCGTGGTGATCGCGCTGCTGTCGGCGTTCAACGCCAACGTCTACGGCACCTCCCGCATGGCCTACTCGCTGGCGCGCGGCGGCGACGGCCCGGCCTGGCTCAGCAAGCTCACCCACCACGGAGTGCCCCGCAACGCGGTGCTCGTCTCGGTGTTCTTCGGCTTCGTCAGCGTATGGCTCAACTGGTTGCTGCCCGACACCATTCTCGGGATCCTGCTCAACGCCGTCGGATCGGCGCTCATCGCGATCTGGCTGTTCATCGTCGTCTCGCATCTGCGGTTGCGTCGCAAGTTCGAGCGCGAGGGCACCATTCGCCTGCGCATGTGGCTGTTCCCCTATCTCAGCTGGTTCACGCTCGCGATGCTCATCGGCTTCATCGTGCTGATGCTGTCCGACAGCGCGGCCCGGGTCCAGCTCGCGTCGACCTTCGTGCTGTTCCTGATCATCACGGCGCTCGGCCTGATCTGGCACCGCACCCACGACAGGACGGCCGTCAGCCACCCGTCCGATCGGCCAGCGCAGTGAGCACGAGCTCGGTGATGTCGAGCGGATCGCTCGTCCGGTAGTTCACCCCTCCGGTCGCCGCAGCGATCTGCTCGAGGGTCGCGGTGTCGACGTCCTCGCCGAGTCCGATCGTCACGATCCGGACCGGCCTGGACGGATCGTTCTCGTTCGAGAGGACGGCGAGCAGTTCGTCCTTCGAGATCTCGGAGCCGTCGTCGGCACCATCGGTCACCACGACGACACTGTTGGCCGCTCGCGGGTCGTAGCTGTCCTGCACGTACCGGAAGGCCGCGAGGATCGTGTCGTAGAGCGCGGTGGTCTCGTCGGCCGTGCCGGCCATCTGCGCGACGAGCGCGGTGAGCCGGTCGCGATGGGTCCCGCCGTCCACCACGGCATCGAAGCGCCGGATCGGGGCCGCCATGATGTAGTCCCCCGAGGGTTCGGCCCGGTCGTTCGGCAAGGTGGCATAGTCGCTCACTCTGCCGCCGAAGAACCACAGGCCGGCCGAGACGTTCCCGGGCAGGACCTCGTTGGCGGCGGTCGCGGCGCGTCGGACCAGTTCGATCCGGCTCTCGTCGCCGAGATTGCGGTTCATCGAAGCGGAGACGTCCACCGCGAACACGGTGCGCACGGGAAGGGCCTGCAACGCCCACACATTCATCGCTTCCTCGGCGACGGTCTCGTCGTCGAGTTCGAGCACCGGCACCGCGCCCACACCGCGGTCGTCGGGCAGGGGCCGTCCGCCTCCGCCCCGGAAGCCGTGACGGGCCAGCCTGTCGAGCCCTTCGGAGGTGTGCAGCGCGTCGGTCAGCGCGGTCGCGGCGGCCGCCGCGGCGTCGTGTCTCTCCCCCCGCGCGGTCACGATCACCGGATAGTCCACGAGCAGCGTCCCGGTGGCGGGTACCTCGATGCCCAGTTCGCGTTCGTGGACGCTGCGATAGGCCTCGACCTGCTGTTCGGTGCTCACCACCGTCCCGCCGTTCGCGACGGTCTCCTCGAGCAGCGTCGATCCGGTGGGCACCTCCTCGTCGCGGACCCCCTCCCGCTCGGCGAGCGGCGCCATGACGGGACGGACGGTGCCCATCGCGACGGGGTCGTCGGCGGCCTCCGCCAGCACCGCGCGGATGGCTCCCGCCGCGGGGCCGGAGCGCAGTGGGTTGCCGAAGACGAGATCCGGATCGGACAGGGCCTCCTGCCAGTCGGCCGCCGGTTCGACGGTGCCCGGCGCGCCCGCGATCACGAGCGGCGTGGTGGCGAGAGGGGTCGACACCGTGCGCACCGGGCCGGTAGCGGTCTCACCCGCCCACGACGCCCACCAACCGCCCGCCGGGAGCCACAGGTCGGGAACGTCGTCGGTCGCCAGTCGCGCCGACACCTCGCCCGGTTCCTGTTCGACGACCTCGAATTCGGTGCATCCGGATACCGCGATCTCCTCGATCACGGGTGCGAGGTCCGCGGTGACCGCCACGGTGTAGCGCTCGGAGTCGTCGCACCCGCTCTGCCCCTCCACGACGAGGAAGGCGACGGATCCGGCCGCGAGGACGAGGATCGCGGCAACGACGAGCCAGCGCGCACGACCCCTGCCCTGCCGACTCCTGTCCGGCCGTGCACCCCCACGCGCGCCGCCACGACGGCTCGGCGGATCCGACTCGGACGGTTCGGATTCCCCCGCCATGCGTCGGCCCCCTCGCGTTCACTCCGGGTGACGCCCCTCGGTCGCCCGAGACCGATGATATAGACCGACAGACCTCGGGAAGCCGAATCCGATGCGATATCAGCCCTGTTCGGAGCTCTCCAGTTCGAGTCGTCGAGCGATCAGCGCCGCCTGCAGTTGCCGCAGACCGGAGGGCCGGGTGGGGTCGAAGCCGGTGAGTTGCGCGACCCGCTTGAGCCGGTAGTCGACGGTGTTCGCGTGGACGTGCAAGGTCTTGGCCGTGAGCTGACGACTGAGGTCGTGGGCGATGTGCGTTTCCAGCGTCTCGACGAGTTCGGGTGATTCGTCGAGTGGGTCGAGTACGCGCGCGAGGTGGCGGCGTGCCGGTCCGGGCCGGGTGAGCTGGTATTCGAGGGCCAGATCCTTCATGCCGTAGGCCCCGACCGGACGGCCGAGCCGTCGCACGAGATCGAGCAACTCGTGGGCCTGCTTCGCGGCGGTGGGCACCTCCCGGACGGGAGCGTGGACGAGAGCGATCGTGACGGACACCCCCGCGACGGTCTCGATACGCTGCCGGAACTCCTCGATCGCCTCGGTCGTGGGTGATTCGGGGAGCAGGACGGTGCCGCCCTCGGGACCGAGCATCGCGAGATGGCGACCCTCGCAGATCGCTTCGAGTTCGGTCTCGACCCGCCGCAGGGTGCGCCGCGCGACGACCTCCGGCCGCACGTGCGGATTGCGTTCGTCGGGATGCCGGGTGAGCGAGACCGCGAGCACGGTGTAGGTGTCGGCGAGCACCAGCCCGGAGCGCTGCGCGACCGCCGCGGCGTCCTGCCCGCTCAGCAGCGCGGTGACCAGTTCCTGCGCGGCGACGTCGCGTTCGCGGCGGATGGCGTCGAGTTCGGCGACGAAACCGGTGGTCGCGGCGACGGTGACCTTCTCGAGCAGGGCCATCCACAGGCGGGACGCGTCGGCGACGGAGGAGACGTCGCCCTCCCGGGCCCGATCGGTGACCAGCTCCCAACCGAGGCGGATGCCTTCGTGGTAGATCCGGAGCATGTACTCGAGCCGGAATCCGGCGCGGGCCCACTGTGCGGCGCTGCTGCGCAGGTCGGCGAGCTCCGCGTCGGACGGCAGTTCTCCGGAGTCGAGGAGATGAATTGCGATGCGCAGGCAACGCACGGTGACCTCGGTGACGTCGCCGCGCAGTGATTCCCCCGGTCGGAGCGAACACGGAGCCACGTTGTCGGCGAAGTGCGCCACGAGTTTGCGGGCCACGGCCGGCAGATCGCGCAGCGGAACGGACGCGGGCTTCCCGTCCACCACGAAGAGCGGAGCGTTCTCACCGTCCCCCCGACGGTCGTGCCCGGGCAACCGGACCTGATCCGTTACAGACATCCCTCGAACCCCCATCGAAGTGAGTAGATCTACATACGGTGCAGTAGAGAATCCGCCTCGCAGTGTGACACATGCAACCCCTGTGACCGATTTTCCACGAAGTTCCGGTAACAGGAATTGCCCGCGGGCGCTCCCCCACCGACCCTGTCAGCCCAGTTTCTTCTTCTGCACCTTGCCCATCGCGTTGCGCGGAAGGTCGCTCACCACACGCACCTCCCGGGGCCGCTTGTGCACGGAGAGCTGTTGTGCGACAAGGTCGATCAGTTCCGATTCGTCGACCTCCGAGCCGTCGGCGGCGGGCACCACGAACGCGACGATCCGCTGACCGAGGTCGTCGTCGGGCAGGCCCACCACGGCCACCTCCCGCACAGCGGGATGGCCGAGCAGAACGGTCTCGATCTCCCCCGCACCGACCCGGAACCCGCCGGTCTTGATCAGATCGGTCGACTCGCGACCCACGATGCGGTGGAATCCACCCTCGTCGACGGCCGCCACGTCGCCGGTGACGAACCATCCGTCCTCGGTCCACGCGGCCGCAGTGGCCTCCGGCCTGTTCAGGTAGCCGTCGAAGAGCATCGGTCCACGCACCTGCAGGACACCGATGCTCTCCCCGTCGTGGGGCACGTCGCGGCCCTGCTCGTCGCGCAGTCGCGTCTCGACCCCGGCCACCGGCGTGCCGACCCAGCCGGGACGGCGCTCGCCGTCGACCCGCGTGCTGAGGGTCAGCATCGTCTCGCTCATGCCGTAGCGCTCGATCGGAACCAGCCCCGTGAGCTCACGCAGTCGTTCGAAGACCGGCACCGGCAGCGGCGCGCTGCCCGAGACGAGCAGTCGCGCGCCGCTGAGCGCGCGGGCGGAGTCCTCGTCCTCGACGACGCGTGTCCACACCGTCGGCACCCCGAAGTAGAGGGATCCCTGCGCTTCGGCGTAGGCCTGCGGGGTGGGCTTGCCCGTGTGGATCAGCCGGCTGCCCACACGCAGGGCCCCGACCACACCGAGCACGAGTCCGTGCACGTGGAACAGCGGCAGTCCGTGGACGAGCGTGTCGCGCTCGGTCCAGGCCCACGCCTCGGCGAGCGCGTCGATGCCCGCGGCGATCGCCCGGCGGCTCAGCAGCACACCCTTCGGAGCGCCGGTGGTACCGGAGGTGTAGAGCACGAACGCGATTCGCGCGGGGTTCGGCTCGGGCAGGTGGTGCCAGTCGCGGGCGTGCAGGCGGACCGGCAGGCTCGGCAGCTGTGGAACGTCGGGATGCTGCACCTCCGGCGCCGGACCGAGCCAGGCCTGCGCACCCGAATCCGTCAGGATGTGGGCGAGTTCGGCGGGCCCCGAATCCGGCGGCACCGGCACCACGGTCGTCCCGGCGAGCAGGGCACCGGTCACGGCGACGACGGTGGTCGCGCTCGGAGTGGCGAGCACGGCCACCCGATCGGCGCGTGCCACCCGCGCCGCGACCGCGGTGGCCGCGCCGAGCAGATCGCTGCGGGAGAAGGTGTGGCCGTCGATACGAACGGCGTCCGGGAGATCGTCGCCGCGCGCGACGGCCAGCGGGTTCAGCGAACGAAGCAGTGCAGACACAGCAGCCACGATTTCATATCGCTCCCGCAGCCTCGCGGAGGCGGTCGGGTGTGGCGGTCAGGTGTGGATGTCGCCGCGCGCCGCGGACATCGATGTCCGCGCGAGATGTGCCGGGGGAAGCACAGTGGCCAGGACCGCGCCCAGCAGCATTCCGATGAGGACGGCCACGCCGTGCGCGTCGCCCGCGATCACGAGGACCACACCGAGAAGGAAGGTCGCCGCGGAGGCGACGAGCAGCGAGCGGGTCGCTCCGACGACCGGCCACAGTCCCGCGAGGGTCGCGGCCGAGGCGAGCGTCGCGCCGGTCGTTCCCGCGCCGTCGGACGGGAAGACGAAGGTGGTGAACAACCCCCACAGCACCTGGCCGACCAGGAACAACCCGAGTGCGCGGTACCACCCCCACACCCGCACGATCGCGACGGCGACCACCGCGAGCAACAGCAGGTTCACGACGGTGAGGAGCACGCCGCCGTCCTCGATCAGACCGGCGGTGAGGACACGCCACCACTCCCCCCGGTCACGGGTGCGGACCGGCTGCCGCCGGAAGACGTCGAGCAGTCCGGGGAAGACGAGCCGCGCGAGTGAGGCCACCGCGACCACCGACCACAGGATCGTCGCCGCGACGGGTGGGGGCCACCAGAACGATCGCGTCGTCGCGTGCGCGGAGCTTCCCGAGTGGGAGCGCGACGCGCTCACCGCAGCGATGGCCACCACGGCGACGTAGAGCACCCACAGCAGCGGATCCTCACCGGACGAACTCACGGGGCCAATCTACCGGCGAGCCGCTCGCCGGGCGGTGCGTCGACGCTGTCGCATCAGTGGCTGCGACTATCCGCCCAGCGGAGCCGGAGGCTGCGACTATCCGCCCAGCGGAGCCGGAGGCTGCGCTCTATCCACGCAGTCGGGCAGCGGCGGCGTCGATGGCGTCGTCGGTTGCGGTGAGCGCGATCCGGACGTGCAGGACACCACCGGGACCGTAGAACTCACCGGGCGCGACGAGGATGCCGCGTTCGGCGAACCAGTCGACGGTCGCGCGGCATTCCTCACCGCGCGTCGCCCACAGGTACAGGCCCGCCTCCGAATGGTCGACGGTGAAGCCGGCGCCGCGCACGGCCTCGAGGAGCACCTCGCGACGCTTGCGGTACTTCTCGCGCTGGGCGTTCTCGTGCTCGTCGTCGTTCAGTGCCGCGGTCATCGCGGCCTGGATCGGCAGCGGCAGCATCATGCCGGAGTGCTTGCGGACCTCGAGCAGGTCGGCGACGAGGTCGGCGTCGCCGGTGACGAAACCGGCCCGGTAGCTCGCGAGATTCGAAGTCTTCGACAGCGAGTGCACCGCGAGGAGGTTGGTGTGGTCGCCCCCGCACACGCTCGGGTGCAGGATCGACAGGGCCTCACCCTCCCAGGTGAGCCCGAGATAGCACTCGTCGGAGACGACGATCGCGTTGCGGCTGCGCGCCCAGTCGACGACCTTGCGCAGGTGGTCGGGTCCGAGCACCTTGCCGGTGGGGTTCGACGGCGAGTTCACGAAGACCAGCGACGCGACCTCGGGGCCGAGGCGGGTCAGCCCGTCGGCGCGGATGATGCGGGCACCGGCGAGCAGGCCGCCCACCTCGTAGGTCGGGTACGCCAGTTCGGGGATCACGACGAGATCGTCGGCACCGAGGCCGAGCAGCGACGGCAGCCAGGCGATCATCTCCTTGGTGCCGATCGCCGGCAGGATCGCCGAGTCGTCGAGACCGGTGATGCCGTAGCGACGTTCGAGCGCACCCACGGCCGCCCGCCGAAGTGCGGCGGTGCCGTGGGTGGTCGGATAACCCGGCTCCTCCGCGACGGAGACGAGCGCCTCCCGGATCACGGGGGCGACCGGGTCGACCGGTGTGCCCACCGACAGGTTGACGATGCCGTCGGGATGCGCCGCTGCCTTCGCCTTCGCGTCGGTCAGGGAGTCCCAGGGGAAGTCCGGCAGGCCCTTCGCCACCGAACGGCGGATACGCGTGCTCACGAAAGTTCCACCGGTCCGTTCGTCACTCTTCGCCCATGGGAGGGAGGTTCTTGACGAACGGCGGGTCGTAGTCGACCTTGCCGAGCTTCGCGGCGCCACCGGGCGAGCCGAGATCGTTGAAGAAGTCGACGTTGGCCTTGACGTACTCGGACCACTCGTCCGGGACGTCGTCCTCGTAGAAGATCGCTTCGACGGGGCACACGGGCTCGCACGCACCGCAGTCGACGCACTCGTCGGGGTGGATGTACAGCATTCGACCGCCCTCGTAGATGCAGTCGACGGGGCACTCCTCGATGCATGCCTTGTCCAACACGTCCACGCACGGTTCCGCAATCGTGTACGTCACTGCTGTTCTCCCTGCCTCTCTGTAAGCCCGCCGACCTGCGCGGTCTCGCCCGAGCGGGCACCCTCGGCGCCCACGGTCCTCCAGTATCCCCCGACCCACCGTAGGCCTCCGGAGTAAGGGTTACCTACTTCGGAGTGCCGGCCGCCGTGGCGGGTCAGCCCGAGGTGACCGGAAGCTCGATCGGCGTGTACGCGGTGGTCCGCCGGCGCGCCGGCCGCCCGATGCCCTCGGCGATCGCGACCAGTTCGGCGACGGTCTTCTCCGAGCCGTGCTGCGAGCCCGCCATGCGCGAGATCGTCTCCTCCATGAGCGTGCCGCCGAGATCGTTCGCCCCACCCTCGAGCATGGCCTGCGTTCCGGCGACGCCCAGCTTGACCCAGCTGGTCTGGATGTTGTCGATCCGGCCGTGCAGCATGACCCGCGCGAGGGCGTGCGCGGCACGGTTGTCGCGCATGGTCGGGCCGGGACGCGACGCGCCGGCCAGATACAACGGCGACGACTGGTGCACGAAGGGCAGCAGCACGAACTCGGTGAATCCGCCTGTGCGGTCCTGGATTCCGCGGATCACCTCGAGATGGCCGACCCAGTGGTGCGGCTGGTCGACGTGCCCGTACATCATCGTCGAGCTCGAGCGCAGGCCCACCTCGTGCGCGGTGGTCACCACCTCGATCCACTCGGCGGTCGGGAGCTTGCCCTTGGTGAGCACCCACCGCACCTCGTCGTCGAGGATCTCCGCGGCGGTGCCCGGGATGGTGTCGAGCCCGGCCTCACGCAGTTCGGTGAGCCAGTCCCGGATCGACGTGCCACTGCGCGCGACACCGTTGACGATCTCCATCGGCGAGAAGGCGTGGACGTGCATCGACGGCACCCGTGCCTTGACGGCGCGGACGAGATCGGCGTAGCCGGTCACCGGCAGTTCCGGGTCGATGCCGCCCTGCATGCACACCTCGGTGGCGCCGGCGACGTGCGCCTCCCAGGCGCGGTCGGCGACCTCGCTCGCCGACAGGGTGAACGCGTCGGCGTCGCCCTTGCGCTGCGCGAAGGCGCAGAACCGGCAGCCGGTGTAGCAGATGTTGGTGAAGTTGATGTTCCGGTTGACGACGTAGGTGACGTCGTCGCCGACGGTGTCGCGGCGCAGCTGGTCGGCGAGCGCCACGAGCGCTTCGAGACCGGCGCCGTCGGCGTTGGCGAGGGCGATGTACTCCGCTTCGGTGCAACCGCCCGGATCCCGTTCCGCGGAGCGCAGCGCCGAGAGCACGTCGCTGTCGAGCCGCACCGGTGCGGAGGCGCCCAGCTCGAGCACCTGCTCGCGGACGGTCTCCCAGTCACCGAAGGCGCTCCCGAGATCGGACCGGTGCTCGGTGTTGCGTCCGGTCACGTCGATCTCGGAGTTCAGATCCACGCGGCCCGACGACTCCCAGTCGATGTCGGGCTCCTGCCAGGGCAGTCCGGACGGGATCACCTCGCGCGCGAGGCCCGTGGCCGGATCGGCGAGGGCGTGCACGTGCGCGGTGATGCGCGGATCGATCCACGGTTGCCCGGCGAGCACGTACTTCGGCTGCGCGGCGATCCGCTCGGTGAGCTCGAAGCCGGCCTCGGAGCTCAGGCGCGCCAGGGTGTCGAGATTCGGCCAGGGCCGTTCGGGGTTGACGTGATCGGGCGTCAACGGCGAGACACCACCCCAGTCGTCGACACCCGCCCCGAGCAGCGCGCGGCACTCGTCGAGCGAGACGAGATTCGGCGGGGCCTGGATGCGCATGCCCGGCCCGAGGACGAGCCGGGCGACGGCGATCGCGGCGAGGAACTCGTCGAGATCGGCGTCGTCGTGCTCGCGCATCGCGGTGTCGTCCTTGGCGCGGAAGTTCTGGACGATCACTTCCTGAATGTGACCGAATGCCTTGTGCGACTTGCGGATCGCATGGATCGATTCGGCACGCTCGGTGAAGTCCTCACCGATGCCGACGAGGATGCCGGTGGTGAACGGCACCGCGAGTCGGCCCGCATCGGTGAGCACCCGCAGCCGCACCGCCGGATCCTTGTCGGGGCTGCCGTAGTGGCACTGACCCTTCTCGGTGAACAACCGTTCGGAGGTGGTCTCGAGCATCATGCCCATGGACGGGGCGACCGGCTTCAGCCGCGAGATCTCGGCCCAGCTCATCACCCCGGGATTGAGGTGCGGCAGCAGACCGGTCTCCTCGAGGACGCGGATCGCCATCGCTCGCACGTAGTCGAGGGTGGAGTCGTAGCCGCGCTCGTCGAGCCACTGCTTCGCTTCGGGCCACCGGTCCTCGGGCCGGTCGCCGAGTGTGAACAGGGCTTCCTTGCAACCCAGTTCGGCTCCCTGACGGGCGATCTCGAGGATCTCGTCGGGTTCGAGGTACATGCCGTGACCCTCGGCGCGGAGCTTACCGGGGACGGTGACGAAGGTGCAGTAGTGGCATCGGTCCCGGCACAGCCGGGTGATGGGGACGAAGACCTTGCGCGAGTAGGTGACCGTGCCGGGTCGACCCTCCGCGAGAAGGCCGGCATCGCGAACCCGCGCCGCCGACGCACAGAGATCCTCGAGATCGGCGCCCCGGGCCTGCAGCAGGACCGCCGCTTCGTCCACGTTCAGTGCGACCCCGTCGCGAGCCCGGCGCAGCGCTCGACGCATTCCCGAGGGAGTCGCCGCGGATCGGTGCGCAGCGCCGGGACGCACGGTGGGGGTCGGGAGCATCGCGGACTGCGGGGTGTCGTCTGCGGAATCGGTCATGCGCCCGATCATGCGCCTACGAGCACCCCCATGCCACTTCGGGGTCTATTCGCGCGGGTAGTCGTCGTCCGCCGGGACTTCGCGGGACTGCTCGTAGGTGTCTGCCGGGTCGGCCTCGAGGGGCACATCCGAAGGCAGGTCGTCGGCAGGATCGTCGTAGACGGGAGTGGCCTGCTCGAGCCGGTCGGCCTCGGAATCGTTGTCGGACTGGATCTCGATGTCGAGCGCATTCGACTCCGTCATTGCGATCTCCTCCTCACAGGGCCCGATCGCGAGGTCGGATCGGGCGAGTCCGGCCGGGTTCTACGGATCCCAGCCTAGCGTGGAACCGGACACGGGGCCCGATGGAGCAGGAGGTGCGGGTGGAGGACGACGAGGGTGCACCGGCGGGACCGGTCGAGGACACATCGGTGAGGCCTGCCGCGAGCACGCCGGCGGGGCCGGCCGACGGTGCCGCGGTGACGGGTGTGGTGATGAGGGAGCCGTCGTGGCGGCCGAGCCCGAAGGCGCGTGTGCTGTGGGCCGTGAGCGCGGCCTCGATGTGGCTGCCGCTGGTCGTCGCGCAGGTCGTGTGGGCGCTCGTCGCGCCGGTGGGCGCGGGATGGCACATCGCCGCCGCGGCGGCGACCGTCGTGCTCGGTGGACTCCACGTCGCGGTGGTGCCGGTCTGGCGATACCGCGTCCATCGCTGGGAGATGGACGAGACCGCGGTCTACACGCGTTCGGGCTGGTGGACGCAGGAACACCGCATCGCACCGATCTCCCGGATCCAGACCGTCGACACCGAGCGGGGTCCGCTCGACCGGTGGCTCGACCTGACCACCGTCACCGTCACCACCGCCTCAGCGGCGGGTGCGGTGGAGATCGTCGGGCTCGACAGCCGGGTCGCCGACGAGACCGTCGCCCGTCTGACCACGCTCGCCGCAAGCTCGGAGGCGGACGCGACATGAACGAGGCCGTCGCACCCGGGACCGGGACGGACGAGGAGGTGCCGTGGTCGCGCCTCGATCGCCGGATGCTGCTGATCCACCCGATCGAGGAGATCCTGCGTCTGCTGCCCGTCCTCGCCGGCTCGTTCGTCATCGGGACCACCAGCGGCAATCCCGTGTGGGGCCTCGCAGCGACGGGCGTGCTCGTGCTGGTCGGTCTGCTGCGCTGGTTCACCACCACCTACCGCGTGGGACCGCAGCACGTCGAACTCCGCCGCGGCCTGCTGCAACGACGCGAGTTGTCGATCCCCCGCAGCCGCATCCGGTCGGTGGACGTCGAGCAGCGCCTCCTGCATCGCGTGCTGGGCCTCGCGGTCGTGAAGATCGGCACGGGCCAGAGCGGGGGCGCCGATCGCAACCGGTTCGAACTCAACGGCCTCCCGATCGCAGCAGTCCCCGAGCTCCGTGCCGTTCTCCTGAGGGGTGGGCAGCAGGACGACATGCCGGCCGAGACGACCTCGACTGCTGCCGTCGCCGAGCGTCAGCTGGCACGATTCGACCCGGCCTGGGTGCGCTACGCGCCGTTCTCCACGACGGGACTGCTCGCCGTCGCGGCCATCGCCGGTGCCGCCTTCCAGTTCGGGCTCGGCCGGTGGATCGCCGAATCGCAGGTCGTCCGCCGCGCGGTGGAGACCGCGGAGGACCTCGGCCTGGTGGTCGCGCTCGTGATCCTCGTGCTGGTCGTCGTGCTCGTCGCCAGCCCGGCCGCGTGCGTGCGGTATCTGCTGCTCTACGGCGATCTGCGGGTGACCGACGACCACCGGGTCCTGCGCATCGCGCACGGCCTGCTCACCACCCGTCACACCACCCTCGACCGGGCGCGGCTGCGCGGGGTCGCGCTGCACGAACCGCTGGCGCTGCGACTCGTCGGCGCCGCACGGCTCGACGCCGTCATGACGGGCAGGACCGCGCAGCAGGGCGGTTCGTCGCTGGTCCTGCCGTCGGCGCCCGACGAGGAGGTCCGGCGGGTCGCGGCCGAGGTGCTCACCGGACGGCTGCCACTCGAGGTTCCGCTGCGCAGCCACGGCCCCCGTGCACGTCGTCGCCGTTACACGCGGACGCTGTGGCCGGTGGCCGTCGTGGTCGCCGCCGGGCTCGTCGCCCTGTCCGTCACCGACCGGCACGTGCCGTTCGCTGTGATCGCCACGGTGGTCGTGGTGCTGGTCGCGGGGGCGTGCTCGCTGGCGCAGGACCGCTACCGGGGTCTCGGCCACGCCGTCGTCGACGGGCATCTCGTCGCCCGCAGCGGCTCGATCGACCGGCAGCGCATCTGCCTCGACGCGGACGGTGTGATCGGCTGGACGGTGCGGCAGACCTTCTTCCAGCGCCGTGCGGGTCTCGCGACCGTCGTCGCGGCGACCCCGGCGGGTGCGGGACGCTACGAGGTGATCGACATCCCCGTGGACGAGGCGTGGGCGCTTGTCCAGGAGGTCACACCGGGTATGGGAGAAGCATGGATCGACCGATGAAGCCCTCTTCCGGCAAAGGCCCCCTGCACGGCACTCCCCCGGCGACGCTGGCCGAACTCGACGACGCACTCGTCGACTGCCACGCGTGTCCGCGGCTGGTCGCATGGCGTGAGCAGGTCGCGCGGGAGAAACGAGCAGCCTTCCGCGACGAGGAGTACTGGGGCCGGCCCGTCCCCGGCTTCGGCCCGGCCGATGCGTCGCTGCTGATCGTCGGGCTGGCGCCCGCCGCGCACGGCGGGAACCGCACGGGACGGATGTTCACGGGAGACCGGTCGGGTGACGTGCTGTACGCGGCCCTGTACGACGCGGGACTCGCGTCGCAACCGACCGCGACGCACATCGGCGACGGCCTCGAGCTGTTCGGCACGCGCATCACGTCGCCGGTGCACTGCGCGCCACCGGCCAATCGCCCCACGGTCGTCGAACGCGACACCTGCCGGCACTGGCTCGAACAGGAACTGGACCTGCTCTCCCCCACGTTGCGGTCGGTCGTCGTGCTCGGCGGATTCGGGTGGCAGGCGCTGCTACCGGTCCTGTCGGCGGCGGGGTGGACGATCCCGGTTCCCCGCCCGAAGTTCGGGCACGGCGCGCATGCGCTGCTGGCCTCCACCGAGGCACGGGAGCACCCGCTGCACCTGTTCGGTTGCTATCACGTCAGCCAGCAGAACACCTTCACCGGCCGGTTGACGAAGGAGATGGTGACCGAGGTGCTCAGGGACGCGGCGCGGGCTGCGTCCCTCCCACTGCCCGGGTGATCTCCTTGATGCGGGCCGAGAACAGGTACCCGCCGGCGGGGGCGAGCGCGGCCACGGGCAGCAGCAGGGTCCGCCAGTCGCCGAGCGCGAGCTGGTCGCCGCCCGGCCCACCCACGAGGCAGACGAGGAAGACGACGGCCCAGGCCAGCAGCGGCAGAGCCGCGCTGCGCAGGGATCCGGTCTCGGCGCGAACCGCCATCACGAGGAGCAGGTTGACGACGCCGGCCAGCAGGATGGTGATCGGGAAGGGCACCCCGGCGATGTACACGCCGAGATAGAAGACCGACAACAGGGCGCACAGCGCACCGTCGAGCACGAGCAGCGCGACGAGCCCCCGGCGGGGCTGGATGTCCGCCGGTGACGCGAGGGGTGCAGCGGTTGCTGGATCGACCGTCATGCTTCGATGGTGCGCTACCGGACGCGCCCGAGCGCAACCGGGGTCCGCGGAACCATCCGCGACCCACGCACGGGACGTCAGGGAACCGGCGGGTATCCGAGCATCGTGAGCAGCGCGCTCTGCTGGTCGGCGAAGGAGTACAGGGCGTGCCAGTAGTCGGCCCGGATCTCGTCGGCGTACGGCCTCAACGAATCCACGAACGCGACGATCTGGTTCTGGACGGACCAGTTGTACATCGACAACCCCCTGCACGGTGTGCCTGCGTGATGCGCGAGGCCGGGTGACGCGAACCACCTACAGCCTCGTTGATGACTCGGATCACACTAGCCGATGCCGGAGAAGAGGTCGTCCTCTCGTCCCGTGGAGTCGGTCAGGCCGAGCTGCCCGCGCACGAGCACGAAGTGCTCCTGGTCGAAGACGGGCTGGGCGACGAGGTTGGAGAGCACGAACTGCTCGCCGTCCTCCGCGACCAGCACCTGGGTCGCGTGCGCGGCCATCGCGGTCCGCTTCGCGTCGAGAACCGAGCGGACGTCGACGACGGTGGTGACCTCGTCGTCGGGCACGCTCGGCAGTTCGCCGGCATCCGGTCGGCGCCAGCCCTCGGGCAGCGTGCCCATGGCGGCGATGCCGCGTTCGAGCGCGGATCGTTCGGTGACGGTCCAGTACACCTTCGCGGGGGTCCACGCCGCCCCGGCGGACGGATAGTCCTCGGTGCCGGCCGCTTCGACGGCCGCGGTCACCCGTTCGTGCACCGCGATGTGGTCGGGATGCCCGTAGCCACCGAACGGGTCGTAGGTGACGACCACGTGCGGACGCGTCTCGCGGATCACGGCGACGAGCGCTTCGACCGCCTCATCGTGGTCGGCGTTGACCCAGGCACGAGGATTGTCGGCGGACGGTGTGCCCGCCATCCCGGAGTCGCGCCAGTGCCCGGCACCGCCGAGGAAACGCGGTCGGTCGACGCCGAGCGCGTCGAGCGCCCGGGTGAGTTCGAGGATGCGGTATCCGCCGAGCTGATCGGCGCGGTCGGCGGTGAGCTGGGCCCACTCGTCGCCGATCACTTCGCCCTCCTCGCCGAGCGTGCAGGTCACGACGGTGACCTCGGCGCCCTCGGCGACGTACCGGGCGATGGTGCCGCCGGTCGTGAGGGTCTCGTCGTCGGGATGGGCGTGGACGAGCAGAAGTCGTCGATCCGCAACGTCGGGGAGAGCTCCCGGAGCATCGGTCACGGTGTGGTCCTTCCCCACAGATGGGCGTCGCCGAGAATACCGGTGGCGACAGCGGCTGTCAGCGAGACGTTCTCGACGCCCGGACCGGCGGCGACGACGGCCCGGTCCTGCAGGATCGGCAGGTTCACCGCGAGATCCCACAGCCTGGCCTGCGCGTCGGCGACGACCTTCGCCGGGTCGGTGGTGCCGTTCAGCGCTGCCAGCAGATCGGGTTCGAGACCCGGATCGCACGCTCCCGAGAGGTTGCTCGGAGCCTCGAGTTGCGCTGCGAGCGCGTCCTCACGTTCCTCGACGTCGTCCTCGTCGAGCGTGGTGGTCGCGGAGTCCGAGGGTCGGGCAGCCTCCGTCGTCCCGGCGGCGTCGGGCTGCGCCGGCAGGTCGGGCCCGGGCGCGGTCGGCAGATCCTCCCCCGCTGCCGTGGGTGCTGCGGCCACCGGGACGCATCCGAATCGGGACAGCGCGGCGGTGGCAGGGTCTCCACCGGCACGCATCCAGCCGACGACCGCGTGCACACTGCCCTCGACGAGGGCTTCGCCGTACAGCTCGTCGGGAGGCAGTGCGTCGACCGACGCATCGATCCCGGCGCCACGCCACACGTCGACGGCGGTGCGTGCGACGGCGCGGGCGGTCTCGTCGCCCTCCGGCACGCCCACGACCAGCGTCAACGGCACGCCGGCCCGGGCCAGGGCGCCCTCGGGCAGGGCCGGTCCGTCGGGGGTTCTCGGTCCGGGAGTCGCGCTCGTCGGCGCCGCCGTCTCGGATGCCCCCGTCTCGGATGCCCCCGTCTCGGATGCCTCCGTCGCGGATGCCTCGGTCTCCGGTGCAGCGGCCTCCGGTGCTTCGGGGCCGGGTGCGTCAGGGTCTGCCGACACCGGGGGCACGACAGGCGGGACGGGCAGATATCCGGCCTCGGCGAGACGTCCGAGGGCCTGCTCCCGGGGCAGACGCGCCGGCATCGTGTCGGTGTATCCCGGATCGGACGGCGCGAGCACCTGGGCACGGGCTCGCACGACCTCGGTGCTGTCGGCCGTCGCGACGAGCCCGAGCAGCTCGGGATCGAGCAGGTCTATAACGCCTCGTCGGACTCCGGGGTCGGCGAGTTCGGCGGTGCGTGTGTTGAGGGTCAGCTCGAGGGTGCGCGGCTGGAGCTGGACGCCGGTCCGCACACCCGGCACGGCGGCGAGCTGCGCCTCGAGAGCGACACCGCCCGCGCTCTGGACCACCTGGGCGTCGTCGCTGCGCACCGATTCGGTCACCTGAGCGTCGGTGCCGGCGCGGCGCATGATCAGTTCGTCGGGTCCGGCCGGGGTGCCCCAGAACCGGTCGTTGCGTTCGAGCAGCACCTCGGCGCGCCCTCGGTCGACGTTGTCGACGTGGAATCGCGCGCCGGACACGGGAATCGTCTCGGACAGGCCGGTGGAAAAGCCACCCGGAGTGTCCTTGACCAGGTGCGCGGGCAGGAGATTCGTGAACAGTTCGCGCCAGGCCGGATACGGCTCGCGCAGGGTGACGGTGACGGTCTTGCCTCCGCCCGACGATCGGATGTCGTCGATGAGGCGGTAGCCGGCGGGATCGACCACGCCGGGCTGGGTGACCATCTGCCGCCACAGATACCGGAAGTCCTCGGCGGCGATCGGCGCTCCGTCCGACCACTGGGCCTCGTCGCGCAGGCGGTAGGTGATGGTGAACGGCGCCTCGTCGGTGACCTCGGCGGACAGCAGCAGCGAGTCGTCCGGAACCCACAGTGCTGCAGCGGGATTCTCCGGATCGGGCACGGCTCGGAAAGCACTCGGGAGCACGAGTTCGGCGACGGCGTTCGCGACGGGCGACTGGTCTGCGAGCAGGTGGGGGTTGAAGCCCGAACCGACCTCGTCGATCGCGACCACCACCGTGCTGCGCTTCGGAGCGGGAGCCGGGGTCGTGGTCGGCTCCGTCTGCTCGATGGGCGGCGGCGGGTCGGCGGTGCAACCGGTGAGGACCAGCGCAGCCACGGCCAGGCCGGCCGTCGCCCCGATCAGTCGGCGACGAGCGCGCGTACGCGACACTCGGGCTCCTTCCGTGAGGCAGGTGGTACGTGGGTGGCCCCGGCCAGCATGCGCTCGCCGGGGCCACCCCACACCTGGACTACTTGTTACGGGCCTTCTCCCGCGACCGCGCACGCGCACGGTCGGTCTGCGAGAGGTGCAGCTTGCGCACGCGCACGTCCTCCGGCGTGACCTCGACGCACTCGTCCGCAGCACAGAACTCGAGCGCTGCCTCGAGGGTCAGCTCGATCGGCTTGGCGAGGGTCTCCATCACGTCGGCGGTCGAAGAGCGCATGTTGGTGAGCTTCTTCTCGCGGGTGACGTTGATGTCGAGGTCCTCGGCGCGCGGGTTGATGCCCACGACGTGGCCCTCGTAGGTGTCGCTGCCCGGTTCGACGAAGAAGGTGCCGCGGTCGGCGAGCTGGATCATCGCGAACGGGGTGACCGAACCGGCACGGTCGGAGACGAGCGAACCCGTGTGGCGGGCGCGGATCTCGCCGGCCCACGGCGCGTAACCGTGGAAGATGGCGTTCGAGATGCCGGTGCCGCGGGTCTCCGTGAGGAAGTCGGTACGGAAACCGATCAGACCGCGCGACGGGATGATGAACTCCATACGAACCCAACCGGTGCCCTGGTTGGTCATCTGGACCATCTTGCCCTTGCGGTTCGCGAGCAGCTGGGTGATGGCGCCGAGGTGCTCCTCGGGGCTGTCGATGGTCAGCTCCTCGTAGGGCTCGTGCAGCTTGCCGTCGATGGTGCGGGTGACCACCTGCGGCTTGCCGACGGTCAGCTCGAAGCCTTCACGGCGCATCTGCTCGACGAGGATGGCCAGGGCGAGTTCGCCTCGGCCCTGCACCTCCCACGCGTCGGGGCGTCCGATGTCGAGGACGCGCAGCGAGACGTTGCCGACGAGCTCGGAGTCGAGCCGCGTCTTCACCATGCGGGCGGTGAGCTTGTGGCCCTTGACCCGGCCGACGAGCGGCGAGGTGTTGGTGCCGATGACCATCGAGATGGCCGGCTCGTCGACGGTGATGCGCGGCAGCGCCACCGGGTTCTCCGGATCGGCGAGCGTGTCGCCGATCATGATCTCCGGGATACCGGCCACGGCGACGATGTCGCCGGCGACCGCGACCTCGCCCGGCTGCCGCTCGACACCGACGGTCTTGAGCAGCTCGGTGATCTTGACGTTCTTGACGCCGTCGGCGTGCATCCACGCGACGGTCTGGCCCTTGCGCAGCTCACCCTGGTGGATGCGCAGCAGCGCGAGACGACCGAGGAACTCGGAGGCGTCGAGGTTGGTGACGTGCGCCTGCAGCGGCGCCGACGGATCACCCTTGGGTGCGGGGATGCACTCCATGAGGACCTCGAAGAGCTCGTCGAGGTTCTCGGCGTCGGGGACCTGGCCGTTCTCGGGCTGCTTCTTCGACGCCTTGCCCTCACGACCGGAGGCGTAGAGGACGGGCAGCTCGAGAGCGAGCTCGGCAGCTTCCGCGGCCTCGTCGTCGAGGTCGGACGCGAGGTCGAGCAGCAGGGTCTGGCTCTCCTCGACGACCTCGGCGATGCGGGCGTCCGGGCGGTCGGTCTTGTTGACCACGAGGATCACCGGCAGCGACGCGGCGAGCGCCTTGCGGAGCACGAAGCGGGTCTGCGGCAACGGGCCCTCGGAGGAGTCGACCAGCAGGACGACGCCGTCGACCATGGACAGGCCGCGTTCGACCTCACCGCCGAAGTCGGCGTGGCCGGGGGTGTCGATGACGTTGATGACAGTGACGGTGCCGTCCGGGTGGTGACGGTGCACCGCGGTGTTCTTCGCGAGAATGGTGATGCCCTTCTCGCGCTCGAGGTCGCCCGAGTCCATGACCCGGTCGACGAGTTCCGCACGTTCGGCGAACGCGCCCGACTGGCGCAACATGGCGTCGACGAGAGTGGTCTTTCCATGGTCGACGTGCGCCACGATGGCGACGTTCCGAAAATCAGCGGTGCTCACGCGATAGCTCTCCTGGCTGTAGTCCGGCCACACGGCACTGGACCCGGTCGGCACCTCGCCCGTACGGCGTTCGTCTCGATGGCCGCGACGCGAGATTGCGAGCTACCTGCCCCGTCCGATTCTCGGCGTGCAGGCACTGCGGCCGTCAATACACTTTACAGGCCGTTTGTCGGTCGCCGCTTCTACCTCATCCGATACCCGCAGGTCGGCGACGATCGGGGTGACGCTCGACACTCCCACGGGAGACGTAAGCACCGAATCCGGCACCACATGCACCCCTTGGCTCACAAGTAAGGGGATGCTAACCTTCGCCCGCCGGTGGATTCGCCGCACGCAGGACCGTGGAAGGCAGGCGGAACGTATGGGGAAGGTGAAGGCGAGCAAGGTCGCAGGCCTGAAGCCGAAGAAGAAGTGCTGCCGCAAGAAGACGCGGTGCCTCAAATGCCCCGTCGTCGTCATGCGCATGAGGAAGGTCGAGAACGACGGCCTGAGCAAGAAGGAACTGCGTAAGTATCTCGACAAGGCACGCGCCGCCTGACCACAAGGCATGCGCCGTATGACCTCAGCGCCGCAGATGTTCGCGTAGGTCCGGGATCCACGCACGATCGGCCGGCACGAGATCGACCTGCTCGAGTTCGTCCGCGTCGACCCACCGCAACGCCGCATGGTCCAGCGGCTCGGGATCACCCGAGACGAGTTCGACCCTGTAGGCACACAACTCGCGGCCTCCGGCCAACGGCACCGCGACCCCGAGCCGCTCCGCACCGCGCACCTCGACACCGAGTTCTTCCCTCAGCTCCCGCACGAGCGCCGCTTCCACGCTCTCCCCCGGTTCCGCCTTGCCGCCGGGCAACTCCCACAGGCCCGCGAGGTCGACGGGCCGCGTGCGCTGGGCGAGCAGCACGCGTCCGTCCCGGATGACGGCGCCGGCCACGACGTGCCCATCGGGCGCCGGTGTACTCGCAGACGATGCGCTTGCAGACATGACCTGCATCGTCCCAGAATGAGTCATGTCCCAGCTGCTGACGGACGGAGAGATCGACGCCGCGCTCGCCGAGTTGCCGCACTGGCACCGCGCGGGACAGTCGCTGGTCCGCACCATCGAGGCGCCCACCTTCCCCGACGCGATCGCGCTCGTCGACCGGGTGGCCGTCGTCGCCGAGGAGGCGAATCACCATCCGGACATCGACATCAGGTGGCGGAAGGTGACCTTCGCGTTGAGCACGCATTCCGCCGGTGGCATCACGGAGTCGGATCCGGCTCTTGCGCGTCGGATCGACGAGGAGGCACGGCGCTCGGGTCTGTAGTCGCCCGTTCGTCCTGCTCCTCGCGCCCCCGGGCGGCGAGGATCACGACGACGTAGACGGCGAGGACACCGACCACGTTGACGGCGCCGAGCCAGGCGAGCGGAGCGGGACGTTCGACGTCCCAGATCGAGTTCTGCGCCGTACTCAGCACCCACGGAACGCCGATCAGCGTGACCGCGGCCCAGCACGCGGCCACGATGCGGGCTCCGAGCGACCGCACGAGTGGCCCGTAGACGAGCCACAGCAGCAACGGGACGACCCACACCCAGTGGTGGACCCACGAGATGGGCGAGACGAGCAGACCGAACAGCTGCACGATCAGCAGCGTGCCGAGACGGTCGTGCGTTCCGTCGGGCAGCGGTCCCAGCGACCGCCACGCCGCGAACGCGAGGACCGCGCAGACGACGACGCCGACCAGCCACACCGGACCGAGCCCGACGTCCTCACCCGCGAGACGACCCAGCGCTCCGCGCAGCGACTGGTTCCACACCGAGACGACAGGTCCGATCCGGTCCGCGTCGCCGAAGAGAGACCCGAAGTAGGTGGCGGCCTGGGAGCCGAGCACCAGCAGGCTCACCAGGACGGTCCCTACGAAGACGACCGCGGAGAACACCGCCTCCCGCCGGCGCCTCTGCGCGAGGAAGTAGAGCCCGGTGATGGCGGGCGTGAGCTTGATCCCGGCGAGTACGCCGACGAGTCCACCCGACAGCCACCATCGGGAACTGCGGGCCGCGAGCATCACGCCGAGGACGAGGAAGACGTTGATCTGGCCGTAGTCGAGGGTCGTGCGTACCGGCTCGGTCCATATGCCCGCAGCCGTCCACAGCATCGCGATACCGATCCACGACCGGTTCCGCGCCCGCGCGCCCACGACGAGTTCGAGGGAGATCCACACGACGGCGAACAGCGCCGCGACCGTCAGCAGCTGCCAGGCCACGCCCAGGACCCCGAACGGGATCAGGTGCAGGGGCAGGAAGACGAGGGCGGCGAAGGGTGGATAGGTGAACGGCAGCGGGAAGTCGGGGGTGTCCTCCGAATAGGTGAACCCGTAGAGGTCGCCCTGCAGCAGAGCGGCCGATCCCTCGACGTAGACGTGCAGGTCGACGAGGTTCATGCCGTTGGGAGTGATGAATCCCCAGGCGAGCCGGACGACGACGGACAGCGCCAGTAACGCCGCGCACCACCACATCCGGTGCGAAGGAAACCCTCGTGGCACTACGGTGCGGCCTCTCCCGTCGAACGTCCGTCCGGTGAACCGGACCCGGCGAAGGAGATTACCGTTCCGATAGGCATGCAAACGAACCGGAGTTCACTCCCGTAACGATTTCATCTACAGTCACAATCTTCTCAGGTCGGACGCGTTATGTTCGACAGGAACCGAGGGACGGAACACCCCGTGGTTAGAATCCCGAACCAGCGATGGGCGCGCCGTTCCGAAACGGCAGGCTTGTCCCGTGTGCGGGGGGTCCATAGAGTGTCCCCTCGAGCCGTCAGCATCCGGTCGTTCGTCCCGAACAACCGGATGCTTCAACGACAAGGATGGGGAACAGTGCTTCGTACTCGAGGAATGCGACGGGTGCTCACGCTGTGCGCACTCGCCGCCACCGCGGGATTGGCCGTGCCTACGCAGGCCGTCGCGCAACCGGCGCCACCCGCGCTGCCGGATCTGGCAGGGCTCGTCGAACTGCCCCGGTTCGAGATTCCCGCCGATCTTTCCGTCGAGTCGTTGACCGACCTCCTCGCCGGGGTCCGGGCGAACCCCGAAGAGGTCGAGGCCCTGGCTTCCCTCGCGCCCGCGATCATCGGTGCGGCCGCAGGCCCCGCCGATGTCGCCGACGCGGCCGACGGCAAGAACGACCTGCTGGCGCAGGCCAAGGAACTGCTCGCGAACTCCGAGCTCCCCGAGTCCGTGAAGAGCACCCTCCAGCGCGTCATCACCTTCCTCGACGGCAGCGGCGGTGGCGGACCCGAGATCCCCGAGCCCGGCGCCGTGGTGATCTCGCAGTTCCTCTACCCGACGATCGGCAAGGGTTGCATCGGCGACAGCCAGGACTCCGTGGGCACCGCCCTCGCGGTCGCGGGTCCGTCCCACCTTCCCCCTCCCGGACCGGCCGCAGGCCAGACCGGCTTCGTCTTCACCGCGCTGGGCACCGCCCCCGCCGCCGGCGAACAGCAGCAGCCGCTCACCCTGAGCTGGGTCAACGTCTCCAACGGACGCACGGGAACGCAGCCGCTCACCAACGACGCGAAGATCAACCCCGACGGCCCGACCACGCTGAGCGCGATCGCCGACACCGGTTCGGGTCAGGTCCTCGCCGTGATCTCCGGTGGAATCACCACGCAGGACGAGGGCGCCGATCCGCGTTCGTGCACCTTCCTGCCCACCGTGGGTCTCGTCGCCGTGCCCTGATCACGTCGAACGCAGATCACGTCGAACGTACCGAAGGCCGCCGGGGAGTTTCTCCCGGCGGCCTTCGCGTCTCTTCCCCCGTCGCTGTCGGGCGTGATAGACCGGAGCATGGCCTTCCCCGCGTCGCGCATCCCGTCGAAGCAGCGTCGTCTGCGGCACCGAGCCGGCGCCGCGTCCGTGAATTCCCGCCGTTCGCTCCTCTCCCACCGCTCGATCCTGTCGATCGCCTCGGAGCGGTCGATCCTGTCGATCGGTTCCTCGTACTCGATCCTGTCGATCGGTAGCTGCGGGTCGGTCCTGTCCATCGGCTCCGTCGGATCGTTCGGTTCGGCGTTGTCGTCACTGTCGTTCGCGAGTCTCGGCTCGGCGCTGTCCGGACTGTCGCGCTGGTCGCTGCTGGCGTGGCGGGGCGATCATTCCGCACCCGACGAGCATCCGCCGCTCTCGATCACCGTCGACGAATCCGAGCCCGACAAGCACTGTCAGTCCTGACACCGGGAGCCGGTCGAACGACCACGCAGGACCGGAAGGCGGAAGGTCACTAGGGATCGACGGGCCCGTCATGTTAGACACGATGGCAGCGTCGTTCGTATTGCGCACAAATTGTCGTCGTAGGCCGCGTCACCCCGGCCCCGGACCGAGGAGCCGCATGGCCGTAGAGACACCGCTCTCCACCCGGGAGATTCCTGCCCCGCGCGGGATCGTGCCGGTCCTCGCGACCGTCGGTATCAGCGTCGCGCTCATGCAGACCCTGATCGTTCCGCTCCTCCCCCGGTTGCCGGTGCTCGTCGGCGCGACGCCCGAGAACACGTCCTGGGCCGTGACGGCGACTCTGCTCGCCGGCGCGGTGGTCACTCCGATCAGTGGTCGCCTCGGCGACATGTTCGGCAAACGCCGGATGCTGCTGGCCTCGCTGTCGCTGATGGTGCTCGGTTCGGCGGTCTGCGCGCTCGCGACGACCCTCGTTCCGCTCGTGGTCGGTCGGGCACTCCAGGGCGCCGCGATGGGCGCGATCCCGCTCGGTATCGCGATTCTGCGCGACGAGTTGCCCGCCCGGCGACTCCCGGGCGCCATGGCCACCATCAGCGCCACGATGGGTGTCGGCGGCGCGATCGGCCTGCCCGCCGCGGCCTTCGTCGCCCAGGCGACCGACTGGCATATGCTCTTCGTCGCCTCGCTGGCCCTCGGACTCATCGGGATCGCCGCGATCCTGTTCGTCGTGCCCGAGTCGTCGCAACGCAATCCGGGACGCTTCGACGTCGCCGGGGCACTGTTGCTCTCCGTCGCCCTCGTGTTGTTGCTCCTGCCGGTCACCAAGGGCAACGACTGGGGATGGACCGCCCCGGCCACCCTCGGAATGCTCGCCGGGGCACTCGTGGTGTTCGTCGGCTGGGGCCTGTACGAACTGCGGATACCGCGACCGCTCGTGGACCTTCGGCTGTCCGCCCGCCGGCCGATCCTCATGACGAATCTCGCGTCGGTCGCACTCGGCTTCTCGATGTACTCGAACATCCTGGCGTTCCCGCAGCTACTGATGGCGCCGACGGAGACCGGTTACGGTTTCGGGCAGACGATGGTCACCGCCGGGATCGCGCTCGCTCCCGCGGGGCTCGTCATGATGGCGCTGTCCCCCGTCTCGGCGCGCATCACGACGCGGTTCGGGGCTCGCGTGACCCTCGGTTGCGGCGCGGTACTGGTGGGCCTCGGCTATCTGATGGCGTACGTGCTGTACCAGGAGGTCTGGCACATCGTCGGCGCCTCGATGCTCATCGGCGCCGGTGTGGGTCTCGCCTACGCCGCGATGCCCGCGCTCATCATGGGCGCCGTGCCGTTGCGCGAGTCCGCCGCGGCCAACAGCCTCAACACCCTGATGCGGTCGATCGGCACGACGAGCGCCGCAGCGGTGGTAGGTGTGATGCTGGCGGCGATGACCCAGCGCATCGGCGACGCCGTGGTGCCCGCCCTGGAAGGGTTCCGCGCCAGCTTCCTGGTGGCGGTGGGCGCGGCAGTGGTGGCGCTGGTCTTCACGATCCTCATCCCGCCGCCGGGCCGCTCCGTGCGACCCGTCGACGAGACCCGACCCGAGCGCTAACTTCCCAGGAGTCCCGGGGCGGAACTCGGTGCGCTGCCGGCGAGCGACCACTGGCCGTAGTCGGGCGTGAGCACGTGGTTGATGTCGACGCCGATGCCGTCGATCCGGACCTCGCCCGGGATCTGGTGCAGGTTCGCCCGCGGATGCACGTACCCCTTGGGCGTGCCCCAGTCGTGCTGCCAGTAGAAGGACCCGAGGGAGACCGCCGACGCCCAGTCGATGGTCGGCGAGTTGGCGTACACACCGAGATTTCCGGCGCCGACCACTTCCTGCCAGCCCAGCAGGTACGGCACGACCTGGAGCGTGAACTGCTCGAAGGTCGGGTTGTCGTCGATCGAGGCGTAGATCGGCCGGTTCTCCGGGCCACCGGCCGCGTAGTGGAGGTCGAGGCCGCGCCGGGCGTGCTTCAGACCGGCCTCGTAACCACCGAGCCAGTCGGCGGTCTCGGCCTTGCCGTACTGGTAGCACGAGACCACTTCGAGGCCGCTGTCGACCAGCGCGTCCGCTTCCCGTCCGGTGAGCGGCTTGGCGCGCATCCACGCCGCGTCGGGCCGCGCGTCGGACACGTACCGGATGGCGCCGATATGGCCGGCGGCGCGGATCGACGAGGGCGACGGCACGGCGGCCGAGTAGTCGATGATCGTCCCGAGCACCGGGCGTCCCTGGGCCAGGCCCGGCGCGCCGAGCGCAGAGATCAACGCGACGCCCGATCCGAGCGTCGCGTACCGCAACATGTCCCGCCGCGAAAAGGTCATCGCCACCTGTCCTTCGTATTGCCGTCCGTACGTCCGCCGTATTGCATCACAATCACAGGTGTCCCACCGGCCACACGGGGAATTCGACAGGTCGCGGCAGCCGATATCGCGACGGCGCTACGAGGTCAGCGGCCGGACAGTTCGGCGAAGAAGGCCGGCACCAGGGAGACGTCCTCGATCGTCCGCACCGTGGAGCGGACACCGAGACCGTGCTCCTTGAGCAGATCGCACAACCCGTCGCCGTCGACGAGATCGATCGGCGGGGCACCGTGCCGGTGGGCTTCGGCGCGTGCGTCCTCGGTGAACGATCCGGTGGTGACGAGCAGGCCCTTCTCGCCCCGCCCGACCATTGCGGCGCGGAACTCGCGGACCACGTCGGCACCCGCCTTCTCCGGTGCCCGCAGGAAACGGAAGAACACCGAGAAGCTCAGCAGCGACACGCGCAGGACTCCGGTGCCCTCGACGTGGCCCTCGGGGGCGTGGGATCCGCCCGGCGCCGGAATCGTCAGGGTGGTGAATCCGGCCGCGCGCAGCACCGCGGTGGCGAGCCGTTCGAAACCGTCCTCCGACAGGTCGGCGACGGCGCCGAGGACCGGTTCGCGCCACAGTTCGGGATCCTCGGGGGCGGCTGCGAGCGGCACGACCTGGGCGCCCTGCGAGACGTTCCGCACCATGCGCTTGCGGCGCTTCTCGGCCGTGTACGCGACCTGCATGGGCTTGATCTCCGACTCGCGCACAGCGCGGCCGCGGTCGGTCACGCTCCACACACCGCGGCGGGTGTTCGACAGCAGGCCCATGCCCTTGAGGTACGTCCGGGCCCAGGCCAGCCGGTATTCGATCTCCGTTCCGGGGCCGTCGCCGTGGAGTACTGCCCGTGCTTCCTCGGACAGTCCGGTCCGGGCGATCACGGCGGAATCGATCTCCTCGATGACGCCGGATCCGCCGAGCTCGATCACCGCCTGCACGGTCGGCCAGAGAAGATCCGTGTACGGCGGCAACGTGGCCTCGCCACCTCCGGTGTTCCGGACGGAGTTTCCGATCGCGTTCCGGCGCTGCACACCTTCCCCTAACGTCGCGGCCGTGCGGCCGCACTATCGGTCCTGCACGTAGGCAACAACCCTATCCGATGCACGGCCCCTGTCCGCGGGTGCCGGATCGGGCGCGCCGAATCACG
Source organism: Rhodococcus shunpengi (assembly GCF_048381395.1). Taxonomy (NCBI): domain Bacteria; kingdom Bacillati; phylum Actinomycetota; class Actinomycetes; order Mycobacteriales; family Nocardiaceae; genus Rhodococcus; species Rhodococcus shunpengi. Next base: position 377,829 of record NZ_JBLWIU010000008.1, read on the forward strand.
AACCGATCGCCCTTCCCGGTCCTACGATTTCCCCACGGAAGAATTTCGCCTCCACCGAAGCGAGTCGCCATGCAACGTCCGGCGCCTGTCGATCTGGCACACCATCCGCATCTCAGTGGCCTGTTCGCGCCTCAACGCGAGGAAGTGGACGTCCGCGAGCTGGAGGTCGACGGGGAACTTCCCGCAGATCTGCACGGAAGCTATCTCCGCAACGGACCCAATCCGCGCTTCGACCCGATCGGCCACTACGTCTACCCGATCGACGGCGACGGCATGGTCCATCGCGTGCAGATCTCCGAGGGCACCGCCCGCTACACGAACCGGTTCGTGCGGACCCCGCAGGTCGTCGCGGAGGAGAAGGCCGGCCGCGCGCTGTGGGCCGGCATCACCGATCCGTACTTCCCTCCCGAAGAGGAGGTCGGGCCCGACCTCGCGAACACCATGCGCGAACTGCCGGACATCAACATCGTCCGGCACGGCGGGCGGCTCATGGCGATGGCCGAGGCGTCACCGCCGTACACCCTGGGTTCCGACCTCGAGACGCTCGGACGCGAGACCTTCGACGGAACCCTGCCGGTCGGGCTGACGGCGCACCCGAAGATCGATCCGCACACCGGCGAGATGGTCGCCTTCTGCTATATGCTCGACCCGCCGTATCTGACCTGGTCGGTGGTCGCACCGGACGGGACGGTGACGCGCGCGCCGACCCCGATCGACGGCGTCGACCGGCCGTTGATGATCCACGACATGGCGCTGACACCGACTTATGTCGTTCTGGTCCTGGCCCCGCTCGTGTTCGACCTCTCGCAGATCTTCTCCGGCGGGTCGCCGCTCGACTGGAAGCCGGAGCTCGGAACGCGTGTCGCACTCGTCCCCCGCGACGGCGGGGCGGTGCGGTGGTTCTCGACCGACACCTTCTGGATGTGGCACACCGCCAACGCGTTCGACCTGCCCGACGACGATGTCGCACTCGACTACGTGGAGTGGGCGTATCCGGGCGCGTTGACCGAGAAAACGGGTCCGAACCGGTCCGTCCTACGACGCGCCGTGATCGGTCGCCACGGGATCACCCGCACGACTCTGCACGAACGCGACATCGAGTTCCCCCGCATCGACGATCGGTCGATGACCCTCGGCCACTCCGTCGTCGCGACCATCGGGCGCAGCAGGTCGCAGAAACTCCCTGCGGGAGCGGCCGATTCGCTCTTCTGGTTCGATGTGGCGTCCGGAACCGAATCGGTCTGGGCGCACGAGACCCTCTCCCCCGGCGAACCGGCCTATCTCTCGGGTGATTCGGGCGGCTACTGGGGCGCGATCGCGACCGACCGGGCGGACATGACGAGCTGGTTCCTCGTCTTCCCCGAGACCGACCCGGCGTCGGGCCCGATCGCGCGGGTCCGTCTGCCGATCCGTGTCCCGGCCGGCCTGCACGGAGCCTGGCTCCCGCCGGACTGAGCGTCGCTCCGGCTAGTTTGGGTGGATGGGTTTCACACGAGCCGAACTCGAGTCCTTCCGCGATGCGGTGATCCCCGATCTCGTCGCGCCCGGTTGCCGCCTGTTGTTCGTCGGCATCAATCCGGGACTGTGGACCGCGGCAACGGGAGCCCACTTCGCACGGCCCGGAAATCGCTTCTACCCCGCCCTGTTCCGCGCCGGCATCGTCGACCGGCTGATCGACGCGTCGTCCGGCATGAGCGACGCCGACCGCGATCACCTGCTCGAGCGGGGTATCGGCATCACGAACCTGGCGCCGCGCGCGACGGCCCGCGCCGACGAGCTCACCGACGAAGAACTGCGTGAGGGCGGACGCCATCTGGCGAACGTGGTGGCCGAGTTCCGCCCTCGTGCCGTGGCGGTCGCGGGCATCACCGCCTACCGCGCGGCCTTCGGCCGGCGCAAGGCGAAGGCCGGGCGGCAGGACGACACGATCGGCGACGTCCCGTTGTGGGTGGTGCCCAATCCGAGCGGGTTGAACGCCCACGAGACGGTGGAGTCGCTGGCGCGGGCCTACGCCGAACCGGCCCGGGCGGCCGGCATCCTGTCCTGAACTACCGCTGAGCGCCGAACACCTTGCCGAGGAAGTGTGTGGCGCGGTAGCCGGGCGGTGTGCCCTGCACGACGACCGCCCATCCCTCGGAGTTCTCGGTGCGGAGCGGGAGGATCGCCTGGTACTCCGGGGATTCGTACCATGATCGGGCACGGTCGACGTCGGGGAATTCGATGATCACGAGGTTTCCCTCGAAGGGTCCTTCCATCCCTTCGGGGTCGACGCCGTGGACGAGGAAGCGTCCGTCGTACGGGGCGAGGGTGTCGTCGATGGTCTCGATGTACCGGACGATGTCGTCGTTGAGGTCGACGTTGCGGAGATGAGCCACTGCGTATGCGTTCATGGGGACCACCCTGCGCCTCGTCGTGCACGGAATCGATTACCCCGGAAGTAATGGTGACCGTTCCCCGCCGGCTCTACTGTCGGGTGCATGACCACGGTCGACACTCCCCACGCCGGAGCCCTGCTGCGGGCATGGCGCGAGCGCCGCGGCCTGAGCCAGCTCGCCCTGGCCCACACCGCCGGCATCTCGTCGCGGCATCTCAGCTTCGTCGAGACCGGCCGGTCCCGCCCGTCACGAGCGACCGTGCTGAAGCTGAGCGACCGGCTGGACATCCCGCTGCGCGAACGCAACACCATCCTGGTCGCGGCGGGCCACGCGCCCGTCTACCCCGAGCATCACCTCGGCGACATGCCGATGGCGGCGATCTCCGACGCGATCACGCGAATCCTGTCGTCGCACCACCCCTTTCCCGCACTTGTCGTCGACCGGCACTGGACGATGGTCGATTCCAACGACGCCGTCGGGGTGTTCGTCGAGGGGTGCGCTCCGGAACTGCTGGAACCGCCGATCAACGTGCTGCGCCTGACCCTGCACCCGCGGGGACTGGCGCCGCGCATCGTCGATCTCGGGCAGTGGCGCGGTCATCTGCTCGCCCGGCTGCAACACCAGATCGGTGCGACCGCCGACCCCGTCCTGCTGCGCCTGTACGACGAACTCGCCGGGTATCCCTGCGACGATCCGGTCGACGAGGTCGAACCGCATTCGCTGGTCGTGCCGATGCGGTTGCGGACCGAGGCCGGTGAGTTGTCGTTCTTCAGCACGACGACCCTCTTCGGGACCCCGCTCGACGTGACGGTGTCGGAACTGGCGATCGAGGCGTTCTATCCCGCCGACGAGGCGACGGCCCGGACGCTGAGCGGAGCGTGATCGCCGAATCGGCCGATCACGAACGGTTTCCGCGCTAACGTGGGAGGTGCGCGTCTGCCGAGCGGATCATGCGGAGGACACCGACATGAGCACTGCGAAATGGTGGGTTCTCGATCAGCGGGAGTCCGGCTTCGCCCTCGAACACCGCCCCAGCGGCGACCTCGTCCTGATGAACACCGCGACGTCGGAAGAACACGTCCTGCACGGCTACGTGTGGAAGCACTGTCCGCACTTCGGCCTGCAGATCCAGAGCGAGGGCCCACCCCCGTACGGACCGTGGGTGGAGAACCCCGAGGAGTGAGTTTCCCTCACGGGATCATCCGTAGCGGCGTGTGCTCGCCGGTGGCGGTATCGATCAGCACCGCGCGATCGAGTGTCGCTTCGATGGGCAGCACGTCGTAGACGACCGCGCCCAGGCGGTCGAGTTCCTCGCGCCGGGTTCGGGGACTCAGCGAACAGTGCGGGGTCCAGCGTCCCGGGACGTAGTAGCGGTGCAGGTCCGCACCCGTCGTCTCCACGACCTGCACGACGCGGTCCTGCCGCTGCACGAGTTCGGACGAGGGGGCAGGCACGAGCGACGCCCGGCCGCGCCGGAACAGCCCGAGCGTGTCGATGTAGACCGGGACGGGTCCCCCGTCGGGCATGTTCTCGAGGGCCGAGACGACGGCGGGTAGATCGTAGGTCCGCAGTACCGCGTACGACAGGTGCGGCACGTGCTTGCGGTGCGTGTGGGTGAGCAGGGTCGGGATGCCGCTCTCCTCGAGCCGGCCCCACAGTCGCCGGATCGCGCGGTCGGTCTCGGTGTCGAACAGGAGACAGACCGCCAGCGCCATCAGTTGAGTGTGGCGTGCCAGACGAGCGCGGCAGCGAGGGCACCGGCGCCGTTGAGCGACCAGTGCAGCGCGATGGGCGCGAGGATGCTGCCGCTGCGACGACGCAGCCACGTGAACACGAAGCCCGCGGCGGCGGTCGCGATCACCGCGCCGACGATGCCGGCGATCTGCGCGAGCAGTCCGGCGCCGAGGAAGGCGCTGAGGCCGGCGTTGCCCGCCGTGAGACCGAACGACGAGGCGACGTGCCACAGGCCGAACAGCAGGGATCCCGCGGCGAAGACCCCGCGTGCGCCCCACACCCGCTCGAGGGTTCCGTGGAGCACCCCGCGGAAGGCGAGTTCCTCGGGGATGACGGTCTGGAGCGGGATGATGATCATCGAGGCGACGAGGGCACCGGAGATCGTGGCGTAGCGCTCGGAGAGGAAGAACTGCCTGGTGAACGGCAGGGCGATACCGATCGCGACGACCGCCAGGACGAGGGCCACGGCTGCTACCGAGTAGAGCGTCCCCTTCTTCCAGTGCCGAGGTGAGAGTCCGAGTTCCGACCAGCGCATGCCGCGTCGACGCATCATCGCGACCAGCACGCATGCTGCGATCGGCACGGTCGCGATCGACGCCCACGCGGTGGTGAAGTGGGCGATCAGGTTGGTGGTGACGAGCACCGCGATCACGACGGCAAGATCGATCCAGGCGTGGAAACGGGGAAGCCAGGCCAGCGACGGCAGGCGTCCGGTCTCGGGCGAGGGCAACCGTTCGATTTCTACGGTCACGTGCGATCCCTCCGGAAACTCTCGAACATCCGGTCAAGTGTACGGATCGGGGCCTGCCGGCCGCCGTGACGGCGAACACTCCGGCCTCGACTTCCTTCCGGGATTTCCGGTCGTCGGCGACATAAACACGCCGCCGAAAGTACCGAGACGCAGGTCACATTCAGTCTGCAGGTCGAGTCCGTCACATGCCCCGTTGTCAAGGCCTTGCGTCGGCGCCGCTAACGTGTACGGCGATCATCAGCCCTCTTCCAGGAGAAACAATGGCCGACTTCCTCTACGAGGACCTGCTGCCGATCGGGGAAGACCCCACCGAGTATCGGTTGCTGACCACCGAGGGGGTGTCCACCGTCGAAGGACCCGACGGCCGCACCTTCCTGAAGGTGGAGCCCGAGGCCCTGCGCCTGCTCACCGAGACCGCGCTGCACGACATCTCCCATTACCTGCGCACGGATCACCTGAAGCAGCTGGCGAGCATCCTCGAGGACCCCGAGGCGTCGAACAACGACAAGTTCGTTGCGCTCGACCTCCTGAAGAACGCGAACATCGCCGCCGGCGGCGTGCTGCCCATGTGCCAGGACACCGGCACCGCCATCGTCATGGGCAAGCGCGGCCAGCAGGTACTCACTCCGGGCGACGACGAGGAGTCCATCGCGCGCGGTGTGTACGACGCGTACACGAAGCTGAACCTGCGGTACTCGCAGAACGCCCCGCTGACGATGTGGGACGAGAAGAACACGGGCAACAACCTGCCGGCGCAGATCGAGCTGTACGCGGACACCGCGAAGGGCCACGAGAACGCCTACAAGTTCCTGTTCATGGCCAAGGGCGGCGGATCGGCCAACAAGTCGTACCTGTACCAGGAGACGAAGGCCATCCTGAACCCGGACTCGATGATGCAGTTCCTCGAGGCCAAGATCCGGTCGCTCGGCACCGCGGCGTGCCCGCCCTACCACCTCGCGATCGTCGTCGGCGGCACCTCCGCCGAGTTCGCGCTCAAGACGGCCAAGTACGCCTCGGCGCACTACCTCGACGAGCTGCCCACCGAGGGTGCCATCACCGGCCGTGGCTTCCGCGATCTCGAACTCGAGAAGAAGGTCTTCGAGCTCACCCAGAAGATCGGCATCGGCGCGCAGTTCGGTGGCAAGTACTTCTGCCACGACGTCCGCGTCGTCCGCCTGCCGCGCCACGGCGCGTCGCTGCCCGTCGCGATCGCCGTCTCCTGCTCGGCCGACCGCCAGGCCAAGGCCAAGATCACGCCCGAGGGTGTCTTCCTCGAGCAGCTCGAGTTCAACCCCGGTCGGTTCCTGCCCGAGGTCACCGACAGCCAGCTCGACTCCGAGACGTCGGGGGTCTCGGGCACCGGCAAGGGCGCCGCGGTCAAGATCGACCTCACCCGGCCGATGCCGGAGATCCTCGCCGAGCTGTCCAAGCACCCGGTCAAGACGCGACTGTCGCTCACCGGTCCGCTGGTCGTCGCGCGCGACATCGCGCACGCGAAGATCAAGGAGCGCCTCGACCGCGGGGAGGAGATGCCGCAGTACCTGAAGGATCACCCGGTCTACTACGCCGGTCCGGCGAAGACCCCCGAGGGCCTCGCGTCGGGTTCGTTCGGCCCGACGACGGCCGGTCGCATGGACTCCTACGTCGACCAGTTCCAGGCCGCCGGCGGCTCGATGGTGATGCTCGCGAAGGGCAACCGCTCGAAGCAGGTCACCGACGCCTGCCACAAGTACGGCGGCTTCTACCTCGGTTCCATCGGCGGCCCGGCCGCGCGCCTGGCGCTCGACTGCATCAAGAACGTCGAGATCGTCGAGTACGAAGAGCTCGGCATGGAAGCGGTCTGGAAGATCGAGGTCGAGGACTTCCCCGCCTTCATCGTCGTCGACGACAAGGGCAACGACTTCTTCGCGCACACCGGCGAGGTCACGCTCACGGTCGGCAAGCGCCCCGGTCTGTAGACCCGACTCGCTGTAGACGCACTACCCCGAACGGCCCGGCAGGATTCCTGCCGGGCCGTTCGCGTTCGGGTGGATGTGCGCACCGTGCGGACGGAAACACGCTGCCGAAGCGTGTGCTCATGTCCACAGGACGAGCAAATTCGGACTCAAGCAGCGCAGGTGTGCGTCCGCGCGAGCACCGCGGGCGACTGCACGACCACCTGCTGCAGGAAGTCGAGGACGACGCCCGGTGCCGGTTCGGCGCCGGGTGCGAGCACCGAGCACAGTGCGCGGTACTGGTCGTCGCTCATCACGGGCGCGATACGGAAGTGCGTGGTCATCGCGAGCGTGAAGTCGATCCCGAAGTCGCGGGCGCGGACCTGCAGCTGCGGACCGTGCTCCCCCGCGATCAGGCAGACGTCGAAGACGGCCCGACCGGCGGTGTGCTCGAACGATGCGGCCGGAACGTTGTTGCGGACCATCTGCCGGTAGAGAGGCCGCAGTCCGCCGAGCACGACCGGCGGAAGCGTCACTGCTCGAGGACGGTCGGCGGTGAACATGTGATCACTCCTTCAACCCCTGCGACCCCATCCGGGTCGCCCACTTTTTCTGGAATAAATCCAATAACTGGAACTATTCCAGAAAAACGTTCGAGACGCAACCACCTCGTTGGTCGATCATCCAACCGACGCACCCGCGGCGAACCGAACTCTGTAGCGCTTGCACCTCCCCCGCCGCACGCCCACCGGACAGTATCGAATGCACCGACGAAAGGAGGGTCCGTGCAGCTCACAACGGCCCGGTTCGATGCGATGCCCGAGGACGAGGCCGTCGCTCTGTTGCTCGACTGCTGTTCGAGCCGGACATGGGCGCACTCCGTCGTCGCGGCGCGCCCGTTCGGTTCGCGCACCGTGCTGCTCACCACCGCTGCCGCGGCGGCCGAGAACCTCGACGGTGACGACCTCGCCGACGCCCTCGCCGGCCACCCGCGCATCGGCGAACGCAGCGAACACGCTGCTTCCCGCCGCGAGCAGTCCGCCGTCACCACGGCCGACGCCGACATCCTCGACCGGCTCGCCGCCGGCAACCGCGAATACGAGGAACGGTTCGGGCACGTCTACCTCGTCCGCGCCGCCGGCCGCACGGCACCGGAACTGCTGGAGATCCTCGAACGTCGCCTCGGCAACGACCCGGAGACCGAGAAGGCCGAGATGCGAGCGGCGCTCGCCGAGATCACCCGACTCCGCCTCGAGCGGATCGTCACCGAGACCGCAGGGAGCCGCGCATGAACACCCTGAGTACCCACGTGCTCGACGCGACGGCCGGTGCACCCGCGGTGGGGTTGCACGTCACCCTCACCGACACGCACGGAACCTCGCTGGGCGCCGGCGTCACCGACGACGACGGCCGCCTCACCGGTTTCACCGACGCGCTGCCCGAGGGCACCTACCACCTGACCTTCGCCACCGGCGACTGGTTCTCGAGCCGTGGAGTCGCGTCCTTCTATCCGGAGGTGACCGTCACCTTCCGTATCCCGAAAGGCAGCAGCCACTTCCACGTGCCGCTCCTCCTGTCGCCCTATTCGTATTCCACCTACCGCGGGAGCTGACCACCATGACCGAACTGACCGGCAAGATCGTCCTCGGACCGCACCGCTACGGCAAGGCCGAGAACCGGGTGGTGCGCATCGTGCGTGACACCGACCGGCACGAGATCCGCGACCTGAACGTCTCGTCCTGCCTGCACGGCGATTTCGACGCCGCACACCTGGAGGGTGATCAGGGCACGGTGCTGCCCACCGACAGCCAGAAGCAGACCATCTACTCCTACGCCAAGGAGAAGGGCGTCGAGTTCGTCGAGGAGTACGGTCTCGCGCTCGCACGGCATTTCGTCGACGACGTCGAACCCGTCCGCTCGGCACGCATCGAGATCGAGGAGTACGCCTGGGAGCGGGTCGTCGTCGACGGCGCCGGGCACGACCACACCTGGACCCGCAAGGGATCCGAGGTCCGCACCGCCGCGATCACCGTCGAGGACACCGGGACCGACCGCCGCGAATGGGTGGTCGGCGGCCTGAAGGACCTCGTCGTCCTCAAGTCCACCGGCTCGGAGTTCCAGGGCTTCCTCACCGACCCGTACACGGTCCTCGAACCGGCAGAGGATCGCATCATGGCGACGAGCCTCCAGGCACGCTGGCGGTTCGCGTCGACCGACGTCGACTGGGACGCCGTCTACGCGGGCGTGCGCGCCACCCTCCTCGAGGTGTTCGCGAACCTGCATTCGAAGGCCCTGCAACAGAGCCTGTACGAGATGGGCCGCGCCGTGCTCGAGCGCTACCCGTCGATCGCCGAGATCCGCCTGTCCGCACCGAACAAGCACCACTTCCTCTACGACCTGACACGTTTCGGAGTGGAGAACGCCGGTGAGGTCTTCCACGCCGACGACCGGCCCTACGGACTGATCCAGGCGAGCGTGCTGCGCGAGGACGCCCCCGATGCCGGCATCTCCTGGGAGCCCTACACCGGCGCCATGTGACCACTCACGCGGCACGACAACGGATACCGCTCACGCGAGAGCGGGTTCCAAGGAACGCAACGCGAGATACAGGTCGAAGCGGTCACCGGTGCGCGCGAGGGAACGCCCGGTGAGCGCTTCGACCCGCCCGATGCGGTAGCGGACCGTGTTCAGGTGCACGTGCAGTCGATCGGCCGTGCGCCGCCACGATCCGTCGCAGTCGAGGAATGCCTCGAGGGTCGCGAGCAGACCCGCATCGGTGCGCCGGTCGTGTTCGACGACGTCCCCGAGCAGCCGGTCGGCGTAGGCGCGACGCAGTTCGTCGGGCAGGGTCGACAGCAGGTCGAGCGCCGAATCGAGTTCGGCGCGCCGCACCGACACCGGACCCGGATCATTGTGTGCGGCAGCGCATGCCGACGCTGCCGCGCGGACCGCGCCCGCTGGGTCGTCGTCGGAACTCTGCCCGCCGACACCGACGAACATCCGGTCGCCGCGCAGTGCCGGCGCGAGACGGCCGAGCCGTCGGCTCAACAGCCGTGCCACGTCGACGTCGCTGCCGATCGCCGGGGCGACCACCCTGTTCGCCGCGTCGATCGACGTGACCGCTCCGTCCAGGACGTCCTCGACGAGACCGCGCAGGACATCCGACGAGATCCGGCCCTCGGCCTCGGCCACCACCGCGACCCGCGAGTCCGCAGCGCGCACCGTCGTGGTCCGGTCGGTGATCTCCCATGCCACCCGGCGCCGTTCGTCGCGCCGGATCCGATCGAGAGCGACCACCGCGGCGAGCTCGGAGAACGCCTCGACGCACTCCGGTCCGCTCTCATCGTGCCGGATCACCAGGAACCACGCGTCGATCCGGTCCGTCAGTCCGCGTCCTACCGGCAGGACGGTGAGGTCGTCCGCGAGCCGCAGTGGAAAGCGGTCGGCGGTCAGCGCTGCTGCGGTGATCCGGTCGAGTTCGGTCTCGTCGAGTTCGGCGCCTCCCGCGACGGTCACTCCCGTGGAGGTGATCAGCGCCGATTCCACCCCGAGCTGCTGCGCGAGTCCGTCGAGCAGCTCCCCCACACTTCGACCGTCGGCGACGGCGGCGAGCCATTGCCGCTGCCGCGCCAGCCCCGTCTGCAGACGATCCATCCGGGCCCCGGCCATCCGCCCGGTCATGTATTCGATGACCCGGCTGAACGGCACCTCGTCGGGCACGACCAGCAGCGGCATGCGGTGTCGTGCACACGCCTCGACCACGTCGTCGGGTACCCGGCCGTGCAGGGCCTCGCCGGCCGCCATCGCCGTCACCCCCGCTCCGACGAGCCGTTTGACGAACAGGTCGGAGTCCTCGGCGGAGCGCCGCCACACCAGGCCGGTGAACACGAGCGAGCCTGCGCTGACATAGCGTGTGGGGTCGGGCATGTCGGTGGTGCACGCGCGCAGCACCGGACGGCTCAGGGCCTCCGCGTCGCCGTGCAGTACACCGATTCCGAGCCCCGGCGCCTCCACCACATCTCGAAGAAGCACGATGTTCACCTCCTGGTGACGGTCTTGGACGATCGCACAGTACGAGCCGCGGATTTCCGAGGTGTTTCGTGCGTGCTGCCGCAGAGGTACATCTGTTCGCCGCAGTTGACTGAAGACTCCCGACGATCCGAGGAGTCGACTATGCACGCGCATCCCACCACCCGGCCGCTCGTCATCCGCGGCGCACATGTGGTGAGCATGGACGCCGCCCGCGCCGAACACCGCGACGGATATGTCGTCGTCTCCGGCAACCGGATCGTCGCGGTCGGGTCGGGCGAACCGACCGGCTACGACGACGCGCAGATCGTCGACGGCACCGGGTGCGTGCTCACCCCCGGCCTGATCAACACCCACCACCACCTGTACCAATGGATCACGCGTGGGCTCGCCGCCGACCACACGCTGTTCGAATGGCTCACCACCCTCTATCCCGTCTGGGGTGGCATCGACGCCGACGCCGTGCACGTCGCGGCCAAGGGCGCACTCGCGCATCTGGTGCGCACCGGCTGCACGACCAGCACCGACCACCACTACGTCGTGCCCCGCGAGGGCGGTGACGTCTTCGGCGCGGAGATCGCCGCAGCGGCCGAGGTCGGTATCCGCTTCCATCCCTGCCGCGGGTCCATGGACCTCGGTGCGAGCGCCGGGGGTCTGCCGCCCGATCACATCGTCGAGGACATCGACGCGATCCTCGAGGGCAGCCGCGAGACCGTCGAGCGCTGGCACGATCCGTCGTTCGATTCGATGCTGCGGGTCGCGCTCGCGCCGTGCTCGCCCTTCTCGGTGACCGGCGAGCTGCTGAAGCAGTCCGCGCTGCTCGCCCGCGACCTCGGGGTGCGGCTGCACACCCATCTCGCCGAGACCCTCGACGAGGAGGACTTCTGCCTCGAGAAGTTCGGATGCAAGCCCGTGCAGTACATGGAGTCGCTGGGCTGGACCGGCCCCGACGTCTGGTACGCGCACGCGGTGCACCTCGACGACCGTGACATCGGTGTGCTCGCCGCGTCGGGTACGGGTGCGGCCCACTGCCCCACCTCGAACGCCCGGCTCGGTGCCGGCATCGCCCGCGCCGCCGACCTCTACGCCGCGGGCGTGCCGCTCGGCCTCGGTGTCGACGGTGCCGCGAGCAACGAGTCGTGCTGCATGCTCGAAGAGGCCCACCACGCCGCCCTGTTCGCCCGTGCCCGCAGCGGCCCCCGCGCCATGACGGTGCGGCAGAGTCTCGAACTCGCCACCATCGGCGGTGCCCGGGTCCTCGGGCGCGAGAACGAGATCGGATCGATCGAGGCCGGCAAGCTCGCCGATCTGGCGCTGTGGCGGATCGACGGCCTCGCCCACTCCGGCATCGCCGATCCGGTCGCGGCCCTCGTCCTCGGCAGCACCCCGCCTCTCGAACTGCTGTTGATCAACGGTCGCGAGGTGGTCGTCCGTGACGAGGTCCGCACCGTCGACGAGGACGTCGTGGCACGGCAGGTCGCGGCGGAACACGCCGCGCTGGTCGCCAAGGCGGGGTGAAGGCGATGGATCTGCACAACATCACCGCCTACGACATCGCCCGCGACCGCGCCGATCTGACCTTCGAGGACGGCGCGGCCCCGCTCGGCGGCGGCACCTGGCTGTTCTCCGAACCGCAACCGCACCTGCACCGACTCGTGGATCTGTCCGGCCTCGACTGGCCCGCGGTGACCCGGCATCCCGACGCCCTGGAGATCGCCGCGACCTGCACGGTCGAACGCCTGGCTGCACTCTCGGACGAACCGGAATGGTGTGCGGCACCGCTGTTCCGGCAGTGCGCCGAGGCGTTGCTGGCGTCGTGGAAGATCTGGAAGCGCGCCACGGTCGGTGGCAACATCTGCCTGTCCTTCCCCGCCGGCGCCATGATCTCGCTGGCGACCGCGCTCGACGCGGACGCGGTGATCTGGACGATCGACGGCGGCGAACGGCGGATCCCGGTGGCCGATTTCGTTCTCGGAGTCGCCTCCAACGCCCTCGCACCTGGAGAGCTCCTGCGGAGCATCCGGATCCCGTTGCATGCTCTGAATTCCCGCACGGCCTTCCGCAAGATCGCCCTGTCGCCGCTGGGGCGCTCGGGAGCGGTCGTGATCGGGCGCCGCGACGACGACGGCAGTGTCACGCTGTCGATCACCGCGTCGACGGTGCGTCCCTGTCTCCTGCGGTTCACGGAGATCCCGTCGGCACAGGCGTTGTCCGACGCACTGGCCCGTCTCGTCCCGGCAACGAGCTACTACACCGATGCGCATGGCGCCGCCGACTGGCGACGTGCCGTCACCGCGATTCTCGCCGAAGAGATCCGCACCGAGCTGTCGAATGCTGCGCTGTCGAATACGGAGGTCCAGCCGTGAAACTCACCGTCAACGGCCGCGAACGCGACGTCGACCCCCGGCCCGGCCAGTGCCTGCGCACCCTGCTGCGCGAGACCGAACACTTCGAGGTCAAGAAGGGCTGCGACGCCGGCGATTGCGGCGCGTGCTCGGTCCTGCTCGACGGCGAACCCGTCCACTCGTGCGTGGTCCCGGCCGTGCGGGTCGAGGGCCGCGAGGTCACCACGGTCGCCGGACTGGGCACCCCCGACGACCTGCATCCCGTCCAACAGCGATTCGCCGACGCCGCCGGTTTCCAATGCGGCTTCTGCACCGCAGGCATGATCGTCACCGCGTCCACCTTCACCGACGAGGATCTCGACGACCTGCCGAAACGTTTGAAGGGCAACCTGTGCCGGTGCACCGGCTACCGTTCGATCGAGGACGCCCTGCGGTCGCGCACCAACGTCGAACAGGTCGAAGGCCCCTCGTGCGGTCGCTCGCAGCGCGCGCCGGCCGCGACGCGTGTCGTCAGCGGCACCGAGCCGTACACCCTCGACACCACCGTCGAGGGCCTGCTGCACATCGCCGTCCTCGGCAGCCCGCACACCCATGCGCGCATCCTCTCCGTCGACGTCTCGGCCGCCGAGGCACTCCCCGGTGTCCACGCGGTGCTGTACCACCGTGACGCCCCGGCCACCACCGCCTATTCGACCGCACGTCACGAGAACCGCAACGACGATCCCGACGACACCTACCTGTTCGACCGGGTCGTGCGCTTCCGGGGACAGCGGGTCGCCGCGGTGGTCGCTGAGAGCCCGGCGATCGCGCACCAGGCGCTCGCGTCGATCCACGTCGAGTACGAGGAACTGCCCTTCGTCCTCGATCCCGACGAGGCCCGGCAACCCGGGGCTCCCCTCCTGCACGCCGACAAGTCCGCCGACGCGCGCATCGCCGATCCCGGACGCAACGTCGTCGCCGCGATCCACGGCAGCAGCGGGGACGTCGACGCGGCGGTCGCCTCCGCTGCGGCGGTGGTGCAGGGACGCTGGCAGACCCACCGCGTCCAACACACCCACCTCGAAACACACGGAGCCATCGGGCATCTCGACGAGACCGGTCGGCTCGTCATCCGCAGTTCCACACAGGTGCCTTTCCTGGTGCGCGACGAGTTGTGCCACATCTTCGGACTCGACCGGGATCGGGTGCGCGTGCACACGGCCCGGGTGGGCGGCGGTTTCGGTGCCAAGCAGGAGATGCTGGTCGAGGATGTCGTCGCGGCGGCGGTCCTGAAGACGGGGCGCCCGGTGCAGTGGGAGTTCACCCGCTCCGATCAGCTCACCGTCGCTCCGTGCCGGCATCCCATGCGGGTCGACGTCACCCTCGCCGCCGACGCCGACGGTGTCCTCACCGCCCTCGCGATCGACGTGCTCGCCGATGCGGGCGCCTACGGCAACCACAGCCCCGGGGTGATGTTCCACGGCTGCACAGAGTCGATCGCGGTGTACCGGTGCCCGAACAAGCGGGTCGACGCCGAATCCGTGTACACGAACAACCGGCCGTCGGGTGCCTTCCGCGGTTACGGCCTCGGCCAGGTGATCTTCGCCGTGGAGTCGGCCATGGACGAACTCGCCGGAAAACTCGGCATCGATCCGTACGAGTTCCGGCGCCGCAACATCATCGTGCCGGGAGACCCGCTGGTTGCCGCGCATCCCGAGGGCGCCGACCTGACGTACGGCAGTTACGGACTCGACGAGTGCCTCGATCTTGCCGAACGGGCGATGGCGCGCACGGGTGGCCGGCCCGCGCCGACGGGTGATCACTGGCGGATCGGCGAGGGCATGGCGCTCGCGATGATCGCGACCAACCCACCCAACGGGCACATCTCCGAGGTGTCGATCGAACTTCTGCCCGACGGCCGGTATCTCGCCCGGGTGGGCACGGCGGAGTTCGGCAACGGCACCACTACCGTCCACACCCAGATCGCGGCTACCGCGCTCGGCACCACCCCCGACCGGATCGTCGTCCACCAGTCCGACACCGACGTCACCACCCACGACACCGGCGCGTTCGGGTCGTCGGGCACGGTCGTCGCGTCGAAGGCCCTGCTGGCGGCCTCCCACGAACTGCGACGCCGGATGACCAAGGCCGCTGCGGAGCTGACCGGCCTCGACCCGGAGCAGGCCGAACTGCAGGCCGACGGCGTGCGGTGCGGCGATCGTCTCGTCCCTCCCAGTGAGCTGCTGCAGGTCGCGGGTGGCCTGTTGCGCGCCGAGGGCCGGCACGGCGGTCTGCCGCGGTCGTTGTCGTTCAACGTGCAGGCATTCCGCGTCGCCGTCGACACCCGTACCGGCGAGGTGCGGATCCTCCGCTCGGTCCAGGCCGCCGATGCCGGCACCGTCCTCAACCCCGAGCAGTGCCGCGGGCAGATCGAAGGCGGCGCTGCGCAGGCGCTCGGTGCGTCGATGTACGAGGAGATCATCACCGACGACGCGGGTCGCGTGACGACGGATGTGTTGCGCAACTACCACATTCCGCAGTTCGCGGACGTCCCGCGTACCGAGGTCTACTTCGCCGACACCTACGACGAACTCGGGCCGATGGGCGCCAAGTCGATGAGCGAGGCCCCGTTCAATCCGGTGGCCCCGGCGTTGGCGAACGCCGTGCGCAACGCCATCGGGGTGCGACCGCACGAGCTGCCGCTCTCCCGCGACCGTATCTGGCGCCTCATGCAGTGACCCCGACCCGCCGAGACCGGTGTTGTATGCGATTTCCGGCCGGATTTCGCACACGACATCGGTCTCGTTCGTTGTACG
Organism: Rhodococcus shunpengi; assembly: GCF_048381395.1. Classification (NCBI taxonomy): domain Bacteria; kingdom Bacillati; phylum Actinomycetota; class Actinomycetes; order Mycobacteriales; family Nocardiaceae; genus Rhodococcus; species Rhodococcus shunpengi. The sequence continues at coordinate 393,792 of NZ_JBLWIU010000008.1, forward strand.
GCCGGACACGCAACGCAGCCGTAACACGAAGTTGATGCAGCAGGGTCGATTCGACCCATCGCGCTGTGTAAAGTACTGAACCACATCGGGAATCGAACCGATGATGTCCGTCCGGCCCAGGGCCGGTGAACGATCCGGAGCTCCCCTCCGGAGGAGGACTCTCCGGTGACGGGCGCGAGGGCCGTCGCAGACGAAGCACCCCACGTCCCCGGAGGTTTCCATGCGATGTTCCCCGACACCGAGCCCCTTCCACGGCCGGCGCACCCACTGCTGACATGTGCGGCACGATCTCGTCCACCCTCACGCTGGTAGGACGATTCGATCCGGGAGCCATGGCGCACTTCGTCGCCGCCCGCGCCGATCTGCTGCAGGTACGCGCCACCGTCGTCACGGCGACCCGGCATCTCGTCGAACTGCGCACCGAGGGAGAACCCGACCTCGTCGACGCCCTCGAAACGGCCTGCGCTCTCGCCCCCGGCACCAATGTCGTCCTCGATCTCACTTCGACCGAGAGGAACTCGACCCCATGACCGTCTGGACTCCCGTCGCTCTCGCCCGCGACATCGAGCCCGGCACCGCGACCGGCACCACCGTCGACGGGGACTCCGTCGCGCTGTGGCGTGGCACCGACGGCGCCGTGCACGCGTGGGCAGACCGTTGCCCGCATCGCGGCATGCGCCTGTCCTTCGGATTCGTCCGCGAGGACCGCCTCGTCTGCCTCTACCACGGGTGGCAGTTCGACGGTGCCGGCGCGTGCAGGCACGTCCCCGCCCACCCACGGATGGAACCGCCGAAAACCGTTAGGCCGCAGCAGTATCGGACCGTCGAGAGCGCCGGATTCGTGTGGGTGGCACCCACCGATGCCGACGGCACACCCGACGTTCCCGACACGGCGATCACCCCGGTGCGATCGGTGTGGATCGACGGCGACCGGGACACCGTCCTTTCCCTCCTCAGCCCGGACAGAACCGGCGCCCTCGTCACCGGCACGATCGACGGAACCGACGTGATCGCCGGTATCCAGACGATCGACGCGCACACCACGGCCGTGCACGTCGTCGCCGCCGGCGTCGTCCCGACCGACACCGTGAACGCCCTCGTCCTACGAGTGCACGAGTTCCGCGACTCCGTGTCGTCCGCACGAGAGGTAGTGGTCTCGTGAGCATTCCCGTCCTGCACGACTTTCCGCTCGATCCGCGGTGCTACTCCGTACGACTGGCACTGGCGCTGCTCGGCGTCGAGCATCGGGTGCAACCGGTCGACGTGTTCCCCGGTGGCGCCCACCTCGAACCGCCCTACCGCGAGCTCACCCCCACCGGCGAACTTCCGGTGTTCGAGACCGGAACGGCGACCCTTGTCGGATCCGTAGACGTCCTCGTTCACCTCTCCGACGGAACCGCATGGGCCGCACCGTCCGGCGACTGGATCGACTTCATGACCGGACCGCTCGAACTGTTCTACTCCTGCCGCGAACAGTCGCTGTACACAACGGATCCCGTCGACACCACGGCCGCTCGCGCGGTGGCGCAGTCGCTCGACGACCTCCTCGCGTCCCGCACGACGGACGACGCGTGGGTGGCCGCCGACCGGCCGACCGTCGCCGACATCGCCCTGTTCCCCGCCGCTGCCCTGAGCCGGGACGTCGGGATCGACCACGACCGCTACCCGGCCCTGCGCAGCTGGATCCGGCGCATCAAGCAACTTCCCGGCTTCGTGGAGATGCCCGGAATCCCCGTCTTCCCGTGATCTTTCCGACCGCCCACATTCCGAAAGGACGCCACATGCAACAGTCCACCGTCGACGCGGTGATCCGCGGCCTGGAGAAGGCCGGCGTCACCACCGTGTGCTACCTGCCCGACTCCTTGTTCAAGGAGCTCTACCCCGCCCTCGACGCGCACCCCACGATCCGCACCATCCAGGTCACCAACGAGGGTGAGGGCGCCGCGATCTGCGGCGGAATCTTCCTGTCCGGCAAGCGTGCCGCGCTCATCATGGAGAACTCCGGCCTGCGTGCGTCCGTCGAACCCCTCGCCCGCATGGGCCTCGGTGCCGGCATCCCGGTGATCATGCTCATGAGCTACCGCGGCGAGCTCGGCGAGAACAACTGGTGGGCCGTGCCGCACGGCATCACGATGGAGCCGATCCTCGATGCCCTGCGCATCCCGTACCGCATCGTGCGGGAGGAGGACGCGATCGAACGCGCCATCCACGACGCGTTCGAGTGGTCCTATTCCGCCTACCACCATTCCGCCATCGCCCTCGGAGGAGGACTCGTCCGATGACCACCATGCGCATGACCCGATTCGAGTGCATGCAGGCACTCGCCGCCCGGCTCGAGAACGAACTCGTCATCCTCTCCCTCGGCGCGAGCGTCGACGAGTGGTACAACGCCGCCCCGCACATGCGCGAGGCCAGCCTGTTCCAGCAGCAGCTCGGCTGCGTGACCCCGCAGGCGTTCGGTCTCGCGGTGGGCCTGCCGCACCGCCGCATCGTCTCGCTCGACACCGACGGCGGCATGCTGTTCAACCTCGGCATCCTCGCAACCCTTGCCAACGAGCAGCCCCGCAACCTGTTCACGGTGGTGTGGGACAACGAGTGCTACCAGTCCATCGGTGGGCCGCCGACCCACACGGCGAAGGGCAAGGTCGACATTGCCGCGATCGCCCGCGGAGCGGGAATCGAGAAGGCCTACACCGCGGAGACCCTCGAAGAGTTCGACAAGCACTGCGTCGCAGGGCTGTCCGCCGACGAGCCGTACGTGCTCGTCGCGAAGGTCTCGAGCGTCGTGCAGCCGGGCATCAAGCGCAAGCACAGCGACGGCCGGGAGGACAAGTACATCTTCGTTCGCCACGTGGAGGCGACGGAGGGCATCACCATCATGGGTCCCAGTGAACACAACTGACGGATTCGACTACGTCGTCGTCGGCGGCGGGTCGGCGGGGTGCGTCCTCGCCGCCCGCCTGACCGAGGATCCCGACACCACCGTGCTGCTCCTCGAGGCAGGACCGGACCACGCCGGTCTCCCCTCGATCGACGCGCCGGCGACCTGGGCGGGACTGCTCGGCGGCGACTACGACTGGGGGCACAGTTACGCGCCCAACCCGTTGCTCGACGGTCGCGCCGTGCCCATCCCCCGCGGCCGGGTCCTCGGCGGATCGAGCAGCATCAACGCGATGCTCTGGTATCGCGGGCACCCCTCGGACTACGACGCGTGGGAGACCGCCGGCGCGAAGGGCTGGAACTTCGCGTCGCTGCTCCCCTGGTTCCGCCGCGCCGAGGACTGGGAGGGCGGCGCCACCGCCTTCCGCGGCGCCGGAGGCCCGATTCGCATCACCCGACCCGCCGAGCCGCATCCCATCGCCACCGGATTGCTCGACGCCGCAGCCGAACTCGGCATGTTCGTGCTCGACGACTGCAACGGACCGGACATCGAGGGCGCTTCTCTGGCGAACCTCACGATCGACGACGGCCACCGCGTCAGCACGGCTCGTGCCTATCTCGATCCGGCGCGGACCCGGCCCAATCTCACCGTGCGCACCGACGTCACGGTGTCGGGCCTGATGTTCGACGGCGACCGGTGCGTCGGTGTGCGGTACGGCGGTGACGGCACAGACACCGTGGTCCGTGCCGACGCCGAAGTCCTGCTCTGCGGCGGGGCGATCTCGAGCCCGCATCTGCTGCTGCTTTCCGGGATCGGCGATCCCGCACACCTGCAGGAACACGGAATCCCTGTCCACACCGCACTTCCCGGTGTCGGACGCAACCTCCAGGACCATCCCCTGCTCATGGGCGTGAACTTCCGGGCCCGCAACCCGCTCGGACCGGCCCGCGACAACGGCGGCGGCGCGATCCTGAACTGGCGCTCGGACCCGTCGCTGGACCTGCCCGACCTGCACGCCTTCGTCGTCCAGGGTACGCACGCCACCCCGGAGGTCGCCGCACGCTACGACGTCACCGGCGACGTCTTCGCGATCTCCCCGGGTCTCATGCGCTCCTACAGCGTCGGGCAACTGACGCTGCGGTGCGCGGACCCGGACACAGCACCGATCATCGACCCGCGCTATCTGTCCGACCCCCGCGACCTCGACGCCCTCGTCGCCGGCCTCGGCCGCATCTTCGACCTCGCCGAGACCTCCGCCTTGCAGGATCTGGTCGAAGCACCCGCCGCACCGGACCGTCGTCTCGGCCGCGCCGACGCCGAAGCCTTCGTCCGCGCGAGTTGCGCGACCTTCTTCCACACGGGCGGCACGTGCGCGATGGGCGTGGGACCCGACGCCGTCGTCGACCCGGACCTGCGCGTCCACGGCGTGGACGGATTGCGCGTCGTCGACGCCTCCGTCATCCCGGTGCTCCCGTCGTGCAACACCAACGCCCCCGTGATCGCCCTCGCCGAGCGCGCGGCCGCGCTGATCACCGGAACCGAGAGGAAACTGTCGTGACGACCAGCATCACCACACGCTGCGACGACCCGGTCGTGCTGAACCAGTGGTATCCGGTCTGTTCCGAACAGGAGATAGCCGAGGGCGTCGTGCGCACCCGCCTGCTCGGCGCCGACATCGAGTGCAGCGTCGATGCCGACGGCGAACCGACGGTGCACGACGGCGACGCCGTGCTTCCCGTGCAACGCCGATACGGGTTCGTGTGGACCACGCTCGGCACCCCCGAGAAGGACGTCTTCCCCATCGACGAGGCCGACGAACCCGACCGGCGCTACGTGCCGTGCGGGTGGGTCACACTCCGGTCGTCCCCCGGCCGGGTGGTCGAGAACTTCCTCGACATGGCGCACTTCCCGTTCGTGCACACCGGCATCCTCGGAGGCGAGGCCGCCACGGAGGTCGCACGCTACACGTGGGAGATCCGCCGGGAGACCGACGAGGTGTGGGCCACCGACTGCACGTTCTTCCAGCCGCAGATCTCCGCGGCGTCCGAAGGCACGTTCGCACAACTGACCTACCGCGTCCCGAATCCCTATCAGGTGATGCTCTACCGCGTCTCGCCCTCCGATCCCACCCGACTCGACGCGATCGCCCTGTTCATCCAACCGATCGACGAAACCCTGTGCCGCGCACAACCGGTGATGTACCTCGTCGACCCGGATTCCACGCACACCGAACTGGTGCAGTTCGAGCAGGTGATCTTCCTACAGGACCGCATCATCGTCGAGAACCAGCGTCCGCTGCTGCTGCCGCTCGATCCGCGCGACGAGATCCCCACCCGCGCCGATGCCTCGTCGGTCACCTACCGGCGCTGGCTCAAGGCCAAGGGGCTGCGTTGGGGCGCCCTGCCGTTCCGTCCCGTCCATACCCGAGGAGCAGACACGTGATCACCGCCGCCCTCCCCCGGTACTGTGCCGACTTCCTCCGCGACGGCACGAAATCGCTGCTCGTCGACGGCCGGTGGGTTCCCGGTTCCGGCGAGCCCTTCGAGACGATCGACCCGGCCACCGGTGTGCCGCTCGCGACGCTCGCGTCGGCGGGAGCCGGCGAGGTGGACACCGCGGTCGCCGCCGCGCGCCGCGCCCTGCAGAACGAGTGGGCATCGTGCACACCCGCGGCCCGCGCACGCGTGTTGTGGCGGATCGCCGAGACCATCGACGCCCATGCCGACGAACTCGCCGAACTCGAGACCCTCGACCAGGGGAAGACCTGGGCGACCTCCCGATTCGCCGAGATCCCGTCCGCGGCCGAACAGTTCCGCTACTACGCGGGATGGGCCACGAAGATCACAGGGACCACCGTCACGCCGTCGATCACCTACGCACCTCCGGGACGGAAGGTCGTCGCGCACACCGTGCGCGAACCGGTCGGTGTGGTGGCTGCGATCGTGCCGTGGAACTCACCACTGCTCATGGCTGCGATGAAACTGGCGCCGGCGCTCGCCGCGGGATGCACCGTCGTGCTCAAGCCGGCCGAGGACACCTCGCTGACCGCCCTGCGGTTCGGTGAACTGCTCGCGGAGAGCGGGATTCCCGACGGGGTCGTCAACATCCTCACCGGTGGCGGCGAGGTCGGGCGCATGCTGGCCGAGCATGCGGGGGTGGACAAGGTGACGTTCACCGGGTCCACGGAGGTCGGGAAGAAACTCGTCGCCTCGGCGGGGGCCCGCAACCTCTCGCGACTCACCCTCGAACTCGGTGGCAAGTCCCCGGCGGTCGTCTTCGGCGACACCGATCTGCCGCTGACGATCCCCGGTCTCGCGCGCGGCATCTTCGCCAACTGCGGTCAGGTCTGCGTCGCCGGTTCCAGGATCTACGCCGAGCGGCGCGTCTACGAGCAGGTCGTCGACGGTCTCGCCGCGGCTGCGGACACCCTGCGGCTCGGCCACGGACTCGACGACGACACCGATCTGGGCCCACTGGTCAGTCTGCGGCACCGCGAGACGGTGGCGTCCTACGTCGACGCCGGAGGCCGTGTGGGTGCCACGGTCGTGACGGGTGGTCGCATGGTGGGCGAGACCGGCAGCTTCTACGAGCCCACCGTGGTGGTCGACGCCGCCCCGGATCTGCCGATGATGCGCGAGGAGATCTTCGGTCCGGTCGTGACGGTGACCCCCTTCGACGATCCCGACGAAGTGATCGCCTGGGCCAACGACACCGACTACGGTCTCGCGGCGAGCGTGTGGACGTCGGATCTGTCGCGGGCCCACAGGGTGGCCGACGCGATCCGCGCCGGCACCGTGTGGATCAACTGCCACTCCTACTTCTCTCCCGAACTGGTCAAGGGCGGCCACAAGCAGTCCGGCTGGGGTTACGAGAACGGCGCCGCCGGACTGGAGAACTACTTGGAGACCAAGACGGTGTGTTTGTCGATCTGACCGTCGGTCGGGGCCCCGAGGTACGCGTGCGTCGCTTCGAACCGCGATTGCAGGTACTCGCCGGCCCCGATCGGTGGATGGATCGGCTCCGCACCCGGTTCGACACAGGTCGGGATCGCCTCGATCACGGCGTGGTAGTCCGGAGTGACGAAATAGGGCAGCGAATAGCGGTGTCCGTGCGTGGGATTGAGCACGCGATGACGGGTGGAGACGTAGCGGTGGTTGGTCCATCGGGCGATCATGTCGCCGAGGTTGACGATCAACGCGTCGGGCGGGGTCACGACGTCGATCCACCCGCCGCCCCGCGCGGCGACCTGCAGCCCGCCGATGTCGTCCTGGGCGAGCAGCGTCAACGAGCCGTAGTCGGTGTGAGGCGCGATGCCGAGTGCGGTGTCGCTGACGGGAACGGGTGGGTAGTGCAGCATACGGAGCGACGCGAGCGGGTCGGTGAACATCGGCACGAAGGCGTCGGCGTCGAGGCCGAGAGCGAATGCGAGACCGCGCATGAGGTGAGCGTTGATGTTCAGGCATGCCTTCGCGTACTCGTCGGCGACGCTCTTGAAGCCGGGCATCAGCGAGGCCGGCCACTGTGCCGGACCGTGCAGCGGCGTGCCCGCGATCACCTCCGGATGATCGTCCGCACGGTCGGTGGTGATGTCGAAGGCCTCCTTACCGTCGGCTCCGACGGTGGGGTCGAGTGTCTCGGTCTTCGGCGGCACGTATCCGCTGTGGCAGGTGGATTTCGCGATGGCGATCTCCATCTTCTCCTCGAAGGGCAGCGCGAAGAAGTGCCGCGCCTGCTCCATCGTCGCCGCGCGGAGGTCGGGGTCGAGTCCGTGACCGGTGACGACGAAGAAGCCGAGGTCGGTACACGCGACGTCGAGCGCGTCGGCGACGGCATGCGGGTCGCTCCCATCGCGCAGCGGACGCAGATCGATGAGGGGCAGGGATTCCATGGGTGACTCCTGGAGAGAGCGGACGGATGATCGCTATGAGTTAATTCCTGCGATACTGCGGATCCGTCTCGATGCGGTGAGGACCGTGTTACGGATTCTCGGACCGCGTACCCACGCACAACACCAGACGCGCCGTCTCCGAACCCCGATGGCGCCACTGCATCTCGGTCCCCGCCGCAGCGAACAGGCAGTCCCCCTCCGCGAGTTCGACCGCGGGGCGTCCGCGTACCTCCACCTCGAGCCGTCCGCCGGTCATCACCAGCACGAGATCGTCCGAGCGGCGGAACCAACCGGCGATGTCGTCGTCCGGACCGATCTCGTACTGGTACACCTCGGCGATCGTCCCGTTGCCGCGGGCCATCCAGGTCACCGGTGCCGCAGGGGTTCCCGTCACCGCCCGCGCGAGGCGTCCCTGGGCACGCACCACCAGTACGTCGTCGGCAGGGGCCGGATCGAGAAAGGCCGACGGCGACCGTCCGAGCGCTTCGGCGATCCTGTACAGCGTCGCGAGCGAGGGCGCGTTGAGGCCCCGTTCGACCTGACTGAGGAACGCCTGACTGACCCCGGCGCGCGAGGCCAGCGCCCGCGCGGTGAGTCCCTCCTGTCTGCGAACGGCGCGGATGACGCTGCCCACCCGGGCGACGCGATCCTGTTCCGGCACTGCGTTCTCCGTCGGCATCACGAGTTTCATCCCTTCCCGACGCCCGAAACACAATCGTCATGAATCGGACACGGCCGCTCAATTACGAACCTGGATCGTCTCGTCTTAACACATAGCGATTACTCGGAAGGTCCCACCGTATGGTGACAGCAACTTCGCCCGTGAGCATCACCACCGCTGCGGGAACGACAGAATCGGTTCCCGCCGAGGGCGTCGTGATGCGCGGTATCCACCGGTCGTTCGGTGAGAACACCGTCCTGCGCGACGTGTCGTTGCATGTGCGGCCCGGCGAGGTCTACGCGCTGCTCGGCGAGAACGGCGCCGGCAAGTCGACGCTGATGCGCATCCTCACCGGGTTGCTCCCACCGGACTCCGGTTCCATTGCCGTGGATGGTAAGTCGCTCGCCGACGGAGGCCGGGAGCGGATCGCCATGGTCCACCAGCACTTCATGCTCGTGCCGAGCATGACGGTCGCCGAGAACTTCCTGCTCGGCCGCTCCCGCGGAGTGGTCGGCCGGAAACGACTGCGGCGCACCGAGGCCGAGATCGCCGCCCTCGCGGAGGACACCGGCCTCGCCTGCGACCCCACCGCACGCGTGGAGAACCTGTCGGTCGGCGAGCAACAGCGCGTCGAGATCCTGCGCGCCCTGCACCTGGGCGCCGGCTACCTGCTGCTCGACGAACCGACCGCGAATCTGGCGCCGGCCGAGGTGCATTCACTGCTCGCACAGGTTCGCCGACTCGCCACCGAGCGAGGCGTCGGGATCGTGCTCATCACCCACCATCTGGAGGAGGTCCTCGAGGCCGCCGACCGGGTCGGTGTGCTGCGAGGAGGGCAACTCGTCGCCGAACGCCCCATCCGCGGGGAGGGCGCCGAGAGCGTCACCACCGCCGAACTCGCCCGCGACATGGTCGGCCGCGAGGTCGGACTCGGTATCCGTCGTGCGGCCACCGAACCGGCCGGGAGCCGGATGCTCGAACTGGTCGGCGTGTCCGTCCCCGGCCAGTTGCACGATGTGACCCTGCGGGTCGCATCCGGGCAGCTCGTCGCCGTCGCCGGAGTCGAGGGCAACGGTCAGTCCGCCCTCGAGGACGTCCTGTCCGGGCTCGCCCCCGACTCCACCGGCGCGGTGGTCGTCGCCGAACGGGAGATCGACGCCTCGTCGCCGCGCGCGATGCGCGAGGCCGGTGTCGGCGTCGTCCCCGCCGACCGCTACACCCGAGGACTGATCAAGTCGCTGGGAATCGATACCAATCTCGCGATCGACAGCTACACCGATCCCCCGCTCGCGCGTCGCTGGGGACGCCTGTCGCGGGCCGCCGTTCGTGAACGCGCCGAGCGCATCATCGCCGCACTGTCGGTCAAGGCCCAGAGCCCGCGCACGCTCGCCGGCACCCTGTCCGGTGGGCACGCGCAGCGCGTGGTGCTCGGTCGGGTCCTCGACGGTGAGCCCGACGTCCTCGTCGTCGCCCAGCCCACCCGCGGTCTCGACATCGGTGCCACCGAGTTCGTGTGGGACACCCTCGTCGACCATCGCTCCCGGGGCGCTGCGATCCTGCTCATCTCGTCCGATCTCGACGAGATCTGCAGCCTCGCCGACCGGATCGTCGTGCTCTACCGCGGACGGATCGTCGCCGAATTCGACGAAGGCCCGTTCGACCGCGAAGCCCTCGGCTCGGCCATGGGCGGATTCCAGGAGGCCGCAGCATGACCGCCACGCTCAGTCCACCGGTGACGACACCACCCGAGCCGCCCACTGCGTCGCGGATGCGGGGCCTCGCGACCACCATCGGCGTGCCGCTGCTCGCCGTCGCCGTCGGTCTCGCGGCGGGTGGGATCCTCATCGTCCTCGCGGGCGGCAATCCCGGGCAGGCCTACACGACGATGCTCGACGCCGCGCTCGGCGGCGACACACAGCTCGGCCGCCTGCTCACCGGTATGACGCCGCTCGTGCTCATAGGGCTCGGCTACGCGATCGCGTACCGCACGGGCTTCATCACCATCGGCGCGCAGGGCCACTACGACGTCGGCGCCATCACCGCGACGGCCGTGGTGCTGAGCATGCCACTGGGGACGAGCTGGATCGCGATCCCCATCGTCGCCGTCACCGCCGCGGCCGCAGGTGCGTGCATCGGCGGCATCGCGGGTGTGCTGAAGGCGCGGCTCGGGGTCAACGAGATCATCTCGTCGCTCATGCTCAACTACCTTGTCTTCTACACACTGGCGTGGGCGGTGCGCAAACCCCTCGCCAACCCCAACGGTTTCACCCCCGAGTCCGAACGCATTCCCGACTGGGCGGCGCTCGCGACCATCCCCGGCACCCGCATCCACATCGGTGTGTTCGTCGCGATCGCGGCGGTTCCGCTCGTGTGGTGGCTCATGCGCTCGACCCGGTTCGGCTTCGCGTCGCAGATCGTCGGCGAGAGCCCGAGCGTCGCCGAGGCCAACGGCATCTCCGTCGCCCGCACCGTCGTGACTTCCGCTCTGATCAGCGGCGCCCTCGGCGGTATCGCCGGAGCGATCATGTTGCTGGGCAGCGAGTTCCGACTGTCGCTGGCGATCTCGTCCGGGATCGGGTTCACCGCGATCGTGGTGGCGCTGCTCGGTCGTCGCAATCCGTTCGGCATCGTCCTCGCCGCGGCGCTGGTCTCCGGGCTCACCCTCGGCAGCCAGGCGGTGCAGCGCACCCAGGAGATCCCCGCGTCCATCGGCACCGTCGTCCAGGCAGTGATGATCGTGACGGTGCTGCTCGCCAACCGAATCGTGGAGCGTGCCCGATGAACTGGTCCGACGTCCTGGGCGCCGGTGCGCTCGTCCCGTTGTTCACCGCCGCGCTGCGCCTGGCGGTGCCGATCATCCTCGCCGCCGCCGGCGCGTGTCTCGCCGAGCGCTCCGGGCTGATGAACCTCGGTATCGAGGGGCAGATGATGGTCGGCGCGATCATCGCGTTCGTGACGGTCTACTACACCGGGCAACCGATGCTCGGCGCCGTCACCGGTGCCGCCGCGGGCCTGGTGATCGCCGCGCTCGTCGGCTATCTGACGATCACGATGGCCGTCGACCAGATCATCACGGGCATCTCGGTGGTGATCCTCGGGACCGGACTCGCGTCCTTCCTGTACCTGCAGGTGTTCGGCGTGACCGGCACACCGCCGCGCATCCAGGGCACCACTGCACTCGATCTTCCGGTGCTGTCCGACCTACCGGTGCTCGGCCCGATCGTGTTCTCGCAGTCGCCGCTCGTCTACCTCGCGCTCGCGCTGGTCGTCGCCCTGTGGTGGGTGCTCACCCGCACGGCTTTCGGCCTATCGATCCGCGCGGCCGGGGAGAGCCCCGAGGCCGCCGACTCGGTGGGCGTCTCCGTCCCCCGCACCCGGTGGAGCACGCTGCTGATCTCCGGCGCCACAGCAGGTATGGCCGGTGCGCTCGTCATCGACGGCCTGGGTTTCTTCCAGGACGGCATCACCGGTGGCCGTGGCTGGATCGCGCTCGGTGTCGTCATTCTCGCCCGGTGGAACCCCCTCGGCGCCATCGCCGGTGGCTTCATGTTCGGTCTCGTCGACGCCTTCCAGTTGCGTGTGCAGGCCGCCTCCGGTGGGCAGGCGACATCGGTGCCGTACGAGCTGTTCCAGGCCATGCCGTACGCCGTGACGCTGCTCGCGGTCATCGCCACCACCGTGTGGTTCTCGCGCAGCATTTCCCCGAAGGCGCTCGGCGTCCCGTTCGTCCCCGCGAAATAGCCTTCCGTCAGCTTTCCCGTCAGTCATGGGGCTCGTAGTCGCGAGCCCTCCCTTCCCCGAGGAGAATCACGTGAAGAAATTGGGTACCGCTGTGGCGGCCGCCGCCGTCGTCGGAGCCGCCGTGACCGGATGTTCGAGTTCCGACTCCGGTGGGAGCGGCTCGGCCGACGGGGTCGTCAAGGCCGCGATCATCACCTCGGGTCCGGTCAACGACGTCGGCTGGAATCAGGGCATGGTCGAGGGTGCCGAGAAGCTCGAAGCGGAGGGCCTCATCGATCTGACCGTGGTACAGCAGGATTCGGGCGCGACCTCGGAGCAGATCGCCCAGATCGTCACCGATCTCGCGGAGGACGGCAACCAGCTCATCGTCGGTCACTCGTTCAACTACGGCGAACCCATCAAGGGCATCATCGCCGACTACCCCGACGTGCTGTTCGCCTATCCCGGGGGCTTCGGCGACATCACCGCCAACCTCGCCGACTACAGCCAGCCGTTCTACCAGGGTTCGTTCCTCACCGGCATTCTCGCCGGCGACCTGACGAAGACCGGCATCCTCGCCGGCACCGCCGGTTTCGAGATCCCGGTGTGCAAGGCCCAGATCGAGGCGTTCGCGGACGGTGCCCGCCTGACCTACAAGGGCCCCGGCGAGATCCAGTTGCGTCCGTCCTACATCGGCGGATGGTCCGACGCTGCGGCCCAGACTCTCGAGGCCGTCAACGCCCTCGTCGACCAGGGCGCCGACCAGTTCTCCACGTGCGGTGTCGACGCCGCCACCATCGAGGGCGCCAAGCAGCGCGGAGTCGGCGTCGCCGGTTACACGATGGATCAGACCCCGCTGGCACCCGAGAGCGTCGTCTCCTCCGTGGTCTGGAATCTCGACGAGGTCCTCCGCGCGATGATCGCCGACGTCGAGGCCGGCAACGTCGACCCGGCGAAGTACTACGAGGTGGACATCACCGAGGGCGGTCTGGACGTCGTCATCAATCCGGCCTTCGTCGACAAGATCTCGCCCGAGGCGATGGCGCTGTTCGAGGAGTACCGCGAGAAGATCATGGCCGGTGAGTTCGAGGTCGAGTACAAGGGCGGCGACTGACCCGGAGTATCTCCTGTAGAACGAACGAGACCGACGTTGTGTGCGATTTCCCAACGGATTTCGCACACAACGTCGGTCTCGTTCCGTAGATCCGGCCTATGTCCGGACGCGCTCGGTGCACCACTCCACCAGTGCCGCCGCGAGGTCGTCGCGGGCGGACAGCTGTGGTGCATGGTCGGACTCGAGCGACACGACCTGCGCACCCGGGGTGAGGCGTTGCATCGCCCGCTGGGTGACGAGGGGAACCGAACGGTCCAGTGTCGCTTCGATGTACAGGCGCGGCAGGCGCCCGAACCGTTCCGGCGTCCAGTTGGGTGCCATGAGCCGGGCGGTTTCGAGTTGCGGCACGAGTCGGCGTGCGGCACCGATCGCGTCGGGCGCATCCGCCTCGTGGAAGAACACCGCGGCGCCGGCCTCCGGGGGCACGATCGTGCCGCGACCGTCGTCGGTGGGTTCGAGCCACCGCGAGATACCCACCGGCGCCTCGAGACCGATTCCGTCACAGAGCACCCCGAAGCCGACCCCGGACGGGAGCATCATCCCCGCCACGTAGGCGACCCCGGCGACACGTTCCGGCAGCATATCCGCGACCTGCGTGACGACGATGCCACCACCGGAATGACCGACGAGGAGCACCGGACCATCCAATCCGGCAACATGGTCGGCCACGACTGCGGCGACGTCGTCGAGCGTCACGTCGTCGGCGCCCCATGATCCGACACCGGGAAGCGCGAGCGGGTGTGGGACGTGCCCGGACCGGCGGAGCGGTTCGAGCAGCGTGTCCCACACCCAGCTTCCGGCCCACGCGCCGTGCACGAGCACGACATGACTCACGCGCGGTTCTCCCCCGTCGCCGCCAGCACACGGGCGGCTTCGCGCACAGCAGCGGTATTGGCCTTGCCGTGCCGCGACCCGGCGAGCTTTGCCTTGATGTGATCGCGGATCAGGATGGGTTCGTAAGGTTCCGGGCCCGCATACTCGGGCAGGGTGGAGACCACCGCGTCGACGTTGCCGTCGTGGAAGAACGCCACCGAACGACGGCGTCGGATACGACCGTCGACGATCGGTGGCTTGACGCGGTGCAGCGTCGACATCCACCGGTCGTCGGTGATGCGGGCGGTGAGATCACCGAGATTGACGAGCAGAGCCCCGGGCAGCGGTTCGACGTCGTGCCAGATTCCGTCGGACCCGAGCACTTGCAGCCCTGCGACCCGGTCGGCCCACAGCACGGTGACGATCCCGAAGTCGGTGTGCTCACCCATGCCGGTGAGGTCACCGTCGAGGTCGACGGTGCCCTCGGGCAGCGCGTAGTTGTTCATGCGCAACACGTCGATCGAGTGGTCGGTGAGCTGTTCGAAGTAGTCGGGAGCCTGCCCGAGCGCGTCGGCGAAGATCCGGGTGAGGGTCCGCGCGACCCGCGAGGCCTCGGTGAAGTAGGTCTGCACGCGGTCCTCGAAACCGGGGACGTCGGGCCAGACGTTGAGTCCGTAGTCGTCCTCCGACAGGTCCAGGTGGGGGAACGACCGGGCCTCCACGCCGACGTTGTATGCCTCGAAGAAATCGTTCATGCGGCTGGCGGATTCGACGCCGAGGCTCAGGCTCAGCGACTCGCTCTTCGGCGGGCTGTATCCGCGGTTCGCGCCGACCACCCGGTACTGCTGCTTGTCGTCCATCGGCAGACCGAAGAAGTCGTCGAGGGCGCCGGCGAGGCCGTCGACCACCGGATCGGGTATGCCGTGTCCGAGGATCTGGACGAATCCCACACGGCTGCAGGCTTCGTCGATCTCACGGGCGACACGGGCGCGTTCGGCATCCTCGCCGGCCCGGACGTCCGGGCCGATGTCACCGCCGGCCCGGACGTACGGGCCGATGTCGACGGCGGGAACGACGAAGGCGTCAGACGGCGACTGGTTCATGGGCAACTCCGTGGGGAGAGGTGGTACCGGCCGAGGTGACGGGGGCCGGCGTGCCGGACCGGGACGCGCGAGCCAGTGTCCCGAGACGAGTGTGGTTGAACAGCAGGTTCAACGAGAACGCCGCGATTGCGGCGAGCGTGATGCCGCTGCCGAGCAGGATCTGCGCGGCGGACGGGAAGTGCTCGAACATGCCCTCGGCGAGTTCCGGCAACAGACCCACACCCACCGCGACGGCGGCGATCGTGGAGTTGATGCGGTCGGACAGGTCCACCGAACGCAGTGTGTTGATGCCCACGAGGGCGACGGTGGCGAACAGGATCAGGCCGACACCGCCGACGACCGGCTTCGGCAGCGCCGCGACCACCGAGCTCACCTTCGGCAACGCCCCGAGGACCACGAGGATCACACCCGACGTGGCGGTGACGTAGCGGCTGTACACGCGGGTGGTGGCGACCGCACCGACGTTCTGAGTGAAGACGGTGTCGACGAAGGCGTTGAAGACACCGGCGAGCACAGCGGACGCTCCGTCGCCGGCGAGTCCGCGGGCGATGTCACCCTTGCTGACGCGCTTGCCGGTGATCTCGGCGACGGCGAGCATGCTCGCGGTGGATTCGGCGAAGACCACCGCCATGACGATGCTCATGGCGACGACCGCGGTGATCGGGAATTCGGGTGCGCCGAAGTGGAAGGGGGCGGGCAGACCCACCCACGACGAACCGGCCACGCCACCGAGGTCGATCAAGCCGAGCGGGACCGCGACGACCGTGCCGACCGCGAGGGCGATCAACACCCCGAGCTGCGCCCAGATGCCGCGACCGAGGCACAGGAAGCCGACGGCGACGACGATCACCAGCACGGCCAGGGCGATGTTGGTGGGCGAGGCGAAGGTGGGAGACGACGGGTCGGTGCCGACGATCAGCCCACCTGCCACGCCGATGAGCGAGATACCGACGACGGTGAGGACGGCACCGGTGACGAGCGGCGGGAAGAACCGGATGATCCTGGCGAACGGCCAGGCCAGGGCGAGACCGACGATGCCGCCGATCAGCATGGAGCCGTAGACGGCCTGCAGGCCGTATTCCTTCGCGATGAGGATCATCGGCGTCAGGCCGGCGAAGGTCGCGCCGCAGACGATGGGCAGGCGGACGCCGACGAGTTTGCCGACACCGAGGCTCTGGACGATGGTGATCAGGCCGGCGATCAGCAGGTCGGCGCTGATGAGCATCGCGATGGTGTCGCGGTCGAGTCCGACGGCCGCGCCGAAGACCAACGGGACGGTGATGCATCCGGTGTACATGATGAGGACATGCTGGAGGCCGAACGCGAACTGCCGGAGGAACGGCAGTCGCGCGTCGACGGGGTGCGGTGAGGTCATGTGATCGCTCCCATTTCGGATGCAGTGCTGTATACGGTGCCGGATACAGCTTGGGGGCCGAAGTTTTCGGGCTCGAGTCATCGTGTTTCGTGCGCGTAAGAAACCGCTCACCGCACCCGCATCGGAGCTAGGTCAGCCGTCCGTTCACGCGCAGGCGGGCGATGCCGCCGTCGGGATAGACGTCGAGCCGCACGAACTCCACCGGCGTCGGCGAATCGACGCGGAAACGATGCCGGCAGTCCGGCAGCAGTGTGGTCCGCGGCACGAGTTCGACCCAGGACGATTCGTCGGACATCGCGTCCTCGCTGGGAATTCCGCTCAGGCGTGCCGCTCCCGGTGCGTTGCCGACGAAATAGGAGGTGTCGATCTCCACGTGGTCGACGCAGCCCTGCCCGGCGAGGCGGATCACCACGTAGTCGTTGCCGTCGTCGCGGCGGCGGGCGTTCTCCCAGCCCTCCCCCATGTGCCGCGAGCGACCGAGGCCGATGATGTTGCGCGGCGACGAATAGAAACGGTTCGAGCACGCGACGACGTCGCCACCGTTCTCGAGGGCCGCGAGATCGATCGTGCCCGTGAGGAAGGCCGGGTCCGGGCGGGCATGTCCGTGCACGCGGAATCGGGCCACACCGCCGTCGGGAAAGATGTTCAGGCGCAGATGCGTCCAGCGCCGGTCGTCGTCCACCGCGAAGGCGTTCGCGGTATCGCCCTTCAGGGCCACGCGCTCGAGGACCGGTTCCCACGGCGCGTCCAGCAACTCCTGATCGGTCGGGTAGCCGTCGAGGTTCACCCCGTCGACGGACGCGTAGGGCGGGTAGTTGCCCGTGAACCAGGCGGTGTCGATCACCACGCCCTCGACGACACCGGGCACGCCGAGCCGGACCACCGCGAAGTCGTGCCCTGGTTCGCGGCGACGCCGGGTCTCCCACCCGTCGTAGACCTTTCCCTTGTGCCCGAACTCGGACGGATCGAAATCGGGTGCGCCCGGCGAGATCAGGTTCTCGCGACTCGCGAAGAACTCGTCGTTCGCATAGACGACGGCCCCGCCCAGCGATCGCGCGACGAGATCGGGCAGTTGCAGGAAATCTGCTTCGGTCAACGGTTTTCCTTTCGGGAGAGCAGCGCACCACGCGGTGCGGGGTCGGTGGCGCCGAGGGTGACCGTGAGCGGTTCACCGGCGAGCCAGGTCTGCCGCACGACCCCGGCGAGCGCGCGTTCGGCGTAGGGCGTCACGGCGTTGCGGTGGTGCAGCCGCTCCGGGAAGACCACGAACGCGTCGTCGGGTGCGAAGACGCACAGGTCGGCACTGTTGCCCACGGCGATGGCACCGCGGTCGGCCAGCCCCACGAGGTCTGCGGTGCGACCGGCCATCCAGCGCACCACGTCGACGAGTGTGTGCCCGCGCTTGCGGGCCTCCGACCACACGATGGGCAGTCCGAGTTGCAGCGACGAGATACCGCCCCACGCCTCGCCGAAGTCGCCGGTGACGAACTTCTTCAGCTCCGGCAGGCACGGTGAGTGATCGGAGACGATGCAGTCGAGCGTGCCGTCGGCCAGGCCACGCCACAACGCTTCCCGGTTACGGGCCTCGCGAATCGGCGGGCAGCACTTGAAATGTGTGGAGCCGTCGAGAATCTCCTCACTGAACAGCGACAGATAGTGCGGGCAGGTCTCCGCGGTGACGGGCAGACCCTCGGCCTTCGCCGCGGCCACGAGCGGAAGGCTTCCCGCATCCGACAGGTGCAGGATGTGCACGCGGCATCCGGTCTGCCGCGCGCCGTCGATGACCTGGGCGACAGCGCGGGACTCGGCGACCGGTGGTCGCGAGTACAGGAAGTCGTCGTAGCGCGGTCCGGCGGGCGGGTCCTGCGCGTCGAGGGTCGGTCCGTCCTCCGCATGCACGATGAGCAGACCGCCGAAGCCGGCGATCACGCGCATCGCCTCGATCATCTGCTCGCGGTCCAGCGGGGGGTACTCGTCGAGACCCGAATACGCGAGGAAGCACTTGAAGCCGTACACCCCTGCGTCCCAGAGCGGTTCGAGATCGGCGAGGTTACCGGGGATCGCACCACCCCAGAATCCGACGTCGACGGTGACCTGCTCGGCCGCGACCTCCTGCTTCACCTCGAGGGCCGCTATGTCGACGGTGGACGGGATGGAGTTGAGGGGCATGTCGACAATCGTCGTCACTCCCCCGGCCGCGGCGGCACGCGTGGCCGTCGCGAAACCCTCCCATTCGGTGCGGCCGGGTTCGTTGACGTGGACGTGCGTATCCACCAGGCCGGGGAGCAGCGCCTCGTCGTCGGCGAGGACGATCTCCCGCGCACCGGCCGGAGCGGCACCGTCGTACTCGTCGATCGCGACGATGCGGCCGTCGCGCACATGGACGGCGCAGCTGCGTTCCTCGTCCCCCACCACGGCGCGTCGCGCGCGGATCACGGTGGTCATCGCGTCACCACCGTCGGTCGACCCGCAAGTCGGGCCAGGTGGTCGAGATTCGTGCCGGTGCGATCGCATACTTCTTTCTCGGTGAGGGCTCCGCAACTCGCTCCTCGCAGGAGGAAGGCGGCGAGAGCACGGGCGGTGGCGGGTTCGTCGAGATATCCCGACGACAGGGCCGGGTCGATGTAGGCCGCGATGCGTCCCGCGGCGGTGGACAGCGACCGGCGGTAGAACGCGAAGGTCGCGGCGTAGCGGGTGGGCAGCTGCGCCGGGTGCAGGTCCCACCCCTGGTAGAAGCCGCGGCGCAGCGACCGGTCGATCAGGCGGGCGTGCAGTCCCCAGGCCGCGCGGATCTCGTCGCGGGTGCCGACGGGAAGGCGATTGGTGGACCCATCGGACAACCGCACCCCCGTGCCCGCTGCCGCGACCTGCATCGTGGCCTTGGCGTGGTCGGCGACGGGGTGGTCCATCGCCTGGTACTCCGCGGCGATGTCGCACGCGGCCGAGTAGTCGTAGGTGCCGTAGTGCAGCCCCGAACAGCGCCCCCGGGCCTCTCGGATCATCGTGGCGACGGCCGCGGTGCCGTCGGGTCCGCAGATCGCCTGCGGCGTCTCGATCTGGATCTCGAACCGCAGGGGTGCGACGAGCGGGTAGGTCGACTCGAGATGTTCGCAGGCCGTCACCATGGCGGCGACCTGTTCGGGTGCGGTGACCTTGGGCAGTGTGACGACGAATCCGTCCGGGAGAGCGCACCTTCCGGTGAGTTCTCCGACGAAGGCGTCGAGCGTGCGGAGTCCGCGGCGCCGAGTGGCGGCCTCGAAGGACTTGAACCGGATGCCGACGAAGGGTGTCGCGGTGGGATCGGTCGCGAGCGCGACGGCGGCACGGGCGACGTGGGCGTCCTCGTCGGCGTCGCGTTCGTGCTCGGGAATGCCGGGGCGAGTGAAACCGTCCTCGAAGTCGATGCGCAGATCCTCGATCGGTTCGGTGCGCAGTTTGACCTCCACGAGCGGGAGGACGGCGTCGGCCAGTTCGGGTTCGATGCCGGTGACCGCGGCGAGGTCCGCGGGACCGTCGATGTGGGTGTCGAGGACGTCGAGTGCGTCGGCTCCCCACCGTGCTGCGATCCCGGCGTCGTAGCGGTCGGCCGGGACGTAGACGGTGTGCACCGGTTGGCGGGCACCGTCGGTCCCGGGATAGGTCGCGGCGTATGCCGCGTCGGTGTCCGCGAGCTGCGCGTCGAGCGCAGCCGCAAGCCTGTGCAATCCTGTCGGCACCCGAACTCCTGTCCTGTATCCACGGCTGTATACGTCGTGGTGCGCCGACGTTATCGGCGCCAGGTCATGTGTTCGGTTAACTGCGGTTACGGGCCCGTTACACATCTGCCGGAGCGGTGTTCGTCCTCGGCGGAACCCGGTCCGATGCCGCCGGATCGACGGCACAATGGTCGGCATGGAGCCGGAGCAGGGTCGCGTGATCGATTTCGTCAGCGCCGCGGAGTCGGCACGAGCGACCGCCGTTAGGGCGGCACGAGTTGCGCGGACCCCTGAGCGGGGAGCCGACAGCACCGAGCCCCGGCTGCTCCGCCAGATCTACGGGGAGATCCTGCGCGACGAGCGTCGCGATCAGGACCGCAGCCTCGAGGACGTCGCCCGAACGGTCGGGATGTCGAAGCAGTACCTGTCGGAGGTCGAGCGTGGGCGCAAGGAGGCCTCGTCCGAGATGCTGCGGTCCGTGTGCGATGCGCTGGAGCTTCCGATGGAGCAACTGCTCGCGCGCGGGATCCGCCGGATGACCGCGCACCGCACACTCCGGACCACGGGTCACGCCGGCGTCGAGTTGTGCGCGGCATGACGGTATGACCACGTGACGGTGTGACGGGTCATCCGTCCCGGTCGACGACGACGTGATCGGCGAGACCGTAGGCCACCGCCTCCGTCGGTGAGAGGATCCGGTCGCGGTCGGTGTCGCGGCGCAGTTGTTCGATGTCGCGTCCGGTGTGCGCGGCCAGGATCTCCTCGGTCTGGGCCCGCACCCTCATCACCTCCGCTGCCTGCAGGGCCAGATCGGAGATGGTGCCCTGCCCCTGCGCCGACGGCTGATGCAGCAGTACCCGCGAATGTGCGAGCACGTGCCGGCGACCGGGCGCTCCGGCCGCGAGCAGCACGGCGGCCGCCGAAGCGGCCTGTCCCATGCAGTAGGTCGCGACCTTCGGGCGCAGGAACTGCATGGTGTCGTAGATCGCGAGCATCGCGGTGGACGATCCGCCGGGAGAGTTGATGTACAGGCCGATCTCCCGGTCGGGGGATTCGGCCTCGAGATGCAGCATTTGCGCCATCACGACGTTGGCGACCCCGTCGTCGATCTCGGTGCCGAGGAAGACGATGCGTTCGTTGAGCAACCGGCTGAAGAGGTCGAACGACCGCTCCCCCGCCGGTGTGCGTTCGATGACGTTGGGGATCGTGTAGGTGCTCATCGTCCCAGTCCCATCTGCCGTCCGGTGGCGAACGGCGCCAGTTCGGCGAGCGACCCGACGACGGTGTCGATGATGCCGTACTCGCGTGCCTCTTCGGCGGTGAACCACCGGTCGCGGTCGCTGTCGCGTTCGATCTCCTCGAGTGAATGTCCGGTGGCGTCCGAGAGGATCTGCTGTGACTGCAGTTTCATGTATTCGAGATTCTCGGCCTGGATCGCGATGTCGACGGCCGTCCCCGAGAATCCGGCCGAGGGTTGGTGCATCATGATCCGGCTGTGGGCAAGACTCGCGCGTTTGCCCTTGGTGCCCGCCGCGAGCAGGACCTGCCCCATACTGGCGGCGAATCCCGCTGCCACGGTGACGATGTCGTTGGGAACGAGTTGCATCGTGTCGTAGATGGCGAGGCCGGCGAAGACGGATCCGCCGGGTGAGTTGATGTGCAGGACGATATCGCGCCGGTCGTCGGCGGAGGCGAGCAGGACGAGTTCCGAGCAGACGCGCTCGGCCATCTCGTCGTCCACCTCTCCGGTCAGTCGCAGGATGCGCTGACGGAAGAGTCTGTCGGCCAGTTGGTCCCGGTACGAGAGTGGTTCGGTGGTCGTCATGCAGCCAGCCTGACCCCCGGCGGGCGCGAATCGGCGGTCCGTCTGCTCACGGCAGACGGACCGGTCGTTCCGGCAGGTCAGTCCCCCGCGGACCGGACGGCGCTGATCACCGCTGCGACGAGGACGGCCAGCAGCAGGATCACGAGCAGGACGGGTCCGAGCAGCAGCACCAGCGCGATCACGACGGCCAGGCCGATCTTCGCCTTGGTGCTGAGTCCGGAGATCAGCCCGCCCAGCGCGGCGAGGGCCGGGTTGCGACCCTCCAGCGCCGCCCGGATGCCGGCGAGGACCGCCTGCAGTCCCACGCCGCCGCTGGTGACCTCGCCGAGGAGCGAGTCCACCCATCCGCGGATCTTCCGGATCAGTCTCGCCCCGAGTCCCCGGAGTCCGGCCAGCGCGGTGCGGACACCGGCCCGCAGCGCATCCTTCAATCTCTCGAGGAGCGATGTGGGTTCCGGCGGTGCCTGCTCGGGCCGTGTCTGCTCGGATCGTGTCCGTTCACGCGCGGGACGGGTCGGTTTCCCTGTCCGCGCGTCGTTCACCGGCGGACGCGATCGTCGCCTCTCCTGCGGAGGCGCCGGCTTCGCACGAGCGCGGGGCGAGGCGTCCGAACGGGTCGATGTCCGAGTGGTCGATCGGGACGAGGTTCGGGTCGAGGTGCGCCGCGAGCCGGTTCCGGGGTCGCGATCTCGACGCCGCGCGGTGTTGTCGGGTTCGCGGGTGCCGCGCCGCGCGGTGGGCTCGGGCTCGCGAGGTCGACGGCTGCGCGTCCGCGCAGGCTCGGCGGGAGTCTCCGTCCTCGTGGTCCTCGCGCGCGTCGCGGTCGGCCGCCGCGCCGGACGGGAGGTGCGGCGGGCTTCGTTCTGCCGAGCACTCATACCGCTCGCCTTCTCTCGTGGACGGGCACGGTGCCTCTCAGTGAACGCCGGATTCCGGGTCCGGTCAACGGCCGACGGAGCGTTCACCCGGTACGCAAAGGGATGGACCCTGTTCAAGATCGGTAACGGCTCTTGGAAGAATGAGCAATGCCCTCACAGCACACGGGGAGGTGTGCGCATCATCGTTCGCGATGGGGAGTGCGCGCGCGACGTAATCCGAAGGAGCACCGACAGACGTGACCGAGCAATTCAGTTTCGAAACACTCACGCCCACGGCATTTCTCGACCGTTCCGCCCGGGTCTTCCGTGACGACCTCGCAATGGTGGACGGCGACGTCCGCCGCACGTACGCCGAATTGCGTGACCGGTGCCTGAGGCAGTCGGGCATGCTGCACGCTCTCGGTATCGAACCCGGCGACCGTGTCGCGGTGCTCGCGCCGAACACCTCGTTGATGCTCGAGGCGCACTACGGCGTGCTCTACGCGGGCGCCGTGCTCGTCTCGCTCAACACGCGCCTCACCGCGCCGGAGCTGCGGTTCATCCTCGAGCACTCGGGCAGCCGGGTCCTGCTCGTCGAGGAATCGCTGGCCGACCTGGCCCGCGAAGCGACGGCCGATCTGCCGTCGATCACGGTCGTCGGTGACGACTACGAGGACAAGCTCGCCGCCGCCCGCCACCGGTACGTGCCGCTCGCCGACGAGCGCACGATGATCGCCCTGAACTACACGTCCGGCACGACGGGTGATCCGAAGGGCGTGATGTACCACGCGCGCGGCGCCTACCTGCAGGCCCTGGCGATGGTCGCGCACTTCGGGCTCGACAGCGGATCCACCTATCTGTGGACGCTGCCGATGTTCCACTGCAACGGCTGGACGTTCACCTGGGCCGTCACCGCAGCGGGTGGCACGCACGTGTGCCTGCCCAAGGTCGACCCCGAGCGGATCTGGGATCTCGTCCGTACCGAGAACGTCACGCACCTGTGCGGCGCGCCGACCGTTCTCGCGTCGCTGGTCGACGCCCCGAATGCGGGCGGCATCGATCATCGTGTCGTCGCGGCGATCGGTGGCGCACCGCCGGCGCCCGCCCTCATCGAGCGGTGCACCGCGCTCGGACTCGACATCACGCACCTGTACGGGCTCACCGAGACGTACGGCCCGGCGGCGATCTGCGAGTGGCGTTCGGAGTGGGACGTCCTCCCCGAGGACGAGAAGGCACGGCTGCGCTCGCGGCAGGGCGTGGGCAACGTCGTGGCCGGCGAACTCCGCATCGTCGATCCGATGGGATCCGACGTGCCCGCCGACGGCGAGACGACCGGCGAAATCGCGCTGCGCGGCAACAACGTGATGCTCGGTTACTACAACAACCCGGACGCGACCGCCCGCGCCGTGCCGGACGGCTGGTTCCGCACCGGCGACATCGGCGTCATGCATCCGGACGGCTACATCGAAATCCGCGACCGCGCGAAGGACGTCATCATCTCCGGTGGCGAGAACATCTCGTCCGTCGAGGTCGAGGCGGCCCTCATCAGCCACCCGGCCGTTCTCGAGGCCGCCGTCGTCGCGGCGCCGAGCGAGAAGTGGGGCGAACGTCCCGTCGCCTACGTGGCACTGCGCAGCGGCGCGAGTGCCGACGAGGCGGAACTGCGCGCGCACGTGCGTTCGCAGCTCGCC
The DNA here is from genome assembly GCF_048381395.1 of Rhodococcus shunpengi. Taxonomy (NCBI): domain Bacteria; kingdom Bacillati; phylum Actinomycetota; class Actinomycetes; order Mycobacteriales; family Nocardiaceae; genus Rhodococcus; species Rhodococcus shunpengi. The sequence goes on from NZ_JBLWIU010000008.1 coordinate 418,415, forward strand.
GGTTTCAAGGTTCCCGACAGCATCGTCTTCGGCGCCCTGCCGAAGACCGCTTCGGGCAAGATCCGCAAGGTCGAACTGCGCGAGCGTCTCTGAGCACCGGCCGGGGCGGTTCCCGACGTCACCTCTCGTCGAGAACCGTCCCGGCCCGCTCGGGCAGCGTGAACGCCGCGAGCGCGGCGACGACGAACGACGCGGCGAACGCACCGAAGACGAGACCGTTGCCACCGGCGCCCAGCAGCACCGGCACCAGCAGTGGCGCGATGATCGACGCGAGCCGCCCGAAGGCCGCCGCCGAACCGGTGCCGGCGCCCCGGACCGGCGTGGGATACAGCTCGGGTCCGATCGCGTACAGGGCACCCCAGGCGCCCAGGTTGAAGAACGACAGCGCCATGCCCGCCGCGACGATCGTTCCCGGCGTCTCGGCGAGCCCGAACAACCCCGCCGAGACGGCCGACCCGGCGAGGAAGACCCCCAGCGTCAGGCGGCGGCCCCACACCTCGATCAGCCACGCCGCGACGCCGTAGCCCGGTAGCTGGGCGAGCGTGATGAGCAGCGTGTAGCCGAACGAGGTGACCAGGTCGAAGCCCTGCGCGACGAGCAGGCTCGGCAACCAGATGAACGCGCCGTAGTACGAGAAGTTGATGCCGAACCACACGATCCACAGCGCCGCGGTGCGGCGGCGCAGGTTCGGCGCCCACACCGAGCCTCGGGGTGCGAGCTCGACTTCCGCGACGGTCCGGACGGGTTGTTCGTCCTCCGGCGCGGAAGTGACACCGGCCGAGCGTTCGTAGTCGCGCACGATCGCCTCGGCTTCCGCGTGCCGTCCGCGACTCTCGAGATAGCGCACCGATTCGGGTAGGCCGAACCGGACGACGAGGGCATAGGCGGCCGGGACGAGCCCGACGGCGAGCGCCCACCGCCACCCGTTGTCGCCGGTGGGAACGACGAAGTAGCCGATGAGAGCGGCCAGGAGCCAGCCCACCGCCCAGAACGCCTCGAGGGCGACGACCACGCGGCCTCGCACCTTGCGGGGCGCGAACTCACTGACCAGTGTCGACGCGACGGGCAGTTCGGCGCCGAGACCGAGTCCGACGACGAACCGCAGGACGATGAGCATCGCCACCGAGGTCGACAACGCCGCCGCACCGGTCGCGAGTCCGTACACGAGCAGCGTCGCGGCGAAGACCTGCCGGCGTCCGATACGGTCGGCGAGCAGACCACCGAGGGACGCACCGATCGCCATGCCGACGAAGCCGATGGATCCGATCCACGAGAGCTGCGTCGACGACAGATCCCACTGCACGGCCAGGGCTGCCATGACGAACGAGATCAACCCGACGTCCATGGCGTCGAGGGCCCAGCCCACGCCGGAGCCGGTCAGCAGGCGGCGATGTCTGCCGGTGAACGGCAGGTCGTCGAGCCGCTGGGTGCGAGTGGTCATGCACCGAAACGTACCGCAGCGCTCGGGCGCCGATCAGCCGCGCGCGGCGGCCTCGAGCGCCGACACGTCGATCCGGCGCATCTTCATCATCGCGGCGGTCACGCGCTTCGCGACCTCCGGATCGGGGTCGGCGAGCAGTTCGTTCAGCCGTTTCGGTACCACCTGCCACGACAGGCCGTACTTGTCCTTCAACCATCCGCAGGCGGATTCCTCGCCGCCGTCGGCGGTCAGCGCGTACCAGTAGTGGTCGGCCTCCTCCTGGTCGGCGCAGTCGATCTGGAAGGACACCGCTTCCGAGAACCGGAACTGCGGTCCCCCGTTGAGTCCGTAGAAGACCTGACCGTCGAGGAAGAACTCGACCGTCATCGGAGTTCCCGGTGGGACCGGGATGTCGCCTCCGGTGGACTCCTCGGTGTAGCGGGTGATCTCACCGATCTCGGAGTTGGGGAAGACACCGATGTAGAAGTTCGCGGCCTCCTCGGCGTTCATGTCGAACCACAACCACGGGGTGATCCTGGGCATCGTGACTCCTCGTGTCGTCGAATGTGTTCCACTGTCACGAAGGCAGACCCTGTCCGGCCCGGATTCTCATCGCCGCAAAGCGGGACAGCATGCCTCTACCGCCTCGACATTGTGCAGGACACCTTCAACACGCAGACCGAAGCCGGGAACACGCTCGCAGACCTCGTTCTCGGTGACATCGACGTTCCGGACGAGCGGGGTTGTTTCGCACTGCGCCGCGGCGAGCCGTGGTGGGCGGAACCGTCGGTGCTCGTTCGCAGCGACGAGCAGGCCGAACGGTTGTGGCGCGAGAGCGCACGGCTCGTCGGACTGCCCGACCGTTGGGTCCCCCGGGCGTAGCATCGGGTGGCATGGGGAGCGCCTCGCGGTCCTCACGGCCTCTCAGCGATCGTCTCGCCGCACGGGCGCGACGCGTGTTCGTCGGTCGCGATGCCGAGCTCGAGATCGTTCGCTCCGCACTGGACTCCCCCGAACCCTCGATCGCCGTGCTGTACCTGTACGGTCCCGGAGGCATCGGCAAGACCTGCCTGCTCGGCGCGATCTCCGATCTTGCGGAACGGCGCCGTCGCGCGGTGACGGTGATCGACGGGCGCAACACGGATGCGTCGCCCGGTTCGGTCCTCGCGTCGGTCGATCGTCGCATCGGCGACCGGCCGAGGGTGCTTCTCCTGGACTCGTACGAGCGGCTACGTGTGCTCGACGACTGGATCCGAACCGACTTTCTTCCCGGTCTTCCTGCGACGACGCTGACGGTGATCGCCGACAGGTCGCCGCCCTCCGCAGGATGGCGCACCGATCCGGGCTGGGGTGATCTGCTCCGGATCGTGTCTCTCAGGAATTTCGACCCCGCTACGAGCGCTGCCTACCTCACCGCTGCGCGGGTTCCCGAGGAATTGCACGACGAGATCATCGGGGCAACGCACGGACATCCGCTCGGGCTCGCTCTGCTCACGGACGTCTTCGTCCGAGGGGGCGACGTACGTGCGCCGTGGCCGCCGGATCTCGTCGGGATGTTGCTCCGACGGTTTCTCGACACCGAGCCGGGGATCGCACATCGCCGTGCCCTGGAAGTGTGTGCGCTCGCCCGGGTGACCAGCGAAGCCCTGCTGCGCGACGCCCTCGAGCTCGCCGATGCACACGCCGAGTTCGATTGGCTCCGTGGGCTGTCGTTCGTCGAAGCAGGGCCGGACGGGTTGTTTCCCCACGATCTGGCACGCGACGTCCTCGACGCCGATCTGCGCTGGCGGGATCCCGACGCCTACCGGTACACCTTCCACCGCGTGTGGAAGGCCATTCGCCGCGGTCTCGATTCTGCAGAAGAACGCGAACAGCAGCAGGCCATCGTGGACCTGAAGTTCGTGTTCCGCAATCTTCCCGGTGTGCTCTCGCCGGTGGATTGGCAGTCGTGGGGAAGCGCGCAACCCGAACGTGCGGAGCAGGCCGATCACTCCGCGATCGTCGAACTCGTGCGGACATCGGAGGGAAACGAATCCGCGGTGCACGCGCGACGCTGGCTCGAGCGGCAACCCGAGGGGTTCTTCGTGCTGCGCGACACCGACGGATCGATACGTGGTGTGATCGGTCTCCTGGAACTCTCGCGAGCGTCACCCGAGGATGTCGGTGCCGATCCCGCGACGCGCGCCGCGTGGGATTTCGCCCGGCGGACAGCGCCTCCCCGTCCCGGCGAGTGTGTCACGATCACACGCCTCGTCATCGACCGCGCTGAGTACCAGAATCCTTCTCCGACAATGAACTCGGTTCCGGTGCTCACCTTCCAGCGCTATCTCACCCTGCCCCGTCTGTCGTGGGACTTCCTGACGCTGGCGGAACCCGACCGGTGGAACGAGTACTTCGCGGTTGCAGATCTCCCCCGTGCCGAAGGAGCGGATTTCACGGTCGGCGATCGTCACTACGGACTGTTCGCCCACGACTTCCGCCGACGGGATGTCGACGAGTGGCTCACCGTCGTCACCGATCGTGCTCTGGCTCAGGGGCACAGCGGTCCCGAACCCACGATGCCCCCACCTCTCACCCTGTCGGAGAGAGAATTCGCGGAGGCGGTCCGAAGTGCGTTACATGACCTCCATCGGCCCGATCTCCTCTCTCGTAATCCCTTGTTGCATACGAGGGTCCTCCACAAACGGTCCTCTCCCGACGATCCCGATCCGGCGGTGCTGCGCGCGCTCCTTCGTGAGGCGATCGACTCCTTGGCGAGCGACCCTCGGGACGACAAGCTCTTCCGTGCGGTGGACCGCACGTACGTGCGCGGTGCTGCAACACAGGAAGCAGCGGCAGCCAGACTCGGGCTGCCGTTCAGTACCTACCGCCGACATCTGACCCGCGGCGTCACCCGCGTCGTCGGATGGCTGTGGGATCTGGAGGTGTACGGCGAGGCACCGTCCGCCCGTGAGCACATGTGAGCAGATTCCGGCCTGTCGCCCGAGCACCTTCCGCAGCGACGATCGATTCCGCGGAGGAGGTGTGATCATGTCGATCGGAGAGCGCGCCGTGGTTCTCGGCGCGAGCATGAGCGGATTGTCGGCGGCCCGTGTCCTGTCGGACAGGTTCGCCGAGGTGACGGTGATCGATCGTGACCGTCTGCCGGCCACGGACGAACCACGCCGTGGGGTGCCCCAGGGACGGCACATCCACGTGCTGATCTCACGGGGACAGCAGCTCGTCGAGGAGATGTTCCCCGGGTTGTCACAGGAGCTGACCGCTGCAGGTGTTCCCACCCTCGACCATCTGGGCGACGTACGGTGGATTCTCAGTGGTCACCGGATTCGTCGTGCGCCGAGCGGACTTCGAGTGCTGGCGGCCGGTCGGCCGCTGCTGGAGCGCCGCATTCGTGACCGTGTGGCGGCGTTGGCGAACGTCGAGATCGTCGAACGGTGTGATGCCGCGGGTCTCGTCACGACCGCGGACCGCAGCCGGGTGGCCGGTGCGCGGATCATCCGCCATGCCGACGGAAGTGCCGAGCAGGTGCTCGATGCCGACCTCGTCGTCGATGCGACCGGACGCGGATCTCGCGCCTCCGAATGGCTCGGGAGACAGGGCTGCCCGCGGCCCCGGGTCGACACCGTCGAACTCGATGTGGGCTACGCCACCGCGGTGTTCCGCGCTTCGTCGGTTGCACTCGGCGGCGACCGGGGCATCGTCATGGCGCCCACACCCGAACACCCACGCGGCGCTGTCCTGCTCACCCTCGAATCGGATCGATGCATGGTGGCTCTGATCGGGGTCCGCGGCGAAACCGTGCCGGCGACCCGGAGGGACTATCTCGAATTCGCACGGTCCCTGCGGTACCCGGACGTGTACGACGCGATCGCGGATGCCGAATGGGTCGAGGACGTCGTCCGGTATCGCTTCCGGGCGAGCACATGGCATCGCTACGACCTTCTCGACCGATTTCCCGACGGATTCCTCGTCCTCGGCGACGCGTTCTGCAGTTTCGATCCGATCTATGCCCAGGGGATGACGGTCGCCGCCCTCGAAGCCACCGCAATGGGCCGCCTCCTCGACGACCACGGGCCGTCCGCTGCCGTGCAGCGGGAGCTCGCGCGTGTCGTCGACGATGCCTGGGCGATGTCCACCGGTGGCGATCTCGCGTTCCCCGGTGTCGAGGGCCGGCGGGATCCGAAGACGAGGATCGGCAATGCATACGTACCGATGGTGCACGCGGCAGCCGCATACGACACCAGGGTGGGCACAGCCTTCGCCCGGGTGTCCGGACTGCTGGATCCCCCGTCGGCATTGATGCACCCCGGAATCATGGCACGTGTTGTCCGGCAGAATATTTCGCATTCGGTCGTGTGGCCGTGGCGCCGAGCCGACGGATCCGCGATGCCGCCTCGCCGGTCGTCTCCGGGTCCCGCGGGTCCGGCGGCACGACCTTCGCCCCTCTCGCAGACCGGGCGTATGCACACGTAGTCGCCGGAGTGGGTATACATCGTCCGTGACGAAGAAGACGCGCGATCGCAGGAAACCGGGGCGGCAACGGCACCGGCCGCCGAGCACCGCGCCCGCACCACCGGCGCGATATGTCGAGGATCCGACGCTGCCGGCGGCCTGGCTGGTCGACATCGACGGAACGCTCGCGCACATGAGCGACCGGAGTCCCTTCCACTGGCACAGGGTGGGCGAGGACACCGTCTCCCCGGCGGTCGAGGCCGCGGTGCGCGCGTTCGCCGCCGCACCCGACAGGGCCGCGATCGTGCTGCTCTCGGGACGCGACGGCGTGTGCCGGCCGGAGACCGAGGAGTGGCTCGTCAGGCACGACATCCCCTACGACGAGCTGTACATGCGTCCGGCAGGCGACAATCGGAAGGATTCGATCGTCAAGGCCGAGTTGTTCGACCGTCACATCCGGCACCGCTATCGCATCATCGCGGTGCTCGACGATCGCGATCAGGTGGTGCGCATGTGGCGTCGGATGGGACTCGTGTGTTTCCAGGTCGCAGAGGGCGATTTCTGAGGGGGATCTGCACACGTCCGATACTCGACCGGTGACTCAATCGCTCTGGGACACTTCGGTACTCAGCGCGGTCGGCGGGACGAACGGCGCCCCACCGAGATCGACGCGTCGGGCCCCGCACCCGACGCAGCGCACGTACAGCACCTGTCCGATCGACGTGGCGTGACTCGACTCCACGCTCCACGCGTGTTCGTGAGCGGGAGTCCGGAGGGGGCATTCCTGTGGGTTCCGAGCTTCGATAGCGGTCATGTCCACCACCATGATGTAATGGCCTTATGCATCTCAACCCTTACGGCGAGTATGCGGTCCTTCTCGCGGCGTCACTGGCCGGCGACTGGCCCGACGATCGGGACGGCATCGTGGCCCGTACGCGCGAGGTGGGGATGACCATGGACTTCCCGACCGCGCCCGACGACCATCCACGCACCCGCGAGGTCATCGACGACTGGCTCGCCATCGTCGACGCGTCCGACCCCAGGGAACGTGCGCGCCTGCTCAACGCGCAGATGGCTACCGCAGCGGCCTATCCCCGGCTGACCGATCACGACGGCGAGGGATGGCACCTGCACTACCGCGACGAGGTCCAACCGCTTCCCGACGTACTGCGCGCGGTGATCAGCGTCGGCACGGCACTGCACCTCACCACGCGCGGAATGCACCGCCTCCACCGGTGCGCCGCAGCGGACATTCCCACCAACCCGTGCTCGGCCGTGGTCGTCGACATCACCCGCAACGGTCGCCAGCAGTACTGCTCCGTGCGCTGCGCGAACCGCGCCGCTGTGCGCAGGCACCGAGCGCGGGCAGCCCAGCAGCGTCGACCCGCATAACCGAGTAGCACATCGCACTCGGGGACGGGCTTGTCCCCCACGTTCCCCCGAACCCGACGGGTTGGGAAGCTGAACGGCAGACACCCGACCGATCCGGAGGCCCCGAGAACCATGGCTGCTCGTTCCACCACCCACCCGCCGAGGATCGACGCTCCGGACCTCGGTGTCCTCACCGACGCGGACGGCGACGAGCTGCTCGCGCACGGGATCTTCGAGAGCGTGCGCTACACCGACACGGACCTGACGGGCCGTGATCTGACGGGGATCGTCCTGTCCGAATGTTCGCTCGTCACACCGATCGTCGCCGACAGCGACCTCACGAGCGCACGCCTGCGCGACACCCTGGTCGAGCGCATGCAGGCACCGAATCTGTTCGCGCCGCGCAGCAGCCTGCACCGCGTGCACATCCGGGACAGCCGGATCGGTGCGCTGGACCTCTTCGACGCGGATCTGCGCAGTGTCACGATCGCGGATTCGAAACTCGGCCTGGTCAATCTGCGGGCCGCCGCGGGACGCGACGTGCTCTTCCGCGGCTGCATCGTCGACGAACTGGACCTGGGCGGGGGCACCTTCACCCGCGTCGCCTTCGAGGACTGCTCCGTCGGCGTTCTCGACGTCGACCGCGCGACCCTCGACCAGGTCGATCTGCGTGGCCTGCGCATCGACACGATCCGCAACATGGGCGGGATGAAGGGCGCGACGATCGACGCCCACCAGGCCGTAGCCCTGGCAGGGCAGTTCGCCGCCCACCTGGGCCTGCGCATCGAGGACCTTCCCTGAGCACTGCGCTTCAGCGGTCGGTCAGGTCCCGCATCTCCGCGTAACGCTCCCGCACGTGCGGGGCCGGGTCGGCCTCGTAGTGGCGGCTCGGTTCGGGTTCCCAGGTGGGAGGCTCGTCGCCTCCGCGCAGCACCCACGCCGCCTGCCGGGCCGCGCCCCGCGCCACGTACTCCCCTGGTTCGGGAACGTCGACGGGCATGCCCAGCACCGCCGGCGCCAGCTCGCACACCGCCTGCGAGCGCGCTCCACCGCCGACGAGCAGCACCCGTCGGACCTCGGTGCCCTGCGCCCGGATGTGGTCGATGCCGTCGGCCAGCGAGCACAGCAGGCCCTCGAACGCCGCGCGGGCGAGATGGGCGGGCGTCGCCGTTCCGAGCCGCAGCCCGTGCAGGGCGCCCGTCGCGCCGGGACGGTTCGGGGTGCGTTCCCCTTCCAGATACGGGACCAGCACGAGTCCGCCGCTGCCGGCCGGCGCCGAGAGTGCGAGCCGCGTGAGTTCGGTGTGGTCGACGCCGAGCATCGTCGCGGTGGCGTCCAGTACCCGGGCCCCGTTGAGCGTGCACACCAGCGGCAGGTGCCGGCCGGTCGCGTCGGCGAATCCCGCGACGTAACCGTTCGCGTCGCGGGGCGGTGTCGTGGATACGGCGCACACCACGCCCGACGTGCCGATCGAGACGACCACATCGCCTTCGCGGACGTCGAGGGCCAGCGCGCTCGCCGCATTGTCGCCGGCCCCCGGACCGAGCAGGGCGCCGGCGACCGTCTCACCGATGCTCTCGGCCGGCCCGGCGACCCGCGGAAGGATCGGGCTCGGCCGGCGCAGGGCCAGTTCGAGCAGGTCCCGACGGTAGGTGTCGGTGGATGCGTCGAAGTAGCCGGTGCCGCTCGCGTCGCTGCGATCGGTGGCGAGCCGATCGAGGTCGCGGTCGGTGCGCATCGTCCACGTCAGCCAGTCGTGCGGCAGGCACAGCGCCGCGGTACGGTCGGCGTTGCCGGGTTCGTGGTCGGCGAGCCAGCGGGCCTTCGCGACGGTGATCGCCGCGAGCGGGACCACCCCCACGGCCTCGGCCCACGCGGCCGAGCCACCGGCCTCGTCGACGAGATCGGCTGCTGCCGCTGCGGATCTCGTGTCGTTCCACAGCAGCGCGTCGCGGACCACGTCGCCGCGATCGTCGAGGCACACCATGCCGTGCTGCTGCGCTCCCACCGAGATCGCCGCGACGTCGTCGAGTCCGCCCGCTTCGGAACACGCCCGATCGAAGGCGGCGCGCCACTCCAGCGGGTCCACTGCGGTGCCGGGTGGATGCGGAGCACGACCTTCGCGCACGACGGCTCCGGTGTCGGCGTCGCACACGACGACCTTGCACGACTGGGTGGACGAATCGATCCCGGCGACGAGCGTCATCGTGCCGCCTCCCGGGCCGCGGTACGGTCGGCCAGCGTGGGCAGGTCGGCGCCGGCGCGCGCGACGGTCAGACCGGAGGTCCACGCGGCGGTGGCGAGCACATCGCGCAGGTCGTCGATCCCGATGCCGCGCAGCCGTTCCCGATTATCGGCGCCGAGGAGCCCGCAGGTCCACAATCCGTCGAGCAGACCGGCGGTGAAGGCGTCGCCGGCGCCGACCGTGTCGACCACCTCGACCCGCACGGCGGGCACCTCGACGGTTCCGGCCGCACACAGCGCCACCGCACCGTGTTCTCCGCGGGTCACCGCGACGATCGCCGGCCCTCGCGAGAGCCAGTCCCGTGCGGTGTCGAGGGGATCGCGGTCGGGCGCGAACCACGTCAGGTCCTCGTCGCTGGCCTTGACCACATCGGCGAGCGAGACGAGGCGTTCGATCCGTTCCCGCCCGCGTGCGGGGTCGTCGATCAGCGCAGGGCGGACGTTCGGGTCGAAGCTCACCGTGGACGTTCCCGCCTGCTGCGCGACGAGTTCGGCGACGAGATCACAGCCGGGTTCGAGCACCGTCGCGATGGATCCGGTGTGCACGAGCACGGCGTCCACCGACGGTGGTGGCTCGACCGGATCCCAGACGATATCGAATTCGTACTTCGCGGAACCCTTCTCGTCGATCTCCGCCTGCGCGGTCGCTGTGCGCTCGGCTGCCGCGCTGCCCGGTGTCAACGACACGCCGGAGGCGGCGAGATGGTCGACGATCCGCCGTCCGCGAGCGTCGGTGCCGACGCGTGTCGTGAACTGCACGGGCCGGTCGAGCCGCCCCAGACCCAGTGCGACGTTGAGCGGGCTCCCGCCCACATGCTCGACGGGTTCGGCACCGCCGCGGTGGACGATGTCGACGAGGGCTTCTCCGACGACGAGCGCGTGGCCGTTCATTCCGGCTCTCCCGGAAGTTCCTTCAGGGTGGCGCGGGCGCCGTCGTTGTGCAGGGCGTTGAGCGCCCAGGTGTAGGCGTCGACGAAGCGGTGGTTCTGCGCGAGATCACCGAAGACCTCGGTGTTCTCGATGAAGGCGGTGGGATGCGTGAGTTGTCGTCGCGCGATCGGGACGAGCGTGTCGGCGAGTCGGTCGACCACCTCGATCGGTTGCCCCTGCTCGTCGACGCCTTCGGCGTAGCGCGCCCACGAGGCGACGATCGCCGCGGACAACTGCACGTGACCACCGGTGGCCAGGTTCTCCCGGATCACCGGCACCAGCCACTTCGGGATGCGATCGGACGACTCGGCGCACAAGCGGGCGATCGTGTCCCGGATCTCGGGGTTCGCGAACCTCTCGATGAGGGTGGTCTTGTACTCGTCGAGATCGATGCCCGGCACCGGTTTCAGGGTCGGTGTCGCTTCGGTGTCCATGTAGGCACGGACGAATCCGGCGAGGAGCGGATCTTGCGCGGCCTCGTGGACGAGCCGGTATCCCATGAGATACGCGAAATAGCAGAGCCCCTGGTGACCCGCGTTGAGCAGACGCAACTTCATCAGCTCGTAGGGAGCGACGTCGTCGACGATCTGCACTCCCGCATCCTCGAAGGGCGGGCGCCCGTCGGCGAAGGCCTCCTCGAGGACCCACGAGGTGAAGGGCTCGGCGGCGACCGGCCAGCGGTCCTGCACGTCGAAGCGTTCGGACAACGCCGAGACCACCTCGTCGGTGGTCACCGGGGTGATCCGGTCGACCATCGAGTTCGGGAAGCGGACGTGCTCGGAGATCCACTCCGCGAGATCCGGATTCAGAAGGCGCGCGTATTCGGTGAAGACGCGGCGCGCGACGCTTCCGTTGCCCTCGATGTTGTCGCACGACATCACCGTCGGGGCGCGCAGTCCCCGCTCCCGACGCCGGGCGAGAGCCTCGGTGACGAGACCGAAGACGGTGGCCGGGGGTTCACCGGACCGCAGATCGTGTTGCACGGCCGGATCGTCGACGTCGAACTCGCCGGTGTCGTGACGGATGTTGTAACCGCCCTCGGTGACGGTCAGCGAGATGATCCGGGTGGCCGGGGCCGCGAGGAGCTCGATGACCGCCTCGGGATCGTCGGGGGCGTAACGATAGTCGACGATCGAGCCGATCACCCGCGGCTCCCACGTGCCGTCGGGATGGGTGAGCACCAGCGTGTACAGGTGGTCCTGCGCGGCGAGTGCCTCCTGCATGCGGCGATCACCGGGGAGCACCCCGACGCCGCAGATACCCCATTCCTTCGCCTTCCCCTGTTCGAGGAGCCGGTCGACGTACATCGCCTGGTGCGCGCGGTGGAATCCGCCCACACCGAAGTGCACGATGCCGACGGAGACGTCGTCGCGCCGGTAGCTCGGGACGGGCACGCCCAGCTCGGGGAGCGTCTGCTCGTTCACGTGCATGGATCTTCAGTCCTTTCCCGCCGGATCGGTCACGTCCACGACGGCCTTGATGTTTCCGGGTGTCCGATCGGATTCGAGCGCGTCGGCGGTCTTGTCGAGGGGGAACCGGGCGGTGACCATCGAGTCGAGATCGACCCGGCCCGATTCGACGAGTGCGAGCGCGGTCGGCCACGTGTTCGCGTAGCGGAACACGCCGGTCAGGATCAGTTCGCGGTTCTGGACGAGCTGCACCGGCAGGGTCATCGTCTCGGCGCCGGATCCGACGAGGACGACGGTGCCGCCGGGACGGACCGCGCGGATACCCGAATCGACGGCGGCGGGGGCGCCGGACGCGTCGATGTAGGCGTCGACGCGCAGGGCCGACGGGTCGTCGACGCGGGGGTCGAGCGCAGCGCTCGCCCCGAACGACAGTGCGGTCTCGCGTCGCCGTTCGTCGAGGTCGGTGACGACGACCTCGACCGCACCGAACGCGCGCGCGACCTGCGCGACGACGATGCCGACGGGACCGGCGCCGGTGACGAGGACGCGGGAGCCGGCGGTGACGCGGGCCTTGCGGACGGCCGCGATACCGACCGACAGCGGCTCGCACAGAGCGGCGGCATCGTCGGACACGGTGTCCGGAACGGGATGCGCGAAGGCCGCCCCGATGGTGACGTACTCGCACAGCGCGCCGTCGACCGGCGGCGTGGCGTAGAAGCGCATGTGCGGGCACAGGTTGTAGTCGCCGCGGCGCGTCTCCTCGGTGAGCGGGTCGGGACGCTGCGGCTCGATCGAGACCCGCTCGCCGATCCGGCTCTGCGGAACACCGTCCCCGACCGCGACCACGACTCCGGACGCCTCGTGGCCGAGCACGATCGGATCGGTCACGACGAACTCGCCGATCCGCCCTTCGCGGTAGTAGTGCGCGTCCGAGCCGCACACTCCCACGGTGGTCACCCGGACGAGGACGTCGCCGGGCTCCGGTGCAGGTAGAGGCCGTTCCTGCATCTCGATGCGGCCCGGTTCGAGAAGCACGGCGGCACGCATCGTGTCCGGGAGCGTCGGGGGAACTGTTGTGTGGGTCACACTCCGATGCTAACGTACTGAGCAGATGCACGCACCCCTGAGCAGATGCTCACGGAGCGTGACGAAGACTGCTCGCACCAAGGAGAGCTCGTGACCGCCCCCGGCCCCACCAACATCCCGGATACGGAAAGCCCGGTATCCACCGAGGATCTCCGTCTCGCCGTACGGGCCGCGACGCTCTACTACCTCGACGGCCTCACGCAGGCGGAGGTGGCGCAGCGCCTCGGCGTCTCCCGCCCCACCGCCGGCCGGCTCGTCGCACGCGCTCGCGCTCAGGGTCTGGTGCGCATCGAGGTCAGCGTGCCGCCCACCTGGCGCGACGACCTGCACGCCGAGACCGAACGGGCACTCGAAGAGCGCTACGAGCTCGTCGAGGCCGTCGTGGTGGGTCGCCGGGTCGACGACGCCGGTCCGATCGAGGACTCCGCGAGCTTCGCCGCCCTCGGGCGCGCCGCCGCCGGTCTGCTCACCCGCCGACTCCGCCCCTCCGACACCCTCGGATTCACGTGGGGCCCCGAGACCGTCGCCGTGGCGCAGGCCCTCCCGTCGGGTGTCGCCAGTTGTGAGACGATCGTCCAGCTCGACGGATCCATCTCCACGAGCGCCTACCAGACCGGCACCGAGTTCGTCCTCGGCCGCTGCGCCGAACAACTTCGGGCGCAACCGCTCCGGCTTCCCACACCGCTCTACGCCGACCCGTCGACGGTCGCGTCGATGCGCGCCGACTCGTTGATCTCCCGCACACTCGAGGTGGGGCGCCGCGCCGAGGTGATGATCTTCGGTGTGGGCGCGGTGTCGACCTCGACCACCCTGTTCGAGGGCAGTTTCCTCGACACCACGATGCTCCACGAACTCGACGGCCTCGGCGCGGTCGGTGAGATCGGCGGCCGGTTCTTCCGCGCCGACGGCACCGCCGTGCACGGCGAACTCGAAACCCGCACCATGTCGGTACCTCTCGACGACGTCCGCGACTGTCCCGCCACGATTCTCGTCACCGGCGGACAGTCCAAGCACCGCGCTGTACTCGGTGCTCTCCGCGGCGGTCTCGCGAACATGCTCGTCTGCGACATCGCGTGCGCCCAGTACCTGCTCGACCATCCCGACCACGCCCTCGAGAACGGCACCCCGAAGGACGAGGCACCACCGAAATGAGGTAGACCATCGTGCCTACAGCAAGAAGATCCATCCGCGCGGCCGCGGCAGGAGCCGTGGCCCTGAGCGTCGCACTGACCGGTTGTGCCGGTGCAGGATCGATCGGTACCTCCGGCCGCACCGTCACCATCGCGATGGTGTCGAACTCCCAGATGCAGGACGCACAGCAACTCGCGTCGCAGTTCGAGGCCGAGAATCCGGAGATCGACCTGAAGTTCGTCACCCTCTCCGAGAACCAGGCCCGCGCCAAGATCACCGCGTCCACGGCGATGGGCGGCGGCGAGTTCGACGTCGTGATGATCAGCAACTACGAGACTCCCCAGTGGGCGGAGTACGGCTGGCTCACGAACCTGTCGCCGTACATCGAGCAGACCGACGGCTACGACGCCGACGACATCATTCCCTCGCTGCGCGAAGCACTCTCGTACGAGGGCGACATGTACTCGGTGCCCTTCTACGGTGAATCGTCGTTCCTGATGTATCGCAAGGACCTGTTCGAGCAGGCCGGTATCACGCTGTCCGATCCGCCGACCTGGACCGAGGTCGCCGACGCCGCAGCGCAACTCGACGGTCCCGACATCAACGGCATCTGCCTGCGCGGCAAGCCCGGCTGGGGTGAGTTGCTCGCGCCGCTCGACACCGTCATCAACACCTTCGGTGGACGGTGGTTCGACGAGAACTGGAATGCGCAGCTGAACAGCCCCGAGGTGCGCGAGGCGGTGCAGTTCTACGTCGACCTCGTCCGCGAGTACGGTCAGCCCGGCGCCGCGACGAGCGGATTCAGCGAGTGTGCAACGCAACTCGCGCAGGGCCGGGTCGCCATGTGGTACGACTCCACCTCCGCCGTCTCGACCCTCGAGGATCCCGCATCGAGCAACGTCGTCGGCAAGATCGGCTACGCGGCCGCGCCCGTCCAGGAGAAAGATCCCTCGGGCTGGCTCTACACGTGGTCGCTCGGCATCCCCGCGAGCAGCGAGCACACCGAGGACGCGTGGAAGTTCATCTCGTGGATGACCGACCAGCAGTACCTGCGCACCGTCGGCGAGCAGCTCGGCTGGGAGCGGGTGCCGCCGGGCAGCCGACTGTCGACCTACGAGATCCCCGAATACGCCGAGGCCGCCGCGGCCTACGGCCCGATCACCCTCGAATCCATCGAAGGAGCCGACCAGCAGAACCCCACGGTCGACCCCGTCCCGTACACGGGCATCCAGTTCGTGGCCATCCCCGAGTTCCAGGATCTCGGCACCCGGGTCAGCCAGCAGATCAGCGCCGCCATCGCCGGACGGCAGAGCGTCGAGGAAGCCCTCGACCAGGCACAGAAGTACGCCGAGGCCGTCGGCGCGACCTACCGGGAGAAGGACCAATGACCGCACCTGCAGCGCAGCGTCCCGCGCCGGACACCGACGAGCGCATCCGCGCCGTACGGGAAGCGAAGGAGGAGCAGATCTCGCGGGCCGAGGGATGGCGCCGCCGCGGACCCTTGCTCCCGGCCCTGATCTTCACGATCGTGGTCACGCAGGTCCCGTTCGTGTTCACGCTGTACTACTCGACCCAGTCGTGGAACCTCGTCAGCCCCGGCTCCCGCCGGTTCGTCGGGCTCCAGAACTACGTCGACGTCTTCCAGGACAGCCAGTTCTGGCAGGTCGCCCTGAACACGGTGATCCTCATCGTCGGCACGGTCCTGATCTCCGTGGTACTCGGACTGCTCCTCGCGCTCCTGCTCGACCGGGCGTTCCTCGGACGCGGTATCGCACGGACCCTGCTCATCACGCCGTTCCTCGTCACCCCGGTCGCCAGTGCGCTGATCTGGAAGACGTCGATGTTCGATCCCGTCTTCGGCATCGTCAACTTCGTCCTCTCCCCGTTCGGGGTCGAGCAGGTCGACTGGGTGAGCCGGTTCCCGCTTCCGGCCGTGATGGTCGCCCTGGTGTGGCAGTGGACGCCGTTCATGATGCTGCTCATCCTCGCCGGCCTGCAGTCGATGCCCCGCGACATCCTCGAGGCCGGCCGCGTCGACGGCGCCGGAGCGTTCGCATTGTTCCGCGAACTGACGCTGCCGCACCTGCGCCGGTTCATCGAACTCGGCACCGTTCTCGGCGCGATCTACCTGGTGAACACGTTCGACGCGATCTACATGATGACCCAGGGCGGACCCGGCACGGCCAGCTCCAACCTGCCGTTCTACATCTACCAGCGCGCGTTCCTCGGCTTCGACATCGGCCAGGCCGCGGCAATGGGTGTCGTGGTCGTCATCGGCACGATCGTCATCGCCACCTTCGCACTGCGCCTGATCTTCACATCGTTCACCGGCAAGGAGGAAGCGGCATGAGCACCACGGCCACGGAGCCGCAGGCTTCGGACACCACGGCACCGACCGGCCGTGTCATGCGCACGGCCCGGAAACGCAAGAACCGCAAGTTCAATCCCTGGGGCGTGGTCGCGTGGATCGCCGCCATCGGATTCTTCTTCCCGGTCTTCTGGATGGTGCTCACCGCCTTCAAGCAGGAGGCCGACGCCTACTCCGACCCACCGAAGTTCTTCTTCACCCCCACCCTCGACCAGTTCCGGGCGGTGTTCGAGACCGGGGTGGGCACGGCCCTGCTCAACTCGGCCTTCGCGACCATCGTCTCGACGGTGCTGGTCCTGCTGCTCGGCGTGCCGGCGGCCTTCGCGCTGTCGCTGCGGCCGGTGAAGAAGACCAAGGACGTGCTGTTCTTCTTCATCAGCACGAAAATGCTGCCCATCGTCGCCGCGATCATCCCGCTGTACGTGATCGTCGCGAACGTCGGCCTGCTCGACAACATCTGGGCGCTGATCATCCTCTACACGGCGATGAACCTGCCGATCGCGGTATGGATGATGCGGTCGTTCTTCCTCGAAGTACCGGGCGAGCTGCTCGAGGCGGCGAGCATGGACGGCGCGAGCTTGTGGACGGCGGTGCGCGAGCTGATCCTGCCGCTCGTCTCCCCCGGCATCGCCGCGACCGCCCTGATCTGCGTGATCTTCTCGTGGAACGAGTTCTTCTTCGCCGTCAACCTGACCGCCGTCCAGGCGCAGACGATCCCCGTCTTCCTCGTCGGTTTCATCACCGGTGAGGGCCTGTACTGGGCCCGGCTGTCCGCCGCCGCGACGATGGCGGCGCTGCCCGTCGTGCTCGCGGGCTGGCTCGCCCAGAACAAGCTCGTGCGCGGCCTGTCGTTCGGCGCCATCAAGTAGACCCGATTCCCCTTACCAGCAAGGACTTCCATCATGGCCGACATCACCTACCGCAACGCCTCGTGCATCTACGAGAACTCCGACACCTTCGCGGTCGATTCGCTGAACCTCGACATCGAGGACGGCGAGTTCGTGGTCCTCGTCGGACCGTCCGGATCCGGCAAGAGCACCGCGCTGCGCATGCTCGCCGGGCTCGAGGACATCGACGAGGGATCGATCTCCATCGGCGGCAAGGACATGACCGGTGTTCCGTCGAAGGACCGCGACATCGCGATGGTCTTCCAGAACTACGCGCTGTACCCGAACAAGACGGTCGCCGAGAACATGGGCTTCGCCCTCAAGATGCGCGGCGTGAGCGCCGAGGAGCGTCGCCGCAAGGTCGAGGAGGCGGCGAAGATCCTGGACCTGACCCAGTTCCTCGACCGCAAGCCGGCCAAGCTGTCGGGTGGTCAGCGCCAGCGCGTGGCGATGGGACGCGCGATCGTGCGTGAGCCGCAGGTGTTCTGCATGGACGAGCCGTTGTCGAACCTCGATGCGAAGCTGCGCGTGCAGACCCGCACCGAGATCGCGGCGCTGCAACGCCGTCTCGGCACCACCACCGTCTACGTCACCCACGACCAGGTCGAGGCGATGACGATGGGCGATCGCGTCGCCGTCCTGAAGAACGGTGTACTGCAGCAGTTCTCCAGCCCCACCGAACTCTACGACCGCCCCGCCAACGCGTTCGTCGCCGGTTTCATCGGCTCACCGTCGATGAACCTGCTCCGCGCGAAGGTCGTCGACGACGGAGTGGTCGTGGGCAGCACCGTCATCCCCGTCGAACGCGACCGCATCGCGCGACTGCACTCCGCAGGCATCGAGGAGGTCACCGCCGGGATCCGGCCGGAGGACTTCGAGATCGCCGACGAGGGCGTCGAAGCCGTCGTCGAACTCGTCGAGGAACTCGGCAGCGAGTCGTACCTGTACACGCGGGTGCCCGGCACCGGCGATCAGGTGGTCGCGCGGGCCTTGGTCCGCACCCCCGCACGCCTCGCCGACACCGTGCACCTGCGCAAGCGCGAAGGTACGGTGCACCTGTTCCACGTCGACACCGGAGAGCGAGTGGGCGACTGACCCGGCGACGGGAGGATCCGCAGTGGGTGAGACGGAAGAATCCTCGGTGGGCGAGCAGAAGGAGCGGATGCTGGCCGGCGAACTCTACATCGCCGACGATCCCGAACTCGCCGCCGACGCGCTCCGGGCAGCGCTGCTGACCGAGAAGTACAACGCGTCGAGCGCAGCGGATCCGGATGTGCGTCGCGCACTACTCGAGGAGTTGTTCGACTCGATCGGTGACGACGTGGAGATCCGGCCGCCATTGCAGGTGGACTACGGGTACCGGATCACCGTGGGGAACGGAACATTCGTCAACTTCGGCGCCATCATGCTCGACGTCGCGCCGATCACGATCGGCTCGGACGTGCAGATCGGCCCGAACGTACAACTCCTCACCCCCACTCATCCGCTCGATCCCGATCTCCGCCGCGCGAAGTGGGAATCGGCGCAACCGATCACGATCGGCGACAACGTGTGGCTCGGCGGTGGCGCCATCGTCGGACCGGGCGTCACGATCGGCGAGAACACCGTCGTGGGAGCCGGTGCGGTGGTCACACGCGACCTGCCGCCGAACGTCGTGGCGACGGGCGTACCCGCGCGGGAGACGCGCCGGCTCTGAGTCGACCGGCGTGGAACTTGCGTCGACCCCGGCGCTCGCTATGCTGCCCCGCATGATCAGTCGCCGCGCACGCCTCGTCAGCTTCGTCGTCGTCGCGGGTGCGGCACTCGTCGCGGCAGGGTGTTCGCGGAGCGTGGAGGGTGAGGCCACCGCACCCGAAGCACCCACCGAGGCGGCGAGTACCACCACCGCCACCTCGTCGGCGCCGACCACGACCACGACCACGACCACGACGGCCGCACCGACGCCGGTCGACCCCGACGATTACGCCGCGACCAGCGAGGGCATCTACTACTTCGCGTCGCCGGGCGGGCAGTTCGGATGCGCCATCCTCGTCCACACCGCCCCCCTGACGGGCTGCCAGGGCACGATGCCGGCGAGTGCACCCCGGGTCCCCGGCAGCGGCGCGCCCGACGTGCTGGTGCCCGCGAACGCCCTGATGCTCGAAGGCGACGGCCCCGGAGAGTGGGTGAGTATCGGCGACATCGCATTCACGGATTTCGGAGGTGCCCCGAAGACGCTGCCCCACGGCAGCACTCTCACCGTCGATCCGTTCACGTGCACCGTCGACGAGAAGACGGGAATCACGTGCGAGACGGACACCCACGGATTCACCGTGTCGGAGACCGGTGGCGAGGTGTGGTGACAGCGGTGATCAAGGAGGGTGGTCAGGGCAGGTCGTCGCGCGCCATCGGCATCATGAAATCGCCGATCTCGTCCCGCATCCACCACTGGCCCGTCGCGCGTCGTTCGGCGTGCGTGGCGAAGCGGTAGCGGAACAGGCGGGCCCGCACCAGACGGGGCGGTTCGTCCGGGAACGGGTTGTGCCGGAGCAGTTTCACGGTGGCCGGATCGTTCTCCAGCAGTTTTCCCGCGAACCGCGGGAACCACCCCGCGGCGTAGTCGCGGGAGATCCCCGCGAACCACATCAACCAGTCCAGACGCAGGTGGTACGGCGCGTACTGACGCGGCCTGCGATACACGTCGCCCGGTTTGCCCTTGAACTCGTACTCGCGCCACTCCGTCGCCGGTGTCACGACCGCATCGGTGGTGCCCTCGACGATCACTTCTCGTCGGGTACGTGTGACGGTGCCGAACGCGCCGTAGGTGTTCACGAAGTGCCATTTGTTGAACGAGGCGTTCATCGCCTGCCGATGCGACATCATGTTCGCCACCGGCCAGTAGCTGAGCACCGCGACCAGCACGGCCAGCGCCAGCACGGCGACGGTGAACGCGATGGGTGTCGGACCGTAGGTCGTGGCGGAGTCGATCAGCAACCCGTAGAAACTGTCGGGCACCACCGAGAGCGCGATGACGATGGTGATCCAGTTCAGCCACGCGAAGTTGCCGCTCGTCACCAGCCACAACTGTGTGACGATCATGATCAGTGCGGCGATCCCGGCGACCGGCTGCGGCAGGAACAACCCGAACGGCACCACGAGCTGGGTGAAGTGATTACCCGCCACCTCCACCTTGTGCAGTGGCCGCGGGATCAGGTGGAAGTACCGGCTGAGCGGGCCGGGCATCGGCTGGGTCTCATGGTGGTAGTAGAGGCACGTCAGGTCGCGCCAGCACCGGTCGCCGCGCATCTTGATCAGTCCGGCACCGAACTCGAGCCGGAACAGCAACCAGCGCAGCAGGATCAGCACGAGCAGCGGCGGCGCGGTATCGGCGTTGCCCAGGAAGATCGCGAGCACGCCGGCCTCGAGCAGCAGGGACTCCCACCCGAACGAGTACCAGACCTGACCCACGTTGACGATCGACAGGTACAGCAACCACATCACGAACCACACGAGCATGCAGACCACGAGCGGCAACTGCTCGGTGACACCGATGACCGTCACCACCGCCAGCACGAGACCCACCGCGGCAACCGCGGTGAACAGACCGTCGGAGTATCTCCAGTGGAACAGGCTCGGCGACTGCCGGAACGACGTGAGAGACAGGAACCGCGGGGCGGGAAGGATGCCGCGTTCGCCGATCAGCGCCCGGAACTGCAACAGGGCCGCGAGGAAGGCCACGGCATACAGCACCGCGAGTCCACGGGTGACCAGCAGCCGCCCGATCGTGTACCCGTCCGCGTCCAACCAGTCCATCGCTCGGTTCGTTCGTCGTCTGTCGTGCGCGCCGATTCGAGCATGCCACGTCCCGTTCGCCGGCGGAGACGGTCTCGCGACGATAGAACAACCGGACTCGTCCTCATCCGGTCGAGCCCGGAGGTCGACGACCGGCTACACGCGAATCTCCCGCCGGAGCCCGCTCGCTCGGAGCACCTGCCGTGCCACGCCGGCGCGTACCGCGTCCTCGGTCCCGATGATCCGCACGTGCGACCGCGCACGCGTGATCGCGGTGTACAGCAGTTCGCGGGTGAGCAGCGCCGATCCTGAGTCGGGCAGCACCACCGAGACGGTTCCGTACTGACTGCCCTGGCTGCGGTGGATCGTCATCGCGTAGACGGTGCTCACCGCGGGCAGCTGGCTCGGGCGCAGTTCGAAGGGCGTCTCGCCGCGCGCGAACGCCGCGACGAGTTCGTCGCCGCGCCGCACGACCACGCCGGTGTCGCCGTTGTAGATCTGCATGTCGTGGTCGTTCGCGGTGACGAGCAGCGGCCGGCCGGGATACCAACTTTCGGGGTCGAGGCGCTGCCCCGCGGCCTCCCCGATCCATTCGGCGGCCTGCCTCGCCCACCACTGCACACCGGCCGGGCCGTCGCGGTGCGCGCACAGCAACCGATGTTCCTCGAAGCGCTTGAGCGCCGTGTCGACGTCTCCCGTCTCGGCGGCCTTGGTGACCTCGGCGGCGGAGCGGACGATGTCGTCGCGCAGGGCGTCGAGGTCGGACGGGGCCACGAACGAGACTTCCGGGTCGCCCCTGCGCAGGATGTCGAGCACCTCGTCGCCGTTCCCCTTGCGGACGGCCACCGCCAGATCGGCGATCGCGCCACCGAAGCGGCGGCCGCGGCTCAGGCGCACGACACCGCCACCGAGCCGGGCCCGTTGGGCCGGAGTGAAGGCCGCCTCGGCCGGGTCGTCGGCGGCCACCAGATCGCGGGTGACGACCCGTTCGAAGACCGGATCGAGGGTGCCGCTGACGGGACGCCCCACCAGATCGGCGAGCACCGCACCGGCGTCGACGGAGGCGAGCTGGTCGGGGTCGCCCACGAGGACGAGCCGGGTGTCGGGCCGCACCGCCTCGAGCAGGCGGCACATCATCGTCAGCGACACCATCGACGTCTCGTCGACGACGATCACGTCGTACGGCAGGTGGTTGCCCGCGTGGTAGCGGAAGCGGGTGCGGCCGCGCTGCCAGCCGAGCATCCGGTGCACGGTCATGGCGGTGAGATTCGGCGGCAGACCCAGCTCGGTCTCCTGCTCGCGCACCGACTCCTGCAGGCGCGCGGCGGCCTTGCCGGTGGGAGCGGCCAGGCCGATGCGCAGCTCGTGCCCGTGCAGGCGGGTGAGCAGCGCGAGGATCCGCGCGACGGTGTGGGTCTTGCCGGTGCCCGGCCCGCCCGCGATCACCGTGGTCGGTCGGGTGGCGGCGAGCGCCGCCGCGACGCGCTGACGGTCGGGTGCCGGCGCGGGCCGGGACGGATCGTCGGGATGGTGGAACAGTTCGTCGAGCGTCGCCGCGATGCGCTCCTCGTCGAGGTCGGGGAAGGTCGCCGTGCGTTCGGCGAGTACCCGGCGGATCGTCTGCTCCTGCCGGAAGTACCGGTCGAGATACAGCAGCGGACCTTCCGCGGTGTCGACGAGGCGCAACGGACGCAGAGGTCCGCGGTCGCCGCCGACCACGAGGGGACTGCGACGCAGCGCCGCGAGCACGTCCTCGTCGCGGGGCCACGGCAGGCTCGCGGGGTCGACGACGGGATGGCCGTCCGCGTCCTCCTCGACGGTGACCTCGCGGAAACGCGTGAGGTCGAGGCACACCGACCCGGATCGCACGGCGCGTACGGCCAGCGCGGTGGCGAGATGAACGTGCGGGTCGTCCTCGCCGCCGAGTGCCGCGAGTCGCAGGGCGACGTGCACGTCGGCGGCAGAGAGTGCGCCCACCTCGTTGAACTGCCGCAGAGCGCCCTTGCCGCGCTGGGCGATCCGAACGTCGGTCATGGACTCGATCACGAGATCACGGCCTTTCCGGCGAGAAGGTCGGACAGGTCGGTGACGAGAGCGGCCGGCGGATGCCAGTCGAACACGCCGCTGCCGGGTGGACTGTCCGGTCCGGCCATGCCGCGGACGAACAGGTACTGCACACCACCGAGGTGGGCGTGCGGGTCGTAGTCGCGCATCCGCCACCGCAGATAACGGTGCAGGGCAACAGAATAGAGCAGCGCCTGCATCGGATAGTGGGCGCGGAGCATCTCCGCCGCCATCGACTCGCGGGTGTAGTGGGCGGTGGTCAGTTCGTCGACGGGCGCGAGCCGGTTGGTCTTGTAGTCGACGACGACGAATCGCGGACCCTCGGTGCGCAGCACGGCGTCGATACTGCCGTTCAGATAACCCCGCAGCGGCACCGGTTCGAGGGTGCGCACCAGATCGGCGTAGCCCGCCATCGGATCGTCGGCGGGCAGGTGCCGGCGCAGCAACCCGCCGACCGCGTCGAGGGTGACGGTGACGGGCACCGGACTGTCGCCTCCGGTGAGCGGCAACTCGAAGTCGAGTTCGGAGAGCCGGTCGGAGGGAGCGAAGTCGGCGAGGGTCCGGCCGAGCGGCCCGAGCGGGGTGCGCATCACCGGGAGCAACGCCGCCGCGAGCTGGGCGGGGTCGATCGGCGACATCTGGCGGCGCACCGTCTCGCGGCAGCAGTCGAGCAGTTCGGCCTCGAGATCGGGGGCGGAGGTGTCGACGACCTCGAGGACGGCGTGCACCAGCGTGCCGAAGATCGTGCCGCCGGGCAGTCCGTTCATCGGTGACGGAATGCCTTCGCGCGCCGGTTCCGTTGCGCTCAGCGGAGGCTCGGCCGGCTCGTCGGTCGTCACCGGTTCCTCCACCTCACCGCTCACCACGGGCGCATCGTGCACCGAGGCGGTGAGCGCCGAATAGGAGGTCCTGCGCCAGTTCTCGTCGACGACCCGATCGAAGCGCGCCGCGGCGAGAGGTCCGGTCTCCACGCGGGGGCGGGTCCAGCGTCGCACCGGAATCGGATGGGACCCCACCGCTTCGGCGGCGATGACTCCGTCGGCGCGCGCGGCCCACCGGTCGAATTCCTCGGCCATGGCCTCGTCGTGACCGATCCGGCCTTCCGCCGCGATCTCGGCCGAACCGGCATCGCGGGCGAACAGCAACCGGTGCAGCGGCGACCGCGAGGTGGGGGTGGACGGCGCCCACCAGAGGGTGAGCGCACACTGCGCGCGCGTCACCGCCACGTACAGCAGGCGCAGTTCCTCCCCCGCCTCCTCGAGTTCGTGCTGACGGCGCCGCGCGACGTAGCCGGGACCGCTCTTGCCACCCACATCGAGGATGCGCCGGCCGTTCTCGTGCAGCAGCAGCTTGTCGGGCTCGGGGTTTTTCGCGGCATCCCACCCGTACGGGACGTGGACGACGGGGAACTCGAGCCCCTTGCTGCCGTGCACGGTGAGGATCTGGACCGCCGCGGCGTCGCTGTCGAGGCGCCGGATCCGGTCGGCCCCACCGCGGTCGGGGTCGTTGATGCGGTCCTCGAGCCAGCGGGTGAGTGCGGCCGGCCCCAGCGACTGTGCCGAGGCGACGTCCTCGAGCAGCTGGGCGACGTGCCGGATGTCGGTGAGTGTGCGTTCCCCGGACGGCTCGTCGAGGAGGCGGGCCTCGACCGAACCGAAGGACGCGAGTCGTTCGAAGACGGCGGCGAAGCCGGTGCGGGCGTAGACGTCGTTCAGTTCGCGGAGCAGTCCGCCGACCTCCACGACCAGCGCTTCGCCCTCCGAATCGATGTCGGTCATCGTGCGGCCGAGCAGCGGGGTGAGCGCGGCGAGCCGGACGCGATCGGCGCGATGGGGCTGCTCGAGCGCGTAGAGCACCCACAGCCAGTGCTGCGCGGACGGGGTGGCGAACACACTCGTGCCCCCGGCGACCACGCACGGCACGTTCGCCTTCGTCAGCGCGTCGTGGACGAGCGTCACCTGCTTGTGTTTGCGCACGAGGACCGCGATGTGCCCGGGCTGCACACGCTCGGGACCGGAACCGAGGTCGAGGGTGACGTTCTCGTCGTCGAGCAGGCGCACGATGTCGGCCGCCACGTCGCGGGCGACCCGCCCGCGCAGGCCGTCGAGGTTCTGCGGGAAACCCCAGTCGTTGAGCGGACCGGCACCGGCACGGGGCAGGTGACGCACCCGCAGGGGCGCGATGCCCGAGAGCCGGGAATCGGCGGCTGCCGCCTTCACCGGGTTCACCACGATGCGGGGATCACCGAGGGCCGCACCGAGATGGACGTGTTCGAGCGCCCGGACGAGATCGCCGTCGCTGCGCCAGTTGGTGGTCAGCTCGCAGTACGTGTCGGATTCGGAGACGGCGTCGAGATAGCTGAGCACCTCCGCGCCGCGGAAGGCGTAGATGGCCTGTTTCGGGTCGCCGACGAGCACGAGCGTGCTGTGCCCGTGGAACGCCCGGCGCAGGATCTCCCACTGCTTGGGGTCGGTGTCCTGGAACTCGTCGACGAGGACGACGGAGAAGCGCGCACGCATCCGCCGACAGGCGGCGTCGCCGTGCTCCGGATCGCCGAGCACGGCGTGCAGCAGGGACAACTGGTCGTCGAAGTCGCGCAGGCCGAGGCGGCGCTTGCGTCGTTCGACCTCTTCGCGGACCGCACGTGCGAACTCCACACGCTCGCCGGCCGCGGTGCCGTCGGCGTCGTTCGGTGCGAGTTCGGCCTGCGGGTCGAAGATCGCCTCCTTCGCGGCGACGGCCGCCTCGGCGTAGGTGATGGGGGTCTGTCCTCTGCCGTAACGCCGCAGGTAGAGATCGTCGACGACCTCCACCCGCAGGTCGTCGACGTCCTCGACGACCGTGACGTCGGGTTCGCGTTCACCGGCGATCCCGAGTTCGTCGAGCATGCGGCGGCAGAAGCCGTGCGTGGTCGAGATGGTGCCGGAGTCGAAGTCGGACAACGCCTGTCGCAGGCGGGACCGCCGCGCGTCGACGTCCTCGCTCGCGAGATGACGGACGAGCATGTCGGTGCTCGTCCGCGCACTGTCCGGATCGGCGAGGGCGGTGGCGACCTGCGCGAACCGGTTCCGGGTGCGCTCGCGTAGTTCCTGCGTCGCGGCCCGGCTGAAGGTGACGAGCAGCAGGTCGGACAGGCGGGCGTGCCCTTCGGCGACGAACCGGGTGGCGAGCCCGACGATCGCGTACGTCTTCCCTGTCCCCGCGCTGGCCTCGAGAACGGTGGTGCCGCTCGGGAGCGGACCGAGCAGATCGAAGCCTGCGGGCGGCGGACCGCCTACGGCGCGCGGATCGGTGATGGCGGTATCGGGCACGCTGCGTCCTTCTCTCACGGGCGTCCCTGGTTCTCGGAGGCGAGCAGGGGTTCCCACAGCCGTCGGGCGAGCACACCGAAACGGGTGGGGTCGTCGAACCAGCCGGCCTCGACGCCGTCCGGTGCGTCGGCGGTGAGCTGCCCGAGCGTCACGTCGGGCCCGTACAGGTACTGCACGTGACGGTCCTTGCCGTCGCCGAACGCGCCACCGAACGCCTTCCCGGCGGCCGACAGTGCCATCTCCACGGAATCGCCGCGGTGTCGGCGATCGGCGTACTCGGCCGACGCACCCGTCACGAGCGGCAGCGGCCGGCACAGTCCACGATCGCGCAGATCGACGAGTGCAGCGAGCAGCGCGACGGGATCGGCGGGAGCCAGCAGGGTCGAGCGCCAGGCCGGATACGAGCGCGAACGGCTGCGCCCGGTGGTCACCGCACGCCACTGCCCGGGATGCCCCGAGGCGACGACGGCGAGCAACCGGATCCATGCTTCCAGCCGGTGTTTCGGGGACAGCTTGGAATACGTGCTGCGGGCCAGCACCTCGCCGTGCACACCTCCGACGGTGCCGGTGAGCCGACGACCGTCGCCGAGATCGACGCGGATATCGACGGTGCGGGCCTGCCCGGTGTGCACACCGGCGCAGGCGTGCACGAGGCGCTCGACATTGTCGCTCACCGCGTCGAGGGTCCTGCGGCCGAGCGCGAACGGCGGGAGCGTGCCGCGACGCCACTCCGCGTCCTGGAAGGCACCCGCGGACATGCCCGCCAACCGCGCTTCGAGCATGCGGTCGCCCAGTTGCCACTGGGCGAGACCGTCGAGTTCGACGTCCAATGCGTCGGCGATGCCCTCGTCGGTGTCGGGGATCCGCAGACCGAGCCGCTGCCGGAGGAATCCCTGCGTCGGATGTGTCAGGAAGGCGACGAGCTCATCGAGATCGACATCGGTGCGAGCGGGGGCCGGAAGGTCGTCGACGAGAAGTGCACCCGACCGGTCGCGCGCCACCGAACCTCCTTGTCCTGCACGGGCTCCCGCGAGTGCGGTGACACCGAACCCGAACGGGTCGTCGGCCCGGAAGTTCCGCGGGTCGAAGGGCTGCAGGGGATGTCGCCGCACGATGCGCTCGTCGTCGACGTCGACGCCCGTCATCGTCGCCACCACGTCGCGCACCTCGGTGAGCGGAATCGCCGGTGGGCGCAGTGCTCCGGTGACGGCGTCGGCGCCGGTGTGGAACAACAACACACGCTCCTCCGCGGCCATCAGTGCGTCGAGGAGCAGCTGCCGGTCCTCGCTGCGCGGATCACGCTCTCCCACACAAGGATTCTGGGTCAGGACGTCGTCGCCGTCGATGTGGGCCGTGCGGGGGAAGACGTCGTCGTCGAGACCGAGGAGCACCACCACGCGATGGGGCACCGAGCGCATCGGCACCATCGTGCACACGGTCAGTTCGCCGGTCCGGAAATTCGAGCGCGACGGACGCCCGGCGAGCCGGGAGGAGAGCATGGACCGGACGTCGCTCAGGGACAACTGCGTGTCGCCGGCGTGCTCGACGGCGTCGCCGATCTCGCGCCGCGCGCGGGTGAGCTGCCATGCGTCGGCAGTGGGAACGTCGGTGAGCAGATCGATGCCGTAACCGAGTTCGTCCGACCACCGCCCCGCCGGGTGCGGGCCGCGCAGCCGGAGCAGCACCACCGTCAGCCGATCGATGAACTCGGCGAACCGCCCGGCGAGGTCGATGTCGTTGCTGTCGACGTCGTCGAGGGGCAGCGACAGCGACAGCCACTCCCCGTCCGCTCCGTCGGCGGCGACACCGAGCAGGATGCGGTCGAGTGCCGCCCCGAAGGTGTTCTGCATGAAGTCGCCGAGACCGAAACTCTTGCGCTGCCACGGGCCGAGACCCCAGCGGGCACCGGTCTCGGTGGTCCACTCCTGAAGGCGTTCGAGTTCGTCGTCGTCGAATGCGAACTTGCGGCGCACCGGGGCGGAGGCGGCGAGATCGAGGACCTCGCTCGCGGTGACCCGGCCGTCGGCGAGCGCGAGTAGTTCGGACACCACCGCGAGGATCGGATCGGTGCGGCGCAGGCCGCGATCGGCGAGACGGACCCGCAGCGTGTGGCCGGGATGCTCGCCGACCCCGGCCCCGAAGGCGGCGTGGACGAGCGGCGCGTACGTCTCGACATCGGGGCACATGACGATGACGTCGCGTGGCTCGAGAGTGGGGTCGTCGCGGAACAGGTGCAGCAGGCACTCGCGGAGCACCTCGACCTGCCGGGTGGGTCCGTGGCAGGCGTGGATCATCACGGTCCCGTCGGGCTCTGCCGATCCGGGTTCGGGGGCGCGATCGTCGCGGAGATCGGCCTGCAACCGGCCGAGGAGCGTCGCAGGCGGCCGGGGTGAGGTGTGTGGGACGTCGGTGCAGTCGAGGCCGGAGAGCCGGCTCTGGAGTTCGCGCACGTCGCGGCCGAGAGCGGCGAGCAACGGGTGCTGCACCCCGAGAGCGCTGTGGTCGTCGGCGCGACGCATCGACGCCGGACGCCGGGTCAGTCCGTCCCACATCACCGGGCTCGGATGCGGAAGCCAGATGTGCACGTCGCGGTGGTACCCGAGCGCGGACAGCACGTCGACGAGGACGGTGTCGAGGCGGGTGGGACCGAAGATGGAGAGTCGTTCGGGCAGATCGACGACATCGGGGTCGTCCCGCAGCCGGCCGCACAGTTCGCCGAGTCGCTGCGACGGGCTGTCGACCCCGATGCGGGCGCGCAGGCGTCGCCACAGCTCGGCCTGCCATCGCAGATGGTCGTCGAGGGGCGCACCCGTGCCGTCGGTGTCGTGCCCTGCCGCCCACTGGGCGATCATTCCGGGGCGCTGGAGTCCGTAACTGCGGAGCAGGCCGGCGAGATGCGCTGCGGTGGCGTACCGGCGCCCGGCCCGGTGGTCGTCGGCGCCGTGACCGAGGTGACGCGCGAGGGTGGCGCACCACGGTTCGCCGACGCACTCGTCGATCACCCCGAGCAGTGACCACAGCATGCGGGAGGGATGCCACGGATCGTCGTCGGCGGTGATGCCGGAGGCTGCGGCGAGTGCTTCGTCGACGAGGCGCGACGGGGACGGGAAGTCGATGTTGGCGGCCACCCCGTCGCCGGCGGACGAACCGAGCCGGCCCGACAACCGCTGGGTGAGCCATCTTTCGACACCCCGGGCGGGCACCGCGACGACCTCCCGCGCGAACGGATCGTCGAGGGGTTTCGCGAGCACCTCGGCCAGCGCATCCGCCAGGATGCCGGTGCGCTCCGCACGGTGCAGTATCAGCACGCGTCGTTCTCCCTCGTCGTCGCTCGTTCTCGTCCGGTACGGCTTATCACACCGCCCGGACAGGCGACTGCGTCGCAGGTCGCGGGTGCTCCGTGCGACGGACGAGCTACAGGACGGGACGAACCCCACCGGGAGAGACGCCGAAGACCGCCATCGATCGCGTACCCGCGATCGAGACGACGTCCCCGGCACGAAGTGGGGTGCGGGGACTGCGGACCTGGCGATGATCGACGCGGACGAGACCTTCCATGAGCAGCGCCGCCGCTTCACCGCCCGAGCCGGCGAGTCCGCTCTCCTGCAGGAAACCGAACAGGGAGTCGCGCACGAGTGCCTCCATGACACCTACGGTCCCCTCCGGAGGCGACGATGCCTCTTCGCACGAGGTCCGTACGGGTGCACATCCGATGAACACACGGCGAACACCGGCAGCCGGGATTCAGGTCTCCGTCGAGATGTCGAACAGCGACAACTGGTTCCTCGTCATCTCGGCGGTGATATCCGCGTGGTAACGCTCCCCCAGATTCTGTGCGACATGGGCAGGGCAACCGAGTTCGCTGCCGATCTGCTCCCAGGTGTATCCGGCCTCGCGGCGTTCCCACGCGTAGCCGCCGTCCTCGTCCCACGGCATCGACATGATCCGATGGTGGCCCGGGTCACACCCCTCTTCAACGACCCGCCCCGGTGTGTCGCCGACCGATCCGTCCGGAACGACGATGCCGCCGCACCTCGGAAGAGGAACGGCGGCATCGGAACAGATGACCCGTCGACCGGGAGCCGATCGATCGGGCGACCCCGCGAGTCAGTTCTCGGTGAGCCACTTGTCGATGTCGGTCCGATCGTTCTGGACGATGTTCTCGACGAGCTGGACGATCAGACCCTCGATCTGCCCGCCGACGACGGGGACCTTGACGGTGGCCTCGCCACGCACCTCGATCTCGGTACCGCCGGCCGCGTTGCCCCGCAGTTCCGAACGGGCCGCGATCGTGATCGGCAGTCCCGACGTGCTGCCGGCGAGCGTTCCCTGCGCCGTACCGCCTTCGAGTCCGCCCCACTCGTCGGTGCGCTCGATGATCAGAGGTCCTCGCACCACGCCCCGGACGACCGCGGGCAGAGCAGAGGTGTCGATCTGGTCGGAGACCTTCGCGCGGAAGGTTCCGGGACCGGAGCCGACCTCGAGCTGCCCTACGCCGGTCTGGCTCGCAGCCAGTCGGCTGTTCCAGAAGTCCTCGCTGGTCAAAGCGCCGTGGACGCGTTCGACGCTGTGGTCGAGCGTGGACGTGAAAACGAATTCCTTGGACATGACCGGAGACGATATCCTCCCGTTCCGATCTGGACGAAACGGGCCTACCGGTGTCGTTCTGCCACGTCAGAGAACAGCGACGAGAGTCGCCGCCGCTCCTCCGACGACACCCGCCAGAGCGAGCCCGGCCGCCACGGATCCTGCGACCACCGCGGCGGCTGCGAATCCACAGACGGCGAGGACGACGAACATCAGCATGCCCGCGATCGGGTGCTCGAGCAGAGCCGGCATCTCCTCCGCCACCGGAGGGTCCACCTCCCTCGACGCCATGTCGGCCGACGGCGGAGCCTCGACGGACCGCGCGTCGATCGTCCGCACCGGAGTCTCGGCCGACTGCGACGGAGCAACCGTCGCCGGAGCGGTGATCACGTCCGTGGGCATGACGGGTGCTGCCGTGGTCATCGTGTCGTCCCCGCTTTCCTTTGTGCTGCTTGCGGCCGTCTCACGGTCGCCGATCACCTGAAGAGTCAGGCGGACCGCGTCTCGTCCCGGCCTCGATCTCTCACGTCAAGGTGTGCTCCGAAGTTTCCCCGCGAGTAACGGGCTCAAACCGAGACCCGTGTGACTCGCGTGCGCCGAGTGGTCACTGCAGCAACGAACCCGACCAGGGGGTGTGTTATGGATCACATAGACGTTAGCAGTTCCGGGGGTCGGGTAGCCGACAGTTGTCACGTCATTTTCTCGATGGATGTGAATTCGTCGGTAGATCACCGACTCTTCCAGTGCGAAGGAGGCGAACGCACGATGACCGAGAATCGAACTCCCGCGTTGCTCACCCAGTTGCGCACTCTCCACGAACTGACCCATGCAGAGACCCAGGTCGCCGAAACGCGTGTCGCGCAGGCCCGAACCGAAGCGGTACGCAAGGAGCTGACCGAGAACGCCGAGAACTGCCGCATCCGTGCGGTGGCGATCGAAGAGGCGATCCGCGATCTGGGCGGACTTCCCGATGTGGTCGGGCCGTTCATCGGCCGCGCCGCCATCATGGTGAAGACCCTCACCGAGCAGGCGCAGCCGTTCGACGAAGCACTGCTGTCCGACCTCGCCCTCGAACATCAGCTCCTCGACCGTGCCCGCTATGTGAAGGCACTGGCCACCGCGGGCGGACACAAGTCGATCGTGTCGCTGGCGGACCGTCTGATCACAGCTCACACGGCGACGGTCGAGTGGCTCACCACCGTCATCGCGGAGGAGGCGCTCGGCGGTCCTGCCGCTCTGCGTCGCACTCCCCTGCAGGCCGCGGCCGGCGCAGCGGTGCGCCTGGTCAACACGCCGGTCACCTGGTCGGCGCGCAGCATCGATCGAGCGATCGACGTCGCACGCTCGACACGTCCCCGCATCGAGTCGCTGCTCTCGCGCGGCGCGCACGCCGGTGACGTCGCAGCCAAGACCATCGGTGCCTCGCGCGATGCGGCTCTCGAGACGGCCGAACGCGTGAGCCGTCGAGAAGGTGCCGACGGCACCGCCGACGCTCTGCACAGGGCACGCAGCGCCTCGGGTGTCCTCACCGAGGAGGAGCTGCCGATCCGGAACTACGACGATCTCACCGTCCCGAAGGCCGTGGCGGCGGTCAAGGAACTGACCGAACCTGCGGACATCCGGGCGATCGTCGCCTACGAGGAAGCGCACAAGGCACGACACGGCGTGATCTCCGCGGCCCAGACCCGTCTGGCCGCCATCGCGCAGGAGGTGGTCGGCGTCTGATCCGCCGCACCCACAGTCACATCACACGATCGCCGGGTCCCTCGTGGGCCCGGCGATCGTCGTCACCCCCCGTGTCGGTCCCGCTCGCAGCGGGTACGCGACCTCTACGTTCATTCGAAAGGACACACCATGACCCGCATCCTGTTCGTCGTCAGCTCCGCCGATCATTGGACGTTGCAGGACGGCACCCGCCATCCCACGGGCTTCTGGGCGGAGGAGCTCGTCGAGCCGTACACCGTCTTCGACGAGGCCGGTTACGACATCACCGTTGCCACTCCGGGCGGCCGCACGCCCGTCGTGGACCAGGCCAGCCTCGAACCCGACGCCGCAGGCGGTGAGGACCGCGTGGCCGAGTTGAAGTCGTCGCTCGAGAAGTTGCAGCCGGTGCTCTCCGGTGCGGCGGTGCTCGAGGACCAGCGGGCCGAGGACTTCGACCTGCTGTTCGTGCCCGGTGGTCACGGTCCGATGGAGGATCTCGCCGTCGACGAGCGGTTCGGTGAACTCGTGCGGCACTTCGTCGAGGCCGACAAAGTGGTCGCGATGGTGTGCCACGCCCCGGCGGCCCTGCTCCCCGCCCACGAGTCCGGCGGCCGCTGGCTGTTCGAGGGTTACAGCCTGACGGCGTTCACGAACGTCGAGGAGGTCCAGGCGGGACTGGCCGACAAGGCACCCTGGTTGCTGCAGGACCGTCTCCAGGAGGCGGGCGCGGTCTTCTCGTCCGCGGACGCCTGGGAGCCGCACGTGGTGGTCGACCGCGTCCTGTACACGGGCCAGAACCCGGCCTCCTCGCGGCCGCTCGCCGAACGCGTCGTCGCCGAGATCCCCGCGCGCGCTACGTCGTGACCTTGCGGACGAAATCGATCGTCCGCTCGAGCGCGGCACGCGCATCCGGAGTGGACAGATCGAACTGGTACTCGTGTGCCAGCTCCGGTGTGTGATCGTCCGGATAGAACAACGCATCCACCTGCACACCCAGTCCGGTGAGTCGCTGCGCGAGCCTCTCGGACTGGGTGGCGGTGAGCGGATCGGCGTTGCCACCGGAAATGTAGGTGGCCGGGAAGTTCTCGGTGACCGAGTTCAACACCGACATCTGGCCCGCCGCATCCGAAGTGGCGAATTCCCGGGCGCCGGTGTAGGCCCACATCGCCTGCTCGACGCCCCATCCGATCAGCCCGCCGCTCCCACCGATCGCGGACACGTCGTAGATGCCGCAGTTGAGCACGACACCGCGCACGTTCTCCGGTGTGAACGCCGGGTCGACACCGAGGAGCGCGGCGTAGTCGGGGGCGGTGACCGCCGCGGCGATCTGCGCGGACAGTTGCGCCCCGGCCGAGTCACCGGCGAGCACGATCCGCTCGGTGTCGATGTGCAGTTCGTCGGCGTGCTCGAGCAGGTAGCGCTGTGCATCGACGAGTTGCCGCACCGGGGTCGGATAGCGATGGCCCGGTGCGAGCGAGTAGCCGACCGACACCACAGTGAATCCGGCGGCCGCGAGACGCCTGTAGTAACCCGCGTAGTTGGTGCGATTACCCGACAACCATGCGCCGCCGTGCGTCCACACGATCGTCGGCAGCGCCTCGGTGGTCCCTGGCGGTGTGTACACGTCGAGGTAGGCGTCCGGGTCGTCCTCCCGGTAGTGGAGGTCGGCGACGAAGTCCGTCTCCGGAGCGTCCACCGCGAGCTTCTCGGTCTGCTCCCGCGCGTCGCGTTCGAACACCTTGCGCACCACCAGTGACCCCGGCACGGGGGTGAGGACGAATGCGGCGGCCGTGACCACCACGACGAATGCCAGAACGAGCACGACCCGGGGTCCGATCGGGCGACGAGGCCTGCTCTCGGTGACGTCCTCGGCCAATTGTCACTCCTGCTCTGCGTTCGCACCGGCGCGTCCGGCCCGCCGATCATGTCAAATGTTTCCCCCACGTGTGGCTCGACCGCGGAGCGTCGACCACCGTCGAGCCCGTGTGACCTACCCCACAGCGGACGTGTGCGCGGGCCACCTGCGATGATGGGACATGTCACCTCGCGGGTTCCGGCTCGATCATCCGAATGGAATGAGCCTTCCCGCGTCCGCATCAGTCCTCGTTCCCGGAGCGCTGCAGTGATGCGACGGTCGTGCGGTTGCGTTCGTGCCCTTACGAATCGGACGACCGGGTGTGACACCCACCGACAGAGAGAAGTCGTATGCAGTTCTCGACCGGACAGATCGTCGTCCATCCCCATCACGGACCCGCCACGGTGTCCGCGATCATCACCCGGACGATCAAGCAGTCGCCCGTACCGTATCTGCAACTGAAGATTCATCGCTCCGACCTCATGGTCGCCGTGCCGGTGGGGAAGGCCGAGGAGATCGGACTGCGCAACGTCTACGACCCGAGCGAACTCGCAGAACTGTTCGCGATCCTGCACGCTCCCACCGAACACGAAGAACAGACGTGGTCGCGACGATTCAAGAGCAACCGGGAGAAGCTGAACGTCGGTGACCTCCACGTCACCGCCGCCGTGGTTCGCGACCTGACTCGTCGCGAACATCTGAAGGGCCTGTCGGCGGGCGAGAAGGGCATGCTGAAGACTGCACACAGTTCCGTCCTCGCCGAACTCTCCCTCGGCATGTCGCTGTCGGACGAGCAGGCGGAAGAGCTGCTCGAGTCGGCGATCCTGTCGTCCGAACCCACCCCCGAAGAGCGTCGGCTCGTCGCTGCCGGCTGACGGCTCTCCCCTCGACACACGACGCGCCAC